>NZ_QVMO01000065.1 GCF_010501055.1 Dysgonomonas sp. 521
AGCGGTGTATTCAGGTATCTGCAGACAATATTGTCGGTTTCCCGGCAGGCATCATCGTAATTGAATTTGTTGTCTGTAGCCCATTTGCGCATGCTTGCAACATATTCTTTGCTTCTGTGTGCATATCTGCGTGTTGACTTGATACCTTCACCATAATACAGATCACTATCCATCATGAACACGTTCTGAAGCGTATCCCACCAACGTTCGATGTGTGGTTTGCCATCAGCCTTGTGTGTCACAGTCATTATGGTGCCGGCTATGCGCATATAGGTTTCGATGCGTTGCCATTCTGCCGAATTATGCCCGGGGAAACGGTCGTATATAAATTCATAAGGCAGATACCCGGCGGTGCGCACTGCCATTGCCAGCGCATTGATTACAGCCGTGGCGCTTTCTTCGTAACAGTATTCCCATCCCAGAACCATACCACTCATTACATCACGCACGGCAATGATATATAGGAACTTTTGTCCTGTCACCTTTTTACCGTCTTTGTTGATGTAAGTGGCCCGGTGGTCGATGATATTCACACGTGTACCGTCTATCTGCCAGCAGTCGCCGGCAAACAGCGCCGATTGTGTTGGCACATAGGCGCGGTATTTGTGGTTGAACCTGCTGTTTGCACCGTAACGCTGCTGTGTGATGTATTGCATTTCAGGCAAAGTAAGGTAATCGCTAATCCAGCGAACCGAAGGAAAGTCTGTCATGCCATGCTGTACACTCATCCTGCGTATTTGCCTGAATATGTATGCTGCTGAATAGTTCTTCTGGCTTTCAATCAGGCCAACCAGCCAGCTTTTCAGTATATCATTATTTACATGTTTTGCGCGGTTCCGGTTGCCTTTGTTCTTTTCCTTGATGATGTCGGTGATCGGTGTTCCTGATGCGTATGCCTGTATTTTGTCACGCAGGTTGCGCCAGGTCTTTGGCAGGTACTTTATTTGTTGAATATCAATCTCGTTTGCCAGCTTTTCAAAGAAGGCTGATTTGGAGAAAGAAATGTTGTTCATCGCTATATATAGGCTGGCTTCGTGTATGATGGCTGCCGATGTGGCAATGTCCTGTTTTTTGAATGCCGGAAGAAATTTTGTATAGCTGCTTTGCCGGGCAGCTGCAACGATGGCTGTGCTGTCATCGCTTGTTTCCTTTGCATATTCTATCAGTTGGGCCAGCGGCAACAGCTTGCTTTGCACGGTAGCCGGCAGATTGTTGTACGAAAAGTAGCAAGCGTTCAGTATATCCTGGTGTGTCCACGAATAAGCCCCTTTGTTGGCCAAACATTTGGCTTTGCGCAGATAACCTTTACTCATGCCTGTATTGTCCAGGATGTAATCCTGCGAAATGTACAGTTGTGAATTATAGTTTATGATGTCGCTTGTTTTCATATTATATTTTTTTGTTCCTATGCCGGGAATCGAACCCGGCCGCGAACCGTTTAGGATTTTATCCATTCACTAAATCACCGTTATAGTTGTAGGTGACAGTATGGTAAGGTGTCTCTATCGTATGCAGCCAGAACCCATCGGGTGTGGCTTCTTTAGCATACCTGATGATGGTTTCTATTTCCATATCATCAGCTATTTCGGCTTCCGATACCCTTCCCAAATCTTCCCAGCGCGGGCAAAACGGGTTTTTGTTTCTCCAGGTTACTTTTGCTTTCATATTACTTTAGTTTAAATAGTTCCGATATTTTTGTTTCAAACTCATCAACAGCCTTTTCCACCTCCTTTTTGCCTGTATTCATCAGGTGTGTGGATATGCCCAACAGGGTTACGGATATCAGGCCCTGTACGATATTGTTGGTTGCCATCAGCGCCAGCGCCAGCAGGAATAGAATGATAGATAGTTTAGCTTTCATACGCTTATTATAAGAGTTTCTATTTGTTTTTCATTCATCCAAAATGTTCCGTTTATATCTGTAAACCAATATCGGTTACCTTCTCGTCCGGTATAAGATACAATCCTGTCGGGCTGCCCTTTTATCTTATACATTTCTTTATAAATCAATTCAATAGCTTTCATAATAGTAGCTGTTTTGTAGTTGGTTGTAATCTTCTACCAGTACCAGGCGGCTGGCTTTCTTCCGGTAGGTGAGGTACCTGTACTTGAAAGCCCTCAACATATAAGGTGTATAGTCTTTTATGCTGATGCCTTCGTTAAGGATACGGCTGTAGATACTAAAGAACACATTGCTCAAGATATCTTCGTCGAACGTATATGTGCGCATCAGTATATTTCTCAGATACGGTTTGTTCTTCACATACCAGCAGGCAAAGGCATCTGCGTTAATACGGTTTTCGTTCATAATACCAAGTCTTTAAGTTTGTTTTTCCGGCTTGTGTCGGTGCCGGCTTTCAAGGCCCTGTCGTATTCCCAGCACAGGGAGTTGTAACGGTCTATCACCCGGTTCCATGCTTGCCCGGCTTCTATGCCCTTGCTTATCAGGTCCTCCACCTGTGCTATTTCGGCCTCTATTTCCGCTATTGGCCTGCGTTGCGGCTCATACAGCCTTCCGGCAGCCTCTTTTGGCTGCTTAGGCTGTTTGCTGTTCACCGCCAGCGGCTTACTGCTTACTGTTGCCTGATTCATCAGTCCCAGTTCCCCGGCTTTCTTGTTGATGCGGTAGGCTGTTTTCTTCAGCTTGCCGGTCAGTGTAGCCATGTCGGGGTAATGCTTGCGCAGGATGTGCAGTTCCTTCACGCTCCATGTTGTTGCTTTCATGGCTTCAATGGTTTAGCGGTTATCATGGCTGTGTAGTATTCTATCAGGCCTGCCATGCGCACGCGGGTGCGCTGGTTGGGTATGCGCACCAGCTCTTTGTACATCAGGTTCAGGAAGTCTTGTGTGAGTTCTTCGAGGCTCTCGGGCTGGTAGATCAGCAGGGCGGTACGTTGTGCTGCCTGCTCCAGTTCTTCCCAGCGTATCACCAGACGCGCACGCGCCTCGTCGTTGAACTTGGTAGCGATATACAGGCACTCGGTTTTAGATAGCTGGTACATAGGCAATGTGCGGCCTGTAGCATCTTTGTATGCACTGAGTCCAAATTTGGTCCCAGTAACTTTTACCCATGCCGGTTCCATCGTGCGGATATCTCTCATTACATGGTTGTGACTCTTTCCTGTCAGACCTGCAATCTCGCGGCTGCTCATTGTTTGGATGTTGGTTAATTGGTTCATAATTGGTTATATTTGTGGATATTAAATTTTTAAATGATGAATATGGTAGATCTTAATATTTACTTCGAAGCAGAAGTGTGCGATAAAAGTCGCCGGCGCACCATCGAAAGCCTTCTTAATACTGGTCTTTCACCTCTTTCAAAATCTTGTCCATTTCAATATCAGATTGAATTCTTTGATCAACCTGTTTCAGAAGTAGACCTAGAGTTTGATTCAAAAACTCCGTTTGTGTCGGTTCATATTCAATGCAAATTGAAGCGGTTATGCAATTATTACCATTTTGTTCAGATGATGAGCGGTTACTTCGGTTTGTTCGCATCCACGGATTTAGTCCAGAATGACAGGTTTGTTGTTCGTTGACAGTCAATGTGATTGATAATTTTTTCATAATTGGTTTTTTATTGGTGAATAACATTGTTCCCGTGGTGGCCTCGAACCACCTGTAAGCCTGCTACTTTCGGGATAAATGATTAACTTTAGGCTGTCTAACTCAAAAAATTAATCAGTATGAATGACAATCAGATAGATGGGTAAAACTCATATACTTTAAATCCGTAACAGGCAGGGGTGTACAACTCCTTTCGGTAAAGCAGAATACCCAATAGGCGGTATTCTGTTTTTGTTCCTATCACTGTGTTCTTGTCTACAATCGGACGTGTTGTTTTTCGTATCATCGCTTTGCTTTTTAGGAGGTTGGTAATAGGGTTTAGTTCATTATCGCGCTTTGCGCCTGATAGTAGCGTGTAGCTATTTCGGCTACTTCATCGTTCATTGTGCGTGTTCCATTCAGCATTTTGCGTATGGCCTCGGCCGAATAGGCTTTTTGGCCGCGCTCACGCCTACTTTTGTTTACAATGGATGCAATGCGTACTGCATCACCGTGTTGTTTGAATTTCAAAAGATTTGATAGTTCCATATTTTTGATAACTTTGTATTAATAATGGTACAAATATAGATAATTAATTAACCTAAACAAACAAAATGGATAATAATTTATCCTACATAAAGGAAAGAATATTAACCTATGCTGATTATAAGGGGATTGCCAAGTCGGATTTCGTAGAGGGCATTGGTATGACTTATGGCAATTTTAAAGGAAGTAATAAGTATAGACCTCTAAATTCTGATGCGATAGAAAATATATTAACCTCTTGTGTGGATTTAAATCCAATGTGGCTTCTTACTGGTCAAGGTTCGATGCTAAAGACAAACACAAAGGACTTCCCAGATATCAGAGAAGATGTACGTGTTGTTTCAGAATCAAATAATAGTTATGAAAGAAAATTGATACCTTTCTTTGATGGCATAGTAGAAGCTGGTACGCAGACCGTTGCTAATATGGACGGTACATATCCCACCGAAATGGTTGATGCGGGCGACTTCTTTCAGGATGCTACAGCTGTGATGGCGGTGCATGGTGATAGTATGTTGCCAGATTATAAACCGGGATCGTTGGTTGCATTGAAGGAGGTGTATGATAAAAGGCAAGTAATACCGGGGCAAGATTATGTTATTGAAACATCTGAATTTCGTGTAATTAAGCGTATTCAGAGCAATCTTGAAGACAGGACAAGCTGGCTGGCATGTTCAACCAACGAAGAAGTTTGGGAACAAGGTATAATGAAAGGCAGGCAGATACACGAACCTTTTCCAGTGTTCATTGATGATGTAAGAAAGCTGTACCTTGTATTGGGGCAAATACAAAGAAATCATAGTAGTAAGATAATATATGGCAAATATGAAAAATAAAGGCTGTTTAATAGCTATTGGGATAATACTCATTTTATTGGCAACATCTGTTATTATTGGAGTTGCAACAGATTGGGGTACTAAAGGCAAGCCAAAGTTACCGGAATATGAAGTTCTGGAAAGTAAGCGTTATGATGTACCTGCTAAATCACAAGTATCTTTGCGTGTAGCTTTGGTTGACACAGCAACTGTTGATGAGCAAATAAAAGATTTACTTCATTCGTTGGTTGGAACTATGAGTAATATAGATATGAAATACCATGATAAGCCGACAAATGTATATGTGTACATTTATAAATCAAAAGACATTTATAATACAGATTCATCACATTGGATGATGATGTATCAAAAAAGTTATCATGATAAAGAAGGTACATATACCTATGAACCTTTATTGCCATTCCGATAGCTAATATAGTTCAATTTGTTACCAAAAGTGCTTATATTGAATTGCCGAAAGGTAACAAAAAATGTCTGTATTGAATTGCCGACAGGTAACAATTTTTGTGCGATTAAGTGCTTATATTGAATTGCCGATTAAGGTTCAGCATCCGATCATAAGCACTGTCGACAACTTCCATCCGTTCTTTGTCGGTCAATGACAGTGTAGAAATATTGACCACTCCTTTGAGTTCGTTCAGTACATCATTGCTTTGCTCCAATAACTTAGCATAACCTAAAGCAATGGCATTGAGTTCCTCTACTGTGTAGTTGGGATCGGACATCATCTTTTGGAAGTTATTTACATAGATGTCGGAAATATCGCCTACCATCAGGATAGTCTTCTGCACTTTCTTTGCATCCTTAACTAAGTTATTGACAGACTTTAGGGCATCGTAATACTGCTTCCCCTGCTCGTAAATCTTGACTGTCTCCTTAAAATTCGACACCATATTTTGAGCCGTCGTTGTAGTCTGCACCACCTGACGGGTGGTATTAACGATTCCCTGTGCCAGATTGGACGGGTCAAACACTGCCCATTGGGCACTCATTTCGCCAGCGAAAAGCACAAGGCTCACGCACAACATGAAGATTTTTGTTCTCATATTGAATATTGTTTTAATGAATAAAAAATGATTAAGGTCTCAGACCTATTTGTTGACTTTGCAAGCATAACAGCAACAGTCTGTTATCACTGGAAAACACGTCATTAAATACGTTCTGTTGCTTATTTAATGTTTCTGCTTACTCGCTGCCAGTTGTTTTATAGCGAGTTCAATATCTCCGCCTAACGTTTCGGCTAAACGGAAAAGTTCGAGTTTTTCAGTTTCTTCAGTGGTGTACGTGTAATATTCCTCCAATGAAACTTCGGTAGCATAAACCGCCGATTGCATACCTCCCAAGCCAATCCAGACTTCTTTGTAAACCCGATTCGGATTGTTGGACATATTGATGGATAGTATCTGCGATTTCTCTTTTTCGGTCAATCCCAACATCGCCTGTATTGAATCAAACTTATTCATATACTTGCGTTGGTCCAAGAGAATCTTACAGTCAGAGTTATTGATAATCGCTTCTTTGACAATGGGAGACGAGATTATATCGTCCACTTCCTGCGTTACTACAATGGCTTCCCCGAAGAATTTACGGACAGTTTTAAATAAATATTTTATGTAATCTGCCATCCCTTCTTTGGCAATTGCCTTCCACGCCTCCTCTATCAATATCATCTTTCGGATGCCTTTTAGCCTACGCATTTTGTTTATAAAAGTTTCCATAATGATGATTGTGACTATCGGGAAGAGGATTTTATGGTCTTTTATGGCATCGATTTCGAAGACTATAAAGCGTTTATTTAACAAATCCAACTGCTTATCCGAGTTCAGCAAAAAGTCATATTCTCCTCCTCTGTAGTAGGGTTCAAGTACATTCAGAAAGTTAGCAATATCAAAATCTTTTTCCCGAACTTTTTTCGCATCGAGGATTGCTGCATAGTCCGTTTGCACAAACTCATAGAAGGTATTGAACGAAGGAACGACCGATTTGTCATACTTGAGCCGATCAATATACAAGCTGACCGCATTGGATAATGCCACTTCTTCGGCACGGCTCGGAGGTTCGTTATCCCGCTTCCACAGTGTAAGAATCAAAGTTTTGATAGACTCTCGTTTCTCAATATCGAACACGCCATCATCGGTATAGAAAGGGTTAAAAGCAATGGGATTTTGCTCCGTATATGTGAAGTAAACACCGTCTTCTCCTTTGGTCTTGCGATTAATCATTTCGCACAAGCCCTGATAAGAATTACCTGTGTCTACCAACAAAACGTGCGTTCCCTGCTCGTAATACTGCCTGACCATATGATTGGTAAAGAAAGATTTACCACTACCAGACGGACCAAGTATAAACTTGTTTCGGTTGGTAATAATTCCTTTCTTCATGGGCAAGTCGGATATATCCACATGGAGTGGTTTTCCTGTTACCCGATCTACCATTTTGATACCGAAGGGAGATGGCGAAGATTTGTAATTCGTCTCAGCCACGAAGAAACACAAAGCCTGTTCTATAAATGTGTAGAAACTTTCCTCACTCGGAAAGTCGCCTTGATTTCCCGGAATGCCTGCCCAAAACAAAGTTGCAGTATCAACTGTATTGTGTCGGGGCTTACATTCCATCAGAGCCAACTGGCTACCCACATCATTTTTGATACGCTTCATTTCTTCGTAATCATCCGACCATGCTATCACATTGCAATGGCAACGGATAGAAGTCAGACCAAAGCTGTGGGCTTCGTTCAGATATTCTTCAATCCAAGATTTATTGATTTGATTGGAACGGCTGTACTTCGACAATGAATGCATATTACGTGCCTGCTTCTCAAATCGTTTCAGGTTTTCCGTATGGTCATCAATAAAAATCCACTGATTGTAGATGTGGTTGCAAGTTAGGAGTACACCTACCGGAGCAGCAAAAGATAATCGGCAATCGCTTCTATCGGTAGATAATCGTTCATAACGAATATCCGTTTCTACTTTGCTCGGTAGATCTTCGGCATCGGACAACGTATGCAGACACAAATATTTATCGCCGATTTTCATTTCTCCCGCTCCGAGCGACATATCTTGCAGACAAGTGGTATCCTCCTGAGATAGCGAAAAATACTTCTCTACAATGCCTGCTTCGTTTTCTGTCCCAACAATCTCATCGGTTGTCAGTCTCGTCAACTTGATAAATCCGCTATCGTTGATAATGCGTTCAAACTGTTCGACACTCTCCAAAAATTTCAGACTTGTTTCCTTATCCTGAATTTCTTTGGGAACCATAAAGCCACGAGTCAGAGCGTTGAAGCTACTTTGCTGTCTGGCTCTATCCTTTGTCGTTTTCGTCAGAAACAAATAACTGGTATGATTCAGATAGGGACGTTCATTGAAATGACGCTCGAAGCTACGAGACAAGAAACTCATATCTTCCTTCTGAGTTTCAGCCTGATAGTTTTCCTGTATAAACCAATCCTGTTTCAACAGCACCGAATAATTGGGCAACACTTTGATGGCTTTTAGCCACGATGCGTGCATAGCTTCGTACTCGGGCGACGTTACTGTAAACAACTCGGGAAGCTCCACTTTGTAAGCAATCGTTATATCGGCATCTTTGCTGATAATACAATCGTGTTCTACCGATAGTAGCGGAAATTTATTTTCCAAAGTTGCTGCTTTTAGTACATTCCTCATTTTTTCTTCTTCTTTTTAATCCGAATAAATAGTCGTTGTATTCGTAGGCGACTGATGATGTATTTGGGATGATTGGCTGTGGCTTGTATTTTCATCAAGCCGTGTTCTCCATATTTATCATTGAGATAAAATGTGCCCCAGACCAACGTTCCTGCCGTCACTATGCCAAATCCGATACAAATCATTTGGTCAATGCCGCTCATATACATAATCACAAAGACCACGAATACAGCTAATAGTCCTCCTGCGAAAATAAACAGGTATTGAGATTTCAAACCCCGAAATTCCGCAGGCTTTCCGATTCCTTTGTTAATGGAATATTCTGCCATAATCAATCTGATTATAAGAAGAATGAGCGAAGAATAGTAGCTGCAACTATCAAGAAGATACATGCACCAAACCATGAAGCCGCTGTTTTAGAGGTGTCGGGATCGCCACTCGAAAATTTGCTATACACTTTTACGCCTCCGATGAGTCCTACGACTGCCCCGATAGCATAAATAAGTTTGGTTGCCGGATCGAAATAGCTGGTTACCATATTGGTGGCATCAGTAATCCCCTGCATACCATTTCCCTGAGCGAATAGCGATGTACCGGTTGCCAATATAGCAAATAGAAAAAATAGTTTCTTACTCATAAAATTAATTTGAAAAACTATGGGGATTGGATCGTCCCCATAGTTGGGTTAAACTTGAAAACTCGAAAAAATTAGTGGTTCTTAAATTCTACACTTACATCTGCATAGGCTACCTCCTTTCTTTATTTACCATTCGTTAGAAATAATCATCGGCATTAAAATTCTTATACTCTTCCGACTCATTCAGATGAGAAGCGAGACCTGACTCAACATAGCCTGCATTTTCTTCTGCGTGCTGTTGAAGACGAAGTCCGATGAGTGATGTTATCCTGACAGATAATTCCCCTTTTGCCGAAACCATCTTGTCAACCAATTCGGTGTTGCGATTTTCATGCAAAACCTTTCCTGCCTGTTGCTCCTCTTCTTCGGATGCGGTCTTGCTGTTAATAGTTCCAACAGTATTCATCATTACATCGTAGTCCATCCCTCCGGCAGTATAAACTTCTTCCCCTGTGTATGCAGTAATTTCGTCTTCTTCCTCTTTCTCATCAACTACTGTTTCTGTGGGGTCGGCATCTATGACCAAGTCCTTCGGTTCAGGCTCACTCTCATCCTTTGACGGGTCAAATGTATGTCCTTTTTCTTCTGTTCCATCCGTTTCTAAGTAACTGTCATTCAATGTCATCATTTGTCTTCTATCGGGCATACTTTTACCGACTCGTCCGATTCGTTTTCCCTTCTTTTCGGATTTTTCTTCATCCTTTTTAGGTGCAGCAGTGTTTTTTCGGATGGATATGTTGTATTCCGATAGTTTTATCAGAATAATGCCAACAATACACCCAATCATTATAAATTCTACCATAGGTCTAAGTCAATTAAATCGTCTCTCTCGTTTCTATTCAAGGTATTTATCTCCTCCTTATATTTTTCCAAATGATGTTTGAGTACATTATCTATATATCCACCCACAGAGGCATCATCATCGGCTATACGTTTGATAATCAACTTGACCTTCTCGTGTACCAATTGGCTGACATAGATGCTTTTTCTCTCACGGATTTCATTTCGGCACAAGAAAGTGGTAGCATAATCTTCGGTATTATTGCTTCGCTTGCTCCGTCTGTTGGGTGCAGGCTCTTTTACCTTTTGAGGTTCAACGTTTTCGACCTTTTCTTCTTTCTCAATCGGAATTTTTCCTTCTTTTTTATCCCCGATAGATGCCAGTAGGAAATCTTCATCAATTTCTGTCTCTTTCTCTTTTTTAGCCATTGCCACCTCCCTTCACGATAGCCAGAAGTTCGTCTGCAACCTGATCCAAATTGCTGCCCTTAATTAGTTGCTTATCGGCAGGCAGTAGCGTGGAGCGGAAAACAGGCTTATGCTCTGTCGTTATTTCGTGGCGAAAACGTTTCGTATCGGGCAAATAGGATTTCATCACTTGCAATCCTAATTCATCGATCACTTGCTCGTACACATCGTAGAGATGATTGCTCTCCCGAGCATCGACCAGATTCCAAAGCAGATGCAGACTTTTGATGTTTCCTTTTCCGGTGGTTATAATCTGTTCATTGATAAGCCCTGCATATTCTAAGGAACTTTCCAAAACCATACGATCAGCGGTTATGGGCGTTATTATGTAATCCATTTGAGCAAGGGTACTCAATACGCCTTTGGCATTCATTGTGCCGGGTAAGTCGAAAAAAATGAAGTCTAAAGGGGTTTCCGATTCTTGGAGAATCTTTTTTGCTGTTTCAATAGCTTCGTGTGCTCGGCTCACTTCGATGGGGTAAGCCCTTTTGTTTAGGGTCTTACTTTGCTTATAGAAAAGCGATTTGTAATGCGGATCTTCGGTAACAGACCTCTTGTCTCTCAATCGCATACCATTGATACTATATTGCGGATAATCACAATCGACAACTGCCACATTGTAGCCCTGCGAATAATGCAGGTAACTGGATAATAATACGGTCAAAGCTGTTTTGCCGATTCCTCCCTTTTGGGTAGAAATGGCGATGAATAATGTTTTTTCTTTCATACAATACTGTTTTAATTAAGTAATTCAATCATTTGTTAATTCTGTCAATCACGAGTTAGTTATGGCATTCTTCCATGTATTCCATTACACATTTGTGTATGATAGAACTCAATCATTCTCTACTGTTCTAATGAATTAGTGACATCATGATGACACTAATTCATGGGGTAATTCACTCAGTAGTCCATTCAATAAATCATACACTATTTTCTGTATTCATTCTTGATTTAACACATTCAGAAATTAGTGCAGTCAAGAATTAGGGGTATTATTCAATAGGTACTGAAAGACCTCAATACTGAAAGAATGATTGAACGAATCGGTTCGCTAACTCAATGATTAATTCACACAAAACAACATAGAAATCGGGTAGATTCTATCGGTTCTAAATTAACTGTCATCTAATGACATCTGTTGTCATCATTTGTCCGATAAGTCTATGATAACCTTTTGATTAATGGACTCTACCTTTGTAGCGTGATGATAATCTCTCATTTTCGGGTTGGCTAATCTCGTCCCGAAATTAGCTTTTGTGGCAATCCATCAAAGGATGGATTTTAGTATTCGTCAGAATACGGCAAGGTATGTTTTGAGCCGCCCGAAATACTTTCTAGCCGCTCAAAACCCTTGCCCCTTACAGGGGAGAAAATCATTCCGAAGTCATGATTTTTATTTATTAAATCTTTATATAGCTATGGTGCAAAACAATCAATCAGGTAGACGAAAAGGCGGCAGAAACCCCAAAGAGAAGCCTGCCGTATTTCGCTACTCCATTCGGATGAATGTAGATGAGAATGATAAGTTTTTGTCTCTATTCGAGCAGTCGGGAGAAACAGTCAAAGCCCATTTTATAACCTCCTGCATTTTCAACAGACCCATAAAAGTGGTCAAGATTGACAAGGGGGTGCAGGATTATTATATGCGAATGACAACTTTTTTCGGGCAGTACCGTGCCATCGGAACGAATTATAATCAGGTAGTGAAGGCATTGAAATCAAATTTTGCGGAGAAAAAAGCATTGGCTTTTCTCTATAAACTGGAAAAAGCCACACTCGAATTGGTGGCTTTACAAAAGGAAATGATGCTACTAACGGATGAGTTTGAACGGAAATACGGACACTTATGGTTGCAAAAATAGGTAAAGGAAGTTCCTTACATGGGGCATTATCTTACAATCAGGAGAAGGTAAAAGAGGAACAGGCGAAGGTGCTTTTTAGTAATCGTGTGATGATGAATCGGGATGGTTCTGTAAATATGTATCTGGCGCATCAATCCTTTGCTCCCTATTTGGATGCAAATAAAAATACAGAAAAGCCAGTATTGCATATATCTATCAATCCTCATCCCGATGATGTGGTATCGGATGAGATGTATAGCGAGATTGCCCAAAGCTATATGCAGAAAATGGAATTGGGCGACCAGCCCTATATTGTATATAAACATGAGGATTTGGATAGACAGCACATTCATATCGTGACTGTAAATGTAGATGAGAATGGAAAGAAAATCGGAGATTCCAATAATTTCTACCAATCGAAAAAAATCACTCGTGAATTGGAGAAGACCTATAATCTACATACTGCTGAAAAGAAAAAGCAATCCGAAGACTTACCCACACCCAAACGGGTAGATTATCAATCGGGAGATGTGAAAAAGCAGATAGCCAACACAGCCAAAGCACTTATCAAAGGTTACCGTTTTCAATCGGTCAATGAGTATCGGGCTTTGCTTTCACTCTATGGGGTTACGGTAGAGGAAGTCAAAGGCGAAGCAAAAGGTAAAAGCTATAATGGCTTGGTGTATTCGGCAACAGATGCCAATGGCGAAAAGGTCTGTAATCCGATCAAGGCTTCGGCAATGAGTAAGAGTGTTGGCTATGATGCTTTGCAAAGTAGATTGGAGTATTCGGCTAAATATATGAAGGAGAATAAGGTATATGATTCGCCCAAATTGGTAGCCCGTTCTGCAATAGATAATTATACGAATAAACAGAATTTCTTAAATGATTTGGCTAAAAATGGAATTAGCCTTGTATTTCGGGAGAATGCCGAAGGTCGTATTTATGGGGCAACTTTTATAGACCATCAGAATAAAACAGTGTTCAATGGCTCAAAGATGGGCAAGGAGTTTTCGGCGAATGTATTTAACGAGTTATTCAAAAATGATAGTCCCAATGAACGGCAGGCTACAACAAACTATTCAGATAAACAGAAAGACAATTTTGTAGAGAACACAGACTATGAAAATAACCAAGATTCTACACTTATTCCGTCTCTTTTGGAGCAACATGGGGTAAACTACGAAGATGAAGCTTTTGCCCAAAGGATGGAAGCCGAAGAGAAGAAACGCAGACGTATGAAATTCAGAGGATTTTAAGGTCATGGACCTATTTTGTTTTACAATAATATCAACACTATTAATTTATAAAGAATATGCAGAACGAGGATGATTTGAGAGGACTCGCCAAAGTAATGGAATTTATGCGAGCCATTAGTATTTTATTTGTAGTAATCCATATTTATTGGTTTTGTTACCAAGCAATATTGGATGGTGGTATTAATATCGGTGTAGTAGATAAAATCCTACTCAACTTTCAGAATACAGCAGGATTGTTTTCACATATCCTTTGGACGAAGCTGTTCGCAGTGGTGTTTCTGGCTCTATCCTGTTTAGGTACGAAAGGTGTAAAAGAGGAAAAAATAACATGGAATAAGATATACATATTCCTGTTCTTTGGGTTTATATTCTTCTTTCTCAATTGGTGGATATTGGCTTTACCTCTGCCATTGATAGCCAATACTGCCTTGTATATATTTACAATGACAATTGGCTATATTCTGTTGCTGATGGGTGGATTGTGGATGAGTAGATTGTTGAAAACGAACCTGATGGATGATGTTTTCAATATGGAGAACGAAAGTTTTATGCAGGAAACACAGCTCATGGAGAATGAGTATTCGGTCAATCTGCCTACATTATTTCAATATCAGAAGAAACAACACAAGGGTTGGATTAATGTCGTCAATCCGTTTCGGGCAACGATAGTGTTGGGGACTCCCGGTAGTGGTAAGTCATTTGCAGTAGTTAATAATTATATTGACCAACAGATTAGTAAAGGTTTTGCTCTGTACTGTTATGACTTTAAGTATCCTGATTTATCGACTATTGCCTACAATAAGATGTTGCAATATGCAGATAGATATGAGGTTGATCCTCAGTTTTATGTTATCAACTTCGATAATCCTGAGTGTAGTCATCGTTGTAATCCCATCGCTCCCGAATTTATGACTGACATCTCAGATGCCTATGAATCAGCCTATACAATTATGTTGAACCTCAATAAGACATGGATTCAGAAGCAGGGCGACTTCTTTGTAGAATCGCCGATTATCCTACTCGCAGCCATTATTTGGTATCTCAAATTATATGATGGTGGTAAGTATTGTACTTTCCCTCATGCGATTGAATTTCTGAACAAGCCTTATAAAGAGATATTTCCTATTCTAACATCCTACTCACAATTGGAAAACTATCTTTCTCCCTTTATGGATGCATGGCACGGAAATGCACAAGAGCAGTTGCAGGGGCAGATTGCCAGTGCTAAAATACCTTTATCGAGAATGATTTCCCCACAGCTTTATTGGGTCATGTCGGGCAATGATTTTACGTTGGATATAAACAATCCCGATGCTCCGAAAATATTATGTGTTGGAAATAATCCCGACAGGCAAAATATTTATGGGGCGGCTTTAGGCTTGTACAACTCTCGTATCGTAAAGTTAATCAACAAGAAAGGCTTGCTTAAATCGTCTGTTATTATTGATGAGTTGCCAACTATCTATTTTCGGGGATTGGATAATCTGATAGCAACCGCCCGAAGTAACAAAGTGGCTGTTTGTTTGGGTTTTCAGGATATATCACAGTTGACTCGTGACTATGGGCGTGAAGAAGCGGATGTTGTAATGAATACTGTTGGTAATATATTTTCGGGACAAGTGGTTGGCGACACTGCCAAAAATCTATCTGACCGATTCGGAAAGGTATTGCAGAAACGGCAATCTATGACAATTAACAAGCAGGATAAATCTACCACTATAAATACACAATTAGATGCTTTGATTCCGGCGTCTAAGATTTCGACACTTACTCAAGGTATGTTTGTAGGTTCCGTTTCCGATAATTTTGAGGAACGAATCGAACAGAAGATATTTCATGCTCAGATTGTTGTAGATGCGGAAAAGGTATCTACTGAAACGAAGAAATTCGAGCAAATGCCTGTTATTCTGGACTTTCAGGAAGTTTATGATAAACCAATGAAAGATGTTATTGAGAATAATTATTATGACATCAAGAAAGATATAGCAAATATTGTCGAGGAGGAAATGGACCGGATTATGAAAGATCCGAAGTTGAGTAAGTTGGTAAAGAAATAGATTTTACTTAGAAAATAGTATCCATATTCTAATATATATGGATACTATTGGAGTTATTCCGAAGTTCAAATATTCTAGTAAGTTATAGATAGTCTCCTCCTCATAGAACCTTTTTTATATCTTCAATAATTATTGGGGATAGTTCTAATTGTTCTAAATTCTGCTCTTTAAGCCAAACCAGACCTTCCGCCTTAGACATCTGAGTATTAATAATATATTTGGTTAGTTCTATGACAGTATTTCGACTTAATCCTAACGATAATAATGACAAATGGGTTTTCTGAGAAACCCCAAATTCCAGCCATAAATTTAATTGAGGAATATCTTCAAGTAAATCTTGTCTCCCATGTAATTCTAAAAAATAACGAAGAATATCTATGTAACAACTAGAATCTTTTACAAACCTAAATCGTACAAAAGTTTCGACATCATCCATCACTTCCCTAATTACTACAGGGAGAGTTTTTACATCTTTATACTTTGACTTGCTTTGATAAGACTTATAACTGCTATTTATGAGATATGATAATGGTTTTCCTGTCATCCAATTTATAAGAAGAATCGCTCTAGATGCATGTAGCATGTGAGGATATTCAGATATTGTCTTACCTATTCGTCCAACCAAATTAGTATATTCCTCAAATGCGTTTTCATCACTGGGATAAACAGGTATTAATTCATCTATTCTGTTAATGTTATCCCCAAAATAATCAAATAACTTTTGTTGTGCTAATGGAGATATACCCGGATTACGTTTTATAATGTAGTCAGGAAGTTGTATTGTTGGAGCTATTTTCTGAAGTTCTAGTAATATAGCCTTGTGAAAAGGTGTTTGAGGGATTGCTTCTTTATTAATTATATATCGAATATAATAATACCCAAATGCAAATTCTAAATCTTGTCTTCTATTAGCCTCACTGCGTGGTGCTGAGTCTTGTATAAATTTCAGGAACTCATCTCCTTCCTCTTCTATAACATTAATTGCTCGTTTTATAACTTGTTTAGATTTATTGGGTTCAGGTTTTATATCCCAAGTATTGGGTTCAATGCATATAATGTTCCCACTAAATTCCTTGCCCCATCTGCCTGCACGACCAGCTAGATTCCAAAAATCATTTTGATTAAGAGGGTTGCGACGTCCTCTAGTAGGTCTTCTTATAAATATAGATTTTGCAGGTAAATTAACTCCTTCTAAAAGGGTTGATGTACATATGAGGTATTTTATTTTACCTTCTGTAAAAAGTTTTTCAATTTCTTGTCTAATCAATAATGGCATATTACCATAATGAAAAGCAATATTCTTTTGTAGAACTTTAGCTAACGTATAGTTGGGGTGTATAATCTGTTTTACTAATTTTATAAGTTCATTTATTTCATCTGAGACTTGGTTTTGCTCCAATAGATCAAATAATAGCAAAGATGTTCGTTCAGCATCAGCAGCACCATTGCAGTATATTAGGCTACCACTCTGACCATCTGAGAAACTTTCAGAAATAAGAACAATTTTATGAAGTTCTCCTGCTGGCTTATCTTTTAAATTGATAGTACCTATATCTATTGATTTTTCTACAGTACACATTTGCAGTCGCCACTGGTCTGGTTTACGAGAACGTTGTGTTGCATAGATTAAATTTTGATTGACAGCTACAAATTGTGTATTTACTTTATCTTTTTTACTATTATTTACAACATTATCAAGCAATATTTCAGGATTAGATGTATACGGGCTTGAAAAATACACTTTTACTTTTGGATTACGCTTTACCGTTTCTTCTAATTTCTGCTGAAGTAAAATACCTCTATTTCCATCTTCTATTTTATGAGCTTCATCAATAATGAGCATATGTATTGGAATGGATTCGCCTCCTATTAAAAACCAGTGTAACCTTTCTTGGGTAAAAACAAATACATTTGATTTATTTCGATCTATATCTTCCTGTGGAGGAACAGTAGAGATATTGACTTTCTCTTCCATTTTGTTCTTTTTTACCAATCCTCTCAAATCTGCCTCAACTTGACTTATCAAAGCTCGTGTTGGAACTAAATAGACAATATTCTTATTGCCATCCAATAATTCTTCCAGTAAAATAGTACAGAGAATAAATGACTTTCCTGCAGATGTTGGAGCTGAGATACTAATTGTGCCATTATTTGTATGAGCATCATAAACATCCTTTTGAAATCTATTTAAAGATATTAGTTGATTATTTATTAGAATTGAGTGCTCAAAATCGGATTTATATTTCTGTATTTTTAATGGAACCGGATAATTATTTTTGTAGTCTGAATTAATGTATTGTCTATCTATCGCCATTTTGATAGCTAGTTTATTTGTCAGACTATCTAATATTACAGCGGATGCATTCTTTTCATTCCCTGTGCAACTATCCAAAGTCAAACAAGTTTGAGCGATTCTTAGAGCAGCTTCTAAATGTTGACTGTTTGTTGAATAGCTTAATATGGAAGCTATGCCTAAAATATTAGACCAATCAATTACTCCCAGCAACGAACTCCTGTCATATGTCCAAGCTAATTGAGGCATTGTATCACACACTGATAAAATAAGCAATGCTTCGTATTGTCGCTTAAAGCTATTCAATTTGTATATTTTATCTGCAATCATCATTGTATAGTTTCTATGTAATACTTTCTAAATTGAGCAACCGAAGGGAAAGGCATCAAGAAAACATGTATTTCTTTTGTTTCTAGATTTACGTGAGCTTTTATTTTATCACTTAGTTTTTCATACCAATTATGATGTTCTGTTTCAATAAGACTTTTTATCATCATAGTGGTTTTAGTTAAGTCCCCTTCTGAAGGATATTTGTCGCAATCAAAACCAATAAAACAAATACCCTTATATACTACATTATTCGATAGATCGTCATCTTTATCAAAGTACCGCACTAACATATCTTCCAATTCAGGATTATTTATGTTAGAGGTTATATTTGAGGTTATTAGTTGTATATCTCTCTCTTGTGTCGTGCCATATCCTTGCGGGTCGAGTAAAAAACCTTTTAAACTTTCAAAACATTTTGTTATCGCATCATTAAGGTTTTGATACATTTTAGCCTCTGCCCAATACAAGTTTAGAAAACCTGTCATAATATCATATTTTACATGTATTCCATCTGCTCCTTGATAGTGTAGCTTTCCAGATGTTTTTAGAGACATCTTACTTATTAACTGTGGCAGTTTGAGAAATTCTTGAACCAATATATACAACAAAATTTCTCCACCTTCTCCTGTTTTCTCCAAATCAGTAAAAAGTCCCTTTGCTTTTTTCTTTAAAGCATCTATCTTTGATGGAGAATTAGTTTCAATAAAATACTTCTTTGCCTCATCTATTTCTTTTTTAGGTATTGCATACTCTACTATTTTAGTGTCAATAAAATCGACTAGATCCTTAACACGTAAATTTCCATTGGCATCAGTTTTAAGACAATGACAATAAGCTTTTGCTTGTGTATCAGCAATATCAACATTAAATGAAATTTGTTCTATTCGAGAATTTATTTCCCCTTTTGATTTAACAAATAAATGGTCTAATGCATTATCTATTCTATCCATGATAAACGACTTGAATATATTACACTGAAAGCTACAAAGTTACGAACTTTATGTGAAACATTATATATATAGTCCGCTTTATCCCAGACAAATGATGACACCAGATGTCATCTGATGACAGTTGCTTAAATATTAGCCATATACACACCCATTCATTCTAATTTAGTGAAGCATTGCTATTGATGCAACACTAAATTTCAATTATAATGAATGAAAAAGTAAACGACCAAGAAATTCTGCTGGTCACAGAAAAAGACAGTAATGACCTCAAAGCTGTTACGGGTATCAACGAAGACGGAACGCCCAAAACAACAAAACCCACCAAAGAAAATGAACCTGATTTTTTGAAGATTGATAAGAACTCCGACTTATTAGAGAACTTCTTCAAAAACTTCCTGAACCAGTACAAAGATCCGACACATTTCCAATTCTTTAAACTCCCCTTAGATTCGTTGGATAGCATACTTCCTGTTTTGAAAGAAATGCTGAACGATCCCGACAGTCCATCCAACAAAGAACAGATTGACGAATACAGAGTATTGCCCGAAGCCTTTGCTCCAAAACAATATCAAGCATTGGACGAATCCCGCATCAATTGGGATCAGTTAGCCCAACTTGGCATTACTAAAGAAAAGTTAGAGAAATTCGGTAACCTTGAACCCATGCTCAACTGGCAAAAATCTCCTACATTGGTTACCATTAAAACCGAAGCATTGGGCGAATCGGTCTATTCCGATGCACGCCTCTCGTTTCGGGAAGATGCTGAAGGCAATCTCAAACTGCGTATCCACAATATACGCAATGCTCCCGAACTCAACTATCCATTTATGGGAGCAACTTTCACACAAGAGGATAAAGATAATCTTCGTCAAACAGGCAATGCAGGACGATTGATTGAGATAGAACCCAAAGAGGGTATGAAGATGCAGGCTTTTGTTTCGGTTGACAAACTGACCAACGAATTGGTTGCCCTTCGTGCCGACAAGATAAAAATACCTGATGAGTATAAAGGTGTGAAACTGAACGATGAGCAAAAGAAAGACCTTGCCGAAGGAAAAGGTGTGTATCTCGAAGATATGAAATCGAAGAAAGATACATTCTTCAGTGCTACTATTCAGATAAATGCCGATAGACGAGGATTAGAAATTCATTTTAATAATAACCCCAAGCAGAACCAGTCTCAAAATCAGTCGGAAGAACAGGGCGAAGCCCCCAAGACCTTTCGCAAAAAAGAATTGACCGAAGACCAACGAGCCAGTCTCAATGAAGGTAAAACGGTTTATGTAAGCGGACTCACTGATAGGAATGGTAAGAACTACAATGGCTACATCACATGGAAGCCCGAAGAAGGTAAAACTGATTTCATGTTTGCCACAGATTACAAAAAAGCATTGGAGCAAAATCTCGTTAAACCTGATGACAGGCACAAAGTACAGGTTGCCGTTAATTCGGAGGGTAAGACCAACGAAGCCACTAAGAAAGTGAAAGAGCCATTGGAACAGGGGCAAACTGCTCCTACCGAAAAGCAAAAAGAGAAGCAGGAGAATAAGCAGGAACAGGAAGAGTCTCAACAGCAATCCCGAGGGGTAAGAAGATAAATATAAATCCCTATATTTACCACTGATTTCTACAACTTTACTTCATAGGCTGCTCTGTATCGGGAGGTACTTCGGTTAGCTTGTAACTTTGAGAAATTAGTGGAGGCACTTGGGACGGAAAACCCAAGTGCCGTTCTGCTTCTTGTAAGCAAATTCTCTGTAACACAATCTAAAAACGGTCTATTGACCTCCACTAATTTTCTAAAAAAATGAAATCCAAGAATAACTTAAAGGAGTTGTCCTATTATGGGCTACTGCTCCGTTCATACCTTCAAGAAAGCCATCCCGACAAAGCGGATGACATCAAGTTTATAAAATCCCGTGCCGATATTGCTGCCGAAACCTACACCAATACTATAAAGGATGGTTATTCGCATGATAGAGCCAGCGAAGCGGCTAGTCAAGCCTTGTATACTGGTCTGCTCTTTTCCAAACTCGATACGATTCGCCATATCCTCTGGGAAGAATTTTCGTATCTGTCCGAATCCGAAGTCAATACAAAAGCTCTGAAATTGCTCCCACTCTGTGAAGAAGTATTTACCGAATACACGCTACATGATGAGTTTGCCTATTCTTTTGAATACAACCAACTCTATACGGAACTGGTAGGTCAAATTGATTTATTGGAGGACGAAGATGAGTTATAATAAAAAGGCTCATCTGAGAGCCAACATAGAAGCCATCAAGGTACTTTTTACCCTTGAAAAAGAACAACGACGAGTTACCGAAATAGAGCAGGATGTGTTAATGGACTACACAGGTTTCGGAGGACTCAAATGTGTACTCAATCCTGTAAATAGTCTGGTTGATACCATCCATTGGGCTAAATCCGAGTTGGAATTATTTCCGATGGTTGCCGAACTGCATCAGGTTATCAGGGACAACACTGATTCGGCAGTAGAATATAAGCAATATATCAACAGCATCAAGAACTCGGTACTAACGGCTTTCTATACGCCTCCTTTGGTTGTACAAACTTTGGCAGATGCTTTTAGAGATAATGACATACAGATTAATAGCTTGTTAGACCCATCGGCAGGCATGGGCGAGTTTTCTTCCGCATTTTCCTTTCGTTACCTCAAAGCAGATATGGTCAATTTCGAGAAAGATCTGCTTACAGGTAAAATGCTATCTCATATCAATCCGGATGACAAAGTTATTGTAGATGGCTTTGAAACGATTGAGAGCCGTTATAATAATCATTTCGATGTGGTTACCTCCAATATTCCTTTTGGAGAGATGAGTGTATTCGATGCTGAATTTATGAAAACGGACAAATTGCATCGGGATTCTACACGAGCCATTCACAATTATTTCTTTATCAAAGGAGTAGAAACGCTTCGGGAAGGTGGACTTATGGCATTTATTACCTCTCAGGGAGTCTTGAACTCTCCTAATAATCAGCAAGTCAGAAAATGGCTGATGGATAATACCAATCTGGTATCGGCTATCCGATTACCCAATAACCTCTTTATTGAAAATGCAGGAACAGAAGTGGGCAGTGATTTGATTATTCTACAAAAGAATACACAAAAGCAGGAATTATCTGTATCGGAAAAGAAGTTTCTGACCACTTATAATCTCTCATCGGGAATAACCATAAATAACAGTTTTGAAAATCTACAACGCATCGTACATACCAAAGGCTTTACCGATACCGATCCATATGGCAGACCGGCACAAATATTCTTACACGATGGAGGAGTAAAGGGTATTTCGGCTGATTTGAAACAAATGCTGAATACAGATTTTAAATTAAATCTTGATTTGAATCTGTACAATAAGCATTCAATACCAAGTCAAAGGTCTACTCAAAACACACCTGTAATAAATAGCAATCCACAGCCAACAGAAGAAAAAGCGAAAGCTATTGAACTCAATGTATCGCAACCAACGATGTCATTATACGATCTGTTTGGATTTACCGAAGCAGAGCGAACACAGATAAAACCGACCAGAGGAAAGAAACGAACTCCTCCACCCAACCAAAAGCCTGTACAACTGAGTCTGTTCTCTAATAATAAGGAACAGAAAAAGACAGAGCCACAGCCACAGTCACAAATTGAGCCAACCAAAGTAGAGACACCCGAACTCTCAATGGAATCTCGTCCATTCACAGGAGAGTTGGAAAGCTACCACAAGCAGGGCTCATTAGTAAAAGATGATGGACAGATTGGCTACCTCAAAGAGCGTTACCGAACCGAAGCCATATTTCAACCATTGGATTTGCCCGATATGCAGCAATCAAAAATCGGTAGATATATTGAGTTGCGAGATGCTTACCATAATCTGTATGACTTTGAAGCGAAGAATTTGGTTGAGGAACCCGATTTACGAAAAAGCCTAAATACATCCTACGATTCTTTTGTCAGATTATATGGAAATCTGAACGAGAAGAAGAATTTGGATACCATTAAAATGGATACGGCTGGCGATGCTATTCTCGCATTGGAACGCCAGATAGACGATAAGTTTCAAAAAGCAGATATATTCCTAAAGCCTGTAACATTTAACCCCGATGAAGTAAAACATACCGAGACCTTTCGTGAAGCCTTAGTCGCATCCCTCAATAAATATGGCGAAATACGATTGGACTATATGACTTCTCTTTTGGAGAATAAAAATCGGGAGGATATAATCAAGGATTTAGAGGGGCAAATCTATTTTAATCCCATGTTGGGAAATTATGAAATACGAGATAAGTTTATCGCAGGCAATGTCATTGAAAAGGCAGAGCAGGTCAAAAGTTATGCCGATAATCATCCCAATGATCTACCCTCACAAATATCACTCAAAGCTTTGCAGGATGCTATACCACAGCCGATACGTTTTGAAGAACTGGATTTTAACTTCGGAGAGCGTTGGATACCGATGCAGACCTATCGGGATTTCGCAGCTCAACTGTTTGAAACGAATGTCAATATCGAATATTACGCATCTCGGGATGATTTTACAGTGACAGCCGAAAGGAGTAATCTGATTATCAATGAAAAGTTTGCCGTACAAAGCGAAAAGCAACTATTTACAGGTATTCATCTGATGAAACACGCTTTATTAAATACCTCTCCCAATATTACGAAAACGATTGAGGTTGTAGATAAAGAGGGAGAAACTAAAAAAGTAAAGGTTGCCGATCCCGAAGCTATACAGTTAGCTAACTCCAAGATAGACGAGATACGGAATGGCTTTACCGACTGGCTCAACGAGCAGTCTCCCGATTTCCAAAACAAGCTAGCAGACTTATATAACAAGAAATTCAATTGTTATGTACGCCCACAGTATGATGGCTCACATCAAAACTTTCCTGATTTGGATTTAAAAGCTTTAGGAATACCCGATTTATACCCGAGTCAGAAAGATTGTATCTGGATGCAGAAGTTAATGGGCGGTGGCATTGCCGACCACGAAGTAGGAGGAGGGAAAACCCTTATCATGTGCATCGCTGCCTATGAAATGAAACGATTGGGATTAGCCAATAAACCGATGATATTGGGATTGAAAGCCAATGTACACGAGATAGCCCATACGTTTAGAACAGCCTATCCGAATGCGAAGATACTTTATCCCGGCAAGGAAGATTTTACACCGAGCAAACGGATAAAGATTTTCAACGATATAAAGAATAACAATTGGGATGCGGTTATTCTCACACACGATCAGTTCGGCAAGCTGCCCCAATCTCCCGAAATGCAGCAACAGATATTTCGTGCCGAATTAGATTCGGTAGAAGAAAATCTTCGTGTGTTGGAACTGACAACAGGCAAATCTGCATCTAAACGTATGTTGAGGGGATTGGAAGTCCGCAAACAAAATTTAGAAGTAAAATTAAGTGTTCTTGCCGATACCATAAAGAATAGGACGGATGATGTGGTAGACTTTAAGATGATGGGCATAGACCATTTATTTGTAGATGAAAGCCACCAGTTCAAGAATCTGACCTTTACTACTCGTCACGACCGTGTGGCGGGATTGGGTAATCCCGAAGGTAGCCAGCGAGCCTTGAATATGCTCTTTGCGGTTCGTACCATACAGGAACGCACTGGTAAAGATTTGGGAGCAACATTTCTTTCGGGAACAACTATATCCAATTCACTGACCGAATTATATTTACTATTCAAATACCTTCGTCCCAAAGAATTGGAGAATCAGGGTATCAATTCTTTTGATGCTTGGGCAGCTATCTATGCCAAGAAAACGACTGACTATGAGTTTTCGGTAACCAATCAGATTGTACAAAAAGAACGTTTCCGCTATTTTATCAAAGTACCCGAATTAGCTAATTTCTATGCGGAAATTACCGATTTCCGCACAGCCAGAGATATCGGTATCGACAGACCCGAGAAGAATGAGATATTGTACAATATTCCTCCGACACCGCAACAGGAAATATTTATCCAAAAGTTGATGGAGTTTGCCAAAAGCGGAGATGCGACCTTGCTCGGGCGTGAGCCTCTATCGGACAGTGAGGAAAAAGCAAAGATGCTGATTGCTACCGACTACGCTCGCAAGATGTCATTGGATATGCGGATGATAAGCCAGCACTATGGGGACCATATAGATAATAAAGCATCGCATTGTGCTGCTAAGATTGCGGAATACTATACTAAATACGATGAAAAGAAAGGGACACAGTTTGTATTCTCAGATTTAGGAACATACAAGCCGAATGAGTGGAATCCGTATTCGGAGATAAAGCGTAAGTTGGTAGAGGATCACAAGATTCCTGCCCATGAGATACGTTTTATTCAGGAAGCCAAGACCGACAATGCCCGCAAGGCGATGATTGACGGAATGAACGAGGGACGTATTCGCATTATATTCGGTTCTACTTCTATGTTGGGAACAGGCGTGAACGCACAAAAACGTGCGGTAGCTATCCATCATTTAGATACGCCGTGGGTGCGACACGAAGTCGCGTAAATGATTGTTTGAAGTTCCGCTCCACGAGTTGGAATGGAACGATTGAACCT
>NZ_QVMO01000066.1 GCF_010501055.1 Dysgonomonas sp. 521
TATTATGTTATTATAATCAAACTCAAATATAATAATACTCGTGGGCTTATGCATATTTGCTATCGCCGTAATTCAAATACAAACATAGGAACTAATTATAAGTGAATATCATACATTCGCACCATTATGAATATACAAATAGAAAACACATCTTCCAAATTATGAAAAATGTAAAATACCCGTTTTATGTCATCTTCCTTCTTGTCATCCTAAGTGCCTGTAGTAGTAGTGATGACCCTACAGAACCGACTGCTCCGGAAAAAGGTATATATCCCCGCTTTGCCGTTATTTCGGACATCCATGTAGGACGCCCCGATTCTAAAGATAAAGTAATCAGAGCCCTGAAGAATATTCAGGAACAAAACCCTTCACCGGATGCCATCTTTGTTGTAGGAGATATTACCGACTATTCGAAGGAAAGCCAGTACAATGGACTGATCCAACTATTCAATCAGAATGTAGCAAGTGATATACCCGTATACTACATGCTAGGCAACCATGATGTAGGATCGATAGACGGAGATCCACTGACCTTGTATATGAATAAACTCGGACAACCCTTACATCAGTATATAGAGATAAAAGGCTTTCCGTTTATCAGCGTTAGCCTTACCAATATGTCCGCTACTTACGGACAAGAGGAAAAAGATTTCCTGTCGGCAGCGCTGGAAGACGCCAGTAAGAAGTATCCGAGCCATCCCATTTTTCTATTCGCCCATATAGGTGTTCTCAATACAGTATATGGAACTAGGTTTTCGGATGGATGGGGTGTCGACAGTTTCGCCTCCATATTAAAAAACTATCCGCAGGTCATTATATTCTCCGGGCATTCGCATTTCCCGATAGGCGATCCGCGTTCTATCCATCAGCAAGACTTTACTTCTGTAAATGTAGGCAGCACAGCATACAGTGAAATAGAACCAGGATTCACAGAAGGAATACATCCTCCGGGAAATGAAGAAGTTACAGAAGGAATCATGGCTACTGTAGACGAAAACATGAACGTGACATTAGAAAGGCTGGATACATACCGCGGGCAAGAGATCTTTCCCAGGTGGGTAGTTAAGGCGCCTCACAACGGTACGATGTTTACGTATGCCAACCGCGACGGCGGAAGCTCCCCTGCCTTCGATGCAAATGCCAAACCAACTGTAAGCAACATTACAATGAACAGCTGCACTATTTCATTTCCACAGGCGGCAGACGACGAGGTAGTCCATCACTACAAAGTAGAGATACTAAAGAACGGACAAGGATATAAGTCTATGACTATTTTCTCGCAGTTCTACCTGAATAGTGATATGCCGGATTCCCTTAGCGCTAATTTCACGGAATTAGAGGCCGGAACGAAATATTCAGTACAGGTTATAGCCATAGATTCTTACAACAACCAGTCTGTAGCTATAACAACCCCGGAATTTACCACAAAAACAAACTGATTATATGATTGAGAAAGGCCATTAATCAATGGTCTTTCTCTTTCATATCCCTGTAATATACTTTTTGTCCAAGTACGCTATCAACACCTGCCGATACTAATATTTGTTCCATCACAACTATATCTTTTGTCAGTTGCCTGATTTTAAGCAAAGTATAATCTTCTGTATCAGGATTATTGTTATTGAAGAGTTTTAACTCTTTCCTCTCTTTATCCAGTATATACGTTCCCTTTACCGAATTTACCTGATATACTCCACCGGAATAACCATTTTCCTGCTTGTAAGTACCATCTTCACTGAAAGTAAATGTATCAAATATTACACTGGTAGGATTACCTTGCGACCATCCCCATCGTTCATTTCCAATAGTAAACTCACATGCTCGGTCAAGCTTTCGCTGATATACGACAGGTTTAGAATAAGGAGCCATTACTGTAACTGTAGTATCTGTCAGTACTGTAATTAGTAACCTGTATTTATCCAGATTATTAGCAAAAAGTCCCAAATAAGAATCCAGTTCAACCATTTTCCCTTTCTTATCATCAACTCTGTACTTATTCAGCCTGGGAGTTGTAAAACCGATCCCGCCCAACGGTGGTTTTACAGGACTATCAGATGTTACATAAGTGCTATCACCCAGAAATATCAACTGGCTGGAAAACCGTCCATCGTTCCTCGTCCAAACCTCGCTGTAAACATCCGGCTGAGTTGTCTGTTCATAACCGGAACCGAGGCTTTTACGAACATATCTTCTGGAGCCGGAATGCCGGGCTTGCTTCAGGATACCGGCACCCGATTCAGGCACGAAAACCACATCTACAGTAGTGTCTGTCAGATGTTTTATCTTTAGCCTTTGATTCTCAATCCGTATCTCGGGCAAACGTCCCATAGCATGAGGAGGAGTATGCCCCAAAGCCAATGATGGGAATACGGGAGATAAAGCAAGGTTTAACTCCATTTTATCCTTATCGTATTTGTAACCGCCATTTTGCCGTTCTTCATATAATGTGCCTCCCGAATAAACAGTATTCCGGCTAAAGCTTTTATCAAAAAACACAATGGTATCGAACAACCCTCCGGTCATTCCAGTCTCATTACTGCACCACTCTTCATTTTCTATATCCGGATATGCCGTTTCGGGAAGAATAGGCTTCCATCGAATAAGACTATCAGTAAAATGATAATCATAAGTATTCTGCATCAGGCCGGCTTCTGCTTTCTTACGCTGCAATACAGAATTAGCCGTTACGCTGGCCGGAATCGTATTTGTAGCCCCCACCCCGCTGATAGTATTCTTATCCATTATCCGGAAATCATTTACCATATTTTGCGGTTGATGAGCAAATGTATCCTTCATACAACTGTTCAGGCTCCGGTGCGTATAAAACAGGTCGACCCTGCCTGCAAACGGATTATAGATATATTCGCCCTTATAATTCTCGATATGATATGCGCCTCCTGAATAGCCTGTGGAATAAAGGAACTGCCCGTCATCGAAAAGGTATAACTGATTGACAAACACAGGGGAACCGCCATCCCAGCAACCAATAATATCGCCGGGTTGTACCTTTATTGTGTTAGTCTGGCTTTTGCAGCCAAAAGATAGGATTACAAGTAAGAAAGCAACGAAAATATTCTTCATCTGTATATTTTATCTATTCCTTCTTATGGGAACCTGATTCAACAATTGTATCCGATCTTGCGGTACTTGATTTTGCATCTGACCGGATTCTATTCCTTCTGTCGAATAAATACTTACATGCACAGGTCTGGCTGTGCTCATCTCAGTATTGTACGAACTGAACATGGTGCTTTTATCTGTCTTATGTTTCCGTTCAAGCATATTATCTGCGATACGGCTGTCTTCGGTATTACCCGCCTGCGCATTCTTTATAAAGGCTGTGATACTCCCGGCAGACAGATTGTCTATAGCTATATCTTCCCTGTATTCAGACACGGCCTCATTAGCTGCCGCCTCAAGTAGTTTAGCCTGCAATTTTGAAAACAACTGTGCATTTTCGAACCATTCCACAGTAGAAACCTTTCCATTAATGCAGAAGGCGAACCCTACAACATTCTTATTATTGTCGAATGCGGGTTGTAAGGCCTTGATATAATCCTGCACAGTAGTCCGAAGTTCCTTATTCTCCAATGTCAGTTGCAGGCTGGTAGCCGATTGCTTGCTTTTTACATCCGCCTTCACATTTGCCCCCGCATTGGTCTGATAGGCCGACACCTCCGCCCATACCGACGACTGGTCTTTTTTTTCGCGCGCGGCTATCTTCAGGTTACGGTTACTCAGTGTTTGTGCAGACGTAGAGAAGTTAGCCAGGCTCTCCCCTCCCCTTTGGCTCCAACGGCTCCTTTCCACACAAAACGATTTCAGAGGCACCTTTTTTGCCGAAGGTTTCAATACCAGATCTATACCGATTGTACGGTCTTGCTTACCTCCTTTTACGATGTCACCAGCCATGATAAAGACATGGTTATTAGAAAGGTTATCCACAGACAACTCACTTACCGTACCGATTTCCTTTAGCTCAATCTTACTTTGCTTCATAGCTTCCGCCAATGTCAGGTACTCATTCGAAGACTGGTCGTTGCTTTCCAGTAAATAAATACTGAGATTCTTATACGAATAAACTTTATTATTCACTGTAGGCTGTGCACATAGCTGTGTAGCAATAGCAGCAATTAACAACGAGAGTAAAAGATATTTTTTCATAACTGTGTTATTTTAGGTTATTTATTTCAAATATAGACAACCATAAATTATCGTACCTGCAAGAATGGGTATGTTACTTTTTTCAGTTGGTAAAACGAAGCTTTAAAATGGTAGAGCCGGCCAATAAACCAAAAAGTAACAACCCACAAAACAACATACAACTAATAATCAACCTTTTACATACAAAAAGTGACAAAAGTGACTCTTTTTCACACTTTTATCTTGTTACTTTTTCTACCTGACAAAAATCAGTAAACACCTATATATTATGCGAATCAGGGGTTAATTGTGCTATTTTTTGTCCCTTTAGGGACTGAATGTTGGTAGAAAGAAGCTTTAACCGGTTAATTGCGTGCCGTCAGGTACGCAATATCTACAGAACAATTCACATTTTGTACCTGACGGCACAAAAAAACGAATTTCATTCATGTTTCTACCAATATGATGTGCCTAACGGCACATTTAACCCTTGATTCGCATATATTAGATAATTTTATACGATTTCGATAATGATGTAAGATAAGAAATTATTACAATAGAGTTTATATTCAATAAGATTATATATGGTTTATTCTCTGTGATTTAATTGCCTCCTGCTTTAGCTGGAGGATAATAGTCTAATCAGATAATGGCTTTAGCCAAAATGTTTTGACTAAAGTCGTTTTCTATCTGTATTATTATCCACGACTTGAAAGTCGTGGCAACTAAAACTCCTAAAAATATGCATCTTACTCTTTTATTGAATATAAACTCTAATAAATAAGAAGGGGGAAAACTACGTATTGAATGCCATCAGGCATTATCGCTCGGTAGAAAAAAGTAGCTAAAACATTAGGGATGTATCAAAAGCCTGTCATTCCGTGCCTGACACGGAATCCTCAAAAAGCGCAGCTTGATTATGAGAGCATTGCCCTAGCGCCTGAATCCTAAACTTCTGCCTTTCAGGCTACAGAATCCGGTTTTTACTTCCACAGGCAGCGCTTCGTTCCTGTGATTGATAAATCCGGCTCTTGATTCTCATTAATATTTTAATCATTCAAAGATTAGGAAAATAGCGACAAAACAATTATCTTTGCACCGCTTTTATAAGCCCGTACGTGTGATGGGAATGAGGAAGCAATCCTTAATTTGAGTAACACAATTTTAAAATTAAAAAATGAAAACATTTGAATTAAAAGGCGAAGTAAGAACCGACCTTGGCAAAAAAGCGACAAAGGCTTTCCGTAAAGAAGACAAAATTCCGGCTGTGATCTATGGTGGCGAGCAGGAAGAAGCAATTCACTTTGCTGTGACTAACAGTGATGTACGTAAATTGATCTATACTCCTGAAATTTTCCTTGTAGACCTTACAGTAGGTAAAAACAACTATAAAGCGATATTGAAAGACATACAGGTACACCCTGTTACAGATGCAATCCTGCACCTTGACTTCCTTCATGTATTCGAGAACAAACCTATCACTATCGACGTTCCGGTAGTATTGGACGGGCTAGCAGAAGGTGTGAAAGCAGGGGGTAAACTTTCTCTTGACCTGCGTAAGATAAAAGTGAAAGCACTTTACAATAAAATTCCTGAAAAAGTACATGTTGACGTTACAAGCCTTGCACTTGGCAAATCTATCCAGGTAGGAGACCTTCACTTCGAAGGACTTGAACTGCTTAACGCTAAGAATGGTGTTGTTTGCCGCGTTCAATTGACTCGTGCTGCAAGAGGTCTTGCTGCTAAGAACGGCTAAATAATTAGTGAAATTTAAAGATTTTATTATTTAAAGATTCAATGATAAGTACTTGATTAATATGAGAGTTTTCTTGAATTTTTGAATTTTAAATATTACTAAAATGAAATACTTGATTGCCGGCCTCGGTAATATTGGTAGAGAATACGAATATACCCGCCACAACATAGGATTCAGAGTATTGGACGCTTTAGCTAAAGCGTCCAATATTGTTTTTGCCGACAGGCGTTACGGCTTTGTTTCCGAACTGAGGGTAAAAGGACGCACCCTCATCCTGCTGAAACCATCCACATTTATGAACCTCAGCGGCAACGCCGTCCGGTACTGGCTCAATCATGAGAAAATACCGGTGGAGAACCTACTGGTAGTAGTAGACGACCTGGCTCTGCCTTTCGGCACTTTACGTATGAAAGGCAAAGGAAGCAGCGCCGGACATAACGGACTGGGAAACATACAATCGGTACTCGGCACACAAGAGTATGCACGCCTGCGCTTCGGCATAGGGAGCGATTTCTCCAGAGGCGGACAGGTAGGTTACGTATTGGACGATTTCACGGATGAAGAAGAAAAAGAGCTTCCGGCGAAACTGGAAACCTGCGGCGAAATTATCAAAAGCTTCTGTCTTGCAGGAATACAAAATACTATGAACCAGTATAATAATAAATAATATGGCTAAAGGCGAACCAAAAAATGAAGTACGCATAGATAAATGGCTATGGGCCGTGCGCCTTTTCAAAACACGCTCCATAGCAATAGAGGCATGCAAAAAAGGGCGTATTACAATAAAAGGTGTTACGATAAAACCTTCGCGGATGATTAAGATAGGCGATGTAATAGAAGTACGCCGCCCTCCGGTGACCTATTCCTTTGAGGTGCTAAACCTTTCGGAGAGCAGGATGGGAGCCAAACTTGTACCCGACTTCATGAAGGATGTGACGCCACCATCGCAACTGGAGATTCTGGAGATATCGAAAGTCAGCGGATTTGTTGACCGTGCCCGCGGAACAGGACGCCCTACCAAGAAAGACCGCAGGGATCTGGATCAGTTTGCGGAAGATTATTCATTCTTCGATGACTGGGATCTGGATGAAGAAGATTAAGAGTTTCATCTTACACAGAAACTATTATACGTGAAGTTATCCGGTACCGGATAACTTCATTTGTTTTAATGCGATTATTATAAATTAATATTGCAGGACATTTTGACAGTTAAAAAACACCCAAATAAGTTCTCACACAGGATATAAGTACTTATAAATATTTATAAATCGATAAAACTGTTAATACTTTCCGTTTCAACACCTTATCGAAACGAATGGTACATATATTGCCTTAAGTACAATGTAGTAAACCTACTTACAGGTTATCGGGTATAACCAAGAAGAGAACATTCTCATATATTCATTTTAGAGGTTATTCTTGTGAAAGAGTAACCTCTTTTTTTCGCTGTTAAAAACTTTCCCGCAAATAAACTTGTTCTTATATAGAATTCAATATCTTTGTTTTCATATTGGTGCTGTGTATGCAAATTCTTGAATACATAGTGAAAAGGGAATCAGGTGCAAATCCTGAACAGTCGCGCTGCTGTAAGCTCTTTTCAGCAAACAGTTAACAGTCATCAGTTAACAATGTTGCCGAAAAAGTCTTTGAACGATACCCAATACCACTGTTTTACAGAAATCAGTGAAACAGCAAACAGTAAACAGCATTTGCCCTGTTAACTGCTAGCTGCTAACTGAAAACTGAAAATGGGAAGGATGTTCAAAAGACGGAGTAAGTCAGAAGACCTGCCAAAAAAAATGATTCTATCTTTCGCGAAAAAAGATGGTAGAATATGACGGAATTTTCCCGATTATGTAAAATACGATTAAGATTGGAATGTTTATACATCCACGCTGGTAATATCCTGTATATCTACCAATAAGGGCGTATACATTTTCAGCTCTGATCCGATTATATATTATTTACAATTTAAAAATTAGACATGTATGAAAAAGATATGTAAAAGATGCTCTGCCTCATTCAGTTGCAGGGAAGACAGGATAGAACTGTGTAGTTGCCGCAAAGTATCGTTAGTAAGCGGAGTACGCGACTATATTAAAGATAATTATGACGATTGCCTGTGCCCCAAATGCCTGAACGAAACCAACACCTATTTTTACGCTTTCGATGTCAATCCCCGGTTTATAAAAGATAAAAAATAGTACTGTTATAAGCAACTACAATACAAGAATATAGCTTAAACTTATTTTTAATTTACAATTTATTATAAAATAAGTCTTTAATTCGTTTAATTGTATAGGTAAGTTTCCTTAAATTTGAAGCGAGAAAATGGCTCGGTACGGAAGCATTCCGGCTGAGATCTCAAATTTGCAGCCTCCTGTTATAGAACTCTCTTAAACAGGAGGTTGCAAACACGAAATGAAAATGGAACTTCAGAAAGAGAAACAAATATAAAAACAAGTATATAATATGTTACAGGAATTTACTTTAGGCGAAGGTCAGGCAATCATTAACTTCACTCTCAAATTTTGCGACACAAGGCAGAAAATACTAAACAGTTACGGTTTCAACCGCGTTATCGAAGTTTTCATACAAAAACTGAAGAAAGACGAAATAATTATTTACAACCATTATATAAAAGAATTTCAGACTGACGAAGAATTTCAGAAAACCTTGGTTGAAGCATTCAGGCTGCTTACGGTTTGCAACCCCAATGAAGTTCAAAATGTACATAACAAATATGCTATTTTCTTCGACGATAAAGACCTGTTCATAGAACTCATCGAATTACTTTACACTTTCTGGCGCGGGCTCGAACGTTATACAATAGTTCACAACAGCACTATCGGTAATGGACTGCAAAGCGTACGCTTTATGCAGGCAAACGAATTGTTCAACGAATTGGTTATTTCCATCTACCGCCGCATAGAAGAGACCGTAATAGGCTACCAACACCGTGTGTACCGCCAGCTTACAGCCGGAGCCAACGCGGGACTCACACTCAGCGATATTACATGGAACTGCCCTATAGAATATAACGGGCTGACAAGCATTCCGTTCATTACGGCCGTAATGTTTAAGCCTCCGTTTATTTCATATACAAAGAGGAATACCCGTGACGGGATTTTTCAAGAACATCACACCAATCCTATCGAAAATATCATACTCAATGAAGACGACTGGTTCCTGTTCCCCGCCAAAGTAGGAAACATGCTGACATTCGTTTATTTCCACAAGGATTATATGGTACACGGTTTCGCGCTATCCAACCTGTTCGAACTGGCAAAAGAAAGCGAATACATCGGGAAGAAACCGGATATAATCTATGTATTCGGATATCCTGACGGACATGAAGAAAAACGTACCTTCTACTATAAGGATACAAAGAATGACATGCTGATAGGCTATGCCAACCACTGCGACGACATAGACTACTTCGGCTACATGAAGAAGATGCTGCTCACGCTCCATAATGTAAAACAGATGGAGAAAAACCGCCTGCCTATACATGGCGCGATGGTAAACATCCTGCTCAAAAACGGAACTGAAGCCAACATCATCATCATGGGCGACAGCGGAGCCGGAAAATCCGAAAGCCTTGAAGCATTCCGTACTTTGAACGAAAAATATATACGCCACATGCGTGTCATCTTTGATGATATGGGCTACCTCAAAAAAGAAGAGAACGGCGTTATCAAAGGATACGGTACCGAGATCGGAGCTTTTGTCCGTATAGACGACCTTGATCCGATGTACGCGTTCCAACAGCTGGAAAGAGGTATCTACACCAATCCCGATAAAGTAAACGCGCGTATCACTATCCCTGCTGCCACTTACGATGTTATATCCAAAGGGTACAAAGTGGATTACATGCTATATGCTAACAACTATACCGAATCGGATCAAAAAATTCAGATCTTCGACAATCTGGATGAAGCGATCAAAGTATTCGAAGCCGGAGCGCGCAAGGCGAAAGGTACGACTACAGAGCAAGGTCTGGTAACATCCTATTTTGCCAATCCGTTTGGCCCTGTACAGGAAAAAGAAGTTGCAGGAAAGTTGATAAAGGAATACTTTACCGATATGAATAACAATGGTGTGAAAATAGGAGAAATATACACATCGCTCGCCATAGAAGGCCAGGCCAAAGACGGCCCTCGTCTGGCAGCCGAAGAATTATTTACAATGATAAACGATTAAACAACAATATAAGATAAGAGATGAGTTACAACAAACTCGTCTCTTTCTTTGAATAAGAATAAAAAACAGATCATCGACCTTAATTTTCATTCATTTTGACAAATATTGTCTAATATATAATGCCGCACCGAAACTTTTGAAGGTTTCCGGCGTTAAAAATAAAGCACTAAAAGTATACAACTAAATTATTACAGATAAACCTATGGATAAAATGCAACAATCTTTGATGCACAACAATATCAAACTACTTGGTGACCTGCTGGGTAAAACAATCAGCGAAGCCAAGGGACAAGATATGGTTGACCTCATAGAAACAATCCGCAGACTTTCTAAGGCGTCGCATTCAGGAGATGTGGAAGCTCACAAATCGCTGGTTAAGACATTACAGAATCTTAAAGATGAAGAATTTCTGCCGGTGGCGCGTTCGTTCAATCAATTTCTGAACCTGACCAATACAGCGGAACAATACAACAGCGTTTCCCCACATGCGCAGGGCGCGGAGAATCCTGTTAACTTTCCGGCAGTATACGAAAGCCTGAAAGCTGCGAACTATAGTGACAACGACATTATCAAGGCTATAGAAAATATATCTATCGACTTGGTTTTGACTGCCCACCCTACCGAGATTAACAGGCGTTCGCTTATCAACAACCTGAACCAGGTTGACCACTGTCTGGAATTGCTCGACCATGATGACCTGATAGAGCATCAGAAAGTACAGATATTGCGCAGACTGAAACAATTGGTAGCCCAGTACTGGTACACCGACGAAATCCGCCAAAACCGCCCTACCCCGAATGAAGAAGCGAAATGGGGCTACGATGTAGTAGAAAACAGCCTTTGGGCAGCAGTGCCGGCCTATCTTCGCGAACTGGACGAACAGATAAGGAATACAATACCTTACCGCATCCCTATCGACGCACGCCCTATACACTTCTCGTCGTGGATGGGAGGCGACCGCGACGGTAACCCCAACGTCACAGCCAAAGTAACGCACGACGTACTGTTGGACAGCCGCAGAAGGGCAGCTACACTATTCCTTTCCGATATAGAAATTCTGGTAAAAGAATTGTCTATGGCTACCTGTACCAGCGAGTTCCGCGATTATATCAAAAACTATGAGGTACAGGAACCGTATCGTGAACTGATGAAAAGGATACGTACACGACTGAGAAATACAATAGCATATCTGGATGCCCGCATTGCAGGCAAAAAACCGGAACTGACCGATGATATACTGTACCACAACGAACAGCTATGGGAACCGTTATACGAATGCTACAAGTCATTGGTCGCATGCAAAATGGAGATTATAGCAGATGATAAACTGCTGGATACCATGCGCCGGGTAAAATGCTTTGGACTGACACTTGTACAGATAGATATCCGTCAGGAAAGTACAATACATACCGAAACAATAGCCGAAATAACCCGCTATCTGGGATTAGGCGACTACGAAACATGGTCGGAAGACGAAAAACAGGCGTTCCTCATCAAGGAATTGAATTCGAAGCGCCCGCTGGTTCCTAACAACTGGCAGCCAAGCCCTCAGACAATGGAGGTGCTCGAAACATGCAGAGTGATAGCGGAAACCCCCGAAGGGGTAATCCCTACCTACATCATATCAATGACACGTACACCGTCTGACATATTGGCTGTTTACCTGTTGTTGAAAGAAGCAGAGTGCCCGTATATGATGCCTGTCACACCGCTGTTTGAGACACTGAATGACTTGAACAACTCGAATGACATCATGCAGCAGTTATTTAATATAAGCTGGTACAGAGGTGTTATCAAGAATAAGCAGATGATAATGATCGGCTACTCCGATTCGGCAAAAGACGCCGGTTCTATAGCCGCCGGATGGGCACAGTACCGTGCACAGGAAGCCCTTATCAAAACATGCCAGAACGCCGGAATAGGGCTGACTCTGTTCCACGGGCGCGGCGGAACTGTCGGACGTGGCGGCGGCCCTGCCAAGGTCGCGTTATTCTCGCAACCTCCCGGTTCGTTAATAGGAGGCCTGCGTGTAACAGAGCAAGGCGAAATGATCCGCTTCAAACTGGGAATGCCCGATCTGGCGATAAAAACATTATCCCTGTATACAGACGCTATCCTCGAGGCCAACCTGCTTCCTCCTCCTGCGCCAAAACAAGAGTGGAGAGACATAATGGACGAAATGTCCGACATATCCTGTAACATCTATCAGGGAATTGTCCGCAGAGACCCTGATTTTATACCATACTTTTATCAGGCAACCCCTGAAGCCGAACTGGCTCGCCTGCCTCTTGGCTCGCGTCCTGCAAAGCGCCGGCCCAACGGAGGTGTAGAAAGCCTGCGCGCCATTCCGTGGATATTCGGATGGACGCAAAACAGGTTGCTGCTCCCTGCTTGGCTTGGGGCGGGAGAAGCGCTGCAACAGGTTATAGATGACGGCAAGATAGATACATTGAAAACAATGTATAATGACTGGCCTTTCTTCGGCACAAGGATCAGTATGCTGGAAATGGTATTTGCCAAAGCCGACCCACGTATGTCGGAATATTATGACGAAAGGCTTGTAGAGGAAAAATTACAGGGATTGGGTAAGAAATTAAGGGCGCAACTTGAAGGCGCGATAAAATCCACATTAAGAATTTCGCAGGACGAGTACCTGATGGAAGGATTGCCGGATGTGGCCGAAAATATCGCGATGCGCAACATATATACCAACCCTCTCAACCTGTTGCAGGTAGAACTCCTTCACCGCACCAGGCAGGATGATGAGCATTCGCCCGAACTTGAGCTGGCACTGATGATTACCATATCTGGTATCGCTGCCGGAATGAGGAATACCGGATGATGCAAACAACTGAATACAAGCAAGTTGAGAAACTCATAAAAATTAAACATTTTAATTCGTAGAAAATACTTAATCTATGTTTAAACCTTTGATTTTTATGGGTTTTTGCTTTAATTTCGTATAAGATAAAACTTAGAAACATGCAATACAAAATAATGGCTCCGAAGGCCATAGATTCTACAATACACCTGCCCGCATCCAAAAGTATAAGCAACAGGGCTCTTATACTGAATGCGCTAAGCCTTAATTCTTCAACACTGGACAACCTTTCGGACTGTGACGATACGAAGGTTATGATCGATGCTTTTACCTCAGGCAGCAACCTGATAGATGTAAAAGCCGCCGGCACCTCGATGCGGTTCCTTACCGCACTGTTAGCCATAACTCCCGGAGAGTGGATTATAACAGGCACCGAGCGGATGCAGGAACGCCCTATAAACATCCTTGTAGAAGCATTAATCTCACTTGGCGCACGTATTACCTATCTGGGCAACGTGGGATATCCGCCACTGAAGATAAAAGGTACAGCACTCGATGGCGGAGATATTTACCTGTCGGGAGATGTGAGTTCCCAGTTTATATCAGCGTTATTGATGATTGCCCCTAGTATGAATAAGGGGCTGACAATCCATCTGGAAGGAAACGTAGTCTCTGTTCCTTATATCAAACTCACATTAGGTATGATGGCTCAGTTCGGCGTGAAAACACATTGGGAAGGCAATACTATACGTATACACCCCGAAGAGTATAAGCCGTCTCATTATGTGATCGAGTCTGACTGGTCGGCAGCCTCATACTGGTACGAAATGGTGGCGCTGTCCGACGATGCCCGCATCGAACTGAAAGGCCTGTTTAAAGACAGTATGCAGGGAGACTCTAAAGTATCCGATTTGTTCGCCGACTTAGGGGTAACGACCGAATACGGCAAAGAGAGTATCATATTGTCCAAATCGAAAAGGATAACAAAGAAGTTGTTCCACAACTTTGTGAATGAGCCCGATCTGGCACAGACCTTCGTTGTAACCTGTTGCTTAATGAACATACCTTTTATGTTTACAGGACTACAAAGCCTGAAAATAAAAGAGACCGACCGCATAGAAGCTTTGAAAGCCGAGATGAAAAAGCTGGGTTACCTGCTCTATGACAGCGAAAACAGCATTCTGGAATGGAACGGGGAAAAATGTGAACCAGAGACCGAAGCCGTAATAAAAACTTATGAAGACCACCGTATGGCGATGGCCTTTGCTCCGGCAGCTATCAAGCTGGGACATATCAATATAGCGCACCCGAATGTCGTAACCAAGTCATACCCAGCCTATTGGAACGACTTAAAATCCGCAGGATTCACTATAGATGAAAAGGAGTAAATAATTATCCGTCATAATATAATACCTAACCCCTCCCCACCTCCGGTGGTACTCCCCTTCTGCGAGGGGAGAGTTCTAGTTTTTCATCCTTAGCTAAAATCCCAAACAAACAAGGGAGAGCCAGGGACTGTCCCCTTTTGTTAAAGGGGACGAGCGAAGCGGAGGGGTTAGAAAAGATACTCTATTAGGTATAGATAGGATACTCATTAATAGTATCAATCAAGACGATATCCGAATTGGCGGAGCAGATTATCCCTGCTTCGCCAATCTTTTTCTACCTTGACGAATATTTGCAGGAATATCTTTTTATCGAAAAACCGCTCAATATCTTTACGTGCCATCGTCCCTAACTTTTTCAGGGCAGCCCCCTGATGACCTATGATAATACCTTTCTGCGTATCACGCTCTACAATAATGAGAGCCCTGATATTGATTATATCTTTTTCTTCTTTAAATTCTTCTACCACTACCTCTACCGAATAAGGAATCTCCTTCTGATAGTAAAGGAGTATCTTCTCACGGATAATTTCGGTAACAAAGAAACGGGCAGGACGGTCTGTCAGGGCATCCTTCTCAAAATAAGGAGGGGATTCCGGTATCAGGTCGATAATACGCCTTTTCACCACATCCACATTAAACTTATTCAGAGCCGAGATGGGATATATCTCTGCCTTAGGCAGAAGTTCCTTCCACTTAGCAACCAGGTCTTCCAGCTCTTTCTGGTTTGTCTGGTCTATCTTATTTATCAGAAGCAGAACCGGAGCATCTACACGTTGTACTTTGTGCAGGAACTCTTCGTTCTTGTCTATCTTTTCTATTACATCCGTCATGTAAAGCAACACATCGGCATCACTCAGGGCCGATTCTGAGAAGTTGAGCATAGACTCCTGCAACTTATAGTTAGGGCGAAGAACCCCCGGGGTATCGGAATATACAATCTGATATTCCTCTGTATTCACTATGCCCAGAATACGGTGTCGCGTAGTCTGTGCCTTGGACGTTATGATAGATACCCTCTCTCCTACCAGCAGGTTCATCAGCGTGGATTTACCCACATTAGGATTGCCTACTATATTTACAAATCCGGACTTATGCATTGTTCTTTTACTTTATTTAAAATACAGAAGTAGAGTCAAGCATTTCTTCGCTCATCCACTTTCCCTGCGCTTTCATTACTTGTTCTATAACATCACGGGCAACACCGTCGCCGCCATTTTTATGCGAAATATATTGTGCCACGCTTCTTATCTCCGGCGCCGCGTTGGCCGGGGCTACCGCCAGGCCTACTACCTTCATTACCTTATAGTCGGGTAAATCATCGCCCGCGTACATTATTTCTTCGGGTTTATAACCCGTCTTACTCATATAGTGGTTCAGGTCTGTTATCTTAACGCTCGATTTCAGATACACATCTTCCACCCCCAGCCTATTGAATCGAAGGCGGATATTATCCGTATCCGCACCGGTAATAATAGCTACACCATATCCGGATTTTACGGCCAGATTAATTGCATAGCCGTCTTTTATGTTTACCATACGTATAGGTGCGCCATCAGGGGACAAAGGTATCGAATCCGGAGATAAAACACCATCGACATCGAATATAAATGCTTTTATTTTATTTAAATCGTAATTTATAGTGCTCATTATTCTTATTTTAGTTCTAAATCCGTGATAAAAAAATAGAATACAACCCTATATTGCCCTTACAGGGCGTAATTTCGAGAGGGTGGACTTATCCTACCCAAGGCGTTGCCATTGGGCTGTATTATATTGCCCTTTCAGGGCGTTTTGAAAATAAACAGGCTGTAAGCCTAATATATATTAGCTTGGGGCAACGCCCCAAGTAGTAATAGCTAAAGGAACTGCGCCCTGTAAGGGCAATATAGAAAGACCTTCAATCTTGTATGAATATTTTCTATCATATACTCGCTTTTTCTATTTGCTGAAACGATGGATATCCTCGCTTATCAGCTTATATATCTGTTTAATTTTTTCGTCTTCTATCAATGACAGGTGTTTGCTTATTACATTCTCGTCGTAGCGCACCGCCGGTCCGGTCTGCGCCTTTTCAGGAGATAGGGAATGTACTTTATCGGCTGTTTCGCCAATCAGGGGCAAAGCCACATCAAACGGAAGGTTAATCTTCTCCAGAATCTGCTTTGACAAGACATACATGTGGTTCGTAAAATTACAGGCAAAGACACCCGTCAAATGCAGGTATTTACGGTCTTCGGTAGATAGTTCCGTTACCTTACCTGAAAGCTGGCTTGCAATCGCTTTCAGTAGCTGTAAACTACCCGCATCGGACGCCTCAATAAAAAATGGGACTGTGCTCCAATCGATACTCCGTTCTTTACTGAAAGTCTGGAAAGGATACAACACACCATAACGGGATTGATAGCCCTCGAATATATCCATCGGCATACTGCCGGCTGTATGTATCCACAAACCATTATTGGAAGGCAACCGTGAAATTAATTCTGCCAGTACGGAATCTTTTACAGAAAATATGTATAAATCGGCATCGCTGATGACGGATGCTATATCTGTTACCGCAACAGCCTGCACTTCCCTTGCCAACGCTGATGCGGACTCTATCGTGCGGCTATATACCTGTATGATATCAAATGATTTATCATACAACACGTTAGCCAACTGTGTGGCAACATTACCGGCGCCTATAAATACTACTTTCATCAGTCTTTTTTCTTAGCGCTCAACACCATCGCAACTCCGGCAATGATAAGTAACCCGGGTACGATCAGATTAGAATAACTGTGCATCCACCCGAAGAATGTATCTGCGTTCAGAAGTACGCCTACACCCAGAAACACCCATCCGAGAATTTTCTTTGGCTGTGTAAGTAAAAAGACAATCCCCGCGATAAGCAGAAAAGGCCCCACTCCTATCATTTTGTCCCCATAAGGGATTTTAGCTAACATGCCTAATTTGTCTAACAGGAACAAGATACCGAAAATAAGTATTGTAATCCCGTACGATAAGCGGTCGTTCGATTTATTATTTGTTGCCATACGTTATTCAGCTAACTGGTCTATATTAAATTTTCCTATATGTACTTTTTCCCATCGCAGTTTATCTTCATCCACAGGCGGACGTACCTGCGCTTTATTCCCTAATGCCACAACAGACAATACCTGCAACTGCATCGGTATATCAAACAGATCGCGAATATAATCGCCGGAAGAGACCTCTTCCTCCGTATAACGTTCGCGTATCTGTATCCAGCAACTGCCCAGTCCTAAATCTTCGGCCTGTAGCTGCATCATAATAGAGGCTACAGAAGCATCTTCTATCCATACATCGCTCGTCAGCGGGTCTGCCAATACTATTACAGCCAGAACGCATCCTTCGATGGGTTTGCTTCCTGACTTCTTGCATAAAGACAGTTTACGAAGCATCTCCTTATCTTCAACTAACAAAAATTGCCACGGTTCTTTACCCTTCGATGAGGGAGACATCAGTGCAGCCCTCAGGATAGTTCCTACCTGTTCGGCTTTAAGTGGTTCGTCTGTGAATTTACGTGTACTACGACGATTTGTTATTAAGCTATGAAAATCAACCATGTAGGAAGAAACAATTATGAATTATAAATTATGAGTTGGCTGTAAATTGTTAAAAAGTAACAAAGGTAACAGCTTTTATATACTTTATATCTGTGACTTTTTTAAAACCACGGAGTAACGAGTAACACGGAGTTTATTCTTTCAGCTCTTTTTTATATTCATGATTTCAAAAAAAGTGACAAAAGTGACACCTTTTTACATACTTCTTTTCTGTTACTTTTTACTTGACAATAAATATTACTATGATTCACCCCCTCGCCCTTTGGGCACTCCCGGCCCCACCCAAAAAGAGAAGGAGAAGCGAGGAGAGAGTCGCAAAGCGGGGGACAGATGCCGTTTCGCCCGCCAGGCGCTCTTCCCTTTTGATAAAGGGAAGTACCCAAAGGGGGAAGGGTTAGAGCTAATATATAAATTTTTGTCATGTACTGTCATCAATCTTCTATATTATAGCCAAGATTCTAAGTCCGCAAAGTGGGCTTATATGCATAACCACAGGTTTTACCCGTAGTTATCCATCTTTAGAAACTGTTTAAATCTATAACCCTTGATTCGCATATATAATAGATAATTTTACAGAGATAAAATAACATCTTTAGAAAATCCGGATTTACAGCGGAGCAACTTCAAATTACCTGCGGGTCAGTGCTTCTACTTCCGCTTCGAGTTCCGTTACAGACTTCACTCCTTCCGTACTGCTCTTTCTCAGCAATATATTCAGTGTCTGCATAATAAGCTTAAGGTCTAAAGCGTAAGAGTAGCCATTTATATATAAAAGATCGTATTTCAATTTATCCCGTGCAGATGTGTTATATTTTCCCTGTACCTGAGCAAGCCCCGTAAGCCCCGCTTTTACCCTGTGGCGCAGGTTATATTCGGGCATTTCTTCACAGAACTGTTCTACAAAGAAAGGCCGCTCGGGACGTGGCCCTACTATACTCATATCGCCAATCAGTATATTATAAATCTGAGGTATCTCGTCCAACCTTGTGGCACGCAGGAAACGCCCTAACTTTGTTATCCGTTTATCTGTTTCCTGTGCTAAGACGGGACCTGACATCGCCTCGGCATTTTCTACCATTGTACGGAATTTATATATTTTAAACAGCCGGTTGTCGCGTGTTACACGTTCCTGTACATAAAAGGCCGTACCTCCGCTTATCTTCAACGCAAGATAAACAAAGACGAATGGAACGGCAAATAAGATTAATGCCAGACTGCTCAGGAATACATCCGTTACCCGTTTGAGGAACTCGTTACTCTGCCCCAGCCCCAATTCCCTTACATCAAGTACAGGCGAGTCGTCGATCTGAAGGAAATTCGCGTTAAATTGCAAAATCTCGGAGTTCTTAGGCTGATACAAGACCGTGCGGTCACGCTCTAAGCAGTATAATATGACGGTTTGTTTCTTTTCTTCGTTCACATCTTCTGTGATAAAGGTTATATCACATTCGTTGATATAATTATATACATTCGGATGATCGGGCGTGCAAACATGCTTTAGGTTAGACCACATGCCCTTTGCCTCCAGAAGCTTATACGCCAGAGGCTGCGATTTCTCATAACCGATAACCAGTACGGATTTTCCCTTGTTCAGCCGAAAGTACATCCTGTTGGCAAAGAAGTGCCAAAAGGTAATGACCACTATTTGTATAGCAAAGGCTGTTAACAGGATACTTCGGGGGAAAGCAAATTCACGGGCAAGGAAACTTATCGCCATTGTACCGAACAACAGGGATATGACAACAAGAAAGACCGTATAGCCTATACCCATCAACGAAAAGTCTTTCGGCTTATCCAGTTCAAAGACATGGCTCAGGATAAGATAACAGATACCTATATATGGCCAAATGGCAATAAAGGCAAACCAGTTTTCTGAAAAGTTATCAAGAGTATCTTTAAAAAGGTAAAAAGACCAGATAATAGTACCGTATACAATAGCCAAATCGAACAAAGGGATCAGAATCTTCAATCCTTTGTATCCGAATAATTTTTCTAGAAATCTATTCATTCTGTTGAGTATATTATTCTCTCCGGGCAATAAGAACCTGTTTAAATTTTACCAAAATATTTTATTATAGACCTCCTTCATTCATTTTCAGTCTCTTTTTGGCTATTTTTTTCATTCTCTCAGTTCAAATAGCCCGCTATTATCACTTCGAGGAAGAACCAGCGGTCACAGGAGCGAAGCGTATGTAAAAAACTATCTCAAAAATAGTTCTGAAAATTTGAACGAATAAAATTTAAATAGGCTCTAAATAATGCTACTTTTTCTTCGTTTTTCCCTTTGCTTTAGTCGCAGGTTTTTCATCCGTTGACTTTATTATCTTCATTGCAGCTTCAAAATCCAAACTTTCGGGGGCTGTACCTTTAGGTATCTTGTAATTAGTCTTCTTATATGCAATGTATGGCCCATACCGCCCGTTCAAAACCTGTAAGTCTGTATCTTCTGTAAAACTCTTAATCAATTTTTCAGCATCTTTCTTCCGCTTATCTTCTATTAACGGAATCGCACTATCCAGATCTACTCCGAATGGATCGTATCCTTTCGGCAAAGATATAAATTTTCCGTCATGTTTTATATACGGGCCAAATCTACCTGTGCCTACACTTACTTCTTTTCCTTCGAAATCGCCTATCGAACGAGGGAGTTCAAATAATTTCAATGCCTCTTCCAAGGTAATGGTAGTTATAGACTGTGATTTTTGCAAACTGGCAAACAATGGTTTCTCATCCTCATCCTGCACGCCAATCTGCGCCATTGGGCCGAAACGCCCGATCTTTACAGATACCTGACGCCCTGTCTTCGGGTCTGTACCAAGTATGCGCTCGCCTACCTTATGGTCAGTCTGTGTATTTGTGGCCGACTCCACCACAGGGTGGAATACCTTGTAGAATTTATCAATCAGTTTTGTCCAGTTTTCCTCGCCGTCAGCGACCTGGTCAAATTCTTTTTCTACTGTTGCTGTGAAATTATAATCCAGAATATCAGGGAAATACTCGGTAAGGAAGTCATTTACCACCATCCCGGTATCTGTAGGGATGAGTTTGCCCTTATCCGCTCCTGTTATTTCGGTCTTTTCGGCATCGGCAACTTTTCCTTTCTTCAAAGTCAGCACATTGTATTTACGTTCTGTTCCTTCCAGATTTGCTTTCTCTACATATTCACGGTTCTGTATCGTAGAAATAGTAGGCGCATACGTCGACGGACGCCCTATGCCCAGTTCTTCCAGTTTACGTACCAACGCTGCCTCGCTATAACGGCTCGGACGCTGCGTAAATCTTTCTGTAGCTGTAGTTTCCTGCATATCCAAGGTTTCCTGTACTTTTACCGGAGGCAACAGGCCGGTTTCGTTATCGAGACTCTCATCATCGGTGCCTTCGAGATATACGTGCAGGAACCCGTCAAACTTGATGACTTCGCCCACTGCCGTAAATTTCATGTTCTTTTCGTTGGATATTCCTACGGTAACAGTAGTTTTCTCCAGCTCGGCATCAGCCATCTGGGAGGCAATAGTCCTTTTCCAGATGAGATCGTACAGTTTCTTTTCCTGGGCTGTACCCGAAACGGCATGCTCGTTTATATATGTAGGACGGATAGCCTCGTGAGCTTCCTGCGCCCCTTTTGCCTTGGTTGTGAAATGACGTACTTTGGAATACTGTTTGCCATACTCCGATTCAACTTCATTCCTTGTTGTATTGATTGCCAGACTAGACAGGTTGACCGAATCGGTACGCATATATGTTATCTTACCCGATTCGTATAGCTTCTGTGCAACCATCATCGTCAGCGAAACCGGAAAACCCAACTTGCGCGAGGCCTCCTGCTGAAGGGTTGAAGTGGTAAACGGAGCAGCCGGAGATTTTTTCACAGGCTTTGTTTCCACATCTTCTACTTTGAAGTTCGCTTCTTTCAGCTTTTCCAGAAACTGTAATGCTTCTTCTTTTGTTTTCAGGCGTTTGTTCAGTTCCGTCTTTATCTCATATTGGGAACCGTTCTCCTCCTTTGTAAATATAGCGACAATCCGGTATGAGGCTTCAGATTTAAAATTCTGAATCTCACGCTCGCGTTCTACAATCAGCCTTACGGCTACAGATTGCACGCGCCCCGCGGATAATGCCGGTTTTACTTTGCGCCATAATACAGGCGACAATTCGAACCCCACAATACGGTCGAGCACACGGCGTGCCTGTTGTGCGTCTACAAGGTTTACATCTATCTTGCGCGGGTTTTCTATAGCATGAAGAATCGCGTCTTTAGTAATTTCATGGAAAGCGATTCTTCTGGTTTTATTTTCATCAAGTTTCAGGGTTTTATACAAGTGCCACGATATGGCTTCCCCTTCGCGGTCTTCATCGGAAGCCAGCCATACAATGTCTGCTTCTTTTGCCGCTTTCTTGAGTTCGTCTACGACTTTTTTCTTGTCCGACGGTATTTCATATATAGGTGTATAGTTGTTCTCCATGTCTATACCCAAATCCTTCTTTTTCAGGTCTCTGATATGCCCATAACTGGACATTACTTTAAAATCTTTACCTAAAAATTTCTCGATAGTTTTGGCTTTCGCCGGAGACTCAACAATAACTAAATTTTTTTGCATATAATCAATCAAGGCTTGTGTTTCATATTCAAATGACCTAACTCACATTTGAATAATCTATTCTCTTTCGAACGGCAAAAGTAGTGATTTTGTTTTAAAAAGCAGAATAAAAACAATTTTAAAGTCTTTATCTTATATTTTTTTGACTTGAAAATCAATAAAAAAGCCTCAAAAGTAAAAATATTCCAAGGCTCCCTTAGAGTCTGTTTAAATTTTAGCGAAAATTTTTATTACAGGTTCACGTCAATAGTTCTTAGCAATTTTTTTATGCTCTTTTTAGCGTCTTTTCCCCTTTTTACTCTTGGTTTAGCCCGCTAAACCGGCTAGCAAAAATGATAAAATACATCTAAAAATAGCTATAAAAAAGATTTGCTATAAAATTTAAACAGACTCTTATAACAATAATTCGGTAAGTTTTTATATATGACTGATAATCAAATTATTATAAAATACGACCCGGTTTAACTAAATGACTTATAATCAAGACATTGTCATTTTAAAAATACCGAGAATTCAAAAATTTAACGGACTATTGTTATAAGTACATGACAAAATTTTACATCCTGCTGTAGGGGCATCCCCTTGTGGGTGCCCGTAAACGATGACAAGCGGGCAGGGACAAGCCACTGCCCCTACATCGTCTCCAAATTGTGTTTGAATAATTTTTGTCATGTACTGTGCAGACTCTTATAAGTTGAAAATATTCTAATTAAACAGAACAGGCTCTGATTCGATTGAAAAATCAGTGTATCCGCACTCTTCGAAATTATAAGTTGAAAATATTCTTTTTACCACAGCAATAAAGGCTTCATAGTCATATATGATAAAATCGATATAGGAAAAATGAAATCCCGTTGCCCCTCCTATGCTATTGGCAATACCACAAGAAGCGGTTTCCTCTACAATTTTATCTTCAATACTGCCTCTGAAATTCACTATCTCTTCGCGTGGTACGTTTACATTTTCGAAGAAGAGAAAGCCGAATACAACCCCGTTTTCCTTTGCTTCATCAAAATGCTCCTGTTCCCCATTATAGTAATCATTAAGGATCGGCGTACAGGATGTATAACCCGAAAAGATATCTTCCCGCAGTTTCCAATCTTCATTTTCTACTGGCTCCATACGGTATCCGCTATATATCTCGCAAGGGTTCTCAAACTTTGGCCAACTATTATTTTCTATAGCTTTGTCAATAACAGACCTCAATCCCGTAATGCTCACAGATTCTTTTTCCTGCTTATCTCCAACAAAGTCGATGTAACCAATGTATTCCATCGTATATAGCTCGCCGATAAACTGATCCAGATAAACAAAGAACATCGAATAACGCTTATTTTCTTCTAGCGACATCAGCTTTGGAGAGTAAATTTCGATATTTACCTTGCTACGGTCATTATCTATTTCAGGATAAAAAACGATATCGTCTTCCCCTATCTGCAGATCATACATTACGATCGTAGAACCGGATTCTCCATGCGCGGGCTTAGTAGAATAGAAGTTCCACTTTTCCCACAGATGCTCCGGAGCATGATGCAGCCAATAATATAATTGCATCAGGCGGGTACGGTCGCCCTCAGGGGTAAGGATGAGTTCATACTTACCTTCTTTGCTGATACCCATTTCGAAATATATGCGATGGAAGGCTATTTGCAATATACTATCAACAAAGTTCAGTAAAGTCTTCCCCTCAACTTTATTGTCCATCATCTCTCTGATCTGACTTTCTTCTTCCGAAAAAGATTCCCAAAACTTTAACACCCTGCTCCTAAATGAATTTTGCATATAGATAATATTATTATATTTTTAACAAAAGCAAAGCTACTAATAATTAGTAGAAATACTATATTTACGAATAAATAATTCTGTATATGATTCAAAGATAAATATAAAACTCGATATTCCAGCATTTTATATATATGACCCAGTACAGCACAATGAAAACACATGCGAATGCACCGGCATTAAAACTCTCATTTACATACCGTTTCGGGAATTATAAGAAACCAAAGATCGATGAGGTGGATACTTCACGGTTTAGGAGATAGAACTTAGTTCGATACTCACACTATTTTTTTTAAGTCTCCGGGAAGTGATTTCCGGAGGCTTTTTTTACATCCCGACACTTTCCCTCAAAAAATCAATAGAGTCAAATATCTCCTCTTTACCTGCTGTCCGGTTGATTTCCACTTTTCCCACATCGGAGAGAAAGGTAAAGTTTACAGTATCCGATTCGTTTTTCTTATCATGCTTCATATATGCATAGAGCCGTTCGTAATGGTCGCAGTCGAAGTAGAAACCCGGATAATTATCTTTGATAAAATAGACAGTCCTGTACATCTTTTCTTTCGGGAAACCGCAGAATTTGTGGGACAGGTACAATTCGCATACAATACCCCATGCTACGGCATAACCGTGCTGAACAGGTTTACCCACTTCGTATGACAGGCTCTCGAAAGCGTGACCTATCGTATGCCCCAGATTAAGGGCTTTGCGTATACCCCTCTCGAAAGGATCAACTTCTACAATACGTTCTTTTACAGCAACCGAATCTACTACCAGCTGTTTCAGCTTCTCATAATCGATCTCCTCTGTATCGAACGAAATGGTCGCGTTCCATTCCTTATCGCTGTCTATCAGCCCATGCTTTACCATCTCGGCATAGCCGGAGAGGAAATTCTGATGGTCGAGGCTCTTGAAGAAGACCGAATCGATCAATACTGTTTCGGCAGGGGCAAACGCTCCTATTTCATTCTTCAAACCATTGAAGTTGATTCCGGTCTTCCCTCCTACTGCCGCATCTACTGCGCCCAGCAATGTGGTAGGAATATTGATACACTTAATCCCCCTTTTAAAGCTGGCAGCGGCAAACCCGCCTATATCGGTCAGCATGCCTCCGCCCAGATTGATAAGCAGGGAATGGCGTGTAGCACCGTTCTCCGAAAGGTATTTCCAGATAGAGGATAATGTGTCTATGTTCTTATTGTCGTCGCCGGCCTTGATGATGATCTTTCCGGCTTTGGCTACCTGCCCGTTATCTTTTATAAAAGGAAAACACAACCGCTCGGTGTTTTCATCCGTAAGCAGAAATAGCTTATCAAATGATATTTGGCTTAAAATACCGGACAGGTCTTTATTCAGGTCTGTAGATTTTATTACTTTCTGCATTGCTCTTTATTTTAACTAAAAAGTAACAAAAGTGACAAAAGTGACACTTATTTGGATGTTTTTGGATGTTACTTTTTTATATTTAAACTATTCGGGCAGGCAAACCCGCCCCTTCATATAGATAAATTTATTATGAACTGATTAATCTTAAAAAAAATAATATCTTCAAGAATTCATTGCTTTTTCTATTTTTTGAAGGAGGTCTTTACCTATGTCGGAGATGATAGAATTCATTTCATCTTCAGTAATAAAATCTGAATAGAGTTTGGTAACAACCTTATTATTATAGTTAACCCCATAACCATTTTTATAAAAAAGAAAATTGGTATCTAATGTTTCAACTGTTATATCTGTAAAAGGAAGTCTATATTTATTATAATGAAATTTCACTTGTAATCTATTTGTATTTTCAAAAGTAGCAGTATCTTCCGGTAATCTAAATATTCTATATATATCAACTAATGCGGCTTCAAAAGATTCAAACCTTTTCCACACATCATTCCACAATATAGCAACTGAACGTTCCATAAAAAGACTATCAAATTGAGATAACTTAATGTCTAATTTTACGGCAAACGGATCTATAACATTTTCAAATACCGCTTTTACACTTTCTTCCGATTTCTTCACAACCTCTCCTCTCTTATCCCCTAAGCCCTTTTTCAACAAACTCAATTGCTTTTCCCAATCATCCTGTTCTTCGATACTTTCCCCTTTGGCTGCTCTGATAGACAGATTGAGACTCCATTCTAGTTGTTTTTCCATATACTCCACAAACGGCTTAATATCTTCAAGCTTGGCATTTGCTCCATCCGATGGAGTGAGGCCAACGTTAATATCACATTGATGGAGTACCTGCAAATAGCTTTCTTTGTCCTCGCTTTTGATGATAACCATTGGATAATCATGACGCGCCAAAACATAGTTTACCAACAAACGGGCAATACGTCCGTTTCCATCTTCAAAAGGATGGATACGGATGTAGCGGTAGTGAACCAACGATGCTAATTCGACCGGTGACATGCGGTTTTCGGCAATCTCTTTATTCATCCATGAAATAAAGTCATTCATCATTGCCGGGGTTTCTTCGGGCGACGCGTAATGAAACTCTTCGCCTGTGGCTGTAATAACCGAATTGGGGCGGGTTTTATATACACCCACTTTTATTTCGTATCTGCTGCCGTTCTTCGGATTGATTTTCCAATAATCTTCTACAAGTATAATTTGATTGAGGTCACGAATATCCCTCTCCGTTAGTTGACGTGATTTGTCTTTTGCGATTATCCCAATCCATCGAAGCCCGGCATTATGCGCTTTCATTTCTTCATAATCACGCATTTTGGCATTACCTGTCGTATCACCAAAAATCAATAGCAATTTCGTTTGACCATACGTTAAAGTATTACCTTCAAGATGATTGGAGTTATAATTAAATTCCAGCCTGAATTTCTCATCCAGCTTTTTCTTGCAATCTTCGTCAAAAGGCTGCAAATCCTTATATTCTTTTATAAGCTTCTCTAACTGATTAATCATAATTGTTTTTATTTAAAATAAGCCCCTTCATCCATCTTATAACCTCTCAATACTTCATCAATCTTCATAGCCTTCTTTCCTGCAAACTGGATCTCTGTCACACTGACAAAGCCATCCATGCAGGCTATATTCAGATAGGTTTTATTATCCGTTTCTATTGCACCCTGTGGTTGGTTTCCTGTGGAGGGTACGACTTTAGAACTATATATCTTGACCATCTGAGGCTCTTTCGATTCGCAGCATAATTCTGTCCATGCAGTAGGGTATGGCGATAATCCACGGATAAAGTTATGGATATCTTTTGCTGATTTATTCCAGTCTATCCGGCAGGTATCCTTGAATATCTTCGGTGCGGGCTTCAGTTCTTTTTCATCCGTAAACAACTGTTCCTGCGCGACAGCATCCACCTTGTCTTCGAGAATAAGGTCGACTGTCCTCTGTACCAGTTTAGCCCCTATAACCATCAGCTCGTCATGAATCTTTCCGGCGTTGTCTTCCTCGCCAATCTTTACTTTTTCCTGAAGGATTACTTTTCCTGTATCTATCTCGTGGGTCAGGAAGAAAGTAGTAACACCTGTTTCTTTATCGCCGTTTATTACAGACCAGTTGATAGGGGCAGCCCCACGGTACTGTGGCAGCAGCGAGCCATGCAGGTTGAATGTGCCCAGACGCGGCATATCCCATACCACCTCAGGCAGCATACGGAACGCGACTACTATCTGCAAATCGGCATCCCATGCTTTCAGATCGCTCAGGAACGCTTCATCTTTTAGCTTTTCGGGTTGTAGCAGAGGCAGGCCTTGCTCAAGGGCATATTTTTTCACGGCAGAATATTGTATTTTGTGCCCTCTTCCACTCGGTTTGTCGGGCATGGTAATTACACCTGCTATATTATATCCGTTTTCGACAAGTCCTTTCAGGCTTTCCACAGCAAAGTCGGGGGTACCCATGAAAACGATGCGTAAATCTTTTTTATCCATCGGTTTTGATTGTTAGTGTGCAAATTTAAAGATAAAAGAGTATACCGAAAACAGAAAAGCGTAAAGATTAAGTAACTGTTTAAATTTTATTCGTTCAAATTTTTAGAGATGTTTTAGAGATGCTTTTTTCTTCCGCGAAACGATAATAGCGGGCTATTTGAGTTGAGAGAAAGGAAAAAACAGCCTAAAACAGTCTAAAAATGAACGAAGAAAAAGGTATAATAAAATATTCGTATAAAATTTAAACAGTTACTAATAAAATCCTTACGCTTTTATTGACTCTATAATGTTTTGAGTGGGTAATGTTGCCGCATAGCGGTAAATCTATGTAATTTCCTATATCTAGCCAAGATACTTCATATCCGCTTTTTCTTCTATCTGTTGCAACAGGGAGGCTATCTGAGGCGTCGCTTTCTTTTTGCTTTTTTCAAAGTCTACAGTCTTTCCCCAGATAAAGAATATAAGGTTTGAAACATAATAATCTTCCAATCCTCCGATCGATTCGAGTAAGGCCTTGAGATTTTCCTCTGTTTCGTAAAGTGATGACAGTTTCAACGGTTTATGATCCTGACAGGCAAGGAAACATTTGGTCAATACAGGAATTGTAGTAGTATCCACACCGTATTTGTCAATGAAGGCATAAGTAAACTGGTTTTGTACCGACTGATGCTCGTCATCCACATGTTCCATATATTCCTCAACCAAAGGGAAATACTTTGGCTTGGATAACCCCAGCCCAAAAACTGCATAAGTACCCGGCTTGGCACAGAGTTCATCCTCAACATCCTCGTACCACTCAAATTCGTACTCCGGCCGGGTTACAATAGATACATACGTGGCAATCTTGTCATACAGTTCCGGATATTGCAACGCGTTGGCAAAAAACTGGTGTGTTTTTGATTTTCCTATTTTTTTTACCGGTAAAAAGTTTTTCTCTTTCGATTTCAGCTTTATCCGGTAGCTTTTTGGGAATCCTTTTTGCTGTAGGTTACAGATAAAGTCGAGTGCTTTGCCATAACTGTCAGCAGACTCCTCCTTTATATTGATTGTAAAAGTTGCAAAAACATCGTTTGCCAGACATTCCACAGATGCATCTTTGTAATACTTGTCTGCCATATCGAAGGTATCGCTACCCGATTTCAGCATTTCTTTGGCTTGCTTAAATCCAAGTTCAGACAACATATTCAGATATTTGATACCCTTATCCCGTGAATAATTGGGTTCATACTTCAGAATAAGGATTGAAGTAAAGATAACCAAGTGGATAAGCGGCTGGTCTTTTTCTTCTACTTTAGCCCCTTCCTTCAATGTGTATGAGAAATTATAATCAGGCCCTTTCAGTTCGAAATATTTAGGAAAAAACTGCTTTATTACCCAATTATTCAGGCTTCTGACCAAATCGTTCTGCCTTCCTTTCTGCTCTTGTTTATTCCCCCTATTCAGTTCAGTTACTTTTTCAAAGATGAGGCGTATCCTGTCGGCATCGGGTACCGGATATAAAACAGGGGATACGATATGCTGTGCCAGAAAGAATATACTTAGATGGTCATTCGGGTGCTTACCGTTTATAATCTTGTTCTCTATATAGTCTTCTACATTCTTCAACAGCTTTTCTTTCTTTTGCTCATTTACATAGTCGAGAAGGACATAGCTATTGAATAGTTTTTTCGTTCGAATACCGAATACCAGCCTGAAATAATAATTCAGAAACGGGTCGTCATCGTACAGAGATATAACTTTATCCCTTACCTTATCTTGCAATAAAGGTATCAGTTTATTTTCCACATCTTCGGTTGCCATTAAGTCCAATTCGGGCAGTTCCTCGCGCATATATTTTTTATATCCGGTTTCGGCTACCAGAAAATATCCGGTCTTGGACATACTCAGGCTTTCTACTTTGTACGTAATTTTAAAATCATCAGCCACGCCAGCTTGCAGGCTTGTACGCCTGACAATGCTTTCGGGCGAACCATTCAGGTTTTTGCGGTGTTCAGCTAAAGCACGTATAATAAACTCGAAAATTTGGTTTGCTATGTTTTCCATAGAGCAGGTAGTTTTTAAAGTTTCGTTTGTAGTTTAGGTCAAAAAGGTCTATTCTTCCACGAAGTTATCGGCCAGTACCTCCCTGTATACATCCAGTATATTCGATTTGGAAATAAATCCGAGGTACACATCATCTTCATCCACCACAGGCAGGTTCCATGCCTTTGTTTCATCAAAGCTTTTCATTATCGACTCCATAGTCATACCTACCACAATAATAGCAGGCGGGGAGGTCATGAAACGCGAAACCTTGAAACGGTTATACAATTCGGGGCGGAAAATGATATTCCGTATATTATCCATCAATACGATTCCCAGAAAGCGATTCCTGTTATCCACTACCGGAAATACATTCCGTGACGAACTGGAGATAACTTTTACCAAATCGCCCAGCAACATATCAGGATGGATGGTCTGGAAGTTAGATTCTATCAGTTTTTCAATATCCATCAACGTCAATACAGCCTTATCCTTCTGATGTGTAATAAGTTCCCCTTTTTTAGCCAAACGCATAGAGTAAATACTATGAGGTTCGAAAAGCCTTATTACCACAAAAGAGCAGATAGATACTATCATCAGCGGCAACAGCAACTCATATCCGCCTGTAAGTTCGGCTATAAGGAATGTCCCTGTCAAAGGCGCGTGCATTACTCCGGCCATTACTCCGGCCATTCCCATCAGCGCAAAATTTTCTTCGGGCAATAACGGGGCAAAGCCTGTCAGTTGAGAGTGATTTATGGTAAACGCGAAAATAAATCCGGCAATACATCCCAGGAATAATGACGGTGCAAATATCCCCCCCGTACCGCCTGCGCCATTGGTGGCACTGGACGCGAAAACCTTCATCAGCAGAACGCCGGAAAGGAAAATAATGATAGTCCAGCGATGATCTTTAAACGGGAAAAATACACTGTTGTCAAGCAATGTACTATAATCTCTCGAACCATTAATCAGCACATTTATCGTATCGTAGCCTTCGCCATAAAGCGGAGGCATAAGGAATATCAGAATACTAAGAATAGTGGCGCCAATACCAAATTTTTGCCAATAAGTCAGTTTACGGAACCGGTCTTCGAACCAACCCATCGCTCGCGTAAAATACAGGGAAACCAAGCCACAGAAGATACCCAGTAAAATGACATACGGTATGCGCCCAAGCATAAACACCTCAGTATGCGCATAGTTAAACATCGAAGTAGTACCCATTGTAAGGTAAGAGAGTGTTGCCGCAGTAACGGATGTTACCAATAACGGAAGCACCGTAAATGTGGTCAGGTCAAGCATCAGCACTTCGACAACAAAGACCAGGCCGGCGATAGGCGCTTTAAAGATGCCGGCGATGGCTCCGGCCGCACCGCATCCGATGAGCAACATCAGATACTTCTGTTCGATATTGAAGAACCTGCCCAGATTGGACCCGATAGCCGAACCTGTGAGTACAATAGGCGCCTCCGCCCCTACCGATCCCCCGAACCCGATGGTCACGGAGCTGGCTATGATAGAGGTATAAACATTATGTAATTTAATAAAGCTTTTGCGCTGCGATATGGCATAGAGTATCTTTGTTACCCCATGACTTATATCGTCCCTTACAACATATTTAACGAACAATCCGGCTATCAATATACCGATGGCGGGATAAATAAGGTACATGTAATTAGCTCCCTCGGTGAGGAAAGGCGATGTGAGTACGTGTTGTATAAGGTGTATTAAGCTTTTTAAGATATAAGCGGCAAAAGCTGTGAATATCCCGATAAGGAAACTCACAAATAAAACCATTTGCCTTTCCTTGACATTTTTGGCTTTCCAGACCAGGAAGTTGTTATATATTTTTTTGAGTGACATCAATTTTATGATTTAACCCCCAAAAATATAAAAAATTGTTCTCAGAAATAAATAAATCCCAACCTATCGTGTTAAAAAATGAAGGCATGCCTCGTAAAGCCTGCCTTGAGAATCGAGTAGGAGGAAAATGAAATAGTTTCCTCCTATTTCATTTTCCGACCTCTCACACCACCACGCATGCCGTTCGGCACGTGGCGGTTCCTTA
>NZ_QVMO01000067.1 GCF_010501055.1 Dysgonomonas sp. 521
AGTTTGCTAAGAATTTGAGCGAATAATGTTATTTTTGCCATGAGAGGTTCGTTTTTTGTGTTGCACCTCAAAGGTAACTTTAAGGAACAGAAAACGAAAACCTCTCACTTTTTATTTAGGACGCTATTGATTTGCTATAAAATTTAAAAAGACTCTAAGAAAGAGCAACAGGTGGCCGTCTCAATTTAGAATCATTGCAAATTAATTCCGCTATTTTTTTTAACTTCTGTTAATATTATTATAATCGAATAGCACTTATATTTGTAGTTGGTCAAATATAAAACGTTCTATCAATTAAAGTTAAAGAAAAATGAAGAAATTAATTATGTCGGCAATTATGTGTGTAGCTCTGGTTGCATCTACAAGTGTAATGGCTCAGGATAAGACTCCTAAAAAAGATAGTTGCTGCAAAGCTAAAACTGAATGTACAAAAGACTGTAGTAAGAAAGAATGCACAAAAAATAAAACTGAATGTACAAAAGATTGTAAGAAAGAATGCTGCAAAGACAAAACAGCATGCACTAAAGAAAAGAAATCTTGTTGCAAAAACAAGGCTGCTTAAGAAAATCCATAAATAAGAAAAAATAAAAAGGATGTAATAGAAAAGGCTATTATATCCTTTTTGTTTTATAGCACTCCCCTCCTACCCGATTAAACAAAAACTGGGTCAGTCCGAAAATTCGGTTGTTAGAAAAAACAAATGAGGCATCTTAATTGGCAGACAGATTACTTCAAACTTCCTTTATTTCTAATTAGGCGAGCTGGAGCAATAGAACCGGTTATTTCAATTATTGAAATAGCCTTTTCTGCTATAAGATTAATTTCTTTATGTGTCTGTTTTGTATTTCAGTATAAAAAGGCTAAACTTGTATTACTATTACCTATTAAATCAATAACATTATTATGAAAAAACTATTATTAATTACTGCGGCTTTTTCTCTTTGCCTGTTTCTGTCCGCACAGGGCAAATTACCGATTGGCTGGGAAGAGCTTACTGCACCTGACTTTGTAAAAGCTGTAAAGCAATCGGAAGGCGTATGCATAATCCCGATGGGAGTTATTGAAAAGCATGGCCCGCATTTGCCTTTGGGCACTGATGTATATACTGCGCGTGAAATAAGCCGCCGTGCTGCGGGGAAAGAATATTGCATTGTGTATCCTTATTATTTTGTAGGACAGATATTCGAGGCAAAGCAGCAACCCGGAACTATCGCTTACAGTTCGGAACTGATATATAAAATGCTGGAAGAAACCTGTCAGGAAATATCCCGAAACGGCATAAAGAAGATAATTCTGGCTAATTCCCACGGTGGGAATACTACATTCCTGCAATATTTTTGCCAGACACAACTGGAAAAGCAACGTGATTACGCAGTATATCTGTTTACCCCATCGGTAGATGCCGAGACACAAAAGAAAATAACATCGATGCGAAAATCAACGACAGGAGGCCATGCCGATGAAGTAGAAACAAGTTCGGTAATGGCAATTCGTCCCGATTTGGTAAAACTGGATCAGGCGACTGCCGAATCAGGGAAAGATATGGATCGCCTGCAACTCAAAAATGTATATACCGGCATCTGGTGGTATGCAAAATATCCGAACCACTATGCAGGAGATGCTAAAGATGCACATAAAGAATTGGGAGAGATCAGCCTCCAACAACGCGGAGATCAACTTGCCGAAGTAGTAAAAATAGTAAAAGGCGATCAAACTACAATCCGCCTACAGAACGATTTCTTTAAAGAAAGCACTTCCCCACTAGATACTGTTGTACGCTAATAATATGATTTTGAGCCTAAAAAAATAAAGCATCCAATTTTGGATGCTTTATTTCATTATGCTGTTTTATAATTATTCAGCACTTTTTTCTTCTTCAGCAGCAGGAGCCTCAGGAGTTTCAGTTTCAGCAGCAGGTGTTTCTACTACTTCTTCTGCAACCTCTTCAGCAGGAGCAGCTTCCGCTTCTGCTTCAGCCTGTGCGGCATTTGCTTCCGCTTTTTTCTGAGCTACAGCTTCGGCTTTTGCTTTGTTCGCAGCTTTTTCAGCGTCTAAACGGGCTTTAGCTTCTGCCTGAGCTTTTGTCTGAGTTTTATTGATGGCAGCCTGAGTACCTTTTTCTTTTTCTGCTTTCCATGCTTCAAATTTCTTTTCAGCATCTTCTTCAGAGAATGCACCTTTAGCAACACCACCAAGAAGGTGTTTCTTTAACAGAACGCCTTGTTCAGAAAGGATGTTACGTGTAGTGTCGGTAGGTTGAGCACCAACTTGTAACCAGTACAAAGCCCTATCGAAATTTATAGTTATTGTAGCAGGATCGGTGTTCGGATTGTACGAACCAACCTTTTCAATAAATTTTCCATCACGTGGAGCTCTGCTATCTGCAATGACGATGTGATAAAAAGGATAACCTTTACGTCCTCGTCTTTGTAAACGGATCTTTGTAGCCATTTCTTTCTTTTGTTAATTTTAATTATACATAATTGTTATTAGCGGCTGCAAAGATAAGAATAAGTTTTGAATATATAACTTACTATAGGGGTAAAATCCTAAGAGCCTGTTTAAATTTTAGCGAAAATTTTTATTACAGGTTCAGGTCAATAGTTCTTAGCAATTTTTTTATGCTCTTTTTAGCGTCTATTTGGCTCCGCCGATTTTCAATTCCCTTTTTACTCTTGGTTTAGCCCGCTAAACCCGCTAGCAAAAATGATAAAATACATCTAAAAATAGCTATAAAAAAGATTTGCTATAAAATTTAAACAGACTCTAAATATCAAATTTATTTCTTCTTAACTGTCACTTTTGCAGATGTAATATTAGCAAATTCTTTTTCCTCTTCAGGATTTAAAGCAAAACTGACAAGGGTAAATTTGCGCTCGGCCTTCGGTTTTTCTATATCCGTTTCTTTTGTAAGGAATACGCCTTTAGAACCTTCCAATTCAATTTTGCATTGATAAGTACCTTTTTCGAGAATGATAAAATATGCATCGACAACTGCTTTAGACTTAATTTTTCCTAAATAGTCGAGGTTGACTCCTGTACATATATTCGCATTATATGAAATAGGTTCATAGTATTCCCCTACCACTCCTTTATCGAGGCCTTCTACGGTTTGCACCAGGGTACGCCCCATTACAGATGCTACCTTTTCGGCATGTTCGTTCATTTGCCTGTCGAGGCTGCGGCCTACACCTTCGGCTAATTTACCCACTGCGTCCGTCGTTTTTTCTCCAATTTGGGCACCATGTTCATCTACTGCTTCGGCTACACCTTCCACTGCTTCTATCCCAGTTTCGGCAACTTTTTTCGAAACTTTTTTTACACATCCCGAACAGGAATTAAACAGGGTTATACCGACAAAGCATACTGCCAGGGTGAAAATAAATGTTTTCTTCATGTAATATCGTATTATATTATAAATAAAATAGAAAAATTATCATCTGAGCAAGCCGGAAACCTTATCGAAATAGGTAGACATATCCGTATCTATTTTTTCTTTTTTTACCGGAGCCTTCCTCTCGCCCGGTATTGTAAATGTACAGATATCTATTAATCCTTCTTTCCGGTTTCCGTTACTTTTCATCGATTCAGGAAACTGGCCTGTCAACTGGTCTTTTCCTGTATCCAGTTTCATATCTTCGTTGTTATACTTTACAGTTACAGCATATTTTGTACCTTCTGCACTATTTCTTTCTGTGGTACATTTGCTGTACAGGTCTATTTTTACTGTATAGGTGCCTGGCTCTGGTTTCACATAAAATATATTTTCATTCCTTATACCATCAATCGTGCATCCTGCATTGGAGTCTATATCTAGTTCGCCCGAATAGGCAATATTTTGTTCCCTCATATAAAGAGCTGTTTCTTTTCTCATATTTACCTTTCCATACAATGTGAATAAGACAGCTTTCAACTTTAATCTGGATATCAGGCTCGATTGGTCAAAATCATAATCGCTGTCCGGTTTATGCTTTTTTACAATCCATACATTGCGGTCGAAATAGAATTTATTCATATCCAGATCGTCAGGGAAGGAAAAGGGAGAGCCATAATAGATTTCCGTTCCGTCCGGTTCGAAAACATGCAGGTCTACATCGTCGTCCAGATTCCACGACAGGCTTACCTGCAAAGAACCTGTACCGGCTTCAACTACATTGATACCTGTATTATATGGTTTGCTGATGGTTCCGTCTTTTGCTTTCACCACCATATCCAAATCGAATTTTTCGGATAGTTTTTGGCTCAGCAGCAAAACCATTGTGTACTTATATAGCTTGGATGCTTCATCGTATGTATGTTGCAACGGGACGTTAATGTATCCGTCAACCTCCTTCGCGCTGATTAACGCTTCGCCCAGCAAAACCGATGAAGTAAAGTTTATAATATTAGAACCTCCGTTGATAACCGTTTTGTTTAACTGTAAATTGGAAATCAGTACGGCGCCATCTTCCTGAACAGGAAGTTTCTGGTTGATATATGAGCCATTTTCGATGGTGAAATATTCCGACTCAAGCCTTGATGTGCTTTGTGTGCATTTATAGATAAAGACGCCAATGATAATTAAAGCTAAAATGAAGATTACAACGAGTAGTTTCTTTTTCATAGTTTGTAAGTTTTATGTGGTAAATATATAATATAATTGAAAAGAAAGCAAAAATGATATAAATAAAAAAGGCTGAACCTTGTCCAGCCTTTCCGGTATATCAACAGTTACATCAATTATTTTCCGGTCTCAGTTTCCTAACCACTGCGCCTGTGCGCCACATTTCGCTTTCGCGAAGCGCTTTCAGTTCTTCTTCCAGTTTTTCGCGGTAATCCGGTTTTGAGTTGGTATCTATAGAGCGTTGCGCTTCATTACCGTTTGCTACTTCCGAATAAAGTTTTGCAAATACCGGTTTTGTAGCATCGTGGAAAGGCCCCATCCAGTCCAAAGCACCGCGTTGAGCTGTGGTAGAACAGTTGGCATACATCCAGTCCATACCTTTTTCTGCAAATAACGGCATCAGGGACTGGGTCAATTCTTCTACTGTTTCGTTGAATGCCTCTGACGGAGAGTGTCCGTTTTCACGCAACACTTCATATTGTGCAAGCAAGATACCCTGAATAGCGCCCATCAGTGTACCACGTTCGCCTGTAAGGTCAGAATATACTTCGCGTTTGAAGTCTGTTTCGAACAGGTAACCCGAACCTACACCAATACCCAGAGATACAGTTCTTTCGAATGCGCGTCCTGTAGCATCCTGGAAGATAGCGTAGCTCGAATTCAAGCCGCGTCCTTCAAGGAACATGCGGCGAAGGCTTGTTCCCGAACCTTTAGGGGCAACAAGTATTACGTCAACATCGGCAGGAGGGATAATTCCTGTACGTTCTTTGTAAGTGATACCAAAGCCGTGAGAAAAATACAAAGCTTTTCCGGCTGTCAGATAAGGTTTAAGGCGAGGCCATACTTCTATCTGTGCAGCATCAGACAATAAGTATTGTATGATTGTTCCTTTGGCCGCAGCTTCTTCTATATCGAACAGTGTTTCGCCGGGTACCCAACCATCAGCGATGGCTTTTTCCCATGTTTTTCCACCTTTGCGTTGTCCTACGATCACATTGAAACCATTATCTCTCAGGTTTAAAGCTTGTCCCGGACCTTGAACGCCATAACCGATAACGGCGATTGTTTCATTTTTTAATACTTCTCTTGCTTTTTCCAAAGGAAATTCTTCACGGGTAACTACTTTTTCAGCTACACCGCCAAAGTTCATTTCTGCCATTTTTAGTAAATGTTTTTATTAAATTAAAAATCAAAATATATATTTTATTTCCAAGTGATACGTGTAGAGCAAACATTAGCTTCTCCATCGCGCATCTCCAGTATGAATACGGAATCTTCTTCTTCTCGTTTCAATATATCCAGTTTGGCGCCATAATGCCCCTCTGATATATAGTTTACTTCTATCCGTCTGATTTCCTTATCCCTAAACATTTCGATATCGAATACATCTACGAAATGTTCGATATACTTCATACTGTTCAGGTGTTTATTTATATCTACATCGCTATATTTCACTACAAATTCGCTTGCCACTTCGAAATGATCTTTCAATAGTGGAATTTTCGTAAGGCCTTCTATCGGGCATTCCTTTCCGCTGTGTACATAATCCGATAGTCCGCATAGTTCCAGCAGGTTAGTTGGTTTTCGTGTTTCCAAATCAATAGAAGCCCAAAGGGAACGTGCATAGCCTATTACCTTTCCATCGCCGTCTTCGAACTCGAAATGGCGTTCTGTAAACAGCCTGTTTACACTGACAATCCATGTATTGATCGTCATTACAGTATCATTTTTAGGGTATTCGAATACTTCGATAGCCATGCGCGAGAGTACCCATACACGCTGTTGGGATGTCATAGATGAGTATCCGAATCCGCGTTCGTCAGCGTGCTTTGTTGCCGCCTGCAACAAAAATCCGCCTATCATAGGCAATGTAGCTTTTCCCCTGAAATCTGTAAGGTATGCATCAATCGTAAATTCGTATTTTCCTATAGGTGCGAACATGAATGTGGAATTATAAGTTATGAATTATCATTTGCTAATATGCTAATTTTTACATTAGCACATCAATTAATCTGTTTCTTATCCAGCTTGGCTAGCATATCGCTCAGGCGTTCTATTTTAGACTTGGTAATAGCGATGCGCCCCGAGCGTATAAATTGCAGTACCCCTATTGTCTTGCTAAGTTCTTCAAACAATTCCTGCGTTTCCTGATAATGTCCGGTTTTTTGCAGAACAACACTGTTTTCATTAATATCCAGAATGCGCGCATTATGTTTCCTTATTAGTTCCTCTACCGATTGTATTTTCAAAAAATCGGCGGTAGACAGTTTATAAAGCGCTATTTCCTGATGTATAAGTTCGTCATTTGTATTGTAGTACGCTTTCAATACATCCACACGCTTATCTATCTGCAATACGACCTTCTTTATTACATCTTCGTCGCAGAATACTGTAATGGTAAACTTATGTATGCCTTCCAATGCCGATGCCGAAACTGACAATGTCTCGATATTCAACTGGCGGCGAACAAAAACACTTGTAACCTGGCTCAGCAGCCCAACTGTATTTTCTGAAAATATAGTTATTGTATATAATGTTTTATCTTGCATATTCTTTAATTTGAGAATTAGCAGATTAGCAAATTAGCAAATATAATTCAATCTTCAAATTTACTAATTTTCGAATTTGCTAACTTAATTATTACTCATTACCCAATAATATATTAGTCACCGAAGCACCTGCCGGAACCATCGGATATACCATTCCTTTAGTCTCTACCTGTACATCCAGCAGGAAGGCTCCTTTATGGTTAACCATTTCGGATATAGCCTTATCCAATTCCTCACGGGTTTCAACTTTTCTGGATGGAATATTATAAGCTTCTCCTATTTTTACGAAATCAGGATTCTTCATAATTGTTTCGGAGTAACGTTCATTAAAGAATAATTCCTGCCACTGGCGCACCATTCCCAGAAAATGGTTATTCAGAAGGATAATTTTCACATCTATATCATACTGCATAATTGTGCCTAGTTCCTGTATAGTCATCTGAATACCTCCATCACCCACAAAGAGGCATACCGTACGGTCTGGCGTACCATATTTTGCCCCAATAGCGGCCGGAAGCCCAAAGCCCATAGTACCCAATCCACCGGAAGTAACCACGCTGCGGCTCCGGTTATATTTGAAATAGCGTACAGCCATCATCTGATGTTGGCCTACATCCGTTACCAAAACCGCCTTATTTTCTGTAGCTTCGGATACTTTATGGATTACTTCACCCATTTTTAATTGTCCGGATACCGGAAACAATTCATTTTCTATAACAGCATTGTATTCTTTATCATAGCAGGCCTTAAACTCTTGCAACCACTCAGGGTGTTCAGCAGGTTGAAGCAATTCTGTAACTTTTGGCAGTGTTTCCTTTACATCTCCCAGAACACGCGCAGTAACAGGTACATTCTTGTTTATCTCGGCTTTATCTATATCAAAATGGATTATTTTAGCCTGCTTGGCATATGTATTCAGATCACCTGTAACGCGGTCGTCGAAACGCATTCCGATTCCGATAAGCACATCGCATTCGTTTGTTTTCTGGTTTGGACCTATATTGCCGTGCATTCCCAGCATACCCACCTGCAAAGGATGACCCGAAGGGATTGCAGACAGCCCCAGCACAGTAGATGCAGCCGGAATACCTGCTTTTTCGAGAAATGCAAGTAACTCCTTTTCCGCATTGCCGAGGATAACACCTTGTCCTACAAGTGCCAAAGGTTTTTTGGCATTATTGATTATTTCGGCGGCAGTTTCGATTTCCAGAGGCTTTGCTTCCGGTTTTGGCTGGTAGCTGCGAATAAATGTTGTTTTCTCATATTTATATTCGAGCAGCCCGTTTTGGGCGTCCTTCGTAATATCTATAACCACAGGGCCCGGACGTCCGCTGGAGGCTATGTAAAACGCCCGCGCAATAGCATGCGGTATATCTTCCGCTTTGCGTATCTGGTACGACCATTTGGAGATGGGTTGGGTAATGCCTACCACATCGGCTTCCTGAAAAGCATCACTTCCTAATAGTGAAGAGGGTACCTGCCCCGAAATAACCACAATAGGGGTACTGTCGAGCATCGCATCGGCTATTCCGGTAATCGTGTTGGTGGCTCCAGGACCCGATGTAACAAGTGCTACACCTACTTTACCCGATGTACGCGCATATCCCTGAGCAGCATGTGTGGCTCCTTGTTCGTGGCGTACAAGTATATGATTAATTTTATCTTTATAATCGTACAAGGCATCAAAAACAGGTATTATCTGTCCGCCCGGATACCCGAAAATTGTATCAACTCCTTCATCAAGTAGTGCTTTGATAAGAGCTTCGCGTCCTGTTATCATATTATATTTCAATATTTAAAGATTTCTAAATTTATCTCACTGTAATATTTCTCCATTATTCAATTATTCTCACTCCCCCCAAGTCAGCCGAACTAACCATGCTGGCATAAGCACGCAGTGCCTTCGATACTACACGGTCACGGTTTGGTTTAAATGCGTCTTTACCTTTCGCCAATTCCTGTTGGCGGCGGTTTTCTAGTTCCGAATCAGATAAACGAACGTTTATGGAACGGTTAGGAATGTCTATATCGATTATATCGCCGTCTTTAACTAAGCCAATGGCTCCGCCTGAGGCGGCTTCGGGCGAAACGTGCCCGATAGAAAGGCCGGATGTACCGCCAGAGAAACGTCCGTCTGTAATCAGAGCGCACTCTTTGCCCAAGTGTTTCGATTTAATGTACGAAGTGGGGTAAAGCATTTCCTGCATTCCCGGACCGCCTTTAGGCCCTTCGTAAGTGATAACAACCACGTCTCCGGCTTGTACATCACCTTTCAGAATACCTTCACAAGCGGCATCCTGCGAATGGAAAACCTTTGCTGTTCCCGAAAATTTAAAGATACTTTCGTCTACTCCGGCAGTTTTTACTACGCAGCCGTTCAGGGCGATATTGCCTTTCAGGATAGCTAAACCACCATCCTTTGTATAAGCATGCTCCATATCGCGGATACATCCGTTAGCCCTGTCAGTGTCCAGAGTGGGATAGTAGTTATTCTGTGAACCCATAACTAGATTGAACTTATTTCCGGGTGCGGATTTATATAAGGTTTCGGCTTCCTTTTGCGGGTCACTTAGGGTTATATTATATTTATCTATTGCCTGTGCAAGTGTAAGGCCATCAACCCTCGGAACTGAAGTATCTATTAATTTTCCTTTGCCCAGTTCGTTCATAATGCCGAGGATACCACCGGCGCGGTTTACATCCTGTATATGATATTTCTGGGTGTTAGGCGCAACTTTACACAAACATGGCGTTTTGCGTGATAGCTTGTCTATATCATCCATTGTGAAATCCACTTCGCCTTCCTGAGCGATGGCTAATAAGTGGAGAATGGTATTGGTAGAGCCTCCCATAGCTATATCAAGTGTCATTGCGTTCAGAAAAGCTGTTTTTGTAGCAATGTTGCGGGGCAGTACTGATTCGTCCCCGTCCCTGTAGTAACGGTAAGCGTTGGTTACAATCTGCTTTGCCGCGTCCTGAAACAATTTAAGGCGATTGGCATGGGTTGCTACTATTGTACCGTTCCCCGGCAGGGCTAACCCTATCGCTTCATTCAGGCAGTTCATAGAGTTGGCTGTAAACATACCGGAACAAGAACCGCAGGTAGGGCAGGCGGCACGTTCGATTGCATTTACTTCCTTGTCGGAAACCGTATCGTCAGCCGCTTTGATCATGGCGTCTATCAGGTCGAGGTGCTGATTGTCCAGTTCGCCCGCTTCCATTGGGCCACCGGATACAAATATGGTAGGTATATTCAATCGCATGGCAGCCATCAGCATACCCGGAGTTATCTTGTCGCAGTTGCTGATGCATATCATGGCATCGGCTTTATGCGCGTTTACCATATATTCCACACTGTCGGCAATGAGGTCGCGAGAGGGAAGCGAATACAGCATCCCGTCATGCCCCATGGCAATACCATCGTCAATAGCTATGGTATTAAATTCGGCGGCAAAACAGCCTAATGCCTCTATTTCGGCTTTGACTCTCTGTCCAATATCGTGCAGGTGTACATGTCCCGGAACAAACTGAGTGAATGAATTCACTATCGCGATCAGAGGTTTTCCCATCTGTTCTTCTTTCATGCCGTTGGCTCTCCATAGAGCTCTGGCTCCGGCCATACGCCTGCCTTGTGTACTGGTCGAACTTCTTAATTCAAATCCCATAACATATTCATATTAAAAAAAAACCTTTCTCAGACACGAGAAAGGCTATATTTGTTCATTTCCTTATATTACATTAATGTACATACCTTTCTCATTTACTCTGACCGACGAGGAGAATAATCACGAGACTGAGGATATGTAAAAAACAATTTGTCATTATTTCGCTATAAAAGTGAACACAAAGTTATAAACTTTTTTTTAAAAACAAATTTTATCAGGTTTTTTTTCGGTTGTTTGGGAAACTTGTCTATAAATAATTCTTAAAAGCTTAAAAATAATCCCTTCTTATTCTGAAAATTTGAAGGTGAAATTTTCTAACAGACTCTTAGTAACTGTTAGGAAATTTCACGAATTCTTTTTCATAAGAGAAAGGTTAAGAGTTCTTCGTTCATTTTTAGCTTGTTTTCGGCTAATTTTCTCTTTCACTCAGCTCAAGTAGCCCGCTACTATCGCTTCGTGGAAATAAAAATTATCTCAAAAACAATTCTAAAAATCAGAACGAGAAATTTCCTAACGGTTACTTAAATAGCTTTGCGAGATGGCTTCTTTAGAAAAAATATTTATTCAGAAATTCCGCGAATTTAACCTTATAAGATTCTGAAACAGGGATATATTCTTTACCAAATACAATGCAGTTGCGTTCTATTGTTTTTATTTTTTCCAGATTGACTATAAAGGAACGGTGCACCCTCATAAATATTTTTGAGGGTAATTTCTCTTCAAGCGATTGCATGCTCATCAATGAACTTACCGGCTCTTTCTGGTCTTCGAGATGGAACTTTACGTAATCCTTCTGGTTTTCGATATATAATATATTGTCGAAGTATAGTTTTTCCATTCTATACCCCGATTTTATAAATATGCTGTTGGAGGTTTGTCCGGCATCAGTCAGCTTAAACCACTCCAGCGCTTTATTTGCTGCTTGCAGAAAATCGGGATAATTAATCGGTTTCAACAGGTAATCGAGCGCATTCAGCCGGAATCCTTCTACAGCATACTGGTCATAGGCTGTGGTGAAAATCACCCGGGTGGAGGCAGGTACCATTTTAGAAAATTCAATACCGTTGATTTGCGGCATATTTATATCGAGAAATAAAACATCTACATGGTTTTCGTTGATGGTATTTATTGCGGATAATGCGTTATCGAACGCCCCTGCCAATTCGAGGAAAGGTGTTTTGAGCACATAAGATTTCAATAAATCTATTGCTAAAGGTTCATCGTCGATAATTACACATTTTAGATTCATACTTCCACTTCTGTTTTGCTGAAATCTATTCTTAACATTGTAAAGAAACTGTTTGTACGGTTTTCTACCACAAATTCGTGTTTGTTGGGATACAGCAGTTCCAGCCTTTTGGAGAGATTAGCCAACCCTATTCCCGATTTTTCAGACTCTAAATTTACATTTTTTTCAACAAAGCTGTTCTCTACGGTACATAAAACTCCTTTACCTGAGTCAACTAATATGCTGATGTCTATAAAACTATTTTCTCCATTATTAATACCATGTTTGAATGCATTCTCGATAAGTGTAATAAACATTAGGGAAGCTATAAGGTCTTTGCTTCCGGCATTTTCGATTGTGATATTTAATTTGACTGACGGACCGAGGCGTAGCTTCATCAGATCTATATAGTTCTTTGTAAATTCCAATTCTTTATCCATCGGAACAAACTTTTCATCATTATCGTACATCACATAACGCAGCAGGTTGCTTAATCTGTGAACAGCGTCTTGAGCCCTGTTGGGGTCGATGGCTATCAGGGAATAGATATTATTCAGGGTATTGAATAGGAAATGCGGATTAAGCTGGCTTCTCAGATTACGTAGATCAGCTTCGAGTTGCACACTTTTTACTTTTTCGAAGTTTATAGAATCCCTGTACCAGCGTATTGTTGTTTTTATAGCTACACTAAGACCGATGACAAATATGATAGACATATAATCGATAATAAAGCGCATAAAAGGCGGACCACCCGGACCTCTGTGTTTTCCTCTTTCCATTCTGGGATGTCCCTCTCGCATACCGTCCTGTATGTCTGGAGGGATGGTAGCCATTATACTCTCCGAAATTACTGTTTGTAACATCACAAGCACTGCGATAAGGGCTATATTGATAACAACATAAAGTATAATCTTACGCTTAAATAAAAACTTTTCTATCAGATAGAAATAATTGAAGTAGAACAGAATAGCAAATATCGCTATACGTACTGTATAGCTGTAGAAAGGTTTTAGGTCGAATACACCTTCCCTCGACACCAGATAGGTGGGGACTATCAGTACAATAGTCCAGATGAGTAGATGCGGAAATATCTTTACAAGGTTTCTCATAATTATTCGTATCTGAGGGCTTCTATCGGATCCAGGTTTGACGCTTTCTTTGCCGGATACCACCCGAAGAATATACCAGTAGCTGTACACACAATAAAAGACAAAGCTATAGTATAAACTTGAATATCTATAGGCCAGGCCAAAAGATTTTTTACAATATATGCACTGCTAATGCCTAAAATGACACCTATAATACCACCGGTAACACTCAGGAGTATAGATTCTATCAGGAATTGCATGAGTATATCTATCCCTTTGGCACCGATAGACATACGTAGCCCTATTTCGCGGGTACGTTCCGTTACAGATACATACATGATGTTCATAATGCCTATACCTCCTACCAGTAGAGAGATTCCGGCTATACAAGCCAGCAGTATGGTCATCATATCGGTGGTGGAACTCATCATGGATATTAATTCTTTCTGTGAACGTACATTGAAATCATCTTCATCATTTGCGCCTATTTTATGTTGCTGGCGCAATATATCTTCTATACCGGCAATAGCATCGTCCGTGGCGTCTTCACTTACAGCCGAAACGGCGATGGATTGTATATATGTTATCGCTAAGATTCTCTTTTGTACAGTTGTATATGGGGCTATAACCATATCATCCTGATCCATTCCCATGGTATTATCCCCCTTTGAGGTGAGTACACCGATGACTTTGAATGGTATCTTATTGAAACGTATGGTTTGTCCTACAGGGTCTTCCCCGTTTGTAAACAGGTTTTCAACAACAGTTTGTCCAATCACACATACTTTGGCCGAAGTTTTCACATCTGCTTCGGTAAACATTTCCCCTTGATTTATTGTATATTTACGTATGTCCAGATAAGAAGGGTTTGCTCCATAAACAGTTGTCGGCGCATTGTTTGCCCCGAATATGACCTGCCCGGATGAAGATACTTCGGGTGTGGCCGCCGATATAAATTCAGCCTGATCTACAATCGCCTCATAATCTTCAAGTTTCAATGTCTGCATACTGGATGAGCTTTGGCGTACTCCGCCAAACTGCCCGGTACCGGGACGTATATTTATCATATTGGATCCCATTGTCGAAATCTGATCCTGGATACTTTTTTTCGATCCCTGTCCGATTGCGAGCATGGTAATTACAGCCGCTACACCGATAATAATGCCCAGCATCGTGAGAAATCCCCTGAATTTATTTCCGTTCAGGGCTCTTAGCGCTATTTTAAATAGATTGACAAAATTCATCTTTACATATTAATTTTCTACCGGCAACTTAGACAGATGCTCTCTGGCTGACTGAATATTCGGATTTACAGTATCTTCTTTGATGCGACCATCCCTGATGACAATATTGCGGCTACTGAATGCCGCTATTTCGGGATTGTGCGTAACAAATATAATGGTACGTCCCTCGGCATGCAGTCGTTGCATCAGAGACAGTATTTCGAATGAGGTGCGCGTATCCAGATTACCGGTAGCCTCGTCAGCCAGTATAATCACAGGTTCGTTTACCAGTGCCCTGGCTATTGCCACGCGTTGCATCTGTCCGCCCGACATCTGGTTTGATTTGTGGTTTAAGCGGTCTCCCAATCCCACTTCCTCCAGCGCCTTGATGGCTCTTTGATGACGTTCTTTTGCCGATACGTCAGGATTGTACATCAGAGGTAGTTCTACATTCTCTACAGCTGTAGTCTTTGCCAACAGGTTGTATGATTGGAATATGAAGCCAATCTTTCGGTTGCGGAGGGTAGCCCTGTCGTTTTTCCCCATTTTGCGGACAGATATTCCGTCCAGATAATAGTCTCCTTCGGTGGGGGTATCGAGGCATCCCAGCATATTCAGCAGGGTGGATTTTCCCGATCCGCTTGTACCCATAATGGTAACAAATTCACCTTCGGATATAGTGAAGTCTACTCCCCTCAGGGCATGTACTACCTCGTCTCCTACGACATAGTCGCGTTTCAGGTTTTCGACTCTTATTATTTCTTTTGCCATTGTATGACTTATTATTTTAGCATTATAGCCTTATTTTTTCTTGTTGCCACCCGGACGTTGCGGCATAAAAGGACTGGATTCCCCATTGCCTGGTGCTTCGGGCGGAGTTCCATTCATCTGTTGTGATATTCCGGTGGCTACGTCTTCTCCGCCATTCAGGCCGCTGATAACAGCTACATGCACCCCATCGCTTTGCCCCAGGGTTACCAGCTTAGGGACTAACTGGCTACCTGCTTTCACCCATATCACTTTTTGTAATTTATTATTCGGATCGGCAGCTATTTTTTCCTCCGACACCTTTATTCCTTCTACATCTTTCATTACATCAGAGACAGGGTTAAAGCGCATGGCTTTAGACGGTATCAGCAGTATATCTTTTTCTTCCATCGTGTAGATATTTACATTTGCAGTAAGCCCCGGTTTTAATTTTAAATCCGGATTAGGTGCATCAATTACTACTTCGTATGTAACCACATTAGATGTTGTGGTAGCTTCCAGCCTTACCTGTACAACCTTTCCCTCAAATTCGTCTTCAGGAAAAGCGTCCACATTGAAAGACACCCGTTGGCCTTCTTTTACACCGCCTATATCTGCTTCATCCACATTGGCTATTACACGCATTTTGGTCAGGTCGTTCGCAATGGTAAAGAGAGTAGGAGTACTGAATGAGGCGGCTACAGTCTGGCCTTCTTCCACGGCTCTGGAAACAACAACCCCATCGATGGTGGAAGTAATAGTTGCATATCCCAGATTTGTCTGGGCTTTCAGTACTGCTGCTTTTGACGAAGTCACAGCCAGTTGCGCTGTTTTATATGTAGATTCTGCATTCTCCCAGTCTACTTTGCTGATCGCCTGTTTTTCCCAAAGGCCTTTTTGCCTGTCATAATTCTTCTTCTGGAGGTCAAGGTCTACTTGTCTCGATTGGAGTGTAGCATTTGCATTTTCCAATTCGGAGGAAAGTAGCCTTTTGTCCAGTTCAGCCAGTACTTGCCCGGCTTTTACTTCCGAATTATAATCAACATAGATTTTAGAAATAACTCCCGAAACCTGCGTACCTACTTCCACAAGGGTAATAGGTTCTACTGTTCCTGTTGCTGTGACAGCTACAGAAAGGTTTCCTTTCACAGCCTTCGCTGTACTTAATGTTGTGATTGTTTTTTTGCTTTCAGGAAGTATAAAGAAAGCAATACAACCTAATGTAATAACTATAGCTGCTATTATCAGATATTTTTTTGAATTCTTTTTCATTTTTCTCTCATTAAGGCCGCAGACCTATTTTATTATTTTGTTGTGTTACTTAAAGTGTGATTTCCTGTCCCTGATAGAAATTTAATAGTTTTATGCTCAGTAATGCTGTATATTTAGCCTGCAATAAAGATTGCAGGGCATTCGCATAATTGTTTTTTTCGGTTGTGAGTTCCACCGTGTTGCGCATACCGAGCGCATATTGTTCCTGTACCAGTTGATAACTTAATTCGGATGAATTTACCTTATCCTTAGCCGCCCTGTACTGGCTTTGTCCGGCTACTGCATCCTGATACAGGCTTTCAACTGTTTTCAGCAATGTCTTTTCTGTATCTATCAGGTTCAGTTGCGCGGTCTGCACATTAAGCTCAGCTCTCTTTACATTCGAACTGTTCTGTTTATTATCGAATATAGGGACACTTACCGTTACACCTATCGTTTGGTTGAAGTTCCGTCCGATCTGTGTAGCGAAAGAAGGCGAGTTGTTGAAAATATTCCCTGTGCCTATGCTTCCTGTAACTGATACCGTTGGTAAATATCCGGCTTTGGCAGTTGATTTATTCAGGTTTGCCAGCTGAACATTCACTTTGCTATTGGCTACTTCCGGCATTATTTCCAGAGCACGCCTGTACACTTCGTACTTTGAAGGAATAAATAGCAATACATCCTCGTCATTGATTTCGGGAAATACGATATCGATTTCTTCATCATACTCCAACTCCAATAATTGTTTTAATTGAAGTTTATAGTTTTCAAATGATGTTTGAGCCTGCACGAGGTTGTATTTGTCGCTGCTGTATTGTGATTCTACCTGTGCATATTCGCTTCGGGTAATACTTCCCGCATCAAGGAAATCTTTTGTTTGCACCAGTTGTACCGAGTCGGACGCTACAATATTCTGGTTATTTTTTATAGATTCCCTGCTATATAATATTTGCAGGTATGCCTGGGTGATGGCAATTTCGGTTTCGTTCTGAATGTTTTCTGTAGTCAGGCTTTGTGCGTCTTTTTGCAGTTGAGCCTGTTTTATGTTATTCTTATTTATCCCTCCGTTATACAGTGTCCAGCTTGCACTTAATGTATATTGCCCGTTAAACAGTCCTTCGTAATGGTAATCTCCGTTTCCGTCAGGCGATTGGGAATTGGTATAACGCTGTGAAATACTACCGCTCAAACTGGGAAACAAAGCCGCCTTTGACTGTGATAAGTCTACATCGTAACTTTGGGTCGAAATAATTGATTTCTTTACCTGGATATTTTCTTGTCTGGCATAGTCTATGCATTCTCTTAATGTCCATTTTTTTTGAGAGAAGGCAGTAGCCGGCAATGCTAATCCGGTTACTGCCATTACTAAACCTAACAAACTTTTAGTAAAATAAATGCTCATAATTTAAGAGTCTGTTTAAATTTTATAGCAAATCTTTTTATAGCTATTTTTAGATGGATTTTATCATTTTTGCTAGCCGGTTTAGCGGGCTAAACCAAGAGTAAAAAGGGAATTGAAAATCGGCGGAGCCAAAAATACGCTAAAAAGAGCATAAAAAAATTGCTAAGAACTATTGACCTGAACCTGTAATAAAAATTTTCGCTAAAATATAAACAGGCTCTAATAATATCTTCATGTTTTCAAAACATCTCATTGTCCGGCATTTCAGGAACAGATTCTCCCTCCGGTAATTTCCTTTTTTATATCAAAAGTATGAGAGCTAATTATTACTTACAACCATAATCTACGAACTGGCCGATTTTATCGACAAATAGGGCATCTTTAGCTAAAGTTCAAATGTGATAAGGCTCCTTTTCACCTGACAGGTGCTGCGGGATGGGCAAAGAAATTATAATTTTTTCATAACACTACTTATTTGACTGAAAGAACAGCAGATAACAACCTATTGCTCTTTTGTTTTGTTTTTATGATGGATGAATTCATCCGTAAATCCATTCTTAAATTATATCTTTGTGTCTTTAATTCCGGAGTTTCTAATTATAAAACAGTAAAAAGTATGTCTACATATACAGAAGATAACCGTAAGGTCACTACACGCCGCCTGATAGAAATGAAACAGCGTGGCGAAAAGATTTCGATGCTCACATCGTATGATTATTCAATGGCTTCGATTGTCGATCAGGCCGGAATGGATGTAATCCTGGTGGGCGATTCGGCGTCTAATGTGATGGTGGGGAATATCACCACCCTGCCCATGACATTGGATCAGATGATCTATCATGGACGATCTGTCATGAATGCCGTAAAACGTGCGTTGGTGGTAGTGGATATGCCTTTTGGTACCGTATCGGGCGATCCGCTGAAATCATTGGAATATGCTATCCGTATGATGAAGGAAACAGGCGCCGATGCCCTGAAAATAGAAGGAGGAGAGGAAATCCTGCCTGATATTAAGAAAATTATAGACGCGGGAATCCCTGTGATGGGGCACTTGGGACTTATGCCTCAGTCTATCAATAAATACGGCACATACAATGTAAGGGCTAAAGATAATGCTGAAGCAGCGAAACTAATTAAAGATGCCCTGTTGCTTCAGGAAATAGGTTGTTTCGGCGTTGTATTGGAAAAAATTCCTTCCGAATTGACGAAAGAAGCAACTTCCAGACTCTCTATTCCGGTAATAGGTATCGGGGCAGGGCCACATGCCGACGGACAGGTACTTGTAGTGCATGATATGCTGGGTATAAACAAGAACTTTTCGCCTAAATTCCTGCGCCGTTATGCTGACCTGCATACTGTGATGACAGAGGCCGTTCAGAATTATATCAAAGATGTGAAAACTTCGGATTTCCCGAACGAAAGTGAAAGTTATTAGGCCTAACAAACGAGAAATTTGACATCTTACTGTGCCTGATAATTATTTACCAAACACAAATGAGGACAGGTAAGATAATTATAAAAAACGGTATGTTTTTTAGTTTTATTAGCAGTGTTCACTATTGCTATGTATCAGTATTTCTATGCACCCGACGATTATCAGTATCGGCGGGAATATAGTCCCGATAACCAGTATAGTGTTTATATAAAACCTTAGCAAGAAGAATAGAACCTCATTATTTTGAAAATAATTTAAGTGAATGAAAGTCTGTATAGCTGAAAAACCAAGTGTAGCAAGGGAAATAGCGAGCATCTTAGGGGCAACCGCCCGCAGGGATGGCTACTTCGAAGGTAATGGTTATCAGGTTACATGGACTTTCGGGCATTTTTGTACACTGAAAGAGCCACACGATTATACTCCGCAGTGGAAACGCTGGTCGCTGGAAGTATTGCCAATGATCCCGCCACGTTTCAGTATCAAGCTAATAGATAATGATGGTGTCCAAAAACAGTTCGGGGTTATCGAATCCCTTATTGCAAAAGCGGATGAGGTGATAAACTGCGGGGATGCCGGACAGGAAGGAGAGCTTATACAGCGCTGGGTAATGCAGAAAGCCCAGTGTAAAGTTCCTGTCAAACGTCTGTGGATATCTTCGCTGACGGAGGAATCGATGCGTGAGGGTTTTACTAACCTGAAAGAGCAGGCTGCTTTTGATAAATTGTATGAAGCAGGGCTATCCAGAGCAATAGGAGACTGGCTGCTGGGAATGAACGCCACGCGCCTGTACACCGTGAAATATGGGCAAAACAGGTCGGTGCTATCCATCGGACGTGTACAAACTCCTACATTGGCACTGATAGTAAACCGTCAACTGGAAATTGAAAATTTTAAACCAGAACCATACTGGGAACTGAAAACAGTGTACAGGGAAACCACATTCTCTGCCACAAAGGGGCGATTCACGGTAAAGGAGGAAGGCGAAAAATTTCTGGATGAAATAAAGGAAGCCGATTTTGTAGTAACAGATGTATCCGTAAAGAAAGGGGAGGAAGCGCCTCCTCGCCTGTTCGACCTGACCGCATTGCAGGTCGAGTGTAATAAGAAGTTTGCTTTTTCGGCTGAAGAAACATTGAAAACCATACAGGCTCTGTATGAGAAGAAACTGGTTACATACCCCCGTGTGGATACTACTTTCCTGAGCGATGATATTTATCCTAAGATACCGGCTATTATGCGAGGTTTGTCTGGGTATGAAGAATTGGTAAAACCTATACTGGCTGCCAAAATTCCAAAATCCAAGAAAGTTTTTGATAATAGCAAGGTTACAGACCACCACGCCATTATACCTACCGGTGTAAGGGCAAACGCGATGGGAGGCAATGAACAAAAAGTTTATAATCTTATTACAAACCGTTTTATATCAGCGTTCTACCCTAACTGCAAAATAGCTACGACCACCGTATTGGGAGAGGTCAACAAGGTAGAATTTAAAGTTACGGGTAAGCAGATTCTGGAGCCGGGATGGCGTGTTGTATACGAAAGGCAGTCAGACACACAGGACGAAAAGGAAGAAGAAGCGGACAAGGATGATAATATCCTGCCTGCTTTCGAAAAAGGAGAATCAGGGCCTCATACACCAGCTTTGAATGAAAAATGGACACAGCCGCCAAAATACTATACAGAGGCTACTCTTTTGCGGGCGATGGAGACTGCGGGAAAGCTTGTAGATGATGACGAGTTGCGTGATGCCCTCAAAGATAACGGGATTGGCAGGCCATCAACCCGTGCGGCAATTATCGAAACGTTGTTCAAACGGAACTATATCCGTAAGGAACGCAAAAACCTGTATGCTACACAAACAGGGGTAGAGCTTATCGGCACAATAAAGGAAGAACTTCTTAAATCGGCCGAACTGACCGGTATCTGGGAGAAAAAACTGCGGCAAATAGAGAAAAATGAGTATGACCCACGCCAGTTTATAGACGAACTGAAACAAATGCTCTCGGAAATAGTGACCAATGTAAAAAGTGATTGGGGAACGACCATCACCATCGAGGAGGCTGTAAAGGAACAAGAAAAGCCTAAGAAGAAAACTACCACAAAGAAAAAGACACCATCGGAAAAGAAAGAAAAAAAAGAAAAAGCTGAGAAGCCGAAGAAAGAACCCGATACGAATATAGTCTTATGCCCGCTATGCAAAAAAGGCTCGGTATTGAAAGGGAAAACCGCTTATGGCTGTTCCGGATGGAAATCGGGCTGTGCATTCCGTTTACCCTTCGAAGAATCCGGAGCGGATCTGAGTAATGCCGAACTCAGGGCTGTTCTCGAAGATAAGTATAAATAGTGACAGTTGGTAATCTGTATATTTCTACGCTAAATTTATCTTATATAAAGGGGTAAGCTTATATATTTATAAACGAAAAAAGGTAACAATATAAAGTAGTGTAAAAGGTGTCACCTTTGTCACTTTTTGCTATTAAATAACTGATAATCAATTATTATTTATTTTAAGGGATTGTTACTTTTTATAAAGAAACGAAGTATAGTTCCTATATCAATAGTTCGTTATAAATAGATATAATTGATTGATTTTCAACAAAATAAGCATTAAATAATTTGGATAGTTCGCTGATTATCAATATCTTAGTAGATTGACCAAAATCTATAAAGTAATGACAACCAACGAATATCCAAATGCTAATGCATTTATACTTAATACTTTAAGTTCAGATATTTTTTCAAATATCAAGCAGACAAGAAAAAATTTTATATTCCACCTGCTAATGTTTTATTTATGCATTAAAGGTAAAATAAATTTCTTGCAACTTGCTCGTTTTTCCCGGTACTGTGAACAATATTTTAGAATAAATTTCGAGAATATATTCAATTTT
>NZ_QVMO01000068.1 GCF_010501055.1 Dysgonomonas sp. 521
CACCCGGTGCAGGCGGCGTGAAACGGGATGTTGTCCGAGCCGAAGGCGAGTTTCGTCCCGTTTAGCCGGCAAGCCGTTGGTGGGTCGCCGAGGGACAAAGCACTAGCCTTTTGCCTTCTTTTGGGCAATGCCAAAAGAAGGGGCAAGTCCGGGAGGGCGCGGCAGCAGGGAGCTACGACTAAAGTATTTACCCTAGGATAGCCTTTATGTAAAAAATAAAAGAACACATAATTTAAACAAAGCGAAATACCGATTCACATAAACATTACACCTGCATAGTGAACAAAAAGGTCTGCGACCTTATTTCACTTTCCCCGGATTTTTATTTATAAAATCCTTCCAGCTTGTAAACTTCTTTTCCTGAGAAGGATTATTTGTTTGAAAATAATGGCAAACCGCCGCCGCTAATCCGTCCGTAGCATCCATCTGCGGAAGCATATTCTCGTCCGGAATTTTTAAAAAATGCTGCAACATATAGGCAACCTGCTCTTTGGCGGCGCGGCCGTTTCCGGTAATCGACATCTTGATTTTCAAAGGTGCATATTCAAAAATGGGAATATCGCGCGATAAGGCCGCTGCCATAGCTACCCCTTGCGCCCTACCCAGTTTGAGCATACTTTGCACATTCTTTCCAAAAAAGGGAGCCTCGATGGCCAGTTCGTCCGGCAGAAATTCATCAATCAACCCGATTATCCGTTCAAAAATCCGCCGTAGCTTCAAATAATGGTCGTCATATTTGCTCAACTGCAAGATGCCCATTGCCAATAATTCAGGTTTATTATTCACTACCCGCAAAATGCCATAGCCCATTACCTGCGTACCGGGGTCTATACCTAATATTATCCGTTCTTTTTCTATCATCACAGGCTTATTTCTTCGAGTAATGTAACAAATCCTAAAGCTTTGTTACCAAAACGAGTAGTCAGCTCTTCCCGAAGCGCTTCTCCTTCGGTAGCATACCAATGGTTGAGGGTATCCACATTTTTCACTTTAAATTGTAACGAATAACTCGTGCCGCTTTCTTCGTGCTGCGCATGGATGCGGGCGAAACGTGGTTCGTGAAGGAATCCGCTGTTGACAGCCCTGATTATATAAGTTTCTTTAATGAAGCGGATATAATCGTCACATATTTGATCTTCTACATGGAAGGTCGTATTGAAAATAATCATTTATTTTATTATTTAGAGTCTGTTTAAATTTTATAGCAAATCTTTTTTATAGCTATTTTTAGATGGATTTTATCATTTTTGCTAGCCGAACCAACGGTCAGCGGAGCTAATTAGCAGGCTAAACCAAGAGTAAAAAGGGAATTGAAAATCGGCAGGGCCAAAAAGACGCTAAAAAGAGCATAAAAAAATTGCTAAGAACTATTGACCTGAACCTGTAATGAAAATTTTCGCTAAAATTGAAACAGGCTCTAACTTTAGTGAAAACAAAAATACGAAAAGTTTGGCGGTTTTCGGTTGAGAATAAAATAAGCTGCTTTTTGTTATGGAATTTTATTAATTGGGGTATCTATAAGAAAAGAATCTTTCAGCTATGAAATATCTATTATTAATACTACTAAGTTCTTTTTCGGTTATAACTTTATCTCAAAATAGTCTTAATGAGGCTGTAGAGTTAGTACCTGATATAAGTAATAAAAGAAAAACATACAGTTCACCTGATTCACTCCCCTCTTTCCCCGGCGGACACAGTGCATTATACAACTTTATAACCAGAAACAAAAAACATCCGATAATAGAACATGAGTGTTACGAAGGGTGTTGCTGTCATGGTAGGGTAACGATCCGCTTTATTGTAACCAAAGAAGGGAAAATAGAATCGCCGGAAATTGTAAAAGGCGTATCGCCTATATTAGATAAAGAAGCTTTGCGTGTTGTAAATATAATGCCGGACTGGATACCGGCAAAACATAACGGGGAGAATGTGGATGCATATTATATATTGCCTATTGTTTTCCGTAGAGACTAATGATTATGAAAACGATTTTGTTACTTTTAATCTTCACCATATCAAGCGCATACTGTATTGGGCAGGATAAAGAAGAGGAAGTTATCACTACTGATGGATGTGCTACCTACTCCGGAGGCGAACCAGCCATGACCGAATATATAAAAAACAACCTGAAATATCCGGAATATGCACAGAAAATGGGAATTGGAGGTAGAGTTATCATACGTTTTATAGTGGAAATGAACGGGAGTGTAACCAATGTAGAACTGGTAAGAGGCATAGACCCACATTGCGACAACGAGGCTCTACGCGTTGTAAACTCAATGCCTAAATGGGTGCCATGCAGACCAAGCCTCAGGCCTGCGCGCTGTCAGTTCACGATGCCTGTCCATTTCAAGCTTGTGGATAATGATATTCCGGAAGGGGAGGAAAATAGTGAGAAGCTGACAGGTAAAATATCTATTCTGAAGGATGAGTAACAAAAACAAAAAGCCCGCACAGACCTTCTGTACGGACTTTCTTTATTTCAGATAGTAATTAACTATTAATATCCTCTGATAGCTTTGATACCCGGAAGAACTTTACCTTCGATAAACTCAAGCAAAGCACCGCCTCCGGTAGATACATACGAAACCTGATCTGCCAAGCCGAACTTGTTAACCGCAGCCACAGAGTCTCCACCACCTACAAGGGAGAATGCTCCGGCTTTGGTAGCAGCAGCGACAGCCTCAGCTGTTACCTTTGTACCTTGCGCGAAGTTATCGAATTCGAACACACCTACAGGGCCGTTCCAAAGAATAGTTTTTGATGCCATCAATACATCCGCTATTTCTTTTTCGCCTTTAGGACCTACATCAAGCCCCATCCATCCGTCAGGGATCGCGTTCGCTTCCGAAATTTTAGCGTTAGCATCGTTGCTGAAAGCATCCGCTATCTTCGCGTCGCTAGCTATTACCAGTTGTACACCGTTTGCTTTCGCTTTAGCAACTATTTCGTTAGCAAGTTCCAGTTTATCGTCTTCTACAAGCGAATTACCGATTTTACCACCTGCAGCCTTGATGAATGTAAATGCCATACCTCCACCGATAACGAGGTTGTTTACCTTATCCAACAGGTTTTCGATAATATCTATTTTTGATGAAACTTTAGCGCCGCCGATAATTGCAGTAAACGGACGTGCTGTATCTTTCATTACTTTTTCCACAGCGTCTATTTCCTTTTGCATCAGGTAACCGAACATTTTGTGCTCAGCATCGAAATAATCAGCGATAAGGGCAGTGGAAGCGTGTGCACGGTGAGCCGTACCGAACGCGTCATTTACATATACATCGGCATAAGACGCTAGTGTTTTTGTAAATTCTTTCTGGCTTTCTTTCACTGCTTTTTTAGCTGCTGCTTTTTCGTCATCACTCGCATCGTCAGCCAATCCGCGAGGCTTTCCTTCCTCCTCGGCATAGAAACGAAGATTTTCGAGCAGTAAAGCTTCTCCCGGTTGCAGGGCAGCAGCCTTCACGCCTGCTTCTTCTCCTACACAGTCGTTTGCAAACTGTACGTCAACTCCTAAAAGTTTAGATACATGGGCAAGGATATGTTTCAGTGAATATTTTTCTTCTACTCCTTTTGGACGGCCTAGATGTGAAGCGATAATCGGGCTTCCGCCGTCAGCTATGATTTTTTTTAGGGTCGGCATAGCTGCACGAATACGAGTGTCATCTGTGATGTTGAACTGTGCATCCAAAGGCACATTAAAATCAACTCTTACAAAGGCTTTCTTGCCTGCGAAGTTGAATTTGTCAATTGTAATCATGATTTTTCTAATTAAATATAATTAATATTATTGATTATCAGAGTATTGCTTCCTTTTATTTCCTTTTCAAAAGGCGATACAAATATACTAAATTCTGTGAGAGTAGTTTTACTTAAAAATGAAAATATCGTAAAATTGGCCAGAATAAATATTTTATTTAATTATTTGTCAATTGGAGTTTACAAAAAAGCTATATTTCATGCGAATCAGGGGTTGAAAGCAGCTCAACACCTGCCTGAAAGGCAGAATCTTCATAACCGTATGCAAGCGCAGCGTAGCTTACGGAACAAGGGGCAATTACACTCCCCCCCTGCCCGAAGCGGCAGGACACACAGTATGTCCTGTCTTTCAGACAGCTGGTATTGCCCATCCTTTTTCCGCAGGTCGATGACCCGCGGTTATGAAGATTTGGCTTTTCAAGCCTTTTCTCAAATCCTGATTGGCATATTTCATATAATCCACATTTTTCTTTTGAAATTTTCAACAAAAAATATTACTTTTGAAGAAGACTACACATAATACTCCAATAGTATATAAAGGATATAGTGCGATTAATACAACATATAAACCTTTAATTTTTATTTTTATGATTTGGAGAAAATTAGCATTAGTACTAACGATTGTATCGGTGATGTTTGCAGTTTCGGTAAACGCTCAAACCTCATTTACCCTGAATAAAGAGGGTGTAGGATGCTTAAAGAAAGGCATGCTTTTATCCAAAGTTCCTGCAAAATGCGCGGGGTTATATGACCGTTTTGAGAAAAAGGTGATCGAAGATGAGATGGACGGAGATTACACCATTTACTCATTTTATTTAGGAAAAGAAAAAGTAGCTGAAATTCCGGACTATGGAGAAAAGAAAATCGGAAATATTACAGTTTTTTCTTCAAACGTTTCTACTCCCGGCGGGGTTAAACCTGGTATGCTTATCAGGAAGTTGCTTGCTATGACAGGCGTAAAAGGCGACTATAGAGACGGGCTGAACCTTGTGCACAGAGGCTATACTATCAACTTTGACGGGATGACAAATGCCGGAGAAAAAGCATTTAATGATGCCTATGCCAAAGGAACAAATGTGAGATTAAGCAACGCATGCTTCAAAGCGGACGCGAAAGTTGTATCAATCAGCTATTAATGCGAATCAAGGGTTAAAAAACACAGTAACCTATTGTCCCGAAGGGACTGAAGGTGGATAACCACGGGTAAAACCCGTGGCAGGGGCTGGCTGGAAAATATGTCTCTGTAGGAGGCAAATAGCAAAAACAAATGCCATTCGCCTCCTACGGAGACGGCCTCCCCCTATCCGATTTTTCCACGGGTTTTACCCGTAGTTATCCATGATTAGCCCACTTCGTGGACTTAGAACCCTGACTGCAAAACAGATGATTGATTTATAATAATATACTTCAACCCAGAGCAACCCTTGATTCGCGTTGTTTATAAAACTCCGTCAAACTCCCATTACTTCGAGGTTAAATAAAAAGCCGAGATGATTTCCAGAGTCTGTTTTTCGAATTAAAAGGCTAAAAAACTCTTTTTACCTTGTGGTAAAAAATAAAAAGTCGAGACGACTTCTTAATTTATTGGCTTAAATACTTCCCTACACTTAATTTTTTTTAACTCCGAATTATAGCATTTAAGATTTAACATTTCTATTTTTGTCGTGCTTAGCGAGATATAGTATTTTATGCTTGTTGTTTAGGCATAACTTACTTTTGTCGTTCAACTTACAAGTATAACAGATCCGTCTGTGACCTTGAAAAGGAAAATCAATATAAACTCAAAATAAAAAAAGTATGGCACAAGTTGATATTCGGGAACTTACCGAAAGAATTCAAAGCAAAAGTTCGTTTGTCGAATCACTCACGATGGGAATGGACAGAGTGATTGTGGGACAAAAGCACCTTGTGGAATCTCTCCTTATCGGATTACTGGCCGATGGACACATATTACTCGAGGGGGTTCCGGGATTGGCGAAAACACTGGCTATTAAATCCCTGGCTTCACTTATCGATGCAAAATACAGCCGCATCCAGTTTACACCCGACCTGCTGCCTGCCGACGTAATAGGGACAATGATTTACAGCCAGAAGACGGAAGAATTCTTCGTTAAGCACGGGCCTGTGTTTTCTAACTTCGTATTGGCCGATGAAATAAACCGTGCGCCTGCCAAAGTACAGAGTGCCTTGCTCGAAGCCATGCAGGAACGTCAGGTAACCATCGGGGAAAAGACATATAAGCTGCCATCCCCATTCCTGGTAATGGCTACCCAGAACCCTATAGAACAGGAAGGTACATACCCGCTTCCCGAAGCACAGGTTGACCGTTTCATGCTGAAAGTGGTTATCAACTACCCAAAGAAAGAAGAAGAAAAACTAATCCTCCGCAACAACCTGACCGGAGATTACGGACAATTAACGCCCGTAATGAAAGCGGAAGAAATTACAAGTGCCCGTGAAGTGGTTCGCGATGTTTATCTGGACGAAAAAATTGAAAAATATATCATCGATATCGTATTCGCTACACGTTTCCCCGAGGATAACGGACTAACTTCCCTGAAAGGGATGATAGGATTCGGAGCTTCGCCCCGTGCATCTATCAGCCTTGCTTTGGCATCGAGGGCTTACGCCTTTATCAAACGCAGAGGATATGTGATACCCGAAGATATACGTGCCGTATGCCACGATGTACTGCGTCACCGTATCGGACTGACATACGAGGCCGAAGCGAACAATACGACATCGGATGAAATAATCAGTGAAATACTGAACAAAATAGAAGTGCCGTAATCAGTTAACAGTAATCAGTTAACAGTAAGCAGTAAGCAGTAAAACAGTAATCAGTAAACAGCGGAGAATGTTACAGAAAGACAGTATCGCTTATAATAAGGCATATGCATTAGCATTAAAGATAGTCAACTTATATAAAGGATTATCTGAAAATCATGAATACATCTTGTCAAAACAAATTCTCAGATGTGGCACTTCCATTGGGGCTAATATTGCAGAAGCAAATGGCGCTATATCCCATGCTGACTTCTCTGCAAAAATGAGTATTGCTTACAAAGAGGTTCTTGAAACAAAATACTGGTTATCTCTGCTGAAAGATACTGGTTTTCTTACAGAGTCAGTTTATACTGAAATTTATGCTGATGTGGACGAAATTGCAAAAATTCTATTTTCGATACTAAAAACAACCAGAATAGGTAAATAATTTTCAGTCAACTTTACTGTTTACTGTTTACTGTTTACTGTTTACTGTTTACTGAAATATGGAAACAAGTGAATTATTAAAAAAAGTACGTCAGATTGAAATAAAGACCCGCGGATTATCACGTAATATCTTCGCGGGGCAATACCATTCCGCCTTCAAGGGCAGGGGGATGGCTTTCTCCGAAGTGCGCGAGTATCAGTATGGGGACGATATCCGTGATATCGACTGGAATGTAACCGCCCGCTACAACAAACCTTTTGTAAAAGTGTTTGAAGAAGAAAGGGAGTTAACGGTTATGCTGTTAGTTGATGTTTCGGCCAGTCAGGATTTTGGAACCCACCATTCGGTAAAAAGGGATGTGGTAACCGAAATTGCCGCTACGCTGGCTTTTTCGGCCATACAGAACAACGATAAAATCGGAGTCGTTTTCTTTTCCGACAAAATCGAGAAATTTATTCCTCCCAAAAAAGGGAAGAAGCATATACTGTACATTATCCGCGAACTGATAAATTTTCAGGCGGAGAGTCCCAAGACTGATATGGGGATGGCGTTAAAATTTCTGACAAACGCTATAAAGAAAAGATGTACGACCTTTATGATATCCGACTTTATAGACGTCAAAGATTACAATAATGCGTTGACCATCGCCAACCGTAAGCACGACATAGTAGCCTTACAGGTATATGACAGCCTCGAAACCCAGTTGCCAAGTATAGGGCTGATGAAAACGCTGGATGCCGAGACCGGAGCCGAGCGGTGGATCGATACATCCTCACGCAAGGTGAGACAGACCTATAAAGACTGGTGGCAAAAACAACAGGAAAGTATGCAGACCTCATTTAACCGGAGTAAGGTGGACAATGTCTCTGTCAGCACAGACGAAGATTATGTAAAGGCATTGCTCGCGTTATTTAAGAAAAGAAGCTGAAAAATAATTATGAATTATAAATTATGAGTGATGAATTACAGAATAATCAGCGAAGCTAATTGCGAAGCGATCGACATAGTTAATTATAAATTATGAGTTGCAAGTCTTATTATTTATAATTCATAACTCATAATTGACAACTCATAACTCATAACTAAACTTATGTTGAAACTAAAAAATATACTATTGCTTTGTCTGCTCTGTTGCACGGGGCTTTCGGCCTTTGCGCAGAAATCTACGGTAAGAGCGACAATACAGCCGTCTGACATCCTGATAGGCGAGCAGGCAATTATAAACGTGGAAGTCATAGCCCCCAAAGACAGGAATATTATTTTCCCTGCCTATACGGATACGTTGGTTAAGGGTGTAGAGGTATTGCACATGCTGGAACCAGACACCATAATGACGGAAGTGATGACTATCAGCCAGAAGTATGTTGTTACATCTTTCGATTCTACGCTCTACCACATACCGTATATGATGGTAATAGACGGAACCGACACCTTGAAGACCAACGATTTCGGGTTTAAGGTTTCCGCGCCGCAACTATCCGATTCCACACTCGCATATCTTGAGTTATTGAAAGAACACAAAACCGACTCCATTGATTTTGCAAGGCTTCAGATCAACGACATAAAAAACATCCAGAAGCCGCCGTTTGTATGGCAGGACTATCTCGAATATTTCTATATCCCTATACTGATAGCCCTCCTGTGCCTGTTGATAGCAGCAGGAGTCTATCTCTACTACAGGAAGAGGAAAAAAGGGTACTTCTTCACCCCGAAAATCGTATTGCCTCCGCATGTTGAAGCATTACAGCACCTCGACAAGCTGAAAGAATCTAAAATGTGGCAACGGGGAATGGAAAAAGAATATTACACCGAACTCACGGATATTCTCCGCAAATATATCGACCGCAGGTTTAATATCGATGCGCCGGAAATGATTTCCGACGACATCATAGCCTCCGTACATCTTGCTACAGACACCCGTTCGGCTACCGATGGGCTGGCACAGATATTGAGATTGGCCGACCTTGTTAAATTTGCCAAGTATACGCCTTTCGCCGATGAGAACGACCTCAGCCTGGTAAATGCCTTTCTCTTCGTAAACCAAACGAAGATAGAAGAGCGTCCTACCCTTGAAGAACAGAAAGGCGGGGCTGCTGCTCCAACTATGCCGGAGCCGGCAAAGAATGTGAACAATGATAAAAAACAAAAAAGCTAAGGTCGCAGACCTATTAATTATTTTTGTATGTATAATAGCAACTGTCAGTTATAATTTGACTCAATTGCATTAAATTCTTTTTTACATAAAAATATCAAAATGGAATATGCTAATCCAAAATATTTATACTTACTCTTATTGCTTATACCACTGATAGTATGGTATATCTTTAAGTTGCGGAAAATGCAGGCTACATTCAAGTTGTCTTCCGGCTATGCTTTAGAGAAAGCCCCGGCCACTATCAGGGTGTATCTGCGACATTTCCCGTTCCTGCTGCGATTGATAGCCATTGCCCTTGTCGTCATAGTACTGGCCCGGCCTCAGAGTGTGAATTCCTCCGACATTTCCAAATCGGAAGGTATCGACATTATCATGGCGCTCGACATATCGGGGACGATGATGGCAAACGACTTTTCTCCCACCCGTCTCGAAGCCGCGAAGAAGGTTGCCTCCGAATTTATAAACGACAGGCAAAGCGACAAGATCGGCCTCGTCATATTTGCAGGGGAGAGCTTTACGCAATGCCCGCTAACGACAGATCACAGGGTATTACTGAACCTGCTGAGTGAAGTGAAATTCGGTATAATAGAAGACGGCACAGCCATCGGGTTAGGGTTGGCAAACTCCGTCAACAGACTGAAAGACAGCGAATCAAAATCCCGTGTCGTTATCCTGCTTACCGACGGCTCGAACAATGCCGGACAAATAGCACCGCTAACCGCAGCCGAACTGGCCGCCTCATACGGCATCAGGGTATATACAATCGGTATCGGTTCACGCGGCACATCCGTTGCCCGCATCATGACACCTTATGGTATGCAGTCGATGAATGTATCTGGCGACTTTGACGAGAAAACGCTGACCGAAATAGCCGGTATCACAGGCGGAACGTACTTCCGCGCGACAGACAATACCAGCCTGAGCGGTATATACGATGAAATAGACCAGATGGAAAAATCGCATATAAGTGTAAATACTGTGACCAAACGGAAGGAACTGTATTTGCCTTTTGCCATTTTTGCGTTAGCACTGCTTGGCTGCGAACTGATACTTCGCCGCACATGGCTGAGAAATATTCCGTAATCAGTTAGCAGTTAACAGTCAACAGTTAGCAGTTAACAGCAAGCAATAGAAAGTAAAAGTGAAAAACGAAAACTCGTAACTTGTAAAAAGATGAGTATATTTAAATTTGCAAATCCTGAATTCCTATATCTGTTCTTTGCCATACCTGTATTCATTATTGGCTTCATATTACTGAATATAGCCAAACGAAAAAGTGTGGAAAAGCTGGGGACACTGGCTCTGGTGAAAAAGATGATGCCCGAATTGTCACTCAAACGTTCGTACCTGAAGTTCTGGGTAGTAATGGTTGCCATCGGATTTGGCATTATCGTATTAGCCCGCCCCCAATTCGGCACAAAAGTGGAGAAAGTAGACAAGAAAGGGATCGAACTGGTTATTGCCATCGATGTATCCAACTCGATGCTGGCGGAAGATATAAAACCAAGCAGGCTGACAAAGGCTAAACAAATACTGACACGTATTATCGACGAAAGGAAGAATGATAAAGTAGCCATTGTCGTATTTGCCGGAGAGGCTTTCATCCAATTGCCGCTGACCCCTGACAACCAATCGGCGAAATTATTCCTCGAGTCTATCGACCCCAGTCTGGTGCCGGTACAGGGTACAGCCATCGGCAGCGCCATAGATATGAGTATGAGTTGCTTCTCTAACGATGAAAATATAGACAAGGCCATTGTGCTCATTACAGACGGAGAAGGGCTTGAAGGTGACGCTGAGGGCGCAGCCAAGCGGGCAGCTGACAAGGACGTGCATGTAAATGTTGTGGGTATAGGTACTACCGAAGGCTCGGTAATACCTCTGGTTGCAGGTTCGCGCGAAGTAAAGAGGGACATGCAGGGGCAGCCTGTAGTCACAAAACTGAATGAAGAAATGTGCCGCCAGATAGCCAAAGCCGGAAAAGGCTTATATGCCCATGCCGACAATTCTAACAGTGCGTTGAAAAGCCTTCAGACCGAGCTGGATAAATTGCAGCGGAAAGAAATAGACGGTATCGCGTACTCCGAATATGATGAGAAATTCCAGATATTCGCATGGGCTATGCTGGCATTGCTTCTGTTAGAAGTTTGTATCTTTGATAAGAAGAATAGAATATTCAGGAATATCAGATTGTTTAAATAAAGCCTCCCCCATCCCTCCCCAAGGGGAGAAGTTTAAGCCCCCCTTGGGGAGGTTGGGAGAGACCAGTAACTAACGACTAAAATGAAAAAAATCATATTTATAACATTATTTACCTTTATCGCAGTTAGCTTATCCGCTCAAAAAGAAGTGAGGAAAGCCATCCGCACAGGAAATAGTGCCTATAACGAGCAACGGTACGGCGCCGCCGAGGCCGAATATAACAAAGCCCTTGACGGTAATGCCGGTTCGAAGGAAGCATCCTTCAACCTGGCCAACACATACTACAGGCAGCAAAAATGGGATGACGCCATAAAAGAATACCAGCACTACCTGACACTGGAAAATGAAAACCCGGACAAGATGAGTGCCGCATGGAGCAATATGGGTAATACCTTTCTGAAAAAGAAAGCGAATGAAAAAGGACAGGCACAACAGGCGCCTTTACAACCCGGGCAACAACCTGAACAACCGAAACAACAGGAAGACAATCTGAAATTGTCGATGGAAGCCTATAAAAACGCCTTGCGCCTGAACCCGAAAGATGATGAGACACGTTACAATCTGGCTGTCGTACAAAAGATGATACAGGACAGGCAGAATGAAGACGGTGGCGGAGGCCAAGACAAAAATCAAGACCAGGACAAGGATCAAAAACAAGATCAGAAAGATCAGCAAAACCAGAATAACGATCAAAAGAAAGACCAGAAAGACCAGCAAAATCAGCAAAACCAAAATCAGATGTCGCAGGAAAATATGCAACAGATGCTGCAGGCAATAGAACAGGACGAAAAAAACACTCAGCAACGCGTAAACCAGGCGAAAGCCCAGGAACGTAAACAAAAGAATGAAAATAACAGGAAACAAAACAAAGACTGGTAATGATTACGAAGAATAGATCATATACATTACAACGGCTCACAATATTTGTATTCTCTTTCTTCTTCTCGCTATCGTATGTAGCAGGGCAAGAGGTAAAAGTGAGTATAAAAGCACCTGAGACCGTTAGTGTAGGAGAGCAATTCAGGATATCATATATTGTAGAGAGCGACAAAGTGGTAAATACTCCCGTTATTATTAAAAATATGGACGGATTTGAAATCCTCTACGGGCCATCCCTCTCCACATCCATTTCCGCTACTATCAATAAGGGAAAAAGGGAGCAATCGTATGCCGCTACTTCAACATACCTGCTCCGGGCATTCAAGAAAGGCACATTCTCTTTGCCACGGGCGGAAGTAACGATTGACGGGAAAAAGTACAAATCGGATAGTTTCAAGATAGAAGTAAAATCTTCGGGAGACAGTAAATCTGAAGACAAGGTTGTGACCAAGGCGGAGGATGTCGACGCGTTTATAAAAGTAACAGCGTCGAAAAGCAGTGTAAACCTTTCGGATACGTTAACCCTTTCCTATAGGCTTTATACTACTAAGGACATTCACAAAATAGCTGATGCCGATTTTCCATCCATAAAGGATTTCTATACAAGCAATATCACCCGTACACGCCAGTCTTTCGCAGAAGAAACGATAAAAGGCAAAACATACAAAGTGGTGGAAATACGCAGGCTTTTGCTTCAGCCCCAACGGACAGGGGCAATAACAATCCCCGAAGGCTCTGTTACAGTACAGTATACAACCCCTACCGGCAGAAAAGTGAGGGATATATGGGGAGACGTATACGATGAATCGGTAACGAATGACAAAGTATTGAAAATGGATTCGATACTTATACGTGTCCAGGACTTGAAAGCAATATAAAAGTTTGTACTTTTGTATGGCGGAAGTTTCGGGCAGGATGTTCAACAGGAAAGACCGGATGTAATTATTTTTCTATAATTTTATCTATATATACAAAGATTGAGCTTCTTGCAGAAGAAAAAAGTAACAACAATAAACAACCTGAAAGGTGTCACTTTTGTCACTTTTTCAAAATAAGTACTGATATATGCGAATCAAGGGTTAAATGTGCCGTTAGGCACATCATATTGGTAGAAACATGAATGAAATTCGTTTTTTTGTGCCGTCAGGTACAAAATGTGAATTGTTCTGTAGATATTGCGTACCTGACGGCACGCAATTAACCGGTTAAAGCTTCTTTCTACCAACATTCAGTCCCTAAAGGGACAAAAAACAGCACATTTAACCCTTGATTCGCATGATATATAAATAACTAAGAAGGGAACTAACTATAAAAAGATGAATGGAGTAATGAAGAAGTTTTGGTTTTTATTCATATTATTACTCATAAGTGTTTCGAAAATATATGCCGATGACATCTCGTTTGTCATCCACGCTCCTGCGTCTACTGTAAAAGGGGCACGGATACAGCTTCAATACATTCTGAGGGGGGGAAACAGCAGTGATATCCAGATACCCAACGAAATTAAGGGGTTCGATATCCTATTCGGCCCGTCCGTATCGCAGGTGTACAGTTCGTCGAATATCAACGGTACAGTTTCATCCGAAAGCAATATTACCTTTACCTATGTGCTGATGGCCAATGCGGAAGGCACGTTTACCCTGCCTGCGGCCACTATTAAGGTTAACGGACGCAGCTATAAGTCGGGGACGACACAAATAAAAGTAATGCCTCCCGACAAAAACTCCCAGCCTCAGCAACCCGGGCAAAGCCCTCAGATGATAACCCAATCATCTACAGGCGGTAATGTAGACCCCAACGATGCTTTTGTAAGGGCTATATTTTCCAAGACCAAAGTAAAAGAACAAGAAGCGGTAGTAGTCACATTCAGGTTCTATACCGTATTAAATATCAGGGATGTGGGAAAAATACAATTTCCCGAGTTTGAAGGGTTCATGACCGAAGACTTCGATTTGCCTACCAACCGGCAACTATCCGTAGAGCGCTACAACGGACGCAACTACATGGCGATAGACGTAAAGAAGACTTTGCTGTTCCCTCAGCGTTCCGGAAAAATAACCATCCCTTCGGGTACGATGGATATCGTATTTGAAGTATCTTCCGGACGGAAGGTAAGAACCCCTTTCGGGCAATCGCTGGATGTAATGACCGAAGCGAAGAAGACACTGCGGACAGCGCCCGTTACCGTCGATATTTCCCCGCTGCCACTCGAAGGTAAGCCTGCCAATTTCTCAGGCGCTGTGGGAAGCTTCAACTTCACACCGTCTATATCGGCACAGAAGATGAAAGCCAATGACGCTGTAACGATAAAACTGGACATCTCCGGGGCGGGTAACCTTAAACTGATAAAGAACCCGGAGGTTAAATTCCCGAAAGACATCGAAACTTACGACCCTCAGGTAAAAAACAACGATTTCCGATTGACAGAAAACGGGTTATCGGGGACTAAAACGATAGAATATATGTTTATCCCGCGTTATCCGGGTAAATTTACAATTCCTCCTATCGAATTTTCTTATTTCGATACACGGACCAATACATACAAAACGGTGTCGTCCCCATCATACGAACTGGATGTAGACAAAGACCCGAACGCCGGAAAGAATGTATCGACAAGCTACTCCAACCAAAGGGAACTGGAAATAGACCAGGATATACGCTACATAAAGACGGGAGACTACTCATTCAGAAATCCGAACGATTTTTTTGTAGGCTCGTTACCTTATGCATTGTGTTACCTGATACCGCTGATTTTATTTATCGCTTTCTTCATCATATACAGGAAACAGATCAAGGCCAACTCCGACATAGCCCTGATGCGGACAAAGAAAGCGAACAAAGTAGCTACCAAGCGGTTGAAACTGGCCAAGCAATACCTGCTTACCCACAAGAAGGACAGCTTCTACGAAGAAATACTGCGTGCAGTATGGGGTTACCTGAGCGATAAGCTGACTATACCTGTAGCCGAACTGAACAGGGAAAATATAGAAGCTGAACTCCGCAAATACGGCGCGGGAGATGATATTGTAGGGACATTTATCAACATACTCGATACGGGAGAGTTTGCCCGCTACGCTCCTTCCGAATCGGGAGACGCTATGGACAATCTCTACAATGATACCGTTGACGCGATAGGTAAGATGGAAAGTACAATCAAAAAAATAAAACAATGATGAGTGTAATGAAGCGAGTCATATTATCATATATATTCATTGTCGTAGCATTCGCTACAGTAGGTGCGCAGGATTCCACAGATGTGAAAACAGACAGTACAGGCACAGTTCGCAATACTGCCATCGCAGAGAATAAACCCGGCGGAGGAAAAGCCATACTGGAAGAAGCAAACGCATTATATAACAGCGGCGACTTTCGCAAAGCGATAGAAATACTGGAGAACGAAAAAGACGCGCAAAAATCACAGGGACTGGAATCATCCGGATTGTATTACAATCTTGGCAATTCGTATTTCAGGGTAAATGAAATAGCCAAAGCCCGCCTGTATTACGAAAGGGCGTTACTCCTCGACCCGGGAGACAGGGATACCAGACATAACATCGATTATGTAATGACCAAGATAGAGGACAAGATCCCTGTAGCCGATACATTCTTCCTGAGCATCTGGTTCGGTGCCATCCAGAACCTGTTCAGTTCGAATAGTTGGGCGACTATAGGCGTTGTGTCCTTCATCCTCTTTGTATTATGCCTGGTACTGTTCTTTTTCAGCAGGTACATTTTAACAAAAAAAGCAGCGTTCTATACAGGTATAGTCCTGATTATTGTTGTTATCTTTGCCAACATATTCTCATTCAGGCAAAAAAGCAGGATAGAACACCGGGATACAGCCATTATTATGGCGGCATCGGTGCCGATGGTCAGTTCACCTGACATTAACAGCAAGGAACTTACCATATTGCACGCCGGAACAAAAGTCACAGTAACCAAAGAAGACCGTAGTTGGCTCGAAGTGGAAATAGACAATGGTACTGTAGGCTGGATTCAACGGGAGAAATTGGAAATCATATAACGCCTCTTGTATAGTAAATGCATGGGGAACACTATTAAATGAATGTAGTAGAAAGAATTTTACCCTACGAAAGGGACTTATTCCTATGGCTTAACGATCAACATAACTCTTACTGGGATGTATTCATGTGGATATATAGCGGTAAATTGATATGGCTTCCTCTGGCTATAGTTTCACTGGGTATATTTATTTATAAGATCAGATGGCAGGAGGCGCTTCTCTTGCTGGTATGCGCGGTACTTGTAGGAATGCTTTGCGACTATGTCTCGGCATCCGTTATCAAACCTTTTTTTGAACGTCCCAGACCGACACACCATCCCGATTTCCAGAATTATGTAGAGATTGTGAAGGGGTACCGTGGCGGAAGATATGGGTTTATATCCAATCATGCGGCAAACGGCTTTGGTATAGTCGCTTTCACTTCCCTGCTGTTCAGGTACAGGTATTACACTATCACGATGATATTATGGGCTACCGCTACCGCATATTCGCGCATATACCTCGGGGTACACTTTATATCCGATATAGTAGGCGGGGCTATCTGGGGTGCTCTGATCGGTTTTTTTGTCTATTATATTTATTTAACCTCAAGGCGATATATATTAAAAGTCCCTAAAGAGGAACTGAAAATACCTGTCTACTCAAAAGTTAGAGCGAAGATACTGATATGTACGATAGTGGTAATTGTGATAACAATCGCTATTTATAGCGCACTATTTAATATTCCCGGGTGAAATCGATTGTTTTTCAAAAAAGAATTTTATAACTTTAGAACATATTCCTAATCATTTACCATTTAAAACTTAGAGAGTATGACTAGAATTATAAAATTTACAGAGCTTAGACAGATTAAAGACAACCTGCCGGACGGAAGCATACACCAGATAGCTGAGAAACTACAACTTCCGGTCGAAACTGTTTGGAACTACTTTGGCGGTTACAGCTACGAAAAGGGACAAAGTTGCGGTATTCACATAGAACCCGGTCCGGATGGAGGTTATGTCTCAATTGACGATACCACTATTTTGGATATGGCTATAGAAATGATGGAATCCAAGGAGGTCTGAAAAAAATAGAGAGATGAATACACAGGAAAGTGTTCATCTCTTTTTCAAATTAACAGGAAAAAGAGTCAATAAGTAGCAGATAATATTTAATGCAATATTCGCAAACATTAAAGAACTGTTGCTGTTATACATATAAAGATAATAAACAGGTCTGCGACCTAAAATACGTTGGTTATGGAAGATAAACTAGTAACACTTGCTATTCATACAAATGAAAAAGCCCAGATATTAAGTAAAGTGTTGGAAAGCGAGAACATTGAAGTGCATATCAATGATGTAGATCTCGATAACCCCGGAGTATCCGCCGGAGTTCGTATCCGTATAAAAGAATCGGATCTTCCCAAAGCATTAAGCGTTGTAGAAAGCCGCCATCTGTTCAGTTACGACGAAGAAGAAACCTACCGCACCGATGACGGGCGCAGACGGATATTAGTCCCCGTAGACTTTTCCGATTATTCACTCAAGGCCTGCCGTATCGCGTTCAATATGGCGCGGGAGCTGGACGCGAAAGTAAAGATACTTCACGTATATTTCAATCCTTACTACCCCACTGCGCTGCCTATGGCCGAAGCGTTCGCCTATCAGGGTAAAGAGGAGAAAGAATTCCAGAACATTATAGAAAAAGTAAAAGAAAACATCCAGCGGCTCTGTAATACCATTGATGAAAAGGTTTCGCAAGGCGAATTTCCTCCTGTCAATTATTCCTATGTGCTGAGAGAGGGATTGCCGGAAGAAGAAATAGTGACGTTCACAAAAGAATACAAACCGGCTGTTATCGTTATGGGCACAAGAGGTAAAGACCAGAAAGACGCCGACCTGATAGGCAGCGTGACCGCCGAAGTGATAGAGATGACACACGTTCCGCTGATCGCCATTCCGGAGAATACGCCGTTCCACGACCTTAGGGATGTAAAACATATCGCCTTTCTTACCAACTTCAGCCAACGTGACCTCATTTCGTTCGACCTGCTGGCCAAGCTGCTGCAACCATACAACGACATTCGCATATCATTGACCCATATCTCAGTAAAGAAGGGAGACCAATGGGACGAAATAAAACTAGAAGGTATCAAAGCTTATTTTTCGAGGCAATACCCGAACCTGAATCTCGACTATAAACTTATCGACACAAGCGATATGCTGAAAAGTCTGGATGAGTATATCAAGGACGACGGCATTCAGGTACTGGCACTGACAACCAGCAAACGTAATATCTTTGCGCGGATGTTCAGCCCTAGTATTTCAAGGAAAATGTTATTCCACTCCGACACGCCGCTACTGGTGCTGAGAGGATAAATTATAGGAAAGAATAAAATATGATATAAATCTATTCGTTATCTTTGATGAAACGAATAGATTTTTTTCTATCAATACCACGAAAATGAAAAGTATCATTCTTAAATAAAAAATCTTAGGACAATTACCAAACAATGACACCATGCTACACATAGTACCCGAAAAACACCGCAGGCCATTATTCATGGCTATTGCAAAAGGAGAGTCAGAACAAGTAAAGAGTATCATAGAGAAAAATAATATAAACCCGAATTCTTTTTCAGATGAAAAGTATGATCGTCTTATACTGATGGATGTACTTACTTCCTTCGGATACAAAGACAAACCACAAGAACGGCTCGACCTGATGCGCTTCCTGCTGGACAAAGGTGCTGATGTGAATATGAACTGCAGAAGCGGCTATAATACAATGCATATTGCAATAAGGCAAGTATCACAGATGGCGGAACTCGACCTGATGCTTAATTATAATCCGGATGTGAATGAGACAGACAGTATAGGAGCTAATTTACTATACTGGTCGATACAAGGATTTCCATGGCGCGAAAGTGAAGAGATTCGTCAGCAATGGCTTCATATCATGGAACGCATACTTATGCTGGGTGGTGACCTCGATCAGGCAAACCACTATGGAGCGACTCCGCGCAAATGGTTGGAGCATAAGACTGAGGAAGTTAAAGAACTTGTTGAGAAATGTGAAGCCCTCCATCCTGTCTATACTCCGGTAAAATCTAAGCAACCCGAATTCCCTACCAACCTGAAATATCCAGATGTTGCCAAAAAGATTTGGAAGGAAATGGTTCCCCTACGTGGGCAAGCCCCGACTGTACAAGGTGAATTATTGCGTATAGTAGAAAAATTAAGGGATGAAGCATGCCGCAATGGAAACATTAATTACAGTAAAGATCATAAATTGATGGCCAAATTTGTGAAAGATACCTTGATCGATTCAGATACATTTGAAAAAGGAGAGAAAAAGCAAATAAAGGAATATATAAAACTTCTGTCAGTAGCGAATCGTCCTTATATAGAAGACGATGCCTATGATTATCTGACCGACCGTATATGCGAGTTCTATAATAAGCATCCCGAACCAATACCGCATTCACCCAACCCCAATATATTTCATTAGGTATATATCAAATAAAAATGAAAGTATCTGTTATATCTCTTTTTCTACTCATTGTCTTTGTTTGTAATATAAATGCTATAAGCGATACTGTACCTCAAACCATCGGGACAGGGAAACAACTGCCAACAAATGCAGTCCCATATTTCAGCTTCAAAAGCAATGTGATACTCGATGGCGTTATAGATGACTCCATACCGACAAAAGCCCTGCTCGACATTGGAGCATGGGGTATTGCCATACCTGAAAAATTCAGAACAAGGCAGCCCGCATACGGCGATTCGCTTCCGGTTCAGGAGAATATACGTTTCAAAGTAGGGGGCTGGCAGCGTGACATGGTAGCCACATATATGAAGGACGACAGCCAGTTTTTGCGCTGGTATGGCGAGGAATGCGTACTGCTCGGCTGGGACTTCTTCGACAACCGTATCCTGGAGATCTCATACAAAGACCACTATATCAGGGAACTCAGACGAAGTGAACTTGACAGCCTCGCGGGATATGACCGTATAAAATTTATCGACAGGGGGAAGCGGCTGATAGTTCCTGCCAGGGTACATATAGACGGGAAAAACATTGAAGGTAATTTCTGGATAGATACCGGACTGAACGGAACGCTTTTCTTCACCAATAATATACCTGCCGACTATAACCTCGACCTGAGTAAAACAAAATCCGGCAGGGCGAAGAATCTGGATACAAACCATACACCTGTAAACATACTGAAAACGGATACAATACAGATTGGCAACAGCATCGTTACCGGCAGGGATATTATTTTTTCCGATTCGGAATGGTTTGTATTCAAGGAAAATGATATTTACATCGGGCTTATCGGGAATCAGTTTTTCAGGTATTTTTCGGTTATCTTCGACTTTAGGAGAAACAACCTGTATCTGAAACCTACAGGAGAATAAGGAGCAAACGCATATATTACACGAATCGGTCTATATCTTTTAAAGTGTGTAGAGTAGGGAATACTTTTCGAGCAGGATACAGACAAAATATCCATGTAGCGGGAAATATACCATTGTTACTAATCTTTTCCTTTAAAAAATCTGTAATTTTGTTTTTCTCTTATAAATTCTTCAGACTATGAATACTGATATTGATTTTTCTGAGACTATCAGCGGCATACACAGCATAATGATTTGTGGATAGCTATGCAAAACTATCAGGATTCGGACTGGAAAGACCTTGTTTCTTTATGGAAATTCTATAACCTGCATATAATACAGATCATAAGGAATATAGATAAAACTAAGCTCGGCAATAAGTGGACTGACTATGAAGGGAATGTTGTAACCCTCAATGATATGATCGCAAGTTATTTATGGCATCTGAGACTGCATACAAATGAAATAGACGATATAATCAATAACAGGGTATAATGCTCTTATTTATCTTTTCCGACTAAAATTATCTTATAAGTAGTGAAAAGAAAAGAGTTTATATTCAATAAAAGAGTAAGATGCATATTTTTAGGAGTTTTAGTTGCCACGACTTTCAAGTCGTGGATAATAATACAGATAGAAAACGACTTTAGTCAAAACATTTTGGCTAAAGCCATTATCTGATTAGACTATTATCCTCCAGCTAAAGCAGCAGGCAATTAAATCACAGAGAATAAACCATATATAATCTTATTGAATATGCGAATCAAGGGTTGCTTTGGGTTGCAGTATACTATTATAAATCAATCTTCTGTTTTGCAGTCAGGGGTCTAAGTCCACGAAGTGGGCTAATATGGATAACCACGGGTAAAGCCCGTGGCAAAAGCAGGTAGAAATAGACCGTCTCCGTAGGAGGCGAATGACATTTGTTTTTGCTATTTGCCTCCTACGGAGACATATTCTTCTGTCAGTTCCTGCCACGGGTTTTACCCGTGGTTATCCACCTTCAGTCCCTTCGGGACAATAAGTTACTGTGCTTTTTAACCCTTGATTCGCATTGAATATAAACTTTAAATTACATGCGAATCAAAGGTTAAATGTACCGTCAGACAGCAATAACTGATTTATAACAACAAAAAGGTAACAAGTAAAAAACAATCGGCATGTGTCACTTTTGTCACTTTTTATAAGTAGTCGCTCCTTAAAAAGTATATAATAAGTTATTTGCCAGTAAATTACACCTTCAATTATTTGCTTAATATTGCAGAATTTCGTATCTTGAAGTCCTAAAAGCTTGCAAAAAATGATAGGAAAATCACCGGATCAAAGTCAGGGCGACTTGTTT
>NZ_QVMO01000069.1 GCF_010501055.1 Dysgonomonas sp. 521
AAACTGATGGCTCCTTAATTTATCGTTAACTCTCTCCTATGCAAAGGTAAAAACTATATAAATCTTGTAAAAGATGACCGAGACCGAAGGATTACAAAGCAACCCTTGATTCGCATAAGTAAAAACAGTCTATTAAATTGTTACCCTCTTTGTCATTCTGAATGCAATGAAGAATCCCGACCCTCCGGACACGGGATATTTGGCTCCGCTTTGCTCTGCCGATTTTCAATTCACTCCGTTCAACATGACAAAATGAAAGTGAAAATTACTTATGACACACCCCCTACATTTTTCATCACATTCAAAAAAAATTATCTACTACTATAAGATAAATTATTTTGAATATGATAAAAGTAGAATTCAACGACGTAAAACTGGAAATTCCCGAAAGCTGGCGCGACATCCGGCTGGCCGATTATGAACGCCTCTATATGCAAAACCCTGAGACAAAGCTCGACCAGGTGCGCTTTGTAGCCGATGTGTGCGGCATAGATGCAGATATGCTGCTGGAATCGCCCGCACAGGTATTCAACACCATAGCGGGTATTATCGACTTTGTGTTCGACAGCGAACTGCCGCCGGCTGCCAGTGTAAAAACCAATGGTAAAGAATATTTTATCTCCTTTGCCGACAGATTAACACTTGGCGAATGGGTAGATGCAGAAAATGTAATCGGCAGCGACAGCGAATCCAAATTGTCGGAACTGCTGGCTATCCTGTGCCGTCCCATCGGCGAAAAGTATAACCCCGACCTCGCCCCCGAACGGGCGGAAATGTTCCGCAACCTGCCTTGCGACAAGGCATTGCCACTGATAAGTTTTTTTTTATCCAGAAAGAGAGAATCCGAAGCGATTTTGAACCACTATTCGACGGTAATGGCTCAGGCCGGCCGGTTTCTAAAGGATACAAAGACTTTTGCAATAAATGGGGGTGGTATAAAACGATTGCCGATCTGGCAGAGGATAAGATATACTTATTTGATACGGTCACTGGAAAAACAGTTAGCGAGGTGTTCGGATTTCTCCTCTACCGAATAGATAAGGCCCGCGCCGAAGAAGAACAATATAAGTTTGAGAGGCAAATGAGGAGGTGAGAGCCCCCTCTAGCTCCCCCGTAGGGGGAGAAAAAGAAAGATGAAACAATTGATTAATACCCCCTCTGCTAGTCCCCTTTGGGGGATTGAGGGGGCTAAAAATCCATCATGCCCTCGAAGAGAATATCCAGCTTGTTAAAGTCTACCTTTTCGCCGTAAGCCTCTTTTACAGGCTCTAGCAGCTTGCCCAACACATCCAAAATATCTTCGCGCAGCATGGTGTCGATCCACTGGGTACGCTTGTCCATCTTGTTGAACTCCTGCGTGTACTCCGTCACTATCTTTTCCAGCTCGCCCTGCATCTTACCGGCAGGCAGTTTGTCCTTTATCAGTTTATCTATCTGTTTGTTGAATTTGATGTACAGGTTTGCAGCCTTTTTGGCATGAGCAGGCGGGATGTGGTCGTCTCCGTCCCAGTGGCGGAAGGGGTTGTTGAGGTTGGCTTCCAGCCATTCGGGTTTGCGCCCTTTGGTTATCCACAGGTCAATCCCCTTATACTCTTTCTTCACCTTTTTGGCTACATCATCGGGTATGCTGTCCATCCAGATACAGGTAATGTACGGAAAGTCTTTGCGCGCGGGGAAATCATCCGCCGCAAATCCGAATATATCGCGCAGGGTAAGCCACCGCAGCCCGTCCAGCAATGCGATTTTTTCCATATTGATGATATAATTAGACTTACCCCAGATGCGCAACACCCTCAAGTGTGGAAGGTTTTCGGCAATCACTTGCATATCTATATCGGTTTTGCCGTCGCCGGACACCCATAGTTCGGTAATATTCAATCCTTTGAACAGGTGCAGGTTGTTCGTATTTTGTACATGCAGATCGAATGCGCGGTTTTTGGGTGCGGGTGTTATCTTTATCGCGTTTTCAACAGGAGCCTGAAAAGATAACTCGCTCATGCAGTCACTCAATATTATTTCTTCGATGCCCAGTCCGTCTGTCCTGAATGTTTGCAGGCGTGTTTGAGATAGGTCGATAACTTTCTCTCCGGCATTTTTCCAAATCACTTCCGTTACATTGTGATGTGTATTTATATAATCCTGTAGCCAGGGTTTAGCACCCTCCACTTCTATTTTGGTCAGGGCAGGATATGCGGCGTCCAGCTCTGCGGCATCGGCTATCTCAGCCATAGTTGAGGCTATGACGTTCGATCGGTTGCCTTTCATCTCCTTATATTTCTTTTTGAAGGAGTCGGGCAGTTCGTCCCATGCTTTTTGCAACGACACTTGCAGGCAGTCGTAATGCCAACTTCCGGCTTTGGTATATCCTTCGCCAGGCTCACATAATACGTCCCTGCTGCCTACAAAGGAATAATTATCCGGCATTTCGCCTTTGCTGAGCATGAAGTCATATCCGCCAGCCCAGCTATGGTGGTCTTGCCAGAAAGGTTTTATAGCGTCTATATCTTTTTCGATCAACGGGTTGTCGTCCCAGTAATACAATGCCAGCAGCAGGTATTCCTGTTTTTCGTGGTCTGTGTTTACAATCTGTAGCGCTGTATATTTCTGTTTTCCTTTGTTGTAGTAATTGTAAATGTCTCCTTTTTGCATAGTTTCGACGTATGAATATAATTTACTGCTTATTAGACATATGCAGGGGCAGCGGCTTGTCACTGACCGCTTCTTGTATTTGTGGGCAACCACAAGGGATTGCCCCTACTGCAACGGCTTCATCTCACCAAAGATAAGAATTTGTCATCAACTTTTTAAAAATTTATCTAGTATAAAACACATACTAAATTTTTAGAAATGATAGAAAGTATAATAGGCATTTTCAGGAATCAGGCACGAGAGCATAAGCTTATCAAGGCCTTCTATTACAACCGCAATTACGAACTGGGCAGCGGCAAAGACGCGTATCCCCTTTTCTGGCTCGAAGACCCGGTACGGGGGAGTAACCGCAACAATACCTTTACCAATTCGGTAGATTTTTCCATTCTTTTCACTCCGGTCAGTGACGAATCGGTCAGCCATCTGCAAAACCTTGCTTTCTCGGCGGGGTTGAACATCATCGAACGGATAAAAAGAGACTGCGACACACTGGGCATCTGGATTACCCCCGACTGGGACTATCTCACGCTGAGGGATTACTACGACGACAACGCCTGCGGATGCCGATTCTCGGTAAACTTTACACAAGCAAACATGCAAAACCTGTGCCTGATTGACGAGCAGTTTGATGAGGACAAAGAGTTCGGAGAAAATGAATTGCTGAAAAACTTCGACCTCTCTCCGGCCAATACCTGCGAGGTGTTTGTGAATAAGTTCCCCGACTTTGAATTGAAAACGAGGAAAGCCCCCTAATCCCCCTGAGGGGACTTGAGCAAGCCACAATAAAAGAATGAAAGAATGAGTAAAACAACTACAAACCAATACCCTGTCAGTAAGTCCCCCTCCGGGGGATTAGGGGGCCAACTAGCAAAAGTAATAGACCAGATAACCTCCGAGATAGCCACCCTTGCCGATACCATCTTCAAAGATGATAAGGTTAGCGCAAACCGCAAAACAGGCAAAAATACCCTGCGCGACAAGGCTAAGGACATTGAGGTATCGTGGCATGAGCGAAACGGGAATATCGTTATCAGCACATATTTAGGCAATTACCTCACTTACATAGAGAACGGGCGCGCGCCCCGCCAAGGGAAATTCCCACCGATAGACGAATTGCGCGACTGGGCACTGGCAAGAAATATTCCTGCCGACAACAGCACCCTCTACCTGATAGCCCGTGCCATCTGGCGCGACGGACACGAAGGGCGGCCGATACTGGCAACCCTCGAAGAACGAATAGAACAGATGTTCGACACCGAATGGTACGACAGATTATTTGAAGCAACAATCGACGAATTAACCAAATATTTTAACTAATGGGATACTTTACAGAAGGGCTTGAGATAGCCAACGATACCATACAACCCGCGAAAGTCTCTTTGTCGGGCAACCCGAACTATATACAGTTCGAAGCAAAAACATCGTCCAAAGCCAAGCCGGTGGATATACAACTGAAAGTGACAGGTAGCGGATACGCCCTTGTGGGCAGCCAACCGGGAGGTATCAAAGAATACGACAACATCTCCGCGTTCAGCATCATAGAAGCCGAATCGGGCAGGGAACACAAGTTCAGGGGAACATCCGACTCGGGCGAATTAGGCAAAGACAGCGAAAATAATATTTTCTATCTGGGCGAACTGAATCAATACACAGGCCCTGCATGGCAATACCAGCGGGACAAGACAACGCAAAGCTTAAAGGACTGCCTCAAGCAGAATGATTTCCTCAAAAGCTTCAATATTTCCATATCGGCAGAAGACAATAGTGTTATTAATCTGACATCAAACGGGGAAGGCAAGCGTTACGCTTTCTGGTTTGCCTTTGAGAAAAACAGCGCGGGAAAAGACTATATCTTCTTCAACGTCAGTGGCGACCCTACAGATACCTATCCCGCAGGAGCAGACCAGATAGCCCTCAACTACGACAATGTGGAAATACACCTCGACCTGTATAAAAACACATCCGTGTTTTTGGGAGAGGACGACACACCGGATAACAACAATATGGGAACACAGGCGCTAACCCTTACAAAGGCTTATTCCTACGCCCCCATCTGGTTCAACGTGAATATACTTGGCAACAAAGATACGCCCAACGCTTTCCTTGATGCTAAGGACTGGGTGGAAACCGGTACGATCCGCGATTTCAGGTTTACTGCCAAACGGGTAATTTCCAATAAAATCAATTCGGGCAGCTCACTGCTATACCATTCGCCCGTATTGTACTCCATAACAGGCTACAACCGCACGCTGGAAGCAAATGACTTGTCGGCATATGTGTTCGACACAAAGGAAATAAAGAAAGAGCCCGGCAAGATAAACAAGGTGAAGCCGCTGACCAACCAGCCTGCTTTCTTCCATATAAAAGGGCAGACGCAATACTTCAACTTTATACTGTCGGACGCCGGACATAGCCAAAACCTTGCCGAAGAATATCGATTTGGTATCCGCTACGAACTTCTGTCGCAGTCGGGAAGGACAACGGAAAAGGTGGTCAGACACCTGAAAGCCCGCAAAGACTTCTTTATGGTAAATACCCTCAGGCTCGACATAGACAGCCTGCTGGACGAATACCCGAAAACAGGTATGGTAAAAGCCTCGCTGATATACCTTTATCCCGACTGCCCCGACAAAGAGGCTGTGCAGATAAGCGAAGATATAACATTCAATATTTTACCCGAATGTTTGCATAAAGTAAACGATTTTGCTTTCCTCAACCGTCTGGGCGGATGGAGCAGCTTCAACTTTTCGGGAACGGAGCAAACGGATTTCAAGACAGAAACCAGTACAATATTTAAGACACAGTTGCCGGGATTCACTAGCCGCAGCGAGATAGAATCGGTGTATAGCAAGAAGGTAACGGAGCAGTTTATAGTACAGTCTATGCCTGTGACACGCCAGGTATGCAACTGGCTGAAAGAACTGAGCGCTTCTAAATCTGTATACGAACTGGCAACAAAACGCTATATAATTGTAGATGAGTTGAATATAAAGCCAAATTCGAAAGACGAACTTTTCCGTCTGGAAATGAAATACCGTTATTCGGATTCGTATAATTAGCTCCCCTCCCCAACCCTCCCAAAAAGGGAGGGGGAAAGGATAGCCATGAAAAAATGAATTATCAATCAACTAAGTACATGACAAAATTTTACATCCTGCTGTAGGGGCATCCCCTTGTGGGTGCCCGTAAACGATGACAAGTGTGCAGGGACAAGCCACTGCCCCTACATCGTCTCCAAATTGTGTTTGAATAATTTTTGTCATGTACTGTATCAATCAATAAAGAAAAATACCCTCTTGGAACTCCTCCCCTTTTGGGGGAGGTGGGGAGGGGGTGCCTATTATGGACATAACTACTGTATTTGACAAAAATCTGGCAACTTACAACAAGCGGTACCGCTATATCGTAAACAAGGGTTCGACACGCTCGTCGAAGACATACAGCCAGTTGCAGCTTTTGTTCCTTATCGCCGAATATTCTCAGGAGGCAAAGATCATATCGGTGGTGTCCGAATCGATGCCGCACCTCAAGAAAGGCTGCATACGCGATTTCAGGGAGATACTGCAAAAAGAAAGGAAATGGAGCGCCAAGAACTGGAATGCTACGGACAAGATTTACAAGGTAAATAAGTCTATTATCGAGTTCTTTTCGGCAGACAATCCGGCAAAGGTACACGGCCCAAGCAGGAATATACTGTACATCAACGAGTGCATCAATATAGAATATGAGGTATTCCGCCAGCTGGCAATCCGTACCACCGAAACCATTTTTCTGGATTGCAACCCCTGCTTCGAATTCTGGCTCGACGAAAAGGTGCTGAGTGGCAGCGATGCCATGCTGATACACTCTACCTACAGGGACAATGAGTACCTGACCGCCGCGCAGGTAAAGGAGATAGAATCGAACCGCAACGACAAGGACTGGTGGCTGGTGTACGGCCAAGGGCTGACAGGCTCGCTGAGGGGGGCGATCATTACCAACTGGGACATCGTGAAACAGATGCCGGAGACGTACAAAAAACGCTGGATAGGTATCGACTTCGGCTTTACCAACGACCCAACGGCAATCGTAGACATGCGCCTGCACGATGGGGAATTGTGGATAGACGAACTGCTGTACGACAAGGGATACGACAATATGATGATAGCCGGCGTGCTGGACGCGCACAACATCCCCCACGACCTGCCCGTAATAGCCGATAGCGCCGAGCCGAAAAGCATCAGCGAAATCAGGGCGAAAGGCTGGAGGATAGAACCCGCGCAGAAGGGAAAGGACAGCATCGGAACGGGCATATCGATACTCAACCGTTACCGCAAGCACATCACGCAGCGCAGCGTAAACATCATCAACGAGTACCGCAACTACCGCTGGCAAACGGACATCAACGGCGAACCTACCAACAGGCCTATCGACCGCTACAACCATTCGGTAGACGCGCAACGATACGTCTGCCTGAACAAGTTGATGGAGCGGGACTGTGGGTTGAGCTATGGGATAATAGCACCCCCAATCTCCCGCAGGGGAGGGAGCACCCCCTAAATCCCCCAAAGGGGGAGGAATAAGAAAAAGAATACAATTATTATTAACCAATACCCTCTCTGCAAGTCTCCCGACAGGGGATTGAGGGGGCAAAACAAATCCCGATTTGCGTCTCCTCCCCTTTTGGGGGAGGTGGGAGAGGGTGATTATTATGAATATAGAATTATACATCAAAAACCGCCTTTGCGACATAGACAGCCCCGAAAGCCTGGGTATCCGTCTTAAGCGCCAGTTTATCAACCCTGCCGAACTCAGTGTGAAGGACGCGCAGATGTCTTACGAGATAAGCCTGCCTGCTACGCCGAACAACAACGAGATCTTCAGCCATGTGAATGTGGAGGAGGTAAAGGGTAAGTTCCGCATCTATGAGGACGCGCGCCTGTATGTAGACGGTATCCTCATCCTCAACGGCAAATTCCGCCTGAGTGAAATCACACCCGACAGCTACAAAGGTAATCTGGGTGTGCCCGCCCCGCTGACGGTGAAGGATATCTTCGGGGAGACGATGATGAATCAGGCGGGGAAGTGGGAGATTGGATTTGAAGGAGCGCCTACCATTACGGCATTTAACAAAGATGAGTATGACAAAAAGAAGTATGGAGAAATAGCTCCCTGTATCTTCCCGTTTGCGCTTTATGGTTTACTTAACAAGACCTCATCGCAGGGAGCCAGTACAGATAAAGATGTGTTTGACTCATCAGTACGTTTCAGGTTCGAGGATATTCCCCCCTCTGTCAACTGCCTGAGGATGTTGGAACAAATATTCGAAAACGCTAAGTACAAACTCACAGGCAGCGCCTTCGACGACGAAAGGCTAAAACAATTGTATGTCAGTTACATGAACCCGAACGACTTTGCCATGAAATGGAACACAGGAAAGATGGAACTATCCGGAAAGTGGACAAACTACGATGATAAAAAAAGACAGGTAGAAAACAGGGCATACAGGGACGATACCGAAGAAGGAAAGTTACAGACCATTAATTTATTTAATGCTATCAATACTAAAGTGACCCCGTCTTCTACCTATAATATAGGTGGCAATATCACTACCAACGATAATAATGTAACCACCTTTACCATCCCCAATAAGGGGCTGTACAAAATCATATTAAGGGCAAAAGTAAGCCTTAGCAAAGGAAGCGAAACGGTCTATTACATCAACGGAAACAGCGGGCCCTTTGTGATGGAACCCGACAGCCCCGACAAGAACAACCATTTCCACTCGTCACGCTTCGAACTGAAACTGATGCGCAACTTCGATGGCAGTCTGGAAAACATCAGGTTCGACAATGTGTTCTTCAATGATAATCAGAGAGAAAACGCGGAAGAAGTAGGTACCGCCTACCCGAAGCCCGGGGAGACGCACTTTATAGACCCGAAGCAGAATCCCGATATATTATGCGGCTTCGCGTGGGGGAAAAAACCCGGACTGGGAAGCTATATAAACCCTACGGAAGAAAGAGGCCAATATATCTATAATAACCCGATGGCAATTAAAGGTGGTAAATCATGGGATGGAGAAATAGAGGATAGAGCCTACTCCGCATCGGTAAACAGCGGGTATCTGGAACGGACGGCCGGGAACGGCTGGAAAGAAACCAATAGGTTTAAAGTAGAGATAGACAACGCGCCACCGTCTAGAACGGATATAGATGCAAACATAAAGGATGCCGACGGCGAAATAGCGCAGGTGGTATGGATGGAAGCAGGGGAAAAGCTCTCGCTGATAGAGATATCAGATATGGGATTACGTATCGATATGAAATATGGTGACACACAGTATGGCTGGCTAAGGCATACGGTAGATTTCTACTTATCCGTAGAACCGTTTATGCAAGAAGCAGACTGGCTTACAATGAGGGATGACGGAGCCAGTGAAAAACCTATGAACTGGGATGATGACTCTACCTTTGAGCAGGGGAATATCAATCTGGTAGAATTTATGCCACAGCAAGTAAAGATAAACGACTGGATAGATAATTTCTGTAAGGCGTTCAACCTAAACATGATACACACAGGGGGCGTAAACTTTGAACTAAATGTAAAGAATAAGGAACTGGTAAGCGGCCTGTCCCATATTATCGATCTAGACAGGCGTGCAGGTATCAGCCGGCGGCGAAACGAATCGCTCAAACTGCCTTATGTCTACGAACTGGGATTTACCATCGATACCTCCGAACAGGGCTATTACGAATCGATGAAGGATAACGAAAAAAAAGAGAAAATAGTAAACTCCGGCGATGACGGAGGAGGAAAATTCTATACCGGCAGCTACGAAACAAATAAACTGAGCCACACCTCCGATTTCTCATACAACTGGCTGAAAACAATAAAGATAGAAGAATCGGGGAAAGAATTAAAAATTCCCGTTATTACCGAACACGAGATATGGGAAAAGATGCCGGACTATGACGAAATGAAAGAGAAAAAGTACTATGAAATGCCGCAGCGCTTCTGGTACAAAACGGAAACATTCGACAGTATAATGAATAATGGAGACAACGTAACCTTAGCCTGTGTGGGGAATGAGTACACGGATAACCGGAAAACGCGGATTGTACTAAACTACAAAGATGAACCGGATACGATTACCAAAAATTATTTCCTGTTACTGGCGGATAACAACAACGATTATACCATTATAGATTGCTGCCTGACGTCGGAAGAATACCGGAACCTCGGTAAATCGTTGGTAAAACTAAATGGCGACCTCTACAATATAGCGGAAATAGATGGCTATGACCCTTTGGGCAAAAACAAATGTGCTTTAAAATTAATCCGAAAAATTATATAATAAAAATGGGAGTTCTTCACTCCCACTTTTTTTATTTTTCTTCTACTCTCTCATACTTACGAACATCATCATCTGATGTTCGGTTCGGATATATATATAATAAATCGCCTTCTACTTTATACCGCCACGCACCCTTATCCGATGTATCAGTATATTTAAAAGCCTTATCATTTATAATATATCCGCTATAAAAATTCTGCGTATAATCTCCATTCGCTAAGAATTTTATTTGATAAGTTTTAAAATCATCTGAATTGTAAAAACCTATATCTCCCTCTACTTTTCTCCACAGTCCCTGTATCGGATTATATCCGTTCGGCTTATAATTAAGATCGCTAGGGTCATTCCAGTTGCCGTTCCATACAAATTCCTCTGTTTTGTCGTCATCGCTGCTACATGCACCAAAAGCCACCGACAGGCTCAGCATCAGGATTATAGTTAAAAGCTTGTTCATATTTTACTTCGTTTGTTTGGTATAAAGGTAAGTATTTTGGTTGGTAATGCAAGTAAATTCACTTATCGTTTTGGGGTTTGATATATCCTACGGGTTTGCGCGGCTTGGATTCAGTGATGGATTTCTGCTTTTTTGCCAGTTCGGCAAGGGCGATGTATATTTCATCGAAAGCGTTCTGATTGTCGTCATTTATATCATTATAGTCGGCAAAAACGTCTTCTATATACTTTTTAAGTTCTTGCAATTCTTTTTGCAGTTGTTTTATCTCTCCGACAGGAGGAGCCACTATAAGATGCCGAACCACAACAAAGGCGCGCATGATACTCCGGTTTACCTCAATGGCTGTTTTAGAATTGAGGACACTACTAAGCATAGCTACACCAAGTTCAGTAAAAGCAAAAGGAAGATATTTGAAGTTACTTCCCCGCCCTTTGTTCAAGATACCAATTTGGCATCTTGAAAGTTCATCCTTCGTTACCTCAAACATGAAATCATCGCCCTCAAAACGTTCAAAATTACGTCTTACTGCACGTTTTAATAGTCCTGTTTCCGTACCGTACATTTCCGCCAAGTCGAAATCCAGCATTACTTTATAGCCGCGTATCTCGTATATTTTGTTTTGGATGATTGATAGTTCCATGTGTTGGTTTTGGTATTTTTAAGGTCGCAAATTGCGACCTTTATTATCATTTAAGGATTTTAGTTAGATGTGCAAGTAAATTTGTAAGGGGGAAGTATATAATTAAGGCTTTCCTTTAACTTTATTCTTTAACTTTTTGGGATTCTGCCTGCAATCCCAGACAGCGGAGATATAAATTGTATTCTTATCTATTGAATAGATTACTTTGAAAAGCCGCTCCACAACCAGCGAACGGTATTTAATTTTCCTTCTTTTTAACAAAGGCTCTATTGCTGCCATATGTGGAAATTCAACCAATTTCCTGACAGACAGTATTATACTTTGGCGAATATTGACCGCTGCTGTCAGGTTAATATCTTCATACATCGAATAAATCGTATCAAGCTGTTCTTTAGCTTCATTGGTCCACTCTATTTGCATATACCGGCGAGCTTTTCCATATCTGACTGGGAAGTAGTACGACCAGCTTTAATATCTTCTTCTGCCCTGTCTATACTTTCATTCATTTCTTTTTCAGAAGGAAATTGTGTTGGCAAGTTGGATGCGGACTTTTTGATGCGGCTGATATATTTTTGCACCTTGTCCAATAGTTCCTCACTATCTATATCTTTCAATAGCAGCGCCTTCTTTCTTTCCAGTTCTATTGCGGTCATAATTTTTTCTTTCTTAGTACAAGGCAAATATAGTAAACTTGAGGAAGATAATATAAAAACTTAGCAATTTTTGTATTTATTACTTGTCGTTTTCGTTCTCCGGCTTGATATATCCTACAGGTTTGCGGGGCGTTTTGTGTGAGGCTAGTTGTTCTTTTGCCGCTAATTCTGTGAAAGCCAGATAGAGTTCATCAAATTTCTTCTCGTTTTCAAAGCTTTCTTCTTCCCAATCTTGTATGTGGTCTTCAAGTTTATTCTCCAGTGTTTTAACCATTTGATACAATTCTTCGATTTTGCGGGAAGGCGATTCATTTAATAAGTAGTTTCTTACAGCCACAAAGGCACGCATGATATTTATATTCACCTGAACGGCTACCGGACTTCTCAACACTCCGGACAGCATTGCTACACCTTCCTGAGTGAATACATAAGGCAGATATTTCGAATGCCGTCCACGCCCTTCGTTCTTTAAGGTCACAAATTGTGATCTTAAAGAATCAAATTCTTTTTTTGTAAGCTCAAACATAAAATCATCAGGGAAGCGTTCTATATTCCGTTTCACAGCTTGTTTTAAGACTCTTGTTTCCACACCATACATTTCTGCAAGGTCAGTATCGAGCATTACTTGCTTACCTCTTATTTCAAATATTTTGTTTTCTATTGGTATCAGTTCCATGTGTTGGTTCATTTGTCGTTTTCAGGTTTGATATATCCTACAGGCTTACGGGGTTTGGATTCAGTGATAGCTTTCTGCTTTTTTGCCAGTTCGGCAAGGGCGATGTAGATATCATCGAAAGCGTTCTGGTTTTCTTCGCTGAGGTCGTTTATGGCTCTAAGGTTTTCTTCGCTTTGTTCCTCCAGTTTCTTTATTTGTTGCCATAGTGCAGATATCTCCCTTGAGGTTTCGGCATGCTGTATCAGATAATTGCGCACGGCTACAAAGGCACGCATGATATTTATATTTACCTCTATGGCTATATCGCTGTTTAGCAGCCCTGAAAGCATAGCAACGCCTTGTTCGGTAAAAGCTTTGGGCAATTTACGTGTACCTCCCCAACTTGAAGTCGCAATTTGCGACTTCAAGTTATCCCATTCTTGTTTGGTTAACTCAAACATAAAGTCAGAAGGGAAACGTTTAATATTACGCTTAACCGATTCGTTTAGGCGCTTTGTCTCTACCTGATACATTTCCGCCAAGTCGAAATCCAGCATTACCTTGTAGCCTCGTATCTCGTATATTTTGCTTTGTATGATCGAGAGTTCCATGTGTTGGTTGTATTTTATCCGGTATAAAAATAAGTAATTTAGTTGGAAATGCAAGTAAATTCACAAACGGAAGACTGACTTTCCTTAGCTATATAAAAAACAAAAGCCGCATATCAGATTGATATACAGCTTTATCTCAAAAAACAGCGTGACCCTGGCGGGAATCGAACCCACAGCTAAGGAACCGGAATCCTTTATTTTATCCATTAAACTACAGGGCCGTTAGGCGACACAAAAATATAAAATTATTCCAAACTTTTAGTAACTGTTTAAATTTTATTCGTTCAAATTTTTAGAGATGTTTTAGAGATGCTTTTTTCTTCCTCGAAACGATAATAGTGGGCTATTTGAGTTGAGAGAAAGGAAAAAACAGCCGAAAACAGACTAAAAATGAACGAAGAAAAAGTATAATAAAATATTCGTATAAAATTTAAACAGTTACTTATATTCTATGGCAAAAGAAAAGGGACTACTGTATCAGAAATCCCTTTCTTAGTATCTATAGATATACCTTATTTTACTTTATCTACGATTGCCTTGAACGCTTCCGGATGGTTCATTGCAAGGTCGGCAAGGACTTTACGGTTGATTTCCACTCCGTTTTTGTGGAGGGCACCCATCAGGCGCGAGTAAGACATTCCTTCGAGGCGTGCAGCAGCATTGATACGTTGTATCCATAGTGCACGGAAGTTGCGTTTTTTAGCGCGGCGGTCACGGAAGGCGTAGGTAAGACCTTTTTCCCATGTGTTTTTGGCTACTGTCCACACGTTCTTACGTGCGCCATAGTAACCTCTTGTTAGTTTTAATACTTTTTTTCTGCGGTTGCGCGAAGCAACATGATTGACTGATCTTGGCATAATTTACGTTGTTTTGAATGATAGCGGTTTTCCTGTTTCAAAAACACTTTGTTGCATACATCCGGTTATTAAATCTTTAAAACTTGCTTTTGTTTAAACGAAAGACAATTATTTCATTGCCAATAATTGCTTAACAGCCTTCTCGTCCACCTTGCTTATTGTACCGGTGTGCGTAAGGTTTCTTTTTTGCTTTTTCGTTTTCTTAGTCAGGATGTGACTTTTGAAAGCATGTTTCCTTTTGATTTTTCCTGTTCCGGTAAGGGCGAACCTCTTTTTGGCACCGGAATTAGTCTTCTTTTTTGGCATCTCAGTTAATTAATTTAATTATTTATATATGAATCTCAATGTGCCGGGTTTTCCCTTCGGGCAGTTACGAGCTACGAGTTATCATTGTTAGCTGCTAACTGTTGACTGTTAACTGATATCAGCACATTATTTATTCTTCCTCTTTTGGCTTTTCCTCCTCTTGTTTCTTTTCCAGCTTTAGCTTTGGCTTATCTTCTTTTGGCTTAGCGGCAGGGGCAGCTTTCACCGGAGCTTTTTTAGGGGACATCATCATTATCATCCTCTTACCTTCGAGAGCCGGCAGTTGGTCTACTTTTCCGTAGTCTTCCAGTTCGGTGGCAAAACGGAGCAACAATACTTCGCCCTGCTCCTTGAATAGGATAGAACGTCCTTTGAAAAACACGTAAGCCTTTAGCTTCGAACCTTCTTCGAGAAAGCTTTTGGCATGTTTCAACTTAAAGTTGAAGTCATGGTCATCGGTCTGCGGTCCGAAACGGATCTCCTTAACAACCACTTTTACAGACTTGGCCTTGGCCTCTTTCTGTTTTTTCTTCTGTTGATAAAGGAACTTTTGATAATCCATTATTTTACACACAGGCGGCTCAGCTGTGGGGGAAATCTCCACCAAGTCAAGTTCAAGTTCATCGGCCATACGCAATGCTTCCTGTATGGTATAAACGCCTTGTTCTACATTGTCGCCTACCAGGCGTACTTCTCTGGTACGGATATTTCCGTTGATCCTGTGTAAATCTTCTTTCTTTTGATTAAATCTGTTATTCCTCATTCAAAAACGATTAGAATCTCCTTTATCTTTTAATTATTTACATTTATTTACTTAACAATAAAGCCGGGTGCAAAGGTAATAAAAAATCTTATCAAACACACACAAACTCTCCTATCTTTTTAATTCAAAGGAGAATGCTGTTATTCTTTGTAATCTACTCAGGTATATATTATTTTCATTCATGCAGTACAGTAACCGATAGCTAAAAATGCTTGTTGAAAAAGAGTCCTCCTATAATGGAGGACTCTTTGCTATAATAAATTCTTTAATATCAGTATTTACATCTCACGCTCCCAGGCATTCATCATCTTTTCCATTTCTTCGTTCAGCTGGGTGGCAAAGTTGGTATATTTCATCGAGCCTTTATCGCCTTCGCCCTGCTTACGCACCGATACTTCTCCGGTTTCGGCTTCTTTCTCGCCAACGATAAGCAGGTAAGGGATACGCTTCAACTCATTATCGCGGATTTTACGCCCTATCTTTTCGTTACGGTCGTCTACTTGCGAACTGATACCCTGCTGCTTAAAGTAACCCGATACACGGTAAGCATAGTCGTTGAACTTCTCGCTGATAGGCAGTACAACCACCTGATCGGGAGCCAGCCACAACGGGAATTTTCCGGCAGTGTGTTCGATCAGCACGGCAATGAATCGTTCCATAGAGCCAAACGGCGCACGGTGTATCATTACCGGACGGTGTTTCTGGTTGTCGGCACCTGTATATTCCAGTTCGAAACGTTCGGGCAGGTTGTAATCCACCTGGATAGTACCTAACTGCCAGCGGCGTCCGAGGGCATCTTTCACCATAAAGTCGAGCTTAGGCCCGTAGAAAGCTGCTTCGCCAAGTTCAACACGTGCTGGTAATCCCTTTTCTTCGCATGCTTCTATGATGGCGCGTTCTGCCTTTTCCCAGTTTTCGTCGCTACCGATATATTTTTCTTTATTTTCGGGGTCACGCAACGAAATCTGCGCCTCAAAGTTTTCGAAGTCCAACGCCTTGAAGATGATGAACACAATGTCCATCACTTTGAGGAATTCTTCTTTCAACTGCTCCGGCATACAGAATATATGTGCATCATCCTGAGTGAAGCCGCGCACGCGCGTCAACCCGTGAAGCTCGCCGCTCTGCTCGTAACGGTATACAGTACCAAACTCGGCCATACGCAAAGGCAAATCCCTGTATGAGCGTGGTACAATCTTATATATCTCGCAGTGATGGGGGCAGTTCATCGGCTTCAGCAGGAATTCTTCCCCTTCTTCGGGTGTGTGTATCGGCTGGAACGAATCCTGACCGTACTTGGCATAGTGTCCCGAAGTGACATACAGTAATTTACTGCCGATATGTGGTGTCATTACCTGCAGGTAGTCGTATTTCTTCTGTATCTTTTTCAGGAAGTCTTCGAGTTTGAGGCGCAACTGCGTACCGCGCGGGAGCCACAACGGAAGCCCTTTTCCTACGTTTTCGGAAAAGGCAAACAGTTCCAACTCTTTACCGATCTTGCGGTGGTCGCGCTTCTTGGCCTCTTCGAGCATCACCAGGTATTCATCCAGCATTTTCTTTTTAGGGAAAGTGATGCCGTAGAGGCGTGTAAGCTGCTTGCGCTTTTCGTCGCCACGCCAGTAAGCACCCGCCGCGCTCAGTATCTTCACTGCCTTGATATAGGAAGTGTTAGGCAAGTGAGGGCCACGGCACAGGTCGGTAAATACGCCCTGTGTATATGTGGTGATGGTACCGTCAGCGAGGTCGTTGATAAGTTCAACTTTGTAGTTCTCGTGACGGGCATCAAACATTTTTATTGCATCCGATTTGGAAATACTCTGGCGCCTGATTTCTTCCTTATTGGCTATCAGCTCCATCATTTTGGCTTCAATCTTAGGGAAATCAGTGTCTTTGACAGGTGTGTCACCAAAGTCTATATCGTAATAAAATCCGTTTTCGATAGCCGGCCCTATACCAAATTTGGCATGCGGATAAAGTATCTGCACGGCTTCTGCCATCAGGTGAGCCGATGAGTGCCAGTAGGCATGCTTTCCGTCTTCATCTTCCCATTTCAGCAGTTCGATCGTCGCATCCGTACCTATTGGCCTTGTTAAGTCCCAAACCTCCCCGTTTACTTTGGCGGCAAGTACTTCCTGCGCCAGACGGGAACTGATGCTCTCGGCAATCTGCATAGATGTGGTTCCTTTGGCAAACTCTCGCACGGAACCATCCGGAAATGTAATTTTAATCATAACTTTTTCTGTTTTTTTAATTATGCAACTCCTACGAATGAGTTGCTTTTTGGAATCTGCAAAAATAATGATTTTAGGGATTAATTGTATGTTTTTTCTTACTTTTTCGAATCGGGAATGTGGTCTTCCTTTCATGATAATTACGGGTTACATAAAAAAGTGACAAAAGTGACAGTTCTTACACCATTTTTCATCGTTACTTTTTTTCACAAAGACACTAAGAAACTGTTTAAATTTTATATGAATATTTTATTATACCTTTTTCTTCGTTCATTTTTAGTCTGTTTTCGGCTGTTTTTTCCTTTCTCTCAACTCAAATAGCCCGCTATTATCGTTTCGAGGAAGAAAAAAAGCATCTCTAAAACATCTCTAAAAATTTGAACGAATAAAATTTAAACAGTTTCTAAGCCATAATTTTCATAAAGCTGCCAAAGATCTCTTTATATTAGATAATTTAAACGGATTTTAGTAATAAAATCCGCTATTAAAAGCTTTCGGATTACAAATCCGAAAGAACGAGTGCCAAACCGCTTATGTTGGTTTTGATATCAGGTTAATCCCAGTCTGGTTACTAATTGCTCAAATTCATTATCTAATTTTTTTCCTCCAAATCCCACCGATAATAGTCGGTAATTGTTTTTCCACTCAGAGTTAATTTCTTTAATGTTTTCAATGGTAATAAACATTCCAATGTATTGAGCTTTACTGATTTCAATGTCAATTCCGTAAGATTGGCAAATTTAGAAAGAGAAGACTCTACTCCTGCAAAGTCGGCTTCGCTCAAACTTGTCATAAATAGGGTATTTATTCCTCCAACCTGAAAGGGACAGCTTCTTTAAATTCATTGAATACATCTATCCTGTCTTCAACCTGAGCGCCCATTATATTGCCATCCATATCCAGACAGTAATCCTTCTCGCTTTCCAGCGCGATATCGTCTCCCGATTCTATTTCGGAGAAGTAGACTTTGTATTTATAATATTTTTCGTTGACGGCTATCTTATTCTCTGTGAATGTGTATTTTATAATAGCCCTTCCGGTCTCGCCATAGATTTCCATCAGGCTTTCCGTTATTTTCCCATTCATATATTTAACGATTGCTTCTGTACCCTCTGCACTTACTCCATCAACAAAATAGACAATAGTGGTGTCGGATAGTAACTGTTTTGCATCCTGCTGTGCTCTCAACATACCATTATTGGAGAACAATAAAAAAAGCAGGGAAAAAAATATAAAAAACTGTTTCATCATATCGAGTAAAAAAATTGAATTCTAAATCTGTTACCTTCACGCCATTTTATCCAGCCGAGAGGATATGTTTCTTCACTTCCGTCAAAAGCTTCCAGCCTTATCCAGTCGCCTTTCATCTCTACGGCATGGATAAATTCGAACCCATATCCAGCACTGTCTGCTTCATCCCATGCAAACAACTCCGCTTCTTCATTCGGAGCCTTGCGCATAGGGTTCACTTTTTCGTCAAAGTCTATAATAGGCACATGCAGAATATGTTCTTCAAGTGTACTGAACTTAATATTCGGGTTCTTTTTCAGCCTTTTTTCTATTTTCAAGGACTCGTTTACCACAATGGTGTAACTATCGGCATTTACCTTGGTACACCGGATAACGAAAACGCCGATGCCCAGCTCGAACGCCCATGGGCGAAAGTTCTCTTTCCACTCGTGGCTGTGCCGCCAGTAGTCGATATGGAAAGACATCCACGGTGTGCCGTCGTTGTTTATCACGTATGCTTTATCTTTCAGTCCGTCTTTCTCTCCGGGTTCGGGAAATGTAATAAAGCCCACGGTGCTACCTACAGTCTTTTTCAGTTCGGCATAATCATCTTTAGGAGCAGGGATGAAACATTCCTTTTCTTTATCGAACAGGTACAGCTCCTGCTCAAAGCCCAAATCCATAAAGCCATCCTCATTGTAATCATACACAGACAGGTATTCGGACAAATTGGACAAATTGGAGGAAGATAAATCCAACTTTGTGGTAGACTTAACCCCATTAATGTACACCTGAAAATCACGTGAATCTATATCAAATGCCAGTTCAGCGTAGTAATCAGATGAGACAAGGAATGTTCCCGAAAAACAGTCTTTCGATTCATTGTAAGCCAAAGGGATAATTTCTTTGCTTTCGTAATGCTTCTTTGCCTGTTCGGCAACGGTGGGAGGCGCAGGGATGGTTAATGTAGGTATTTCTTCTTTCGTATCCGCCTTTTCTTCCTCCTTCGGGCTTTTGGTGTTACATGCCGAAGTGAGGAAAAGGAATATGGTTATAAAATATAATTTTCCGGTCATTGGTTATTTTTGCATAATCAATTTTACTTTACAGTTGCAAACTGTAGAAAAGTATCGGCATAAGTTACACTGGGTTAAACTTGCGCCAGCTGAGTAAAAAAATCTTACTTTATAAATATGGGGCGGGCAGCCCCAGCCCCTACATTATTTTGTGAAACAACTATTCTGTCATACGTTTAATTATACTATATGCTTCTATAACGCCCATTTCGCCAGCTTTACGCATATCGTCGAGCGCACGGTCTTTGTCCTTTATCTGGAAGCGTGCCAGCCCGCGGTTGTAGTATGCTTCGGCAAACTGGGGGTCGCGCCTGATGGCCTCGTTATAGTCGAGTATGGCGGCACGGAAGTCGTTCTGCTTGTAGCGTATCGCTGCCCTGTTGTAGTAGGCGTATACAAATTCAGGGTTGAGTTCGATCACCTTGGTATAATTTTTTACGATGAGGTCATACTCGAGCTTACCCGGATCGAGCAGGGATGTGCCCGACAATGTAGGCTCTTTCTTGGCGGGTGTTCCACCCAGCGAAGACAGGGCGTCGGGCTGCTCAGACTTTTTCTCATATTCCGGCATATTCTCCTTCAAATCGAGCTGTTTGGTATATACCACAGCTAAATCGAAGTAAGCCAGTGTAAATTTAGGGTCGAGCGCGATCGCTTTATTGAAGTCGTCGATAGAGCTTGAGAAATCCTGCACCAGCATATAATCTATAGCCCGTGCAAAATACAATTCGGCACTCTTCGAATTTTCGTCTATCCGCTTCGAAAGTTCATTAATAGACCAGAAATGGTCTCCTATCTGAGGCTCGTTCAGCGATGCTTCGCTATTGGTTATCCTTAGTTTTTTAGGCAATACCGACCTCCTGTTCAGTATGTCTACCAACTGGCTGTAGTATACAAACCTCCTTATCTCGTTCGCCTTTTCGTAATAGGTAATCACAAAACGAGGTTCAAGTTCGAGGCGTACCTGCTTATTCTGAACACGTCCGCGGGTATTGCTTTCATATTTGCTCTTTTCTTCATCCTTCTTGTCGGCTACTACAAGGAGGCTGAACTTATCGATGTCTTTATCAGATGTTTCCCTCGTCTTGGCATCTTCCTCGGTTATGCCCTGCGCCGCCATTTCCCTATTCTTGCGGCTTTCTTCGTTACGTGCATAGTTATAGTCCCTCTCGGCGCCTTTCAGGTCGTTCTGCCTGCGCTTGATGTCAGACCTCGCATAGAATCCGTGATAGAATTCGGGGTATTCGGCCAGCACCACATTGAGGTCTTCTATGGCTCCGTTGTAATCTCCTATATTGCTCTTTATGAGAGACCTGTTGAAGTAGGCTATATAGTTATTGGGTTCGTACCTGAGCACTACGTCGAAATCGGATATAGCGCGGTTGTCGTCTCCTACCTGCGCCCGTAGCAAACCACGGTTGAATCGGGCGATGATATTATTGGGGTCGAGGTCGATAACCTTGTCATAGTCGGCCATCGCTCCACGCAGGTCATTCTTCGAATAGCGGATCAGCCCGCGGTTGATATAGTTGCCCGATTGCAGCGGTTCTATCTTGATGGCCTCATCGAGGTCTTCGAGCGCCTTGTCGAAATCTTTCTTGTAATAATGAAGGAGTCCGCGCATGGAATACGACTGAGCCATATATTTGTCTCGCTTTATAGCTTCGTTGTAATTGTCAAATGCCTGTATGGTATCTCCTTTTTCCTGATACATAGCGCCACGGGTCAGGTATCCCTGCGTGTAGGAAGGGTATATGCGGAGCAGTTCGTTCAGGTATTTTTCGGCGTTGCCGTAATCTTTTTTCTGTATATTGACTATCCCTACATTGACCAGAGCAAACTTATCGTTGGGGTAATTGTCCAGTGTTACCTTGTAGTCCTCCAGCGCTCCTTCATAATTGTTCTGGTTCTGGCGGGCATCTGCTCTCAACTGGTAGGCTTTCGACATAAAAGGATTCCTTTCGAGGGCTTGGGTGCAGTCCTCCTCCGTCCCTTTATAGTCGTCGAGGTAATACTTGGCTATAGCCCTGTAAAAATAGGGTTCGGCAAGATAAGGCTTGGCCTTTATAGCCTGGTTGAAGTACTGGATAGCCAGCACGTAGTCTTCGTAATACAGGGAGTTACGCCCGATAAGGATTACCCTGTCTGTATTGATCTGTGCAAAAGAGAACAGGCTATTAAGTAATAAAAATATTGAGAATAGATATTTCTTCACGACAAATCTGTATTAATCAATGATTGGCAAATATATAAATAATACATTAACAAATGAGAAGAGAGGCTCAAACGGCCTCTCTTTTTTATATTTTTTAGCTAAGTACATGACAAAAATTTAAAGATATCAATATCATTCTGATTATTAGCATTTAACAACACTTGCATTATGTGATTAAGTCCATATTTGAAAA
>NZ_QVMO01000006.1 GCF_010501055.1 Dysgonomonas sp. 521
ATTGGTAAACAGCGATATAAAAGAGGGTCGGAAGATTGCTGTTTTTTTCGGAATAAAGACATAAACAACTATATACCAGAAGTATAGATAATATTACAAAACAAAAAGTCTGTCGCTTATATAGTGACAGACTTTTTCTCAGTTATTATACTAGAGGCAAATGTAAGTAAAAGTATTGGTATTTGGAGGTGAAGTTGGATAATTTAACATTTTCTTATCCTATCACACCAACTCCTCCTTATACCTTTTCCTGTACTCTTTTGGTGTGATGCCCATCTCTTTAATAAATGAATTGGAGAAATGAAACGGATCATAATACCCAAGCAGGAACGCTATTTCTTTTATTTTCAGATCGGAAAACTGCAAAAATGTACAGGCTCTTTGTATCTTCAACTGATTATAATATACCATAGGCGAGAAAGAAGTTCTCTGTGAAAACAACGTAGTCAGGTGTGAACTCGAATACCCTACTGCATCTGCAATGTCCTTCAATGTTATCTTGTTTTCGAGATTATCTTTCATGTAATGAATACTTTGCTGTATCACATCATCTACCCTCACATTCTTAATTTCCCTGAACTGGGTGAGATATTTCAGCGAAGCCAGAAAGTGCATCAGGCAAAAACTGATATATTCCAGATTTTCGGGATTATATCCCATTGCCAAATTCTGATACATATCTTCGAATAAGGTAATACGATCGTTATACCTGCTGTTGTCGGATTCTTTTATCACCAGTTGTCTCCCTATAATAGAACTGAACATATATACATTTTTGCCTTTAAAGTGGATCCAGTATATACTCCACGGATTTCTTGTGTCAGCACCGTATGCGTGACTTTCACCTGCCGGAATGATAAAAGCCTGGTTTTCCGAAAGCGTATACCTTTCATCTCCACATTCAATCCATCCCCGACCTTTTTCGCAATAGATAAGGATATTTTCATTTGCGCCTTCCGGCCTTCGGCGAAAATGGAATTTTGCATTCGGATAATAACCGATGTGAGTCACATACAACTGTCTGGTTATTTCATTCGATTCCTGGTATTCCCTTATATTATAGGGTGTAACAATAGCCTTCTCTCCTTTAAACCCTTCGGCAATTTCGATATTTTCCATGATAAATTCTTTTGATTGTTGTTGTATGTTATTGTTTTTTGATTTTATGCTACGCGCAATCGAAGATTGCTTGTGTTCCTTTTGGCCAAAGCCCCAAAAGGAACCAAAAACGCTTTTGCGCCCCCACTTCAACGTCCGACCCGTTACGTGCTCAACGGCTGAGCAAAAAGAACTCGCTCCAATGTTTGTATGAACTTTTTGTGTTGGTACAAGCTCAAACAGCTTTTTGCTCTACGCCGTTTTCGCCCGACGGGTGCCCCGTACTTGAAGCTAACGGCGCTGGCTGACGCACGACAAGAATAATGAATAAGCCTCTGCCTTGTCGCCGCATTGCGGTTCCGTGCATACGTTCCGCAGGCGGGGTACCCACCCGGTGCAGGCGGCGTAGAAAGGGATGGGGCGATAGCCCGTTTGTCCCTTTCAGCCGGCAAGCCGTTGGTGGGTCGCCGAGGGACGAAGCACTAGCCTTTTGCTTCCTTTTGGGCAATGCCAAAAGGGAGGGCAAGCCCGGGAGGGCGCGGCAGCAGGAAGCTAATGATAAAAGTTTTAACCCAAGATAGCATTTATGCATAAAATTAAAGAACAATAATATACAACAATGATATTTATCAACTATTTAGCGAATTAAATAAATAATAAATCATCTGCTAAAATAATAATATTTTCCATGTTTTTGAAAAATCATTACATTTTTAATTCAGATTAAGAAAGTAATTTTACGTTTGTTAAACTAATATTAAATCAATATCACGATGAAACCAGGTAATAGTTCATATTTACTACTTATTACATTTGTCTCGGCCATGGGCGGATTACTCTTCGGTTACGACTGGGTAGTTGTTGGCGGTGCAAAACCATTCTACGAAGTCTTTTTTGATATTACAGGCTCCCCGGCGATGCAGGGATGGGTAATGGGTAGCGCTATTTTGGGATGCCTGATAGGTGTGATGGTATCCGGTAGTTTATCAGACCGTTACGGAAGGAAGCCTCTGATGATAATAGCATCCCTTGTATTTATTGTAGCCGCTATAGGTACAGGCATCAGCGACACATTATCGTGGTTTATAGTATATAGGGTATTGGGAGGTATCGGTATCGGTATTGCTTCAAATCTGTCTCCAATGTACATAGCCGAAGTATCTCCGGCCAATGTGAGAGGTAAATTTGTTTCTCTCAATCAGCTGACAGTGGTTATTGGTATTTTATCTGCACAATTGGTAAACTGGATGATTGCAGACCCTATTGCTCCGGGCGAAGATATTTTAAATTCATGGAACGGACAGATGGGCTGGCGTTGGATGTTCTGGGCTGGAGGTGTTCCGGCTGTATTCTTCTTTATAATGATATTTATAGTACCCGAAAGCCCTAAATGGCTTGGTACACAACTCAAATTTGATAAGTCTGAAAAAATCCTGACCAAGATTGGAGGTAAAGAATATGCTCAGTCGGAGGTTGCAGCTTTACGTGCTTCTTTATCTGAAGTAACAGAGAAAGTAGATTTCAGGCTACTGTTTAAAGGAAAGATGCCCAAAATATTACTAATCGGTATTGTTATAGCTGCTTTCCAGCAATGGTGCGGAATAAATGTAATATTCAATTATGCTCAGGAGATATTCTCTGCCGCAGGTTATGGTGTCTCCGACATTCTATTCAATATTGTGATAACAGGGGTTACCAATGTGATATTTACGATTATTGGCATGTATGCAGTTGACAAACTGGGACGCAGGTCGTTGCTTCTGTTCGGTGCAATCGGTCTGGCATGTATCTATGCGATTCTTGGTGCATGCTACTATTTCCAGATATCGGGCATGGCAGTATTAATTCTTGTTATGCTGGCAATTGCCTGCTATGCAATGACACTGGCACCTATTACATGGGTAGTTATTTCCGAAATATTCCCAACCCGCATCAGAGGAATGGCAATGGCAGTATCAACATTCTCTCTATGGTCTGCATGCTTTGTACTAACCTATACGTTCCCTCTGTTGAATAGCAGTTTAGGTGCATACGGTACATTCTGGCTATATGGATTTATCTGCCTGCTGGGTTTTGTATTTGTGAAGAAGAACCTTCCGGAAACAAAAGGAAAATCCCTTGAAGAAATTGAAAAAGAGCTCACCAAATAAGATTATAAAATTTAAAGATTCAAAAAAGGAAGCATATGATAATTGGATATCCTACCTCACATACTCTAATTTCTCTTAATCTTTAAACTCTTAAATCATTAAATATTTGAATTTTAATAAATTGTTAAACATTTAATCAAAAAGCGAAAGCATAATGGAAAAGATAACTAATTATCTGATTCAGTCCACTGTGAATGAAAAGAATGTAGTGCGCGCATGGGAAGAGAATATCATGCTGCCTACATACGAAATAGGAGAGGAAGAAAAGAATCCTATATTTCTAGAGAAACGTGTATATCAGGGAAGTTCGGGTGTAGTATATCCTTATCCTGTAGTAGAAAAGGTTTCTGACGAAAAGAAAGATAAACAGTATAAAGCGTTGTTTATCGAAAACGAATATATCAAAGTGATGATATTACCCGAACTTGGCGGACGTATACAAATGGCGTACGACAAAGTAAAGCAACGTCATTTTGTATATTACAATCAGGTTATCAAACCGGCATTGGTTGGACTTACAGGTCCGTGGATATCGGGAGGTATAGAATTTAACTGGCCGCAACATCACCGGCCTAGTACATTCCTGCCTACAGACTACCTGATAGAAGAAAATAAGGATGGAAGCGTTACCGTATGGTGTAATGAGGTAGAACGCATGTTCCGCACCAAAGGTATGCAAGGCTTTACCCTGTATCCGGGAAAAGCATATATAGAAATTAATGTGAAGGTATATAACCGTACGGCATTCCCTCAAACATTCCTGTGGTGGGCAAATCCTGCCGTGGTAGTGAATGACGGATACAAATCGGTATTCCCGCCGGATGTACACGCTGTGTTTGACCACGGAAAACGGGCTGTATCCAATTTTCCGATTGCCACAGGGGAATATTACAAACAAGATTATTCAGCAGGAGTAGATATCTCAAAATATAAGAATATTCCAGTACCTACTTCCTATATGGCTATCGAATCCAAGTTCGACTTTGTAGGCGGATACGAAGATGATGCAAAAGGAGGTTTGTTGCATGTTGCTAACCATAATGTTTCTCCCGGTAAGAAGCAATGGACATGGGGAAATGGCGACTTCGGTATTGCATGGGATAGGAACCTTACGGATGAGGATGGGCCGTATATCGAATTGATGACAGGTGTTTATACTGATAATCAGCCCGACTTCACATGGTTGCAACCCAATGAAGAAAAATCATGGGTACAATACTTTATGCCGTATGCAGAAGTGGGCTATGTAAAAAATGCAAATAAAGACGCTATTGTAAATATAGAAATTGAAGGCAGCAAAGCTAATATTATACTTTACACAACGTCAGAATTTAAAAATCTGCGTGTTGTACTAAAAAATACAGAAGGAAAGGTCTTTCTGGATGATTATACAAATACTTCACCGGCAGAATCATACCTAAAAGAAGTAACAGTAGGTGAACTTCTTCCTGAAAACCTGATATTTGAACTGTATACATCAGATGGAAAAGAATTGCTTACCTATAAGGCGGATAAACCGGAGATAAAACCAACTCCCGACCCTGCAAAAGCAGCAAAAGACCCTAAAGATATCGCTTCTATTGAACAGCTTTATCTTACAGGACTTCATCTGGAACAATACCGACATGCTACCTACAATCCGATTGATTATTATATGGAAGCCCTGCGCCGCGAACCGGGCGATATCCGTTGCAACAATGCAATGGGGCTCTTGTTAATACGGAAAGGACAGTTTGCGAAAGCAGAGCCATTCCTGCGTAAGACCATAGAAACTCAGATTGAGCGCAGCCCCAATCCGTATGATGGGGAGCCGCATTATAACCTGGGCTGGTGTCTGACTATGCAGGGTAAAAAAGATGAAGCTTACAGTGCATTCTTTAAGGCGACATGGAATGCTGCGTGGCAGGATTCTGGCTATTATGCTCTGGCACGTATCGATACGGAAAAAGGGTTGTATGAAGATGCTCTGGACAGAGTAGACAGAAGCTTAATCAGAAACTGGCATAATCATAAGGCACGTCAGCTCAAAGCGTCTATTTTGAAAAAGCTTGGAAGAAAGGAGGAAGCTCTCTCCTTGATTGAAGAATCGTTGAAGATTGATAAATTCAATATGGGATGCCGTTTCGAAAAGTACCTCTTGACGAATGACTCGAAAGACCTGAACGAGCTAAAAGAATTGATGCGGGGAGCAACTCATCCTTATATAGAGTATGCCCTTGATTTTGCAGGAGGTGGAATGTATGATGAAGCAAGTCAGTTTTTGTCGTACTGTATTACAGATAAGGATAATGTTTATCCGATGGTGTATTATACATTGGGTTATTTTGCTTCGCAATCAGGCGATACCACCAAAGCAAAAGACTATTATGCAAAAGCATCGCAAATGTCTCCCGACAGGTGTTTCCCTAACCGTATAGAAGAAGTGAATATATTGCAGGATGCTATGAAAGTAAATCCTTCGGATTCCCTCGCTCCATATTATCTTGGTAACTTCTGGTATGCTGCCCGCCAGTACGACGAGGCTCGGTCATGCTGGGAAAGGTCTATGGAACTGAATGATAAATTCCCTACTGTATTGCGTAACCTCGCTCTGGCATACTATAATAAATATGATAAAAAGCAAGAGGCGAAAGAACTTCTGGAAAAAGCGTTTGCCATAGATACTACTGATTCGCGCTTGCTGATGGAACTTGACCAGCTTTATAAAAAAATGGGAGTTCCTCATGCCGAACGTCTCGCTTTACTCGAAAAATATCCTGAACTGACAGAGCAGCGTGACGACCTTTGTATAGAACGAATCACTCTTTATAATCAGTTAGGCAGATATAAAGAAGCAATGGAACTTATCAGCAACCGCAAATTCCATCCGTGGGAAGGCGGCGAAGGTAAGATTACCAAGCAATATACCGTTTGCAGGATGGAACTGGCAAAAGAAGCTATTGCAAATAAACAATATCAGGAAGCATTGAAACTCCTGCATGAAACAGACACTTATCCTCACAATCTGGGTGAAGGCAAGCTGGCAAATGCAGAAGAAAACGATATCGACTACTACAAAGGCATTGCATACAAAGGACTAGGTGATGAACAAAAAGCTCAGTTCTTCCTGCAGAAAGCAACTGTCGGTTCATCTGAGCCACAACAGGCATTCTTCTATAATGACCAGCAACCGGATAAGATTTACTATCAGGGATTAGCCTGGAAAGCTTTGGGAAATACCGATAAAGCACATAGCCGTTACAATAAACTGGTAGACCATGGTGAAAAACATTTATTTAATAACTGCCGTATCGATTATTTTGCGGTTTCTTTGCCTGACCTAGCTATCTGGGAAGATGACTTGAACGTCCGCAACCAGATACACTGCTACTATGTGATGGGGCTTGGTCATCTGGGACTTGGAAATTTGAAGAAAGCAAAAGAATATCTGGAAAAAGTAAGGGAGCTGGATATAAACCATTTGGATAGTCAACTAATATTAATGCCAATCAAGGGTTAAATGTGCCGTTAGGCACATCATATTGGTAGAAGCATGAATGAAATTCGTTTTTTTGTGCCGTCAGGTACAAAATATGAATTGTTCTGTAGATATTGCGTACCTGACGGCACGCAATTAACCGGTTAAAGCTTCTTTCTACCAACATTCAGTCCCTAAAGGGACAAAAAATAGCACATTTAACCCTTGATTCGCATTATTAAGAGCCTATTCAAATTTTAGCGAAAATATTTCTTATGGCTCTCTAAAATAATTATAAAAAAGTTCAGCTATAAAATTCAAACAGACTCTAAACAATATTGAAAAATGAGACAACTGATTACAGCATTATGCCTTCTGTTTTCTATTGGGGTATTTGCAAATGATTACATAACAATAGCAACGGACAATGCATGTCTGTTGCTGAAAGTAAATGAAAAGAAAAAGCTGGAACAGACTTATTTCGGTAAGAAAATCAAGCACATGGGCGAACTTGAAAAAGTTCCACTAAAAGATTACAGTGCATATTCTACATTTGGTACCAACCATGTATTCGAAGCGGCATTGAGGGTAACTCATGCGGACGGAAATACATCTACCGAACTGGTTTATCTCTCTTCAAAGTCAGACAGGCCAAGTGATAATATTGTTCATACCGTAGTATCGCTGAAAGATGCTTATTATGGGCTGTATGTTGATTTGCATTACAATGCATATCAGAAAGAAAATATTATCGAGCAATGGACAGAGATACGCAATGGAGAAAACAAAAGCGTGAAACTTGAAAACTTCGCTTCTTCCGATATGTCATTCTATGCTAAGAAATATTATGTAAGCCAGTTTCATGGAGATTGGGCAGAAGAGATGAATATAGCCGAGCAGGAATTAACAGCAGGGATTAAAGTCATAGATTCCAAACTAGGTGTAAGATCAAACCAATATACACATCCATGTTTCCTTTTATCGCTGGGTAACCCTGCCGAAGAAAATCACGGTGAAGTAATAGGGGGTACACTGGCTTGGCCCGGAAGCTTTCAGTTTTGCTTTGAGGTGAATAATGACCAGAAACTACGTGTGCTGTCAGGAATAAATCCTTATGCTTCAGCATATACCCTGGATAAAGACAAATCATTTAAGACTCCCGCATTGCTGTACACATACAGCAGTGAGGGTAGTGGTGAAGTTACCCGCAATTTTCATCGTTGGGCACGCAAATATGGCATTAAAAACGGGGACAAAGACAGAAGTGTCCTGCTAAATAACTGGGAAGCTACTTATTTTGATTTTGACGAACCGAAACTAACTCAGATTATTGACGACGCTTCCAAAATGGGCTTTGAATTATTCCTTCTGGATGATGGCTGGTTCGGTAATAAATATCCGCGCAATGGTGATAATGCAGGACTTGGGGACTGGCAGACAAATAAGAAAAAACTACCGAACGGTATTCCATACCTGATAAATGAAGCTCACAAAAAGGGTCTGAAATTTGGCATCTGGATAGAGCCTGAAATGGTAAACCCTAAAAGTGAACTGTATGAAAAGCATCCTGATTGGATAATTGCACAGCCTCACAGGGAGCGTACCGAACAACGCAATCAGTTGATACTCGACCTGAGCAACCCTAAAGTACAGGAATTTGTATATAATACTGTGGATAATATATTACAGGAAAATCCGGGTATCGATTATGTGAAATGGGATTGCAACCGTTTTGTATTTAATCCGGGCTCATCGTATCTTCCTGCCGACAGGCAATCTCATCTATGGATAGATTACAGCAATGCCTTACTGGAGATAATGAACAAGATAAGGGTGAAATATCCTGACGTAACATTTATGTTATGTTCCGGTGGCGGCGGACGTATCGATTATGCTTCGATGAAAAATTTCGACGAATACTGGATTAGTGATAATAACGACCCGCTTCAACGCATCTTTACACAATGGGGTGCACAATATTTTTTCCCTACTGTTGGGCTGGCAAGCCATGTTTCTGTATCGCCTAATCACATCTCAGGGCGCAGTACCCCTTTGAAATATCGCTTTGATATTGCTATGGCAGCCAAACTGGGTATGGATTTGCAGCCTGTGCAAATGACTGATGAAGAGAAAGTATTTTCCAGAAATGCTATAGAAACATATAAACAAATAAGAGGCACAGTTCTGCATGGAGACCTTTACAGAATACTTTCTCCTTACAAAAATAACAGGACTGTCTTTATGTACGTTTCCGAAGACAAGAATGAAGCTATAGTTTTCAATTTCTTAGTTCGAAAAGAAATTAAGCCGAATATGCAGACTATATATTTGCAGGGGCTTGACCCGGATAAGAGATATACCGTGAAAGAAATCAATAAGGTTTCGCCGGAATGGTCGCGCTCCTCAGCCTACGAAGGAAAAGAATTTAGTGGAGACTATCTTATGACAGTGGGGCTTACATTCCCTATTTACAACGAGTACGAAAGCGTTGTTCTACAAATTAATAGTGTAAGATGAAATGGTGAATATAGTAAAACAAGAAAGTATTTTTCACGAAGGACAAGAGATTGCATTATTCCGAATTTCTAATTCTTCGGGTGCATTTGCCGAAGTCACAAATATAGGTGCGAGTATTGTATCTATATTTGTGCCTGATAAGAAAGGAGTACTTTCCAATGTTGTTTTACGATATAATAAATTAAAAGATTATCTTTCAGATACTTTTTATCTTGGCGCTACTATCGGTCGTTTTTCCAATCGCATATCCAATGCCTGCTTTTTGATGGATGGCATAGGTTATCATTTGGATAAGAATGATGGCAAAAATTCTAATCACGGCGGATATAACGGCTTAAACAGGAAGATATTCAATTACCATATCAACAATGAAAGCGTGACTTTCTACACCGGAAGCACGGATGGAGAAGGTGGGTTTCCCGGAAATTTGGAACTCTGGGTAACCTACTCTTTTTCTGATAATAACGATTTTCAAATTGAATATAAAGCCTTATCGGATAAGAGAACACCTGTTAATTTTACAAATCATGCCTATTTTAATCTTTCGGGTAAAAAGAATACTATACTTGATAATCAACTGAAAGTAAATGCTGAAAAGTATCTGGAAACTGATAACGAATTTTTACCTACAGGACACGTTTTAGATACTCTTGGCTCTGCTTTCGACTTTAGCGATTATAGAACTGTGAAAGAAATGTCATTGCTAAAGAAAGATAATCTGCAAGGATATAATGCCTATTTTATCAGACAGGATAATAAGGAGTCTCTTGGTTCGGTCAAAGATATAATTTCCGGCAGAGTCTTGGATGTTTATTCCACTATGCCCGGCATCTTGTTTTATACCGGGGATTTCTTATCCGGGCAATTTATACCCTTTCAGGGATTATGCCTCGAAGCTCAATATTACCCTGATGCAATGAATCATACTGACTTTGTATCAAATATACTCGAACCCGATGAAGAGAAGACTGACTTGATCATCTATTCATTCGGAGCCGAAAAATAATCTATCCTTTATTTTGTTTTTCAAACTCTTTAGGTGTCATACCATATTGGCTCTGGAATAGTTTAATAAAATAAGAGGGAGAATTGATTCCGACCAGATAACAAATTTCACTTATCCTATACTGTCCTTCCTGTATCAGTCTGGCAGCTTCCTGCAAGCGAACCAGCCGGATAAAGTCGGTCGGGGTTGTATTGATTGTCGCTTTCAATCTTCGGTGCAGGCTTGAACGACTCATATGTATGGCATCTGCGAGACTTTCCACATTGAAATCGGAATCTGATATATTTTTATTTATTATTTCTATTATGTTATTTAGGAACTGTTCATCCGCTTTGTTCATTCCCGATTGTTGCACAGGCAGGAATGGTTTTTTCATAAAGAGTTCCATTTCCCGCTTCCGGTTATTCATCAGGGAAATAAGCAGCGTTTGAAGATATTGGAATGAAAATGGTTTTTCCACATAAGCGTCAGCTCCTATTTCCAGCCCTCTTATTTTACTGTTCAGATCGTTCTTAGCGGTGAGCAGTATTACAATTATATGGCTGTATTCGTTATCCGATTTAATTTTTTCACATAGTTCAAAACCGTCCATTCCGGGCATCATAATATCGCTGACTACGATATCTATACTTTTCATTTTCAGGATTTCCAAAGCTTCTATACCATCTTTAGCTTTCTCCACAATGTAGCTTTCAGTTAGCTTTTCGGCGATGAAATTCAGCATGTCCGGATTGTCTTCTACCACCAGGATCGTCTCAGCCTGTTTTTTCTTTTCGGTTTCCTCCTCATGTTCGACAATGAAGCCGGAAGATGCCAGCGTGTCTTGTTCCTCATTGATAGAATGTTGTAACAGAGGTATTTTCAGTATAAAGTTATTTATACTTGAAGATGAAGTGTAAAATAGATAGCCATCATGCAGTTCCGCCAGCGAACGAGCCAGAGATAAGCCGATTCCTGAACCTGTTGTTTCCCTGTTGAGCGCATTTATCTGGAAGAACGGCTCAAATATCCGGTCTTTATAGTCCTCTTGTACCAATTCCCCGTCATTGGATACCTGTATGGTAAGGTAAGTTTCATCAGATATCAGGGATATTTCTATCACCTGTTTCGAATATTTTACAGCATTAGACAGCAGGTTGTTTATTATTTTGGTTATCCCGTCTTTGTCTACTGTAGCTATTATATGCTCATTGTCTGCAACAGGGTGCAGTTTAAGTATTTTCTTTTCCGATTTGGCCTGTTGCTGAAACCGGTCGGTTATTTCTTCCAATAATAAATTAATGTCTGTACTTCTGAAGTTTAACAGGAACTTATGACTGTCTACTTTCCTGAAATCCAGCAATTGATTGATAAGGTCTAAAAGGCTATTCGTATTTTGCTTTATATAGTCCAGGTTCTTCTTTACCTTGTCATCCGGGATATCCATTTCTATAATAGAATCCAGAGGGCCGCTGATAAGCGTTACAGGAGTGCGTATCTCATGGGCAATATCGGTGAAGAAATCTACCTTTGCTTCATACAGCTCGCGTTCTTTTTCTATCTCAAACAGCTTTTGTTGCTCCATGTTGCGCCTTTTGTATTTTTTCAGCGAAACCCTGATGGAATAGTACAATATGGCAAAGAATAATACAAAATAAAGGAGATAAGCCGCATTGGAAGCCCACCACGGAGGCGAAATGATGATTTCGAGGGTGGTTTCTTTGTCGTTCCACAACCCGTCATTATTCGTCCCCCTTACCCTGAATATATATTTCCCCGGAGGCAATTTAGAATAAGATGCGCTATGGTTGTTTTGGGTATATATCCAGTCTATATCTATATTGTCCATTCTGTAAGCATACATATTTGCTTGCGGGGCAGTATAGCTGAGCGATACAAAATCCAGTGTGATATTGGACTGGTAATAGGGGAGTGTTATTTTATCTGTGTGTTCTATACTCTTTTTCAATGGAGAATCGGTAGTGTTAGGACCAACCTCTTTGTTGTAAATAGACAGTTTGGTGATATATACAGGGGGCATATATTTGTTTTCCTGGAATTCTTCGGGCTTAAAGGCTATCAGGCCTTCCAGGCACCCAAAGTATAATTTCCCTGAGCTGCTCACCAGCCCCGACTTATAGTTGAACTGATTGGATGGCAGTCCTTCATTCTGGGTAAAAACCCTTATTTCCTTATTCACAGGATTGAATCTGACCAGTCCCTGATTTGTCCCAAACCAGAGGTTATGGTTCTTGTCTTCCAGTATCTTATAAGCTACATCGTCTGGCAATCCGTCTTTTATCGAATAACTTTTAAAACTGTTCTTCTTCTTATTGTATACACAAATTCCTCCCCGGTCGGTCGAAAACCATATCTGCCCCAGGTGGTCTTCGGTAATACTGCTTACAGCATTTGAGCTCAGGCCGTTCTCTTCATCTGTAGTGTAATGTTTGAGTATATCCTGTTTTTGGTCATATTGGAATACTCCATTGCCTATCGAGGCAACCCATATATAGCCTTCCGAATCTTCCATTATATCATATATATACGATAGCCCGAATATATCGAGGCGCTTGAAGTCCATGCTGTTTTTCTCCGCCACAAATACACCCCATGCGTTTCCGAGCCACACTTTTCCGTAACGGTCTTCGCATAGTGCATAGATACTCTCTTCGTTTAGTCCCAAATCGGCTGACGAATAGTGGCGTACTTTGTTCTGAGGAAATTCTATGATATCCAGTCCGTTCTTGAAATAGCCAATCCATGTCTTTGAATCTTGTAGCAACAGGGCTAATGTTTGCCTGTAATAAGAGTTATTTATAGGCCTGAACTCATCAGAATTGGGGTTGTAAACAGATACTCCAGCATCCTCAGTTCCTATCCAGATATTGCCTTGCCGATCTTCCTTCATTTCGCGGATTCGTTTTGAATTGATAGAGCTTTTCTTGCTTACGGGGAAATACTTTTCAAACTTGCTGTTTCTGTTGGGTAAGTGGTTCACCCCGCCGAAGTTAGTTCCTATCCACATTCCTCCTTCTTTGTCCTGGTATATCTTCTCAATGAAGTTGTCCGATATGGAATGGTTATTCAGAGGGTCTTCTGTAACTTCTTCAATAGTCTCCGACTCCTTATTTATGATGAAAAGCCCCGATTGTGTTGCCACCCATATTTCCCTGTCGTTGGGCATAGTGATATGGCGTATTATTTTGTTCTCTACCTGGGAAATATGCATATCATATAATATGTTACGCCTTTTATCCAGGAACAATATCTTTTCTTCATGGATACCTATTATAATATGATCGCCATCGTGACATATGGTATATATATTTTTCCCTTCCAGCGACAGTTTACCATCACTGTTTCCCATATATTGGGTGAAAGTATCGTTGGAACTATTATACAGAAACATACCGGAGCCGTTGGAGCCGATCCACACCCTGCCGTTTTTTTCTATAGCTATACACTGGGGATTGCTGATACTGGGTCTCAAATCCTGTACTACAGTGTACATATGCAATTTATTATTTATAATATCATATCTGAACACTCCCTGATTGGGTACGACAATCCAGATATTATTATTTTGATCTTGCTGTATGTCGGAGATCCATGTAGTGATATTTATGTTATGCATAGTTTTCAGATCGAAGGAACTGAACTTCTCGCTTATAGGATCGAATATAAATACTCCGCGGTCGGTACCCAGCCATAATTTTTTATCGGTACTCTCAAATATGACGCCAATATTATTGTCACCTCTTTTTACATCATAGTCGTAGCATTCAAATGTTTTAAGGGAAACCCCGTCGTATCGGTTCAGGCGGTTTCGGGTGCCGAACCACATGAAGCCATAGCTATCCTGATAGATAGATTTAACATTGTTGTGGGATAATCCCGAATTTCCGTCAATTTTAGTGAAGTAATAATTACTGGCCTGAAATTCGAAAAATGAGAAAAATATAATAAATAAGATGAAAAATAAGCGCTTCATGATATAGATTTTATAAAAGTGATTCAGCCTTTAGGCAAATATACATAAAATGAAAATCACAACGGTTTCAGAAAATATAACATATGTCCTAAACCTGTCGAGAAATACACAGAATCTACATTTCTTTTATTTTTTGCTGAATGTAAACCTTACCTTTTTGAGTGTTAGTATTATTTTCGTGGCGTAAACCATGTAGAGATACCAGAATGTAAATAGTAATATTTTACATTTTTTTAAGGAACTTATATTTTAGCTTAATATCAAAAAACACGCATTTCTTGAAAATCAACTAATCAATCCATGAATCCTATTAACTGTAAAGCAGACAATCATATATTCAGTATTACCATAAATAATCTTTAATCTTAAAAACTAATTTATGATCATGTGTATTAACTTTAATTCCAAACTAAGAACAGCATTTATGATTATGCTGTTTATCGTGTCTGGAGGCATTGCATTTGCTCAGGATATAGCCGTTTCAGGGCTTATCTCCGATTCCCAGACCAAAGAACCTATTATTGGTGCATCTATTGCGGTGAAGGGCACAACTACAGGAACATTTTCTGACGAAAATGGTAGATACTCATTGAATGTACCCAGAAATGGTATAATAACTGTTTCTTTTCTGGGATATTTTACGCAGGAGTTAAGAGTAACAGGCTCTGTATTGAATGTTGTCCTGGAAAATCAAGACTTTGAGGTAGAAGATATCGTTATTGTAGGTACCGTCATGAAAAAAGGAGATTTGACTGGTGCTGTTTCAGGTGTTAGTGGCAAAGTATTGCAGGAAAGACCGGTAACTAGTATCAATCAGGCACTTCAAGGTCGTGTAGCCGGTGTGTTTATCAACCCTGCCGCAAAACCGGGTGATGATTCTTCGATAAAAATCAGGGGTATTAATACCATTGATGGAAAAACCGACCCTATTTATGTAGTTGACGGTCTGGTTATGGATAATTATGGTGGAGGATTTAATTCTGTCAACCTGAATGACGTAGCCTCCATTGAAGTGCTGAAAGATGCTTCGGCGACAGCTTTGTATGGCTCCCGTGCTGCTAATGGCGTTGTCCTGATTACTACCAAAAAGGGTAGTAAAGGTAAAGGCAAAGTGAATTATGACGGATGGGTAGGATTCCGTTCTTATGCAAAAAGGCCTAAAACAATGAATTCGAAACAATTGTTCGAGCTTCGCAGAGATGCCGCAATGAACAGTTTTATGGCAAGGCATCCGAATGCTACCGAAGCTGAAATAAACGACAACATGCAAAATCGCATTATGAATGCTTATAACCCTCATGGTGGTGGTGGATATGTATTCGGTCAATACGAATTGGATGCTTATAACAATCCGAACTTTAAGGATTATGACTGGTTGGACGAAGTAACCCGCAATGCCGTAGAGCATAATCATGTTTTGAGCTTTACCGGAGGAAATGAAAGTGGGACTTATTATCTGAGTCTTGGTTATGCTAATCAGGAAGGTATGGTAAAGAAACTGGGAAGCAAGACCTATACCGGCCGTATCAATGCTGATTACAACATCAAGCCTTGGCTGAAGGTAGGAACAAATACTTCGTATATCCGTACCGAGTCGCAAATACAAGCCAACGACGATGTGTTTGATAAGGCAAGAGGCGCTAATCCTATGTTACCGATCGATTACGACTTGCTTACACTAAACTATGGAGATTATAATGATGAAAACTATTTCAATCCTCTGGGAACATTGCGTATAAAAAATGACAGAGTAAGAAACCGTATCATTAGTTCTAACTTCTTGAACATTAATCCAATTAAAGGACTGAATATCAGAACGACTTTTGCGATTAATAGTTTTGAAGAATCTACTTTCAGATATCAGCCGAACGATATTCAACAAGCTATCCGTTATTCTAATCATGGTGAGGCCGAACACAAAAGAGACAATATGACTACCTGGCAATGGGATAATACTGTTTCATATGACAATATCTTCGGTGTTCATCGTATTAATGCATTAATCGGAACAAGTGCATCTAAAAGTTCCCGCAACTACACCAACGTTATAGGACGCGGATTTGATTCCAACCTTTTCGGATATCACAATATAGGTGCATCGGAACAAACCGGCGACAGACGTATCGAGTCGGATTTCTATGCTTCATCTTTGCTGTCGTATTTTGTACGGGCCAATTATACCTATGCCGATAAATATTACCTGACTGCTACTGCCCGTTACGATGGCTCTTCTAAATTTGCCCAAGGCAACAGATGGGGATTATTCCCTTCTTTCTCTGCAGCATGGAATATTACTCAGGAAGATTTTATGAAAGATGTTACATTCTTCGACCAATTGAAATTGCGTGCCGGATACGGTATTGTTGGTAATCAAGAAATTGACAACTATTCTTTTCTTACACTGTACAAACCAAGTGTAAGCAATAATTCTACAGTTTATATTCCGGACTCAAAACAAGGTACATCAGATATTAACTGGGAATCACAACGTCAATTCAATATCGGATTAGATATGTCATTCCTTAACAACAGAGTTAAAATATCAGCAGACTACTTCGATATTACCAATAGCGACCTGCTTATGACCAGGACTGTAGCTGAATCATCGGGCTTCAAAACAGCCGTTGTGAACATTGGTGAAATTAAAAACCGGGGTGTGGAGTTTACAGTAGATGTGAATGCCATAAAAACAAAAGATTTGGAGTGGAATGTATCAGCAAACTTCTCAAGAGACAGAAACAAAGTAACCAAATTATTTGACAATGTAAATCATATCTTCAAATATGATGACTGGCAAAGTTTGCAAAAAGAGGGTAACCTGTTTTTAGGAGAATCGCGTAACACTATTTATATCTGGAAAACCGGAGGTATTGCACAGGTTGGTGATATGGATCGCCTAAACCAAATCAATTGGCAGGGTAAGAATGTAGGCCCGGGTGATTTATATCCGCTGGATATTTCAGGAGTAGACGGTAAGCCTGATGGAAAAATAGATGAGAATGACCGCGTAATAGTAGGTTCTCCCGATCCTAAATTTTATGGTGGATTTTCAACTGATATCTCCTATAAGGGTATTTCATTAAATGCTGTATTTAATTATTCATACGGTGCAAAAAAATTAAGCTATTTGTATGAATCGCTGATTGGAAGCAACGGAAGGGGACTAGCATCAGTTGACTTGCTGGATCGCTGGACACCTGAAAATACAGATGCCAAATTCCCTCGTCCGATGTTACAGGATGGAAATGATGGAGCTCCGGCATACAATCCGTTTACTGCCGGCCAGATGGATTTTTCTGTACAAAAAGCTTCTTATCTGCGCTTATCTACACTGACATTAGCATATAATTTCCCGAAAAAGATTGTCAACAGCCTGAAATTGGATAACCTGAGAGTGTACAGCACAGCATCAAATTTATTCTGTCTGACTCCATACAAAGGTTACGATCCAGAAACCGGAGACTGGTATCCACCAACAAAAATGTTTGTTTTGGGATTAAATGTATCATTCTAATTCTTTTTTAAGGGAAACTATTGTAGAATTAACTAGCATTAAAACAAATTTCTATGAAAAAAATAAATATAATATTGCTCTCTGCTGCAAGCTTATTTGGAAGCTATTCATGTAGTGATTTTTTAGACGAGAGACCTAAAAGTTCACTGTCGGCAGATCAGGTTTTTACGGATTTAGAGATCTTGGAACCTACAGTTGACGGGTTATACAAATCTTTCCGTGACTCGAAGGTACAGCGGCAGGGATTTACTTTCTTTATGATAGGTACAGATGAAGCCCAGCAAGGTATCAAGGAAGTATTGACATACGCAAGCCAACCGGGACTGGATTACTACAATGGCCAGCTAAACAGCGCATCGGATAGAATTTCTAATATGTGGCAAGGTAAATGGCCTATCATAAATGCGGCATCGTTGAGTATTTGCGGGCTGGACGCTCTCGAGAAATCGGAAACGGACGAGGCAAAACTAAAAAGGATTAAGGTGCTGAAAGCAAATGCATGTTTCATGCGCGCCATGTCTATGTTCGAAGTTTCCATGTATTGGGGAGAGATTCCGGTCATTGAAATTGCAGACCTGAATCAAACTGATATTGATAGATCCAGGAGACCATTATCTGAAGTATGGAAACAAATATTTGAAGACTTCGAATATGCATCGGGAAACCTGGACGAAGGAAAACAGACCAGACCCCGTGCTACAAGAGGAGCCGCTATTGCCATGCTGGGCAAAGTATGTATGTATGCGCCTCAGGAAAGCGGTTACCGCGATTTTCAAAAAGCCATCGGTTATTTTGAGCAGATAAATGACGGACGCTATTCTTTAGAGCCAAGTTATGCAACATTATTTGACGAATGGGGTACATTAGAGTTTAACTCTGCCGAATCGGTATTTGAGATCGACTACGAACCCAATGATATGGGAAGAAGCGGATGGCAGTGGGACTTTGGTTCCAAAACTTTGGGGCAAGCCGGCTATAGCGAAGAGTGCTATTTGGGCGGATGGGATGTGATTATGCCTACACAATATGCCTACAAAACGAAAGCAGAGGGCGGAGTATGGGAAGACGGAGACGTACGCAAGAATGTAAATCTGCGCTACGAGTGGACCTATGATGGTATTACCTATACTGTTCCTACAGATGCTGCCGATGAGTTGGATCCGCATGTTAAGAAATGGGAGGACAGACGTATCGATAGATTCGCACCCGATTATTCGAATGTTTTCAACAGGAGCTACTACAGGGTAGGTAAGAACTATCCGATGATTCGTTTTGCTGATGTATTGCTTTGTTATGCCGAATGCTTAAATGAAACGGGAAAAACCACCGAAGCAATGAATGTAGTGAACAACCAGGTGCGCAAGCGTGCTTGGGGTGGAACGCTTCCTGCCGATAAGGAATGGAAGGGGCTATCTCAGGAACAATTCAGAACAGAGATAATGGACGAACGTATGCGTGAACTTTGTTTCGAAGGTTGGAGACGCATGGACCTTATCAGAACCGGCAAATTTGTCGAATTGATTAAAGAACGCAACCGTTGGGCGAAAGAATCCAATACGATTCAGGAATATCACATGCGTTACCCGATTCCGGAAACTGAGATCAATAACAGTACAGATATTACTGCAGATGATCAGAATCCTGGTTACTAATAATTAATTAAAAAATAAGATGACTTACAGGACAATCAACAGTCTTATCATTCTTATTAGCATGAGTTGCATATGCCTTTTGGCATGTGCACCTCTTGCCAATGATAAAATTGAGTATAAACAGTGGTCTATTGTTTATAACAAGGAAACCAAAGCATTGGATTACAAACACGAAGGTAAAGATATTTTGTCAGGTGTGTTTGTAAAAGCAAAAGTTGGAGATGACTTTGTAGAAAGCACAAGTTATCCGCAAATGAGTATTAATAAAGAATCCGTTTCCGATATATTCGGGAAAGGTGAAAAATTTACGGTCAGCTATACAGGACTGGCAGGCAAGCCTGATATCAAACAGGTATATTATTTCTATCCGGAAAAAGAATACTTCCTTACCGAAGTATATTTAGAATCCGAATCTGATATTTCAAGCAATTATATTGCTCCCATATACACTACCACAAAGTCTGCATTCCTTCCATCGGACGAAACCAACAGAGTGCTGCGTGTGCCATACGATAACGATGCTTTTGTTCACTATCTGTCTTCTCCGTTATCTGTCGAAGATATATCTTTCGAGGTTACATCCGTATTTAACGGAAAAGAACGTAATGGTTTGGTTATCGGCTCTGTAGAGCATGATACTTGGAAAACAGGCATCCGTTATAAAGCCGAGGAAAATCAGTATATAGCCGAATTGGAGTGCTATGGCGGTGTTGTTCACGAACTGACCAGAGATATCAGCGAAAAGCCCGACAGGCCTTCCATTAAAGGGCACGGCAGCATTAAAGGTAAAAGCCTGAAATCTCCTAAAATGTTCTTTGGTATGTTCAAAGACTGGCGTCGTGGCATGGAAGCTTTTGGTGAGGCTAATGCTGTGGTTGCTCCTCCACGCAAATGGAACAGTGGTACGCCTTTCGGCTGGAACAGCTGGGGAGCTATGGCCGAAAAGGTGAATTATGAAGGCGCTGTAGATGTTTCCGACTTTATAAAGAATGAGTTGCAGTCGAAGAGCTTTGAAAATGATAATGTAACGTATATCGGACTTGACTCTTTCTGGGATAATTTTTCGGAAGACCAATTACGTCAGTTTGTAGAGCATTGCAAAGCAAATGGTCAGAAAGCAGGTATCTACTGGTGCCCGTTCTCCGACTGGCATGGTAATGCAGAAGCCTTCGTGGAAGGGACAAACAATGCTTATAAGTATAAGGATATATACATCTATGCAGATGGCAAGCCACGCAAAGTGGAATCGCTTGCTGTAGACCCTACCCATCCGGGAACAAAACAACGGATGGAACACTATATCAACAAGTTCAAGAAACTGGGATATACATATGTAAAGCTCGACTTTATCAATAATGGTACATTAGAAGCGGATTCATTTCATAATCCGGCTGTAACCACGGGTGTACAGGCTTACAACGAAGGGATGAAGTACCTGTCGGATCTGTGTGGAGAAGATATGTTTATGGCTCTGTCTATTGCACCTACATTCCCTTCGCAATACGGTACATCGAAGCGTATCAGCTGCGATGCCTGGGGGGCAATGACCGAAGGCGACTGGGGTACGACAGGCTACATGCTCAACAGCCTTTCTTTCGGATGGTGGCTCGACCGCGTATATCCGTTCAATGACGCCGATCATATCCTTCTTTATAAGCCACAGGAAGCTGGTGACTACAAAGAAGGTGCAAACCGTGCACGCATAACTTCAGCAGTTATTACAGGGATATATATGCTTGGCGATAATTTTAGCCGGAAAGGCAAAATTCCGGGTAGTAAAGAGGCAAGGGATAAAGCATTGAAAGTTGCTACAAATAAAGATATCAATGATATAGCCCGTATAGGCAGATCGTTTTATCCGGTAGAAGGCTATGTAGCAGAAGCTCCGGGCAAAGCAGAACCGGTGTATATGCTCGAAACAGCAGATTGTACCTATGTAGCTGTATTCAACTTTGATAAGGCAGCAAACAAGGAGGGAAACATAAGTTTGGATAGAATCGGACTGGCCGGTAAGAAGGTAAAAGGTAAGGAACTGTGGACTTCATCGGAAGTTCTTGTTGAAGAAAGTATGCTTCAGTACTCTGTCCCACCACAGGACGCAAGGGTGTATAAGCTTATCCGGTGATTTAAGTTTGGTTATCACTAGGTGCATATATGCCTGCCTGGCGGGCATATATGTTATCTTTCTGAAAAGGTATTGGAAAATAAATAAAGATTAATAACACAGGGAATATTTGCCGGATTCAGGCATTGTATTCTTTCTAAAATTCTACGAAAATGAGAACGGTGGTATTTAGTATTCTCTTCCTTCTTTTGATTCAGATCAATATACAAGGACAGAGCAAGGAAGTCATACAAGTTGAAACGAATGACTTAACGATGATTTTTACGGCGAGCCAGAACGAAAAAGTTATTTTTCAGTACTGGGGTAATAAACTGGATGGAGTTTCCTCCTTCCTCGACAGAAAAGTGAAAGGTCAGCCGGACACAAACGATGATTTTATATCACAACTGTATCCTGCATACGGAGGGCGTTATTATCTCAATCCGGCATTGAAACTGACTCACGATGATGGTGTTCTAACTTCAGAACTGGTATATGCAGGAAGCCGGACAAAGACACTCGACAGCAATAAAAAAGAAACTGTTGTCAGCCTCAAAGACAAGCTATATCCTGTATATGTGGATATTCGTTTTGTCGCTTATCAAAAAGAAAACATAATAACTCAGTCGGCTACCATCTACCACAACGAAAAAAATACAGTCAAAGTAGAAAACTTTGCGTCTTCTTATATTCCTCTGCATGCCGAATCATATTATCTGACACACTTTAATGGCACATGGGCGGCAGAAATGCAAATGGAAGAAGAAGCCCTTACTCATGGGATAAAAGTGGTAGAATCGAAGAAAGGTGTCAGAACAACCCAATCTGAAAACCCTTCTTTCATCCTGTCCCTGAATGGTCCGTCGAAGGAAGATTCGGGAGAAGTATATGCCGGATCTCTGGCATGGTCGGGTAACTACAAGCTATCCTTCGAACTGGACGAAACAGGCAAGTTGGGTATTACATCAGGAATGAACCCTTTTGCATCTACTTTCTATCTGAAACCTGAACAAAAACTGGAAGCTCCTGAAATGGTTCTTACATATAGCGCCAATGGTATCGGACAAATATCAAGAAATTATCATGATTGGGCTCGCAAATATGCAATGGCACATGGCGATCAATTACACCCGATTATTCTCAATAGCTGGGAAGGCGCATATTTCACTTTCGATGAAAAGACAATCACCGACATGATGGACAATGCCGCTAAATTCGGAGTGGAAATGTTTGTTCTGGATGACGGCTGGTTTGGCAACAAATATCCGCGCAATGGTGATAATGCAGGTCTTGGAGACTGGCAGACAAACAAGAAGAAATTGCCGAGAGGTATTCCATACCTTGCAGATTACGCTGTTAACAAAGGCTTAAAATTTGGTATCTGGATTGAACCCGAAATGGTGAATCCTGACAGCGAACTGGCAAAAAAACATCCTGAATGGATTGTGAAAAGTGGTAAACGCGATATTCTTCCTATGCGTAACCAGTGGTTACTGGATTTGAGTAACCCGGCGGTTCAGGATTTTGTTTTCAAAACATTTGACGATGTGGTTTCCATGTCTCCTAATATCAGCTACATCAAATGGGATGCGAATCGCCATGTCGACAATGTTGGTTCGGACTACCTGCCTGCTAGTGAGCAGACTCATTTCTGGTACGAATATGTAAAGGGATTGTATAATGTATATGAAAAAATCAGGGCAAAATATCCTGATATCCAGATACAGTTATGCTCTTCCGGCGGAGGCCGTGTCGAATTCGGCGCGTTGAAGTATCATGACGAATTCTGGGCAAGTGATAATACAAATGCCTTAGACCGTATCTTTATACAATATGGAACCAATCTCTTCTTCCCGGCTATTGCTACAGGTTCGCATGTGTCCACCAGCCCCAATCACCAGACAGGAATGATGGCTCCGCTTAAGTTCCGTTTCGATGTAGCTATGTCAGGTCGTCTGGGTATGGAGTTACAGCCGAAGGATATACAAGGTGATGAATACGAATTTGCAGCAAATGCAATCAAAGACTATAAGCAAATCAGGCCGATAGTTCAGTTAGGTGATTTATACAGGCTCATCTCTCCTTATGATAAAAATGACTGGGCATCACATATGTACGTCTCAAAAGATAAGAAACAATCTGTACTTTTCGCTTACAGCCTCAAATATCACGGACGTACTACCTATTTTGAAACAAAACTGAAAGGCTTGGATCCTACCAAAAATTATAAAATAACAGAGCTGAATGTAAAACCGGGTCAAAGCTCATTCTATGGAAACGGACAAACATTTTCGGGTGATTACCTGATGAAAGCAGGAATCAACCTGAATATCGGAAATCCGTTCGACAGTGCTGTCCTACTTATCTCTCAGGAATAAATAAACTTTCAATTTGTCTGCTATTTTGATTTAGGGTAGCGGGTTCATATTTCACAGAAGGGGGTGTGTCAAAAGTAAAACATCTCTATCAAATTGTTACTCTCTTTGTCATTCTGAGTGCAACGAAGAATCTCGACCTACCAGATACGAGATGTTTCACTCCGTTCAACATGACAAAAAGATATGAAAAGATACTTTTGAGACACCCTCCTCTTTCGAGTCTTTATTATCATGAAAACAGTACTACAAAAGATAACTTTATCTGCATTTCTTTTATTGCAGGTATCTACTTTCTCAGCCCAAGAGAATATAAATACGGATAACCGCTGGGGCGATCAGGGAAATGGGAGATATGTAAATCCTATACTCAATGCCGATTATTCCGATCCGGATGTTATCAGGGTAGGAGAAAAATATTACATGGTCTGCTCCGATTTCCATTTCATTGGGATGCCTGTGCTTGAATCCGATGATATGGTAAACTGGACAATTATAAGCCAGGTATACGATAAGTTCGACTTCCCCGAGTGGGAAACCAACCAACGCTATGGAGGCGGCTCATGGGCTCCGGCTATCCGTTTTCATGATGGGAAATTCTGGGTTTTCTTCTGCACACCGCACGAAGGTTTATTTATGTCGAATGCAACCAATCCGGCAGGGCCGTGGGCTCCGTTGGTGAACGTGAAGCATATCGAAGGCTGGGAAGACCCTTGTCCATTCTGGGATGAAGACGGACAGGCATATGTAGGTCGTAGCCAGCTGGGTGCAGGGCCTATCATCCTCCACAAAATGAGTCCGGACGGAACCCGGCTTTTGGATGATGGTGTAACTGTATACGAAGGGCCTGTTGCCGAAGGTACAAAGATCCATAAGATGAATGGCTATTACTATATGAGTATTCCCGAAGGTGGAGTTGCTACCGGATGGCAAACGGTGTTACGCTCAAAAGACATCTATGGGCCATACGAAAGAAAAATTGTTCTCGAACCGGGAGTAACAGACGTAAACGGTCCTCATCAGGGGGCATTGGTTGATACACCTGACGGTGAATGGTGGTTCTATCATTTTCAGTCGAAAGACCCGCTGGGACGCATTGTTCATTTACAACCCGTGCAATGGGTAGACGGATGGCCACAGATAGGTGTAGACTATGATAAGAACGGGGTGGGAGAGCCAGTGAAAGAATGGATAAAGCCTAAGACCGGAAAGACTGTATCAATAATTGCGCCGCAAGGTTCTGATGAATTCTCTTCTGATAAGCTAAACCTGCAATGGCAGTTCAATCATAATCCTGTAAATGAAAACTGGTCGTTATCCGAACGCTCCAGCTATTTACGCATAAAGGCTTTAAAGGCTGATAATCTGAGAGGTTCAAAAAATATGATTACCCAAAAGGTAATGGGATATGAGGGTGAGGCTTCTACCGAAATTGATTGTAGTAACCTGCTGAACGGACAACGGGTAGGGCTTTTGTGTGCCGGTAACCTCTATAATGCAATAGGTGTATTACACGAGAATGGAAAGAATTACATCTATTATGAAAGTGATGGAAAGAGCAAAAAGATAACTCCTGTCGCAACAGAAAAGGTATACCTGAAAGTATCATTAAATGCAAATACAAACGGGCATCAACTCTATTATAGCTTCGACAATTCAACCTTTATTGCATGCGAATCTCCGTATGCCTTACAGTCCAGCGACTGGAAAGGGGCACGTGTAGGTTTGTACTCATATAATACCGAAAAAGATGGAGGAAATGCAGACTTCAACTGGTTCAGGTATGAGTTCGACGGACCTGGATTATATCGTAAATAATAATTAATTAACAAATAATATAAAAATGAAAAGTTTATTAAAAAATTATTGTATCAAATTAGCTTTATTGGCATTTGTCATACTATCCTGCGAGTCAGTATCGGCAACACCAATAAAAAAAGAATTAAACTCAGGATGGAAATTCCGTCAATGGAGACTCAATAACTGGTATCCTGCCACTGTACCCGGTGTAATTCATACCGACCTGATGGCAAACGGAATTATCGAAGACCCTTTCTACAGGCTGAACGAAAGAAGTGTACAATGGGTAGATAAGGAAGACTGGATGTACGAGACTCATTTCGACGTAGATAGTGAAACATTCAGAAAAGAAAATATCCGCCTGCATTTTATGGGGCTCGATACCTATGTACATGTCTATCTGAATGGAGAAAGTATCCTCGAAGGAGATAATATGTTCCGTGAATGGAAGGTGGATATAAAAGATAAACTGAAAGAAAAAGACAACAAGCTGGAAGTCTTTTTCCGTTCACCTATCAAAGAAGATATTCCAAAATTCGACTCTTATCCATACCGTTATCAGACAGGACCCGACCAATCTCAACAAGGGGGGATATTTGAAAAAACAGTGAGCCCTTTTGCCCGTAAGGCCGGATATCATTACGGATGGGACTGGGGCCCGCGTCTGGTTACTTCGGGTATCTGGCGTCCTGTTTACCTTGAAGCATGGGACAATGCCCGTATCGAAAATGTGTATGTCCGTCAAAAAGATATTACAAAACAAAAAGCTGTTCTGTCATTCGAAACCGAAGTGCTGGCTGATAAAGATATTCGTGGAGCTAAGGTTACTGTAAAAGATAAACAAACAGGTACAACCTATGGTACTGCAACCGCAGATTTAAAGAAAGGCATCAATACTGTTGCTGTCGATTTCACCATCAACAATCCTAAACTATGGTGGTCGAACGGATTGGGCGAAGCTCATCTGTATGACTTTCATACAGAGGTGACCGCTAACTCAAAAACACTCGACAGCCATGATGTAAAAACAGGACTGCGTTCGATAAAAGTCATTACCGAACCTGATAAGGATGGTTCACCTCTCTATTTCGAACTGAATGGAGTACGCATATTTGCCAAAGGAGCAAATCTTGTTCCGGGGGATAATTTCCTTCCGAGAATAACAAGGGAAAAATATGAAAAAACAGTTCTGGATGCAGTAGATGCCAATATGAATATGCTCCGTGTATGGGGTGGTGGTATCTATGAAGATGATAATTTTTATGAATTTTGTGATAAATATGGTATTCTGGTATGGCAGGACTTTATGTTTGCATGCAGCCTCTATCCGTCCGAAGGTAAGTTCTTGGAGTCGATAAAACATGAAGCTATAGATAATATCAAGCGTCTGCGAAACCATCCTTCTATAGCCGTTTGGTGCGGAAACAACGAAGCCTATTATTTCTGGTACAACTGGGATTTAAAAAAGAATTATGCAAGCCAAAATCCCGAATATGCAAAAGTAATCTGGAGGCAATATACAGACCTCTTCCACAAATTATTGCCTGAAATGGTAGAAGAATACCATTCAGAATCATTCTATCGCCCGTCATCTCCATATGGATATCCGGGTGAGGGCGACGACCCTAAACACGGAGACCGCCACTATTGGGGTGTATGGCATGGACGTAAGCCTATTACAGATTATAACATAGAGCGCAGCCGCTTCTTTAGCGAATATGGCTTCCAGTCGTTCCCTGAATTCGAATCCGTAAAGATATATGCGCCTAAGAAGGAAGACTGGGTAATAACATCGGAGGTAATGATGGATCACCAGCGGGCAGGTACATATGCCAACAATCTGATAGAGGAATACCTGTTGAATGAATATCAGAAACCGAAAGACTTCGAATCATTCCTTTATATGAATCAGGTGTTGCAAGGAGATGCAATCAAAATAGCGATGGAAGCACACCGCAGGGATATGCCTTATTGTATGGGTACACTTTTCTGGCAGCATAACGATTGCTGGCCGGTGGCGTCATGGGCTAGCCGCGACTATTATGGACGCTGGAAAGCACAGCATTATTTTACCCGCGAGGCTTATAAGGATGTACTGGTATCGCCTATTGCTAAGGATGACAAATTGGATATCTATATTGTATCCGACAGACTTGCCGAATCAAAAGCAGCTTTGAACCTGAAAATATTAAAACTGGATGGTACGGTTGTAGATGAGAAAAAACTCAATGTATCAATCCCTGCCAATACCAGTAAAAATGTATTTTCTGCATCGGTGAATACCCTGCTGAAAGGAACAGCCAAAGGCGATGTTGTAGTACATGTGGAACTAACCGATAACGCAGGAAAAATGTATACCAACAATTATTTCCTGCTGCCACAGAAGTATATCAACTTCCCTAAAGCGAGTATCCGTAAGAGTGTAAAGGCGGTAAACGGAGGTTATGAAGTATCTCTTACTACAGATAATTTTGCCCGGGCGGCATTCATGTCTATCGAAGGAATCGATAATTTCTTTGAGAATAACTATTTCGATATTCTTCCGGGGCAGACTGTAACCACTATGGTGAAAACATCTGCGTCTCAGGCTAATTTTGAAAAGCAGCTGAAAGTCGTGTCATTGAGAGACGGATATTAATAGATATAAATATGAAAAAAATCAGCTTAATAATAGGGTTGGCTTTGATCGCAAATGCAGGGTTTGCCAATGACGGAAAGCCTTTGTATAAAGACAAAAATGCCTCTGTAGAAGAACGTGTAGAGGATTTGTTGAGCCGGATGACTTTAGAAGAAAAGATTCTGCAAATGCAGAATAAAGCGAACAGTAATATAGATGAGATAGAAAAGACATTCGAGGGGAAAAGTTATGGAACTACTCACGAAATGAGCAGATCGGCCCAAGAGTGTGCCAATATATATTACAACACACAAAAATATATGCTGGATAAAACCCGTCTGGGTATTCCTCTTCTTACAGCTGCCGAAGGTATTCAGGGTATTCTGCAAAATGAATGTACTCTTTTCCCCCATGCTATAGCTCAGGGTAGCACTTTCAATCCCGGATTGATACAGCGGATGACGGAAGCAGCCGGAGAAGAAGCAAGGATTATAGGCATACGCCAGGTATTATCTCCCGTGTTAGATATAGCACGGGAGCTACGCTGGGGGCGTGTCGAAGAAACCTTTGGAGAAGACCCGTATCTCATAGCCGAAATGGGGATAGGATTTGTAAAAGGCTATCAGAACAGAGGTGTTGCCTGTATGCCCAAACACTTCGTTGCTCACGGAACACCTGTAGGTGGACTAAACTGTGCTCATGTGAGTGGAGGAGAAAGAGAGTTGCGCAGCCTCTATCTGTACCCTTTCCGCAGGGTAATAGAAGAAGCCAAACCTTTAGCCATAATGAGTGCTTATAGTGCCTACGATGGAGTGGCAACGTCGGGTTCCTCTTATTTTATGACCGAAATTCTTCGCGGAGAGTTGGGCTTCAACGGATATGTATATTCCGATTGGGGATCGGTAGAGCGTCTCAAAACGTTTCATTATGCAGCCGAGACAGCCGATGAGGCCGCACAGATGTCTGTGGAGGCTGGTGTAGACCTCAATGTGGATTGGACATATACCCTTCTGCCGGATTTGGTAAAGGATGGAAAAATGGACGTGAAATATATAGATCAGGCTGTTCGCCGTATTCTTACAGTGAAATTTAAACTTGGGCTTTTTGACAATCCATTTGGCGAACCTCAAAAAGTGAAAGCCGAGGTGCGGAGTAAAGATAAAGTAGCATTGGCTAAAGAAATAGCCGACGAAAGTGCAATTTTATTGAAGAACGAAAACAATATTTTGCCCCTCGATCTGAATAAATACAAGAAAATAGCAGTTGTAGGCCCTAATAGTAACCAGACAGTATTTGGCGATTATGCATGGACAAGCAGGGATACGAAAGAAGGAGTAACCTTGTTTCAGGGTTTACAAAATGTAATTAAAAATAAGATTACCCTTCTGCAAGCCGATGGTTGTGACTGGTGGAGCCAAGATGAAAGTGATATAGACAAAGCTGTAGAACTAGTAAGAAATAGCGATATCGCAATTGTTGCAGTGGGGACGCGCAGTACCTTCTTAGGACGCTCTCCTAAATATTCGACAGCAGGTGAGGGTTTTGATCTCTCATCTCTCGATCTTCCCGGCAAGCAACAGAAGTTGCTGGAAGCTGTAAAATCCACAGGCAAACCAATCATAGTTGTCCTCATTGCCGGCAAGCCAATGGTAATGTCATGGGCTAAGGAACATGCAGATGCGGTTCTCGTTCAGTGGTACGGTGGAGAGCAGCAGGGCAATTCTATGGCAGACATATTGGTGGGTAATGTCAATCCTTCGGGAAAACTGAATGTTTCCTTCCCCCGCAGTACAGGAAATACACCATGTTTTTATAATTATTATCCTACCGATCGCGAACAACAATTCGATAGTGGAGGCTCTTACGAAGAGCCTAAAGGGCATTATATTTTTGAAAAGCCGTATGCACTATGGAACTTCGGCTATGGGTTGAGTTATACCGATTTCAGATTCAGCAATTGTACCCTGAACGATAGCATCTATAGTATAGATGATACAATAAAAGCTTCGATAGAAGTAGGAAATGTAGGGGAAATGGACGGGAAAGAAGTTGTACAGCTATATGTAAAAGATAAGGTAAGTTCGGTGGCAACTCCGGTACAACAACTCAAAGCATTTAAAAAGGTATTTATCAAAAAAGGGGATGAGATGCGTATAGAGTTGGAAGTGCCGGTTTCTGAACTGGCCCTTTACGATGCAAAAATGAATAAAGTCGTAGAGCCCGGCCAATTTGAAATACAAATAGGGAATTCTTCGGATAATATTATTTTTACGAAAATGATACATATTAAATAGGATTTGTATTACAAAGATGGCTTAAGTTCTAAAAGAGATAATTATAAAAGATATTTTAGTACATGACAAAAAATAATATTCAATATGAAAATTGTTGATAATAAACAGATTGCCTGAAAGGCAATATTTTCATAACCGTATGTAAGCGTAGCGCAACATGCGGACGAAAAGGCAAAAAGCTACTTGCCTGAAAGGCAAGACAATGTGTTGTCCTGTCTTTCAGACAGTAGTTTCTGTATGTTGCAATCTCCGCAGGTCGATGACCTACGGTTATGAAAATCAGGCTTTTCAAGCCAGTGTCAATATTTTTTGTCATGTACTTATAAAAGATATAGGCTATGAAGGTATTTAATTTAAGTTTGGTGGTATTATTGTGTGTCGTTTTCTTTTCATGTGGAGACTCTTCTGTTTCTACAGGAAAATGGAAAGCAAGTTATGACCTTGATAAGAAAAGTGTAAATATTGATAAGGAGGCAAAGCCTGTATTCAATAATATTTATGCTTCTTATAAATTAGGTGATAAACTGATAACGACAAAAGATTACGGCAAAAATTCAGTAAAAGTAAACAACCTTTCTGACAAGTTTGGAAAATCATCTGTATTACAGATAACATATTCAGAGAAGGATTTACCTACGCTGGTTCAGTCATTTTACATATATCCGGATAAGGATTATGTCTTAACAGAATTTACATTGCAAAGTTCTGATGATATTTCATCCGATTATATGGCTCCTGTAAATATAGATAATGCAGGACAAATATTAGGTGCAGGTGATAATCGTGCATTATTTATCCCTTTCGATAACGATTGCTGGGTAAGATATCAATCACATCCACTTGCTTTTGACAATCTTAGAAGTTATGAGGTAACATCGATTTTTAACAATGATAGCCGCAACGGTTTGGTTGTCGGTTCGATAGAACATGACAACTGGAAAACAGGCATAGATATCGGTAAAAGTACCAAAGATAATATCGGCTCGTTAACCTGCTTCGGTGGTGTTGCAGATTCCTTGACCCGCGACTCAAAACAACATGGGGCACTCATCGGTAAAATGATAAAATCACCTAAAATCCTTATCGGATATTTTAATGACTGGCGGGATGGCCTTGAAGAATACGGACGTGCGAATGCTACAATAGCACCTCCAAAGGCTTGGGACAAGGCGATTCCTTTCGGTTGGAATAGTTGGGGCGTACTTCAGTTTCGTCTGACATATACCAAAGCCCTTGAGGTATCCGATTACTTCAAAGAGAACCTGCAAAACAATAATTTTGTAAATGCAGACAAAACGGTTTTCATTGGGCTCGATTCCGGTTGGAATAAGTTTACGGAAGAGGAACTAAAAGCTTATGTACAGAAATGTAAGGATAACGGGCAGGTAGCCGGAATATACTGGACACCTTTTACTGACTGGGGGAAGAATCCGGAACGTACAGTAGAGGATGTTGCCGAATATAAATATAAAGATATATATATTTATGCAAACGGAAAGCCCCAACAACTGGATGGAGCATTTGCTGTAGACCCTACGCATCCGGCAATAGAACAGCAAATGAAGGTGAAGTCCGAGCTGTTTCGCCGTTGTGGATTCGAATATGTGAAAATGGATTTTATGACACATGGCGCTATGGAAGGCGATAAATGGTATAAGAAAGATATACAGACAGGCGTACAGGCGTATAACTATGGCATGGAATTGCTGAATAAGTATTTCGGTGATATGTACCTTAATCTTTCTATTTCGCCTACATTTCCTTCCCAGTATGCGCAGTCGCGCCGTATAGCCTGCGATGCGTGGAACAAAATAAAGGATACCGAATATACCATGAATGCTGTTTCGTATGGCTGGTGGATAGACAATGTATATCAGTATAACGATGCAGACCATATTGTATTGCAAGAGGCTACCGATGGCGAAAACAGGGCGAGGGTAACTTCTGCTGTTATTACAGGATTGTATATTGCAGGGGATGACTTTAGTAATGGCGGTTCGAAGGAAGGTAAAGTGAAAGCAATGAAATACCTTACCAATACTGAGGTAAACGCAATAGCTACAGGACGCTCTTTCCGTCCGGTAGAAGGGAATGGAGCGAAGTCGGAAAACCAGTTTATGCGTAAAGATGCGGATGGTAATTTATATTATGTTATCTTCAATTATTCGGAAGAAAATATAACGATGAATATACCTTTCGAACGCATAGGATTAGATACGGCAATTAGCTATAAGGCTAAAGAGTTATGGAGCGGAGATAATATCGATTTAAAATCGTCTCTTACTATTCCAGCTAAGGATGTTACCTTGATTAAGATATCAGAAGTTAGAGACCAGTGAAAGAATTATCACATTCCTAAAAATTTATCTATTAGGGTTTAAGTAATGGAAAGTATTTATTGCAACATAATTTTCGTTCCTGTCATGCTGACGACAGGAAGCATCTCTTGTCTCTTTCCTCCTTTGAGGAACGAGATCCTTCGTGCCTCAGAAACAGCGTTCGACGGAACGAAGTGTAGTCAATGACAAAGAGAATGTTGCATTAATTATTATTGATTACTTATATTCCATAAGATTATATATATTATTTTCTGTGTTTTAATTGCCTCCAGCTTTAGCTGGGGGATCAATGAATAAGATAATAAAAGGCTTTAGCCAAAACAGTTTCGACTAAAGTCGATTCCTTTTTCAATATTATTCACGACTTGAAAGTCGTGGCAATTAAAACCCCTGAAAACATGTATCTTATTCTTTTATTGAATATAAACTCTATTATATAGCATATTGTTTTTACAGAGAAAAAGGTAACAATGTATATAATCTAAAAAGGTGTCACTTTTGTCACTTTTTAACAATTGAACATAAATTATTAGTATATAACCCATGAACAACAAATATTCTTTATTAACCATCTTGATTATCGCTTTATTCGCAGCGAATATTCAGAGCATTGTATCTCAGAATCACCAGTCTTATAAACTGTGGTACGAACAGCCTGCTGACCAATGGATGAAATCTGTTCCGTTAGGTAATGGCCGTATAGGGGCTATGGTGTTTGGCGGAGTTGAAACAGAGACTGTTGCACTGAATGAGGTAACGATGTGGTCGGGACAACCTGATAAGTTTCAGGAACGCCCGGTAGGCAAGGAGATGCTGAACGATATACGGCAGCTTTTCTTTGATGGAAAGTACAGTGAAGGAAACCGTGTAGTATCCGAATTTATGGCAGGTGTACCACATTCCTTCGGTTCACATGTTCCGGCTGGCGATTTGAAAATGAAATTTTATTATCCTGCAGGAAGTGTTTCAAATTACAAGAGGGAGTTAAGCCTTGATAATGCGATAAATACGGTGATATATAAAGTCGGGAATGTAGAATATACACGGGAATATTTTTGCAGTAATCCCGATGATGCGCTTATTATCCGTCTGACTGCCAGTAAATCCAAAGCCTTAAAATTCGATATTTCCTTGGATATGCTACGTGAATCGGTTTTCGATACTACAAACAATAGCATCGAGTTTTCAGGTAAAGTTTCTTTCCCGAAACAAGGCCCGGGCGGGGTAAACTTTATGGGAAAAGTATCTGTCAGAGCTAAAGATGGAAAGGTCTCGGCTGCAAAAGATAAAATCAGTATAGATGGTGCAACTTCTGTAACTATTGTTCTTGATTTAAGAACAGATTTTGATAATAAACAATATAAAGAAGATTGTATTAAGACAGTTGGCAAAGTTCTGGCTCAGGAATATACAGCTTTAAGGAATAAACATGTAAAGGATTACTCCACTCTTTATAAAAGAGTCGACCTGTTTTTAGGAAAGAGCGATTTCGATAATCTGGCTACTGATAAAAGATGGGAACGTGTAAAAGCAGGAAACAACGATATTGGCCTGGATGCTTTATTCTTCCAGTATGCCCGTTATTTACAGATTGCCGCTTCGCGTGAAAATTCTCCGTTACCAGCAAACTTGCAGGGCTTATGGAACGATAACCTTGCCTGCAATATGGGATGGACGAATGACTATCATCTGGATATCAACACACAGCAGAATTACTGGCTGTCGAATATTGGTAACCTGCATGAAACGAATGTTCCTTTGTTCGATTACATCAAAGACCTTTCGGTTCATGGTCAGAAAACAGCAGAAAACACATACGGAGCCAGAGGATGGCTTGCAAATACGGTAGCCAATGTATGGGGATATACAGCATCGGGGCAAGGTGTCAACTGGGGCTTGTTCCCACTTGCCGGAACTTGGATAGCATCCCACTTGTGGACGCACTACAATTATACACTGGATAAGGATTTCTTAAAGAATAAGGCATACCCGATTCTGAAAAGCAATGCCGAATTCCTGATTGACTATATGGTACAAGACCCTAAGACGGGGTATCTGATGACAGGCCCGAGTACTTCTCCCGAGAATGCCTTCAGTTACAACGGAGAGGTTTTGTCAATATCTATGATGCCGGCTTGCGACAGGCAGCTTGTCTACGAAGCATTTACTTCATGTATTGCCGCTTCGGAAATACTTGGTGTAGATGCCTCATTCCGTGAAGAGATGAAAGTTGCATTGAAGAAGCTTCCGCCTATTATGATAGGGAAAAACGGAGGCATACAGGAATGGTTTGAGGACTTTGACGAAGCACAGCCGAACCACCGCCATACTACGCATCTGCTGGCATTGTATCCATTCTCACAGATTTCGGCTGTAAAGACTCCTGAGTTGGCTGCTGCTGCCCGCAAGACAATAGAACTCCGACTGGCTGCACCCGGCTGGGAAGATGTAGAGTGGAGCCGTGCCAATATGATCTGCCTGTATGCACGCCTGTTTGATGCACAAAAAGCATATGAAAGTGTGGTACAGTTGCAACGCGAATTTACACGCGAAAACCTATTAACCATTTCGCCTGAGGGTATTGCCGGAGCACCTTACGATATATTCATATATGATGGTAACGAGGCCGGGGGCGCGGGTATTGCCGAAATGCTTATCCAGAGCCACGAAGGATATATCGAATTCCTACCCGCTCTACCACAGCAATGGAACACAGGATATTTCAAAGGATTGTGTGTGAGAGGAGGAGCTGAGATTGACCTGAGTTGGAAAGACAGTAAAGTGGAGAAAGCCTTAGTGAAAGCCACAATAGCTAATAGTTTCTCCATCAAGTTACCGAAAAATATGACCTCCGTTCGATTCCTTAAAAGTGGAAAGAGAATAGACTTACAACCTAATGCCGACGGAGTGATTGTGTTTAGCCTGAATAAGGGGGAGACATTAGAGATAGGATAAAGAATTTAAATAGCTGAGTATTAAGGGTGTTTTTGTAAAATGTGGAATCCTTTAAAAATATCGCGGAAGTAGCTCAGACGAAAGAGCGCCGGCCTACCACGCCGGAGGTCGCGGGTTTTAAGTCCCGTCTTCCGCTCTGCTGGAAAGATAGAAGCCTGTTAGTCTATTTCAGTATGGGATAAACAGAATAAAAAAGACAGCTGTCTGAAAATACACTTACAGACAGCTGTTTAATCTCTTAATATTTAAAACTGCTTCCACCCAGAAATTCCCTCAATAACGATGTAGGAGGTAACTCCCTGTCGTTTATATAACTGAAATATTTGAGGAATTTAAGCAGTCTGTGAGCTTCTGCATATTCAGGCGCATTGTTAGGAACCTCAGATAAGATAGGTTCCGCATAGCGGCGCAGGGCGGCCAGTTCGTACATCATAGCCGAGTTGAACATGACATCGGCGTTTTCCTGATATGGGAAAATCCATTTGTCTTCCCCTTTGCGGACGCTCTGCCAGCGCGAAATGGTGTCTATAGCCGAATAGCTGCGGTATCTGTAGTCGCGTATCAATCGGCGCAACAGGCGATTGTCTGTTGTAGGAATCCAGTTGTGATTGTCGAGGGAAATGGCCGTAAGCGCGGATACATATATTTTGTATTTTTGACTATCCGGAATGCTTCTTGTAAGCTCAGGATTCAGCCCGTGTATACCTTCAATTACCAGGATGGAATTTTCTTCCAACTGGAGTTTGTCTCCTTTATATTCCCGCTGCCCTGTCGTAAAGTTGAATGTTGGCAACTCTATCTCTTCCCCTTTCAGGAGGTTCTCCAGATCTTCGTTGAACTTAGGGATGTCCAGCGCGTACAATGATTCGAAGTCATAAGCCCCGTCTTCATCCAAAGGAGTTTTGTCCCTGTCTACAAAGTAGTTGTCGAGGGATAACCCTACCGGCTTTATCAGGTTGACCATCATCTGTACTTCGAGCCGCATGCGGAATGTAGTTTTACCTGAAGATGAAGGCCCTGATATAAGTACAACCTTAACGCCGTCTTCCGCACGGTTCGAAATCTCGGTGGCTATGCTTGCTATGGTTTTTTCCTGATAGGCTTCCGATACTTTGATGATTCCCGGCATCGCGCCTTCCTTGCTTGCCTTGTTCATATCTCCCACATTGTCGAGTCCGATTATGTTCAGGAACTTTAAGTGTTCTTTGTATATATTATACATTTTATCCTGGGGAATAACTGGTTCAAGCTCTACAGGGTTGCTACGGTTAGGTATACGCAGCAGAAGCCCGTCGTTATATAATTCGAGACCGAATAGATGGATGTATTTTGTTGACGGAACAAGGCAGCCATAGAAATAATCGACCGAACCGTTTAACTTGTAGTATTTCGAATACAGGTCTCCGGTGCTTTCCAGCAATAAAGCTTTGTCTTCAAAGCCCCTGTTCCTGAACATCCTTACCACTTTTTCGGTTTCTTCTTCCACGCCTTCAAACCGCATATCGGCATCTATATACTGCTGCATCTTGGCTTTGATGGCTTCCACCGCTTTCTCGTTGATAGTGGCGCGGTCGCTTATTTTGCAGAAATAGCCCAGCGAAATGGGATGTTCTATATACAGCTGCGCCTCGGGGAATATTTCGGCGACAGCCTTAGCCAGCAAGAAACAGAGGGAACGCACGTAGGTGCGCATACCTGAAGGCTCGGTGAGGTCTACAAATTTCACGGTCTTGTTATGATAGACACGGTAGTCGAGCGGTTCCGTCTTGTTGTTAACTCTGGCGTTTACTATAGTTGATTTGGATTGGATATTAAATTTATCAAGGATTTCGATAAGGCTGCTTCCAGCCGGAAAATCCTGATATGTGCCTGTGTTTGTGCAATGAATAGTTACTCTGTTCTCCATAAATCTAATGTAAAATAGTAATAAAAATCAAAAGGATGTTTCCTGTTAAAAAACATCCTTCGGTTTATAAAGTTAAGTAAAATTATTCATTAAAAGACTTACCTTTCCGGTTTTCTTCTCACATACTTCTCTTTTCTAATTTAAATTAACAATTAATTCTAAATCAGCGGCATCCCCAGCTTTTCTGCCTCCACGCGCATTCTCTGAGGCCATATTCCGGCTTGTATCTCACCTATGTGCCCTTTGCGGAGATAGAACATACACAGGCGCGACTGCCCTATACCACCACCTATCGACTGAGGGAGTTCCCCGTTCAGCAGGCGTTTGTGGAAGTATAGTTCTTTCCTGTCTTCCTGACCCGATTGTTTCAGCTGCTCCAACAGAACCTCCCTGTTGACGCGGATACCCATCGACGATAGTTCCATTCCTTGTTCTAAAACCGGATTCCAAACGATGAGATCGCCGTTAAGCCCTTTGTATCCATTTTCCGATTTAGTAGTCCAGTCGTCATAGTCAGGGGCGCGTCCGTCGTGGGGCTTGCCATTGCTCAGCACACCTCCGATGCCTAAGATGAATACGGCGCCATATTCTTTGGCTATCTTATTTTCCCTTTCTTTCTCTGTCAGTTCAGGATACATCAGGAGTAGTTCCTCCGCGTGTATAAACTTTATCTCGCAAGGCAGGATCGGAGCTATTTCGGGGAATATCTCGTACACAAGGTATTCTGTTCTGACCAACGCCGCATATATCCTTCTTACTACCTGTTTGAGGAAGTCAAGGTTCCGGTTCTGGGGAGACATTACCATTTCCCAGTCCCATTGATCTACATACAGCGAATGCAGGTTTCCGAGTTCCTCATCGGCTCTGATTGCGTTCATGTCGGTATATATGCCGAATCCCTCGTTGATATGGTAGTCTGCAAGGGTCAGGCGTTTCCACTTGGCTAAGGAGTGCACTATTTCGGCACGCTCGTCGTCCATATCTTTGATGGGGAAGTTGACGGCACGCTCTACTCCGTTGAGGTCATCGTTTATACCCATTCCCTTGAGTACGAATAACGGGGCGGTAACTCTGCGCAGTCGAAGTTCGGAAGATAGATTTTGCTGGAAGAAATCTTTTATCTGCTTAATACCCATTTCAGTTTGCTGAAGGTCTAGCAGTGCATGGTATTCTTTTGGTTTTATTAAATAGCTCATTTTTGCAATTCTGCCTATTTTAATATTAAATGAACTGCAAAGGTATTGTTTCTGTGTTAATATGAAAATATTTTACTTTAAAATTTGTACATTTTGTTTTCATATTCGTTCTGTTGGACGAAAAGAAGCCCCTTATTTACATAAGAGGCTTTTTCAATGATGTAATTTGCTGTATTATTGTTTTTTCAGAATATACATGTCGGCCATATCTCCGGTGATCTTGTTGCCATCCATATCGAGCTGGGTCAGTGTGTTTTCGCCTACAAAATATTTGTTCGGCGAATCTTTTACGCCTTCAAGCGTAACCGTGTTGCCCTCGCTGTTCCATGTATATTGTCCTTTATCTTCAAAAGTACCTTTTTTGCCTACATATTCAATCTTTCTGACAAAAGTGCTGTCTCCCAGTTCGATATTCACAATCATACCTTCCCCGCTGGCTGTAGGCACCTTGCCTGAGTAAGCACCTTTATAGTCCAGTGAGTTCTTTGCATTGTGTTCGTCGACCACTTGTGCCGGTTCAGAAGGTGCAGGCTCCTGAGGCTTTTGAGTATTGCCGCCACAGCTATACAAAACACCTATAGCTGCTGCAATGATAAATAACTTTTTCATTTTTTTACTTATTCTTTTTTGTCTGTTTTTATTGTTACTTCGTAACCTAATTTCTTAATGGCTTCCTGAAGCTTTTCAATTGTTGTCTGACTTTTCTTAAATTCGACCAGTACAGTCTTGTTCGCTAAATCAACTTTCATGTCGGTTACTCCTTTTTCAAAGGCAATATTCTTTTCGATTCGCTTTTGACAATTTTCGCACGTCATCGATACGTCGAAAACAACTGTTTCCTTGTCATTCTTTAAGTCTTTTTTATTTTGGGCGTTTAGGGTAAATCCTGCGCTTAACATCAAAATAAATGATAATACAAAAATTTTAGCATTCATAATAGCTCTAAGTTTAGTGTTTAATTATAAACAGACTACTTTATATAATGTTTAAAAAAATGATACTTTTTAGAGATATTTCAAGATTTCAGATTTCAAAATTAAGAGAATTATTTAGTCAATCTTGAAATTATAATTTATCCCATATCGCACAGGCATGTGATCAGGTTGCGGTCGCCGAAGGCATTATCTACGCGGGCTACATTGATCCAGAATTTGTTTTGTTTTACGAATTCCAGCGGATAAGCTGCCTTGGAGCGCGGATATGCGTGCTTCCATTCATCTGCGCACACCTCGTATTCGGGATGAGGAGCGTTGACAAGAACATTGTCTTCTTTCGTATATGTTCCGTTCTCTACTTCCTTTATCTCTTCCCAAATCTGGTTCATCGTGCCTACAAAGCGGTTCAGCTCGGCAAGGCTTTCACTTTCGGTAGGCTCTATCATCAGCGTGCCGTGTACCGGGAACGAAAGAGTAGGAGCGTGATAACCGTAGTCCATCAGGCGTTTTGCAATGTCACTTTCTGTGATACCGGATGTTTCTTTTACATTGCGGCATTCCAGTATCAGCTCGTGACCAACTCTGCCCGATGTACCTCTGTAAACGATACCGTAAGTATCCTTTAGTAGCTCGGCCAGATAGTTAGCGTTCAGAATGGCTATTTTGGTCGCCTGCGTTAAGCCGTCGCCGCCCATCATACGGATATAGCCATAAGTGATAGGCAGTATACCGGCGCTGCCATAAGGCGCGGACGCTACTGTATTCACTGTGCTGCCATCCACTTCGGGATGATGCGGCAGGAACGGTATCAGGTGTTCTGCTACGCAGATTGGCCCTTCGCCCGGTCCGCCTCCTCCGTGAGGTATGGCGAATGTCTTATGCAGGTTGAGGTGGCAAACGTCTGCTCCTATAAAGCCCGGATTGGTCAGTCCTACCTGCGCGTTCATATTCGCGCCGTCCATATATACCTGTCCGCCTTTTTCGTGTACTATCTTGCACATTTCCTTTATTTCCTTCTCGAATATACCATGTGTAGAAGGATATGTTATCATGCAGCCGGCAAGGTTGTCCCTGTGCTGGTCTGCCTTTGCCTGCAAGTCTTCTACGACCACATTGCCGTGGCTGTCGCAATCTATCGTCACGGTTTCATAGCCTGCCTGTATAGCCGAAGCAGGGTTAGTACCGTGAGCGGATGCGGGGATAAGGATAATGTTGCGGTGTCCCTGCCCGATGCTTTCCTGATACTTGCGGATAGTCATCAGCCCGGCATATTCGCCCGCAGCACCCGAATTTGGCTGGAAACTGACACCTGCAAAACCTGTAATTTCTTTCAGGTATTCGCCCAATTCTTCTATCAGTTCGGTATATCCCTGTGTCTGCGATTTAGGAGCCAGCGGGTGTATGTTCTGGAAGCCGCCTAATGAAAGCGGAAGCATCTCGGAAGCCGCATTCAGCTTCATGGTGCACGAACCTAGCGAAATCATGGAATGAGCCAGCGATATATCTTTCCTGTCGAGACGTTTGATGTAGCGCATCAACTCCGTTTCGGTATGGTAGATATTGAACACTTCGTGCTGAAGGTATTCGCTCTTGCGCAGAAACTCGTCTTTGATTATTATTTTCTCAGGCAGGTCGTCTATCATAAATACTTCCATACGTCCTGCGGCAAGGGAAAATACGGCCAGCAATTCATGCGCCTTGTATTCTGTAATGGTTTCGTCTATGCTGATGCCCACTTCCCCGGCTTCGTAGTAGCGCAGGTTGATGTCGCGCATTTCAGCGTATTCGCGGACGGTATATTGCGAAACGCCGCTAGGTAAGCCTATCTTGAGCGTATCGAAGTATTGTTCGTTCTGTATTATGTATCCCAGTTCTTTCAGTTCGTCAGCAATCAGCGCCGTAGCGGAATGTATCTGGCTGGCGATATTCTTCAAGCCTTTCGGCCCGTGATATACCGCATAGAATCCCGCCATTGTAGCCAGCAGGGCTTGTGCCGTACAGATGTTGGATGTAGCTTTCTCACGTTTGATATGTTGTTCTCGCGTTTGCAGTGCCATGCGGTAGGCAGGCTTGCCATAGGCGTCTTTGGATACCCCGATGATGCGTCCCGGGACGTTGCGCTTATAGTCGTCCTTCGTAGCGAAGAATCCGGCAGAAGGCCCGCCATAGAACATAGGAATACCAAAACGCTGGCTGCTGCCGAACGCGATGTCGGCTCCCCATTCTCCCGGAGGAACAAGCAGCGTGAGTGCTATCAGGTCGGTAGCAACCGCCACCTTGCAACCTGCGCTATGGGCTTTTTCTGTAAATTCTTTATAGTCTACAATGTTACCGTTCGAGTTGGGATACTGGATAATTGCCCCGAAAAATCCGTCGGTAAGGTCTATTGTATTGTAATCTCCCGTTACTACTTTTATGCCTTGCGGTTCCATGCGTGTATTGATTACGGCAAGGGTTTGCGGGAATATGTTTTTATCTACAAACAGCTTATCGGTGTTGTTCTTTATCTGGTCGCGGCTGCGAAGGGCAAACATCATAGTCGCCGATTCTGCTCCGGCAGTGGCTTCATCGAGGAGCGAGCAGTTAGACAACGGAAGCCCTGTGAGTTCGCTTACCATTGTCTGGAAGTTCATCAATGCTTCGAGGCGTCCCTGCGAAATCTCTGCCTGATATGGCGTATAGGACGTGTACCATACCGGATTTTCGAATACATTGCGGTAGATAGGTGCCGGGCATATAGTATCGTACCATCCCATGCCGATGTATGAAGCGCAAATACGGTTTTTGGAGGCTATCAGCGCCATTTCTTCCGCATATTCGTGCTCGCTGAGTGCGGCAGGCAGGTTGAGCCCTCCCTGTAGCCTGATATTGGAAGGGATAGTCTGGTCGATTAGTTCATCCAATGATTTTACACCGATTTTTGACAGCATTCGTTTTTCGTCTTCTGCATTGATGCCAATGTGGCGATGTTGAAATTTTTGGGTTTCCATGGATTTTATCTTGTTTTATTGTAAATAAAAATTGTTTCTGCCCTCTTCTCTTATTGTTGTCAGTGGCCCGTGACCTGAATATACGACTGTGTCGGGCGGCAGTTTCATCAGTTTTTCCTTGATGCCGTCTATTAGCTGCTGATGGTTTCCTCCGGCTAGATCGGTGCGTCCTACGCTGCCTCTGAACAATACGTCTCCTACAAATACACAGCCTGCATCCTGATTGTAGAATACGATGCTGCCCGGTGAGTGTCCGGGTACCTGCATCACGATGAGCCTTTGGTTGCCAAAGGTTACAACATCGTTTTCGTTCAGGTACTTACCTATTTTGGGAATCCTGTTGTCTTCGTTTACGAATCCGAACATTTGCAGCTGGGCGGGGAGCTGTTCGAGGAGGAACTCGTCTCCTTTATTGGCTTCCGTATCCAGATGGAACTGTTCGTGGATGAAGTTGTTCCCAAATACATGGTCGAAATGCAAGTGGGTGTTCAGCAGGTGCTTTACGATCAGGTCATTGTCTAGGATGAAGTTTAAGAGTAGCATTTTCTCATCCGGAAAGAAACATCCGGGGTCAATAATTACACACTCTTTGGTTTCGTCATAAGCGATGTATGTATTCTCACTAATCGGGTTAAATTCAAATATTTTTACTTCCATATTTTGTTTTGAGTAACTATCTGTTAAGAAAGGTTCTAAAGATATAAATTTTTCGATGCAAAGTTATCTGTTTTTAGTCATAACTTAGAATGCACCTTTGACTTTTTATCACTTTTGGTAATAAGTTTACATGTTGTTAACTCTTGGTCGCCGGGGCTGCATCATCTGTTCTTCGCAATACCTGAACAAAAAAAGTAACAGGCAGGTTTAAAAAGTAACAAATTTTAGGGTATATAACGTAGGGCAAACGCATGAAAATAATGCCAGTGTAGTGTATTAAATTTCATGTTTTCAGCCTATTGTTAGTAATTCATCTCGCTATTTAGAACTATTACTTTAAGTAACTGTTTAAATTTTATACGAATATTTTATTATACCTTTTTCTTCGTTCATTTTTAGTCTGTTTTCGGCTGTTTTTTCCTTTCTCTCAATTCAAATAGCCCGCTATTATCGTTTCGAGGAAGAAAAAAGCATCTCTAAAACATCTCTAAAAATTTGAACGAATAAAATTTAAACAATTACTAAATGTTTCAGGTAATAGATTCAATAGACAATTCAATGTTTAGTCTACTTATTGAGAAAATAAGCTATATCTGAGTTTTATATCCTTCAACAATAAAGATTATTAAAAAATTTACTATCTTTCGATGCTATAATATATTGCTGATAGTATTTTGTCCTATATCAATAAAAAAATTATTTGCCATTACATATATGTCTGATATATCTTTAATAAAAAGATTTATAGATGGAAATGATGCCGATTCCGGTATCCTGTACCAAAACTATGTCAATAGTTTATATGGATATGGAATGAGTTTAGGCTTTTCCGGAGAAACATGTATGGATGCAATACATGATGTGTTTTGCAAATTATACCATTTGAAAAATGAAGACATTATTAAAATAGAAAATGTAAAGCATTATCTCTTCCAAAGTCTAAAAAACAGATTGTTTGACATATACAGAAAAGACAAGTATAAAGAAAATATAACCTTGGATTTGCCTTTCAAAACAGATATATCTGTGATAGACACCATGATAGAAGAAGAGGACAGAACTATAATGATAAAAAAAGTAGAATCGTTGATGAACTGCTTAACCGACCGCCAGAAAGAAGCCATTTATCTACGGTATATCCAAGAAATGAATTATAACGAAATAGGATTACTTCTGAGAATGACCCCCAAATCAGCCCGGATGCTCGTATTTAGAGGAATTGAAAAAATGAGAGCATTTACTTCTGAAGAAAAAAACATATTCCTTATCCTTTTGTTTTTCTATTTATTCAGAAATTTTTAATTTTTTTTTCAAATAATTTTAAAAAAAGTGTAGACACTTTTTCTTTTCATTCGTCATATAGATATTATTACATTAATAGCACTAAAAATATAGATGACGGATAAAATTATGTATACCTATAGGGACTTTCTGAATAATGATAAGTTTGTAAAATGGCAAATATTGCAAACGGAAGAACTAAATCAATACTGGATTGATTATCAGATTGAGTTCCCCCAACATAAGGAAGCCTTAGACAAAGCTGTGGAAGTTTTCAAAAATGTCCGGATCAATAATTATTTACCATCAGAAACTCAACAGGAGGCTCTATTAGACAGTATCAGGAAAGATACCTTATACCGAAAAAGAAGGATAAAAAGGCTACAATATTACGCCGCTTCTGTAGCATGTATAGCAGTGCTTGTCGTATCCACCCTGCTGATTACGCACAATCGCGTTGTCCCTGAAAACAATGTTGTGCAAATAATAGGAGAAACACAAGATGCGATGGATATTCAATTTATCAGTACAGGTAAACCCATGATCTTGCCTCAGGATGTAGAAATACAACTTACGGAAAACGGTGATGCTGCCATCGTAACCAAAGAAGGAGAAAACATAGAAAACCTGAACCTGTCCTCCAAAACAATGAATAAACTTATAGTCCCATTAGGGAAACGCTCATCTCTGATCTTGGCCGACGGAACAAAAGTATGGTTGAATTCCGGTACGCAAATAGAATTTCCATCTGTATTTGATGGGCAAACAAGAGATATAAATATCCGTGGCGAAATATTTATTGATGTTGCAAAAAATGATAAAAAGCCATTCTACATACATACTTCACAATTTGATATTCAGGTAACGGGTACCAAATTTAACGTGTCTGCTTATGACGACGCACAAGTAAAATCTGTAGTCCTTGTCGAAGGACAGGTAAAAATACACGCTCCCGGAAACAAGCCAATGGAAATGAAACCCAACGACCGGCTGACCTTTGATGGCGGAGCAATCAGCAAAGATATTGTAGACACCTCAGAATATATAAGCTGGAAAACAGGAATATTGAATTTTAAGAAAGCTTCACTGGCTGACATCCTGAATAAAGTAGGACGACACTATAATGTTAACTTTAAAAATCTCAAGTCTTCAACCCTGTCGGAGACAACATGCTCGGGTAAACTTGTCTTGGCCGAGAATATAGATAGTGTCATGATTGCTCTTTCTGTCTTGGCACCAATATCATACAGTAGAGAAGGAGATATAATTTATATTAAAAACGCTAAATAGAATGCCTATGGTAAAACACTAATTATTAGAACTAACAACTATGAAAAAACTAATCGAGCAGTAGTACCAGTACTGCCCGATTATAAGTCTAATTTACAAATTCAAAAAAATTGTAAACCAAATTCTTTACAAATTTATGAAACAAAGTAATATCTTAGATCGGATTGCTGATTTAAATCGCAATCCAATTATTAAAATTATGAAAATCACATTGTTTTTATCTTTTGCCTGTGTATTTTCATTACTTGCAAATAATACATATTCACAACAAACGAATTTTTCTTTCAATTTAAAAAATGTGACGCTTGCCCAGCTTTTTACAGAAATAGAAAATGAAAGTGAATATGTTTTTCTCGTAAATGATAATGCAAACGCAGAATTGTCTAAAAAAGTTTCCGTTTATATCGAAAATGGTAACATTTTTGAAGTTTTGGATGCCGTGATGAAAGAAAGATCATTGTCCTATGTTGTAACAGGAAGACAGATCTCAGTATACAGAAAGAAAAGAGAAAATCCAGTTAATAATGTTATCCCCAATCCCGAACCTGAACAACAAAGAAAAATAGTAGTTACAGGACTAGTAACCACCGACCTGAATGAACCTCTGGTAGGAGTAACAGTAAGGGAAAACAATACACAAACAGGGACATTTACCGACGAAAACGGTAAATACGTCATTGAAGTGAGCAATGCCGAAGCAGAACTCATATTTTCATATATCGGTTTTAAAACACAAAAAATCAGCATCAAAGGAAAAACCGAAATAAACCTTAAGATGGAAGAAGACATTTCTACCCTAAAAGATGTTGTAGTAACTGTCGGCTATGGTACACAAACCAAAGTATCCATCACAGGAGCAGTATCGTCTGTCACCTCAGACGACATACGTAAAAGCTCGTCTACCAGTTTTGGTAACGCCCTGCAAGGACGTATTACAGGACTTAGTTCGACCCAATCGGGAGGGGGAGCGCCCGGATTAGATGATGCTGAAATATACCTTCGCGGAGCCGCTACCACAAACGGAAAGTCTCCATTGATACTGGTTGACGGTGTACCTCGCGACCTGCGTACACTCGATGTTACCGAGGTAGAAAGTGTAAGTGTACTCAAAGATGCTTCTGCTACAGCCGTATTTGGTGTGCGGGGAGCTAATGGGGTTATTATAGTAACCACAAAACGCGGTGTTGCCGGAAAAGCCCAGTTATCAGTTTCGGCCTCTCAGGTATTCACATCATTAACACGCAAGCCACCTAGATTATCGGCTCTTGAATTTATTGATTTAAGAAATGAAGCATATAAATATAGCAATGAACCCGAGATGGCATTTTCGCCTGAAGTAAGAGCCAAATTTGAAAATCCGTTATTAGGATTAAATCCAAACGATCCTGACTATGCACAAAATGCAGCAAACCGGAAACATTTATACCCCGATCATTATTATTACGATGATTTCTTCAAAGACTATGCTCCCGAAACCCGTATAAATGCTAATATACAAGGAGGAACCGAAAAAGTCCTTTACTTCATGAATGTAGGCTATCTGCATCAGGGAGGACATCTCAAAACAGAACCAAAATCGAAACTGGGATACGATCCTTCACTCAAACTAGACAGGTGGAGCTTCAGAGCCAATATGGATTACAATATGACAAGCTGGCTGAAAGCAAAGCTGAACATTGGAACATATATCGAGAAACAAAACTCTCCTAACTACAGGCCTTTCAGTACTTACGAAGAGTTTTTCAGGGGAATTATCCAGGAGGTATACCGCCTTAATCCAACAATTATAGGTCCGACAACAATTGCCGGAATAGACGAAACTACTCCAGCCAACGCAGTTATTAACACTGGTCCAAGAGTGGGTGGCGACAGATCCGTATATGGTCTTATCAACAGGAACGGGTATTATGTAGACACACGTACCAACCTGAATACGTCTATAGAAATGGAAATGGACTTGAGCGAATTTGTGACCAAAGGCCTATCTCTGAAGGGAATGATAGCCTACGATTCATATCCTACAAGTTCGTTGTTAGGGCAACGGGATGAAATCCAGTATTTTGCCGATCCGGATTACAGCAGTGATAAAGTAATATATTCCAGAATTGCAGGATCAGAAAATCCAATGTCCTTATCCAGATGGTCTTCGAGCCGGTATCAGATAAATGCACAGGCTTCGATAAACTATAGCAGAAAGTTTGGCGACCACAGTGTGGGAGGTATGTTTGTTGTGCAACGCGATCATTGGGAAAGCTCAGGAGCCGAAATACCTTACAATATGCTTGGGCTGGCAGGACGTGCTACCTACAACTACAAAAGCCGTTATTTTGCCGAGTTTAACATAGGTTACAATGGATCGGAACAATTTGCGCCGGCCAATCGTTATGGTACATTTCCGGCCTTCTCTGTAGGATGGGTAGTCTCTAACGAAAAATTCCTGGCAGAAAACAAATACCTTACCTATCTCAAACTGAGAGCTTCGTATGGAAAAGTAGGAAACGATAAACTCGGAGGTTCCCGTTTTTTATATCAGGATGATATAAAACTTGTAGGACAGGGAACAACAGTAGGAGGAGTTGGTCTGGGACAGCAAGTATCAACCATTCTTCTGGGAAATCATAGCCTGCAATGGGAAGTTGCCGATAAATACAATTTTGGTGTCGATTTCCAGATAACCAATAACCTCACAGGAGCATTTGATTATTTCAGGGAAAACCGGAGTAAAATATTGATTACCAGAAATTCCGTACCAATGTTCCAGGGAGTTTCACAGGGCGCTCTACCAAAAGCCAACCTGGGGAAAGCCGAAAATAAGGGAATAGAATTTGAACTTGCCTACAGTAAACAATTAAGCAATGACTGGCATCTAAGGGTAAAAGGAAATATAGCAACAAATAAAAACAAAATTACAGCCTTTGATGAAGTGCCTGCCGATGATTCATACGCATACCAATACCGTACTACAGGCTATGCAATAGATCAAAACTGGGGACTCAAAGTTGATAAGAGTTCTCCCGGCAAAGGCTATTGGACTTCACAAGAAGAAATAGATGCAAGCGGCCTCACTTACGAAATAGGTAATCCGCGTCCCGGAGATTTGAAATATCAGGATCTGAATGGAGATAATCTGATAAATAGTAAAGATTATGCACCCATCGGAAACTCTGGTATCCCGGGGTTAACTTATGGACTGGATGTAAATGTAACCTTCAAAGGTTTCGATCTCTCTGTATTCTTTTCAGGAGTCGGTAAATATTCAACTATCTGGAATGGGTTGGGTATCTATGAGACCGAAGGTACTGGAACCTATTACGAGTACCATAAAAATGCGTGGACTCCAGAACGTTACGCAAGCGGTGCAAAAATTACATATCCTACACTGAGCAAATCGAATGGTTCAAATCATGTACCTAATGATTTCTTTTTACAAGATAGGTCTTTTATCCGTTTAAAAAACCTCGAATTTGGATATACTATCCCAAAAAACACACTGAAAGTAATAGGTGTGAGTGAATTGAGACTATACGTGACAGGACAGAATTTATTTTTATGGGATAAGTTAACAATAAAGCATCAGGACCCGGAAAAAACCGATCCGAGAAGATATCCTATTACTAAACTTATGGGATTTGGTCTTAATGTAACCTTTTAATCAATGAATTATGAAAACAATAAATAATATTCTAATCATTATATCATTTTTGTGTTTATTAGCCTTTACTTCGTGCAACGATGTTTTAGATCAGGCACCTGACGGAAAAACCAGTTTGGATGAAGTATTTGCAGACCATTTCAAGACCGGGGCTTACCTCAATACATGCTATGCCAAACTCCCGTTATATGGAAAAAGTTGGTCATGGTTATCCAGGGGGCCGGTATCTACCTGTGATGATGCATGGGACAACGATGAGATTATTTATCCATACGGAGTATCGGCCCGCATGATGAACGGTGTGGCTTCTGCCGATCAGTATCCGATGACAAGCCACGAATTTGACTTCAAAGACAATCATAAATATGAACGTCATTTTGCCGCTATTTACGATTGTTCCGTTTTTATCCAAAGAATAGGTGGAGCCAATGTAAAAACAGAAGCGGAAAGAAACAGATGGAAAGCCGAAGCACATTTACTTAGAGCATATTACTATTCCGAATTATTGAGATGGTTTGGGACTGGAGTACCCATTATACGGGAGCCCTACAGTCTTGAAGATGATTATACCAAAATAGAAAAGCCATCTTTTATAGAAGTAGTAAGGTTTATTATCGAAGACTGTGATGTTGCGCTCAACACAGCCGAACTACCTTGGCGCATAACAACAGGTACAGAGAAAGCAAGAGCAACAAAAGCACTTGCCGAGGCTATAAAATCCCGCATGATGCTTTATGCAGCAAGCCCTTTGTACAACGATGGAGCCGACCTGTGGGAAGAAGCTTATCAAGTAAACAAAACTGCTCTTCAAAATCTAAGGACTAATGGTTATCAATTGTATAATAAGGTTCACTTCCCTGACATTTTCTCAAACGATCAGGATAATCCTGAAAATGAAACACATGTGCCTACCAAAGCTTCAAGTCTCATGTACGAATATTTTACACAGAACTACGATTATTCGGCCAATCCGATAGATACAGAAACTATCTATTCCAGCTGGACAGAATCGCACTGGAACTCCGAAGATTACGAGTTTCACTTTGGATGTATCGGAGCACAAACAGGAGGTAAATCGGGTTCAGTGCCAACACAGGAACTTGTAGACGCTTATGAAACCACAAACGGGAAAACTGTCCTAGACCTGAAAAAACCATATTTGGATGAAAAGCATCTTGATCCAAACTACAACAAGGACAATACATTGTACGATCCTAAAAATCCGTACAAAAACAGAGATCCACGTTTCTACTCTTCTATCTACTTCAACGGATCGAAAAGGACATGTAAATGGGAATTTTCTGAAACACCGGAATGCAAAGATAACTTTGACTATAGTCCTAACGGAAACGGCCCGGTATACCGCACCCGTATTATTTCTACATGGTTGGGCGAACCTATAACAGGTATTGATACCGAATCGCGTACCAAAACGCGTACAGGTTACTATTGTCGCAAATATACACATCCTAATTCAGGCTGGGGACAGGGCGTAGTAGGACCTGTAGAAAAATTATTCAGGCTGGCCGAAATCATATTGAATTGCGCCGAAACAGCGGCCGAATCAGGACATCTTGACGAAGCCTACGCACTGGTAAATGAAGTACGTGCACGTGTTTCCATGCCGGCTCTGCCTGCCGATGTAAAAGGCAACAAAGAGCAATTGATTCTGCGCATCAGGCACGAAAGAAGAGTCGAACTGGCTTTAGAGCCTCATCGCTTCTTTGACGTACGCCGCTGGCAGAAACCTGATGGAGACCTAAAGGATACAGACAAATGGCTTACAGCAATGGAGATAACAAGAGTCGATAATCCTGATGGCAGTTTTTCTCATTTCTCTTACAAGAGGAGATCTATACGTCCGCAAGAGCGCTTGTGCTATACCAATAAATATTTAAAGGCCCCTATTCCTAAGAGCGAGGCCTCCAAAATGTATAATCTGACAGGGGTAAACTGGCAGAATCCAGGTTGGTAACAATATTTTCTATTCGAAAAAAATATAATTATGATATATAAAAAATTTATTCAGATAGCATTTTTAATATTCCTTTTCTCGAGTACTATCTTTGCGCAAGATAACCTCCGGAATGCTGAAATACAGGGAGTGGTAAAGGATGAGTATGGAAAGCCCTTTGCCGGGGTTGTAATACAATCTGAGTTCGGGAAAAACATGGTAACATCGGATAGTGAAGGCTCTTTTTCTATCTATGTGACCGATAAGAGCAAGTATATAACATTATCTGGCATCGGTTACCTTACACACAAAGTTCAGGCTCAGGATAATGATAAAGTGGAGATAGTCATGAAGCGGGATCTACTCAATGAAGATATAATGATCTCTGATGGTTTTTCTTCCGTGTCGAAGGGGACATTAGCAGGTTCTGCTTCTACAGTAAGTGGCAATGAGCTACAGAAATCCCCTGTAGCTACTCTTAGTTCGACTTTGGCAGGCCGGTTGTCTGGTCTTACCACCCGCGAGAATTCTTCGGAATGGGCGCGTATCGACAATAGCTTATGGATCAGGGGAGCCAATGTAAATGGCGCACAAACGCCACTTATCATTGTCGATGGATTTCTTATCCCAACCGATGCTCAGGCTAGTTTAGACCACATCACTCCTGCTGAAATAGAATCGGTTACAATACTGAAAGATGCTTCCCTACTAGCTTTATATGGAATAAAAGGCGCAAGTGGTGCTCTTGTTGTAACAACAAAGAGAGGAAAACCCGGAGAACTTAAAATAGGTGTCCGTATAGATGGCAGTATGCAAAATGTGACATCTAAACCATACCGGGCCAATTCTGCCGATTATGTACGCATGAGAAATCAGGCAGCCTACAACGATAATCCAGAGGGAGGTATGTACCAGATGTTTACCGAAGACCAGGTAGGAAAATTTACCTCTGGAGCCGATCGCGAACACTATCCAAGCCAGGATTGGTACAAGGAATTCATGAAAGATTTTTCATACATGCAACGTGTTGGACTCAACCTCAGCGGAGGTTCCGATAAGGTAAGGTTCTTTTCTAACGTCAATATGATGAATCAGAATACGAATTTCAAAATTTCGGAAAAAGAGAAATTCAACCCTACGCCAAACTATTTCTGGGGCAACATGCGAACAAATCTCGACGCCAATCTGGGTAAACATTTCAGAGCATTTCTTAATATTGCAGGAAACCTGAAAAGGGAAAAAACGACCGAAGCAAACATGACAAATGTATATCAAGGCATGTTCGACTTACCACCTACTCTGTACGGAAATGTTACACCGGAGATAATAGACCCCGTTACCGGAGAAATAATACAAGAAGGCGGGAAAATATTGGTAACTCCTAATATAGACAATAACGTTTATGGTAGGATTAACCGCCAGGGCTATACCCAGCATACAACTACTTCGATATACTCTAATTTTGGGCTCGAACTGGATATGTCTTTCCTTACTCCCGGCCTTAAAGCCACAGGAACTGTAGGGTTTATGAATAACAACAGGAAAAGCCTTTTTACAACACAGGATTACGAACGCTGGATCAGGGTTACTGATACCCCATCTGATTGGGATGAACTGAAATTTGAGAAAAAAGGAACAAATGAAGACACATTCCTCTCATATAGCAAAAGTGAGTATAATTATTATAATCTCAACTATAAGGGAGCATTGGATTATGCTGCCAGCTTTGGCAAACACAATGTCAGCGCTTATGCCTATGCCATGTATCAGGAGATAGTAAGATGGGAGAACCTTCCTCTTAAATATATCTATTCGGGTATACAGGCTTCTTACAATTACGACAACAGGTATATACTTTCTGTTGGTACAGGATATTCGGGTTCGGATAACTTTGCCAAAGGAAACCGTTTCCATACCACCCCTGCTATTGCCGGAGCATGGATTGCCTCCAACGAGTCATTCCTGAAAAATGTAAAATGGTTATCGTTATTGAAGTTTAAGGCTTCTTACGGAAAGAATGCAAATGATGACACCGGAGCTCCTCGCTATCCTTATATAAATAACGTACAAGGTGTAGATGAGGGTTTCATAGCCAACCTTAACTATAGCCCCGAAATGGTGAAAAAGCAAAACTATGGAATCGAACTCGGACTATTTGACGGACTGCATATATCTTTCGATTTATACAGGCACAAAATGGATAATATGTATATAAACGTGTCTTCCAATATCCCGTCTTATCATGGCAATACCGGTGTATTCCCTAGCCTTAATGCTGGCGCTAAAAAGAACAAAGGATATGAACTGGAAGCCTCTTACATCAAAAATGTGAATAAAGACCTGTCTTTCAATATCGGAGGATTCCTTTCGTATAATAAGAATGAATATACAAGAGTAGTAGAAGAAATCAGAGGTGATGACTATGTTTACCCAAATCGTACAGTCGGCTATGCCGTTGGTCAAACATGGGGATATCTTACCGATTTTTCGAACGGCAATGGCTTGTTCAATAGCCAGGAAGAACTGGATGAATACCAGTCGCGTATTACATATTCTTTCAATAAGCCAAGACTGGGTGATATTAAGTATAAGGATTTGAATAATGATGGCGTAATTGACGATAAAGATAAGGCTCCAATAGGTTCTGGTGCTATACCTAACTATTATTTTGCTTTGTCATTAGGCGCTAAATACAAAAACTTCGATTTCAGTGTAATGTTTCAGGGTGTAGAGAATTACAAGACATGTTCTTCCAATACATTGGGTATAAACGAAGGTTTCTTCACCGATGGGCTCTATTCGTCGCGCCACCTTAAAGCATGGACAAAAGATCGGTATGATGCAGGTGAAGAAATTCTTCATCCCGCACTTACCCTGCAAAGTGCAAGTGCAAACACCCAGGTCAACGATTACTTCTTGGTAGACAGATCGTATTTGAGGCTGAAGAATATTGAAATCGGATACAGCCTGCCATCCAGAATATCAAAAGCTATAAGGGCAAGTAATATCCGGATCTCATTAAGCGCCCAGAACCTGATCACATGGGACCATCTGGATAAATATGACTTTGGGCCTGAGGCTGGAGACTATAACCACCTGCCGGTTTTCAGAGTGTATAACCTAGGATTTGGTATTCAATTTTGATATTGCGAATTTATAACAAAATAGATATGAAAAAACATATAGTTTTACTAACAATACTTGCATCAGTTGTATTATATACTTCTTGCTCAGATACACTCGATGCAGAAATGGACGGACGTATCGAGTTTGAAGAAATATTTAAAAACCAGGACAAGATACAGAATTACTATAACAGCTGCCTTTCGGGCCTGATAGGACCCGACCTGAGGAGTATGGCTTTTAGTGACGAAGGGCAGCATGCCTCGTTCCATGAAGACAACAATACTAACTTGTGGTATACAGGCCAGATAACAACAGACACCCACCCTATAAATCCATTTGGAGGAGATCCCTGGGCCGGTGCTTACGGGATGATACGCAGATGTAACATCTTCTTGTCATATATTGATAAAGAAACTGCCGGATTGGTGCGTGATCAGAAAGAAGGCTGGAAATCGGAAGTTTATGCCATGCGTGGCTACTACTATTGGCAACTGGCAAAAAGGTATGGTGGTGTACCTCTATTCCTTGATGTAATACAGCCCGATCATGATTTCACGGCAGACAAGAAAGCTCCGTTCAGCGATGTGGTTAGGCAAGTAATAGCCGACTGTGAAAAAGCATTGGAAGGGCCCGATACAGCGATAGGTTACCCTTGGGGATTTCAGGACAGAATGGAAGGACATTTAACCCCGGCAGGAGCACATGCTGTAATGTCTGAGGCTGTAACCTATGCCACCAGCCCCTTATGGGATGATGGCAGTATCTCGAAAGAATATGCTACACAGATTACAGGAAGAGCCTTGTATGAATGTCTTTCGCATGGTTATGAATTGTTTAACTCTACATCCGATCAGGCCCAAAACGCCTACGCCCTGTATTTTCTCACACTTGATGACAGAAGGGCGACCGACAAAGAAACCATTTACAGAGTCGGCGGACAAATGTCTCTTTGGAACGAATGTGGTTTACCTTCCACATCGGGGCAAACTAGCGCAGGCTATTGTCCAAGCCAGAATATAGTAGACAGCTACGAAATGCAGGCAACAGGCTTGAGCCCTATCACAGGATACAGCGACAACAACGGCTTGATACCTGTAATAAATCCGGCTTCCGGCTATGATGAGAAAAATCCGTATGCCGGACGCGATCCAAGATTTGAAGCATCGATATATTATAACGGAGCGCCGAGATTGCTAACACCTCCGGATGATAATGTCAGAGACGATCACTTCATGATAGGATTAGACCCGGCAGTATTCCCTTGGGATATAGATTATCAGGACAAAGGCGATTATTGTATAATAACTACATTGGGTGGCGACCCTAACGTATACTCCGGCCCATTGATGGACAACCTGAATGTACCGAACGATCCTCCAAAGGTAACTATCACCTTCGATTACAAACTGAACAGAGATATAGACAATGCTCAGTTTTTCTACGGTCGCGCTTTAGCCGAAGGTGGAGTATCTACTGGTGAAGATGTATTCATTGCCGCTGCAACTGAATGGACTACATTCGAATATGATATAACCGAAGCTTATTATAATTGGGGATGGGGATTTGAATGGCACAGGATCCGTTTCGATATTGGTAACCAACCCGGTGCTGTCATACATCTCAAAAACTTCCAGATCAACGTAGTTACTCCAACTGTCGGAAATATGGTAGAAACCTATGTAGGAGGTTCTGATGGACAACAAATCGGAAACAAACAACATACTCCTACTGGTTACTATACCCGTAAGTATGCACATTTCGATTCAAAACAGGGAGCCAACAAAGACGGAGCTATGCGCGTATTTAGGTTAGCCGAGCTTTATCTGAATTTTGCTGAAACCGCCTACAAATCGCACGGACCGGACGCTAAGGTAGAGATTGGCCCGGGAATGAGCATGAGCGCACGCGATGCAGTGAATGCTGTCAGAGCCAGAGCACAGATGCCGGACTTCCCGGCTGGAATGTCTGCCGCCGACTTTGAGAAGAAATACAGAAACGAACGCCGTATAGAATTGGCATTCGAAGGACACCGTTCATTCGATGTACGCCGGTGGAAAATACTGAACGAAACAGACAAGAACATTTCAGGAATGAAAATTGAGAAAGATGGAAAAGACTTCATCTATAACAGGTTTGTCTTTGACGAACGTAAATGTAACACCGATAAGTTCCTGATATTCCCTATAAACAGGAATGAGTTATATAAAATACGCTCTCAAACTGGCGAAAACTGGCAAAATCCGGGATGGGATTATTGATAGTTAGATAAAATACATGAAGTAATGCAAGGTGGGAGGTAAATAAGGTATAGGTTTAATGGTAATATATAAAGATTTTAATTTAAGCTTTATCTCCCACACTTGTATTGTTTAAAGACTAAAGTCGTCTCGACTTTTTACCTTTTTACCACAGAGTAAAAAGAGTTAAAGGAGTTTTTTCTTTTTAACGTGAAATTGAATACACTATCTATGATAAATATTCATTATTTACATAAAATAATACTCTTTTCTACTCTTTTTACTCTGTGTTGAAAAAGTCAGGATGGCTTCACGATTAATAAGAAATGAAAAAAAAAAGTTTATACAGAATATTACTATCATCTATTGTTCTATTATCTTCCAATTATATAGCAAGCAGCAAAATACCTGCAGCCTATATTGAAACGCATAATAATACACAAAATGCTGTATACGACACAATAGGTAATTACAGGGATTTATACTCTGACACATGGGTTGCAACAGATGCCCTGGGACGGAAAATGCCCGATTATGAAGAGGTTGGCCCTATAAAGAAAGACCAAAGAAGAATAACCGGTATGTTTTACATTACATGGCATACCGACAATCTGGCCGACGGCACTCCTCCCTATGTTGCCGATGTTACTAACATACTAAACAAAAGCCCGGAAGCAAGACTGGAAGGGAGTCATCCTGCGTGGCACTCACCCCAGTTTTCTTATCATTGGGGCGAACCCGAAATGGGATATTTTTTGAGTCAGGATGCATATGTAATCAGGAAAGACATCTCAATGCTGTCGGATGCAGGTATTGATGTTCTGATTATGGATGTAACAAATGCGACCAGATACTGGGATGAATGGAATGTCTTATTCTCCATTATGCTGAAAATGAAAGAAGAGGGTAATAAAGTACCCCAATTTTGCTTTTGGGCATACAATGGGCCGGTAATAGAAGTCGTACAAGACTTATACGAAAAAATATATAAAACAGAAAAATACAAAGACCTGTGGTTTTATTGGGATAATAAACCTCTGTTGCTATATAACGGAAGACCCGAATTTGATGCCGGTGGCGCCACTCCTCCAAGCCGCAATTATAATTACGACCCCGAAGCCAAAACCAATCCGGAACATCCTCATTACAAAAATCCCGATTATTGTAACGAATTTTATGAAGATTATACTCAGGAGGTAAAAGACTTCTTTACCAAAAGAACTATGTGGTGGGGACGTTACGAATGGGGCGGACAACGCTATGTAGGAACAGAAGACAACTGGAGCTTCGGCTACGAACTAGGCGATGAACAAGATGCGATGGCACGCAAAATGAATCCGCAGGACTTAGTATCCCTACACAATGGGGTAAGAGAGCAAGCTGCCGTAACCGCCGGGCAACATGCCTGTACGATGGTTGGCAAATCGTGGTCGCGCAACAATAGAGACCTCAAGCTGGATGATTATGATATGCCCGGTCCTACTTATGTTCCCTGGCTGGGACAAACTGTTGAGAATCCGACCGGTTATGGAATTTATTTTCAGGAAAGATGGGATGAAGCCCTGGCTGCCAACCCGCAGTTTATCTATCTGAACGACTGGAACGAATGGACTGCCGGAAAATTTGCCCGCGAAACCGATTTTATGGGACGCAAAAGTGATTATGCATTTATCGACCAATACAATGCGGAATATAACCGCACAATTCAACCCATGAAAGGCGGATATACCGATAACTACTACATGCAAATGGTGCAGAATATACGCCGGTATAAAGGAGTTAATCCGATACCTGAAAACAAAGGTTACGGGAAAATAAAAATAGATGCCGGCTTCAGAGATTGGGAGACGATAGAAACAGAATACCGCGATACCAGAGGCGACACTTTCCACCGTGATCATAAAGGATATAGAGGACTACATTATACCAACAACTCGGGACGCAACGATATTATTACATGTAAAGTGGCAGTTGACAAAAAAAATATATATTTCTATGTAGAAACAGATAAAAACATAAGCCCTTATACCGATAATAATTGGATGCTTTTGCTCATCGATGCAGACAATGATTCGTCAACAGGCTGGTATGGCTATGATTATATCCTTAACAAAAGCGTTGTGGATGATAAAAAAACAACCCTCATGCGCTATAATGCAGAATCGAAAGAGTGGTATAATATCCGCGATATAGAGTACCGGATGCTGGATAATAAAATGGAATTGTCTATACCTCGTGCACTAATCAATCTGACCGAAAACCAGATAGTATTCGATTTCAAATGGAGTGACAATCCTGCCGATTTGAACGACCCCATATCTTTGTGCCTGAATGGAGATACTGCGCCCAACCGGCGATTCAATTACAGATTTAAATGGAAGTTAAAATAGATAATTCTGTCATTTATAACAATAAGAATATCATAGTCTAAAGTTTTTAATAAAACACTGACATTACCTTTGTATCAGGGTAATCGCCCCTACAACGTACCTGCAAAGGATATACATTTTGATGCGATTGCCCTTCTTTGTACAGAAAAAAACAATAAATCAGATATCATACAGGAGGCAAAAGGTTATAAAAACCTACAACAGTTTCTTAATTAACACCAGAAAAATCAATTCCTGAAAATACAAATGAAATTTATGACGATATGAAAACTATTATAGCCAGAATGACTATAATTCTGACGTTCGCAATGTTATTTCCCTCCCTCCTGATAGGAGCAAAAAGCAGTATAAACATCTATAACCTCCAATGTGAGTATATAGACAATCCTCTGGGATTGGACGACCGCAAGCCCCGCTTCGGTTGGTTGCTCGAATCCCTGAATCCTGAAAAATACGGACAACGACAAACCGCCTACCGTATTTTGGTTTCGCAAGACAAAAAACGATTAGACAGCCATAGTGGAGATATGTGGGACACCGGATGGGTAGATACCAATCAGACCCGGCATATAGTCTATCAGGGCAAACCACTGGAATCGGATAAAACTTATTATTGGAAAGTACAGGTAAAAGATGAATCAGGCAATGTGTCTTCATGGAGTAAGGTAGCACATTGGTCGACAGGGATATTTTCCCCATCAGAATGGACAGCCAGTTGGATTGGAACAGATGAAGTATTTGATCCCTCTCTGAAAGATTGCAACATTACAGACCCTTGGCTTCGTAAAACATTCGAAATAGAAAAACAACCTTCAAGGGCAGTCATGTTTGTGGCTTCGGTTGGTTATCACGAGTTATATGTAAATGGCAAAAAAATAGGGAACCATGTTCTTGCTCCCGCAGTAAGCAATCATACCAGCCGGGCGCGTTATATAGCCTATGATATTGCAAATGAACTACAACCGGGCAAAAATGTAATCGCCTTATGGCTTGGTAGCGGTTGGTCTTTACACAGGACTTATATCACGTCCGACAAACCGAGGACCCCGATGGTAATAGCTCAGGCCAATATCGCGAATGGAGACAAGGTAGTCCGTATACAAACTGACAAGTCATGGAAAACCCATCCAAGTCCCAATAAGCTTTTAGGTACATGGGTTCCTCACAATATGGGCGGAGAATTATGGGACGCAAATAAAGAAATTCCCGGTTGGAACCTGCCTGCTTTTGACGATAGTACATGGAAAAATGTTACAATATTCAATCCCAAGTTGGTTTTATCGGCACAAAACACCGAGAGCAATACCGTAATGGATGAGATAGTGCCTATATCTATAGAAGAACGGCCTGATGGCTCTTATCGGGTAGATATGGGAGTAAACTTTGCCGGATGGACAGAAATCAAGGTAAAGGGCAATCGGAACGACCGGATTGATTTTATATTCTCTGAACGCCAACAGGATGAAATGACATTCGGCATACGGAGCGCCTACATACTAGGAGAGAAAGGACATGGGATATTCCGAAACCGTTTCAACTATAGTTCGGGCAGATGGATTACAATCAGGGGATTGAAAGAAAAACCACTATTATCTGACATCAAAGGTTGGCTGGTAAGGACAAACTATAAAGATGCCACCTCTTTCAAATGCTCCGATCCTCTGCAAAACTGGATATACGACCGCGTACTATGGACATTTGAAAACCTCTCGATAGGAGGTTATATCGTCGACTGTCCTCAGCGCGAGCGTCTCGGATATGGAGGTGATGCCCATGCCACATCCGAAACAGGACTGTTCAACTACCAGCTAGGCTCTTTTTATACAAAATGGATGGAAGACTGGCGCGATGCTCAAGGATGGGAATCGATGAATGGAAAATATGTAGGTGGTGGAATTTTGCCCCATACTGCTCCTACTAACGAAGGTGGCGGCGGTCCTTCGTGGGGAGGTATATGTATTACCCTACCTTGGTTTATGTACCAGCACGAAGGGGATACACGAATCTTGGAGCGTAACTTCGAGATGATGAAAAAATGGCTCGACTTTTTGGATACACATACCGAAAGCGGCTTATTGAAAAGATTTGGCGGCAATTGGGATTTCTTGGGCGATTGGCTTTGGCCTAATGCAACAGCCGAAGGGATGAATAATAACAAGCCTGAGACTATTTGCTTCAACAATTGTTACAGAGTTTTCAATCTGCGCACAGCAGCAAAAATAGCCCGTGTATTAGGCAAACAAGAAGAAGCCGACAAATGGGAACAACAAGCTGCCACTTCGTCACGAATCATTCATGCAGCCTATTTCGACAGGGGAGATAACAGTTATGCCGACAGGTCGATGGCAAATCTTGCAGCTGCTCTATTGGCAGACGTCCCTCCTGCCGAACTTAGAGATGACGTAATAAAACGATTGGAAAAAGAGATACTCGAAGTACGGAAAGGACACATCCATGTTGGTATAACCGGCGGAGCTCTTTTATTCAAATTACTACGCGAGGAAGGCCGCGATGACCTGATATATTCCATGACATCCCAAACCGATTATCCGGGTTGGGGATATATGAAGGCCAACGACGCAACTACTATATGGGAAATGTGGGAGAAAGACTTACCGGGGCATTCCCTCTTGCACAGTTCTTATCTATATCCCGGCGCTTGGTATATAGATGGTGTAGCAGGAATAAGGAGAGATTCTGAAAATCCCGGATTTAATAAATTCATCGTCCGTGTACCTTTACTCAAAGAAGAGCAGATAAACTGGGCAAATGCATCATTCGATTCGCCGGCCGGCAGAATAAAATCTTCATGGAAACGTGAGAATGGCAAGGTGGTATTGGAAGTATCTGTTCCTGCCAATACAAGTGCAAAGATCTATTTTCCGGAAAAGGACAGTTCTAAAATTATTGAAAAATCCGGCATATCTAAACTGCTGGGAACAGTTGGTGAATATACAATATTAGAAGTTCCATCGGGCAATTATATTCTAAAAAATTAAAAAGATGCAGTTAATAAAAAATCTATTATTCAGCATAGCAATTATATTCAGCGGAAATATCATTGCTCAACAACTACCGTTGCCGCTCCAGAATGACAAGGAAGTAAGAGCCAGGTCTACATCGTTGGTCTGCAAATACCTCACCCCTACGCGTGTGGTGTGGACGTCTGACAACAATAGCGGAAAGTATGTAATAAATCCCGAAGCCATTCTCAAACAAGGAATTGGCCAGGCAGACCTGAATGCAGGAAGCTACCTGCAACTAAAAAGCGATGAAAACAATAAAGGAGGTATAATCCTCGATTTTGGTCACGAGATTCAGGGAGGGCTTGAAATCATTACCTCCATGAATAACAAAAATCCGGCAGGCAGGGTGCGTATACGTTTTGGAGAGTCTGTATCGGAAACAATGAGCAATATAGGAGAACAAGGCGGTGCTACCAACGACCATGCAATGCGCGATTTCGTTGTCACATTGCCCTGGTTGGGAAGATTAACTGTTGGCGACTCGGGATTCCGTTTTGTCCGCATCGATGCAGTCGATTCTGATGTGGTTATTGAAATAAAGGAGGTGAGCGCGTCGTTCTCTTACAGGGATATTCCTTATCAGGGTTCTTTCAGATGTAATGACGAACGGCTGAACCAGATATGGCTCACCGGCGCCTATACAGTACATCTGAATATGCAAGATTATCTGTGGGATGCAATCAAGCGCGACCGTTTGGTATGGGTGGGAGACCTCCATCCCGAAGTGATGACCATAAATTCGGTATTCGGATATAACGATGTTGTTCCCAAAAGCCTCGACCTGGCTCGCGACCTGACTCCGCTTCCTAACTGGATGAATGGCATCAGTTCTTATTCAATGTGGTGGATTATAATTCATCGCGACTGGTATCGTTATCACGGAGATGTGAAATATCTTTCAGAGCAAAAAACATATCTGGCACAGTTATTAAAGCTATTGAGTGAAAAAATAGATAAAAACGGAAAAGAGGTGCTGGATGGAATGCGTTTTCTCGACTGGCCTTCGAGCGAAGATCCGGAAGCAATACATGCAGGATTGCAGTCTATGATGATTATGGCATTTGAAGCCGGGGAAGAAATATGTAAAATACTGAATGATAGAGAAACAGAGAGGCTTTGTCAATCTTCGCTCACAAAGCTAAAAAAACATACACCCAACCTTACTCAGTCGAAACAAGCAGCTGCATTGTTAGCTTTGTCAGGGTTGGTGCCTGCCCAAAAAGCCAACATGGAAATATTGTCACAAAATGGTGTGCATAAGATGTCTACATTCTATGGATATTATATGCTTAATGCCAGAGCAAAAGCAAATGACTTTACCGGCGCGTTGAATAATATTCGCGAATATTGGGGAGCCATGTTAGACTTGGGTGCTACAACATTCTGGGAAGATTTTGATATAAAATGGATGGAAAATGCGGCTCGTATTGATGAAGTAGTACCTGCCGGAAAAACAGACGTTCATGCTTCCTATGGCGGCTATTGTTATTCCGGTTACCGACATAGTTTTTGTCATGGATGGGCTTCGGGCCCTACAGCATGGCTTAGCCAATATGTATTGGGCGTAGAACCTCTGGAACCTGGTTGCAAAAAAGTGAGAATATCTCCTAACCTAGGCGACCTGGAATGGGTAGAGGGTAGTTTCCCTACACCATACGGCATGATTAGCATTAAGCATGTAAAGGAAGCCGATGGCAGCATCAAATCTACGATAGATGCACCTAAAGAAATAAAAGTAATAAAATAAGCACAGTACATGACAAAAAATAGAGTACAACTCTATGTTACCCTTACAGGGCGCGCCTTTAGAGAAGTGTACTTCCTTTACCCAAGACGTTACCATTGGGCTATATTATGTAGCACCTTCAGGGCACTCGGGAAGAAAGCAGGCTGAAGGCCTGATATATTCTAGCCCGGGGTAACGCCCCGGGTGGTGATACCCCAAGGTGTTGCGCCCTGTAAGGGCAACATAACAAGCTCTTCTAAAGTATATGAAATATTTTGGGTCATGTACTGTGTAAAATAAGTTTTCTCTATTCAATATTAACAACCTAAAAATCATCGAATATAATGAACAAGTTTTATAAAAATTGTTTAGTTTTCACACTATTAATTCTGGGCTTCTGTAATTGTAGCTCAAAAAATACGATAGAAAAAGAGCCACCAATAGAACAAGTAGAAGTTTTTAACATTAAATTGTCGGATATAAGTGCCCGTGACCCCTTCATTCTTGCCGATCCTCAGACAAAAATGTATTATTTGCATAAGAGTCAGGGAAATTGGATTCAGGTATATAAAAGTAAAGACTTGAAAATGTGGAAAGATGAAGGGGAATCATTCAGAAAGAAGGAAGACTATTGGGGGAAACAATCCTTTTGGGCTCCTGATGAATATTACTATAAAGGGAAATACTATCTTTTTATAACCTCCAGCAATGAAGCCATTAAGAGAGGGTCTTCGATTCTGGTATCTGATAATGCAATGAATAAATTTGAACCATTGGTTAACGCTCCGGCAACACCGGCCGATTGGATGTCGTTGGATGCTTCTTTATATGTAGATGAAAAGAATGTGCCGTGGCTTATTTATTGTCACGAATGGATTCAGGTTACAGATGGGGAGGTTGTCGCTCAGCAACTTTCCGAAGACCTAAAAACGACTGTAGGTGATCCTGTAGTTTTGTTCAAAGCTTCGGATGCAGCATGGGTAGGCCCGCACGTTTCGGATGGTAAATCCAATTATGTAACCGATGCGTCTTTTATTTTCAGAATGGATGATGGCAAATTGGCCTTAACATGGTCGAGCATGGATAAGAACGGAAAATATTGCATTGGCGTTTGCTACTCAGAAAATGGAGTTTTTGGCCCGTGGGTGCATGATGCAGAACCATTGAATAACGATAATGGAGGACATGCGATGTTGTTTAAGGATTTTGATAATAACCTGATGATTTCGTATCATTCACCAAACGATGGTCCGGCTAAAGTTATGATAAAACCGGTTAAAACAGAAAACGGTAAATTAAAAATAGAATATTGAACGTAGGTGTAGGGAAAAGGAGTAAAACATAGTGCTCCTTTTTCCTTTTTTGTCATGTACTCACATTTTGATGCAGTTGCTCTGGAGCCTGTCTAATAAATTAATACCAAACTAATATGATAAATCTTAAAAATATCATTTTACTACATGTTCTTCCATTTCTGATGTTAGCAACAAGCTATTCATATTCAAACAAAACAGAAGGTCGCGATAGCCTGCCTCAACCAATTGACTACGAATCCTTAAGTATTGGAGGAGAATTGGAGACACGGGTAAATAAAAATATGGATAGACTGGAAGAAGAAAAGTACCAGCCACAGAATGTTTTCTTAACGGAAGAAGAATCAGGTAATTGGCCCGGCGACACCGAAGGACGTACAATTCTGGGATTGGTCTTGGATGCCCGTGCCGCACACCGCGAGCCTAAATACCTTGAACGGATAATTGACTTAATCCCACAGAAACTGAATGAAAAAGGATACATGGGACTTATTTATGAAGGCAAAATGAATGAACAACAATTGTCGGGAAACGGTTGGATACTCAGAGGATTGTGTGAATATTACGAATGGAAAAAAGATGAAAAGGTACTGCCTATTATATCGTCTATTGCAAACAATCTGTTTGTAGAAGGCAAAAGCCTTTATTCAAGTTACTCCATTGACCCCAAGCAACGAATCACTGATGTAGGAGCAGAATCGGGTACTATCCAGAACGAGGAAAATAACTGGATGCTATCCTCTGATATCGGGTGTGTATTTATAGGGATGGACGGACTTATCCATGCCTACAAGCTGGTTGGAACCCCTCAAATGAAAGAAGTGATCGACGAAATGATCAATATTTTTCTCAAGATGGACTTAATAGTCATTAAAGCTCAAACACATGCTTCGTTAACAGCCTGTCGTGGTTTGATCAGATATGCCGAAATTACAGGAGAAAATAAGTACATTGAAGAAGTTGAACAACGATGGAAAATATATAAGGCAGATGGAATGACCGAAAATCACGAAAACTATAATTGGTTTGGCCGTTACGACACATGGACCGAACCTTGTGCTATTGTGGATTCATATCTTCTTGCCGTACAGCTATGGCAGCATACGGGCAATCCGGAGTATCGGGATGATGCAGAATTGATATATTACAACGGTATTTGTCACACTCAGCGATACAACGGAGGCTTTGGTTGTGACAATTGTCCGGGAAATGCAATAAAAAACGTCTGCTTGAAGGTAAGTGCCGATGAAGCACACTGGTGTTGCACAATGCGGGGAGGAGAAGGTGTGTCGAAAGCTTCGCAATATTCATATTTTGTAAACAAAGACACTATCATCATACCTTTCTACCACAAAAGCTCCATATTGTTGCCCGATACCGGCAAAACATTTTCTCTCAAGCAAGAAACATCATACCCCTTCAACAATAGAGTAAGTATAACTATTACAGAAAGTGATGGCATAGAAAAATGTTTGAAATTTGCAATCCCGAAAAGAACATCTGATTTCGTTTTATCCTTTAATGAAGAAGTTATCGACATGAAACCAGACAGAGGGCTTATCTCCCTGGTAAGGAAATTTAAAAAAGATGATAGGATTGAGTTGGAGTTCAAACAGAAAATCAGTGTTTCAAGTACTATAAGTAAGGTAAATACCAATGAAGACCAACGACATATATATTATGGCCCATTAATGCTTGGTTCTGAAAATGGAGATATTGTCAAACTTGATGAGGAGGATGAAATCATTCCTGTAGAAGGTACAACCTTTAGCATCAAGAACAAAAATATAACTTTAACCCCAATCTATCACCTGATGGATGCTAAAGTTTGGGATAAAAATTCCTACAGGAAACAGATTATATTCTGAAATATAAGCGCTTATTATCAGATAAAAATTGTCTTATGACATACTTCAAATTTACCTTTCAATCATCCCTCCTTGAGTAAACTTCCGGTATTCAAGAGGGGTGATTCCTGTTTTCTTTTTGAAAGATGTAAAGAAATATTCCTGGTTTTCAAACCCCATCAAAAATGCAATTTCCTTGATAGAGATTGTTGTGTTAGTCAGTAATTCTTTCGATTTCTGAACCTTTAGTTCCTGTATATATTGCAAAGGTGCAAACCCTGTGTATTCTTTAAATATTTTTCTGAAATTGGAATAACTCATATTCAGATTATCTGCAACTTCTTTGGGCTTAATCTCTTTAAAGTTTTCCAGAATAATAACCTTCGCTTTATTTATCTGGTTTGCCAGTTCAGAATTTTCAAAAACAGAATTTTTATCAATAGAATATGCCAGTCCCAGCAAGTGAGTTACAATTCCGGCCAGAATCTGCTGGAATCCGGATTTTTGTTCTATTGCATATTGGATAGCCTGCTTATATAATTCAACAATTTTGCTATTCATCCCAATATTGAATATAACTTTCTGTTTGTTGAAAAAGCCGAAATCTACCAGATTATCGATGTTTATACCTTTAAAGCCTATCCAATATTCGTCCCACCCTGTTCGCTTGTCGGGCATATAGTTATGCCATTCGCCCGGAAATAGTAGAAACATATTTCCTTCTTTTATAGGTTGCATACTGTTTTTATTTGTAGAAGACGATACGAAATCACCTTTTCCCCTTGTTATGTATAGCAATTGGTATTCGTCCAAGATTCTTCCTTTTTCGGTAGAAAACAGGTATCTGGTGGGATGATTTTGGGGTGGATAAGACTCTTGTGAAGTAATGCTCTGATAACCTACAGAATTAATTGTAAGTCCCCACGATAGGTCTGTTTCGTTTACAATCAGATATTTTAAATGTATGGAGTCATTCATCTTTAGGTTAGTATTGCATATTCGGTAAGCAATTTACAGAAAATAGTCTTAATATACTGTATCTTATATATAAAATAGCATTTTTTAAAATAATCTGGTCATATCTTTAAATCAAAAGCTCATCAAGGAAGGTTAACTTTGTTCCTGTTTAAGAGTTTATATATCAATACGATTAACCGTAATTTCGATACCTTCAAAACAATACTTATGAACAAATACATCTATCTTTCCAGCCTGTTGTTGTGTTTATTTTTCTTTAGCTGTAATAATAAACCCGAAACAACCTCGCAATCTTTAGAAGAGGGATTTGTCAATATCCCCGATTCTATACAGACTTCTGTCTATTGGTACTGGATATCCGATCACATTTCGGAAGAAGGGGTCGTAAAAGACCTGCATGCAATGAAGAAAGCCGGAATCAACAGAGCCTTTATCGGGAATATAGGCTTATCGGCCGACCCGTCTGTTACAGGAAAAGTCAAATTCAGAAGTGAAGAATGGTGGAAAATACTTCATGCGGCATTAAAAACAGCCACAGAATTGAATATTGAAATCGGAATATTCAATTCTCCGGGATGGAGCCAATCCGGAGGACCGTGGGTAAAGCCAAATCAATCGATGAGATACCTGGCTTCTTCAACAACGACCATCGAAGGAGGTAAAAAAGTAGATATAACATTAGCAAAACCCGAAGGAGACTTCCAGGATGTAAAAGTGATAGCTTTTCCGGCAATAAATACCGAAGGCTCTCTTCTATCAATTCAAGATGTGGCGATAACATCCACTCCCTCCATTTCAGGATTAAATAATCTTATTGATAAAAATAAAAATACAGAATTATTCTTTCCGAAGGGAGTGAAGGAGTTTAGTCTCAATTTTACAATAAACAAGCCCTTTACTTTGCGCACACTGACCATATATCCTTCGCATCGCCCGATAAACAGTGCAGCCAAATTGCAAGTAAAGGAGAATGGTGATTACAAGACAATATCAGAATTTTATATCGACCGCTTCCACGACGAACCCAATGTAGGTTTCGACCCTTATGCTCCAATCGTTATATCGGTTCCCGAAACTCAGATAAAGGACGTCAGGCTTATCGTATCCGACATAGCCGAAAATAGCGGTATCAAAGAAATTGAATTTTCATCTATTCCCAGTATTGAAAGATATCTTGAAAAAACTCTGACAAAGATGCACCAAACCCCTTTGCCTTACTGGCACGAATACCAATGGAGGGATCAGTTGCTGACCGATGATTCTTCATTAACAGTCGATCCGGCAAAGGTTGTAGATATAAGCCAATGTCTCTCCGGAGACAAGCTGTTGTGGGATGCACCCGACGGCCGTTGGACAATAATGCGTACAGGAATGTGCCCGACAGGGGTAACCAACGCTCCGGCTTCTCCTGAAGCTACAGGACTCGAAACAGATAAAATGAGTAAAGAACACATTGAAGCACACTTCGATGCATACTTGGGAGAAATAATCAGGCGGATACCCGAACAAGACAGAAAAACATGGAAAGTAGTAGTACAAGACAGCTATGAAACCGGAGGACAAAATTTCACCGACACATTTATAGAAGATTTCAAACAAAGGTATGATTACGATCCCGTGCCGTTCCTGCCTGTTTATTCGGGAATGGTAGTCATGAATGAAGAAATATCCAATCGTTTCTTATGGGATGTCCGCAGACTGGTTGCCGACAAAGTTGCATACGATTATGTTGGCGGACTCAGGAAGGTTTGCCATAAATATGGTTTAAGAACCTGGCTTGAAAACTATGGACATTGGGGATTCCCCGGAGAATTTCTGCAATATGGCGGTCAGTCGGACGAAATAGGTGGCGAGTTTTGGGGTGAAGGTGACTTAGGCGATATCGAAAATCGTGCCGCTTCGTCATGCGGACATATCTATGGGAAAACCAAGATATCTGCCGAGTCGTTTACCACAGCCGGCAATACCTTTGGCCGTTATCCGGCTATGATAAAACAACGGGGAGACCGTTTTTTCTCGGAAGGAATCAACAATACCCTGCTGCATGTGTATATACAACAGCCATACGAAGACAAGAAACCCGGAGTTAATGCCTGGTTTGGAACAGAGTTTAACCGTCACAACACATGGTTCTCTCATATAGATCTGTTCACGTCTTATCTCAAACGAGTTAACTATATGCTTCAGCAAGGTCTGAACGTAGCAGATGTTGCCTATTTCATAGGGGAAGATGCACCAAAGATGACAGGAATAACCGATCCTTCATTGCCAAAGGGCTATCAGTTCGATTATATAAACGCAGAAGTTATAGAAAAAAATATGACAGTTAAGGACGGATTGTTGACATTGCCGCATGGCACTCAATATAAAATACTGGTGCTGCCCAAACTGAAAACGATGCGTCCCGAATTCTTGAAGAAAATCAAGCAGTTGATAGAAGATGGAGCGGTTGTACTTGGTCCCCGGCCCGAACGCTCTCCAAGTTTCCAGAACTACCCCAAAGCTGACGCAGAAGTAGCAGAACTATCCCAAAGCTTGTGGGGCAGGATAGATTCTGATACAAAATATGCTAAAATCGGTAAAGGAATACTTATCAATGATATGTCGATGGAAGACGCTCTGGCATTAGTCAAATGTGCACCCGATTGCCAGACCCAACCAAATGATCCAATCCTGTACAATCATCGTACCGTAAACGGAATGGAAATATACTTCGTATCCAATCAGAGCAATGAGCGAATAAACGTTGCTCCGGAATTAAGGGTTGGCGGGCTACAACCCGAATTGTGGGAACCGACAACGGGAATAATAAGGAAGTTACCTGAATATACCCTAACTGATACAGGAATCAAAATCCCGTTGATGCTGGAAAGCTATGAAAGTGTATTTATCGTTTTCCGTAACAAAATAGATGAATCAGTCATTTCATCAGGCGATAAGAAGAATTATCCACAACCTACCATTGTAACAGAACTGAATGGTCAGTGGTCAATTACGTTTGATAAAGCTTCCGGTTGCGATATCACCCTGAAAACTGATAAACTAACAGACCTGAGCCAAAATGAAAATCCTAGTATCAAATACTATGCGGGGGAAATAATGTATCAAACAGAATTCCATATCGAAAACAAACCCGCAGGCCGGTTATTCCTGAAGCTGAACGGAGTCAGCGTTATGGCTAAGGTAAATATAAATGGTAAATATGCCGGAGGTGTCTGGACATCCCCATATAAGGTAGATATTACCGACTATGTGATTAGCGGAAAGAATGATATTGAGATAGAAGTAGTGAATACATGGCAAAACCGATTGATAGGAGATCTGAGCCTTCCGGAAGATCAGCGGAGTACATGGATTCTGACACATTCTTTGAAGGCTACGGATCCACTCCAAAAGTCGGGGATTACAGGAACTGTTTGCATCGAAAGCATTGAGTATTAAAATACAATAGGAGGTTACTTGTGATCAAATGATGCTATCAGGCATTATCGCTTGGTGGAAAAAGAACAGAGAACACTTTTAAAGAATTGTAGGGGCGAAAAATCTTTCGACTGATATTAAAACCGGTGACAGACGAAAGGTTCTTCGTCCCTACAACGTCTCACAAAGGATATGCATTTTGATGCAGTTGCCCCAATACTTCATTACTCACTTTATCATATTTTAGAGTATTTGTATCAAATTCACAACCGACTCTTCTTATTCGGATAACTAATTTTATGAAACTAAATATATCATGAAATTATGGACTATAACACACACCATTTTCTAGCCTTCGACATTGGCGCCACCAGCGGCCGCAGCATCATTGGCTCGCTGACCAATGGCAAACTGGAATTGAAAGAACTTACACGTTTCCCCAATAAGATCATACGCATACACGACAAATATTATTGGGATATCTTTGCTTTGTTCGAAGCCCTGAAAGATGGACTGAGAGCGGCAGCATCCCAGGGCATAAAGATAGATGCCATTGGTATAGATACATGGGGGGTCGACTTTGTTTATCTGGGAGAAGACGGTTCCATATTGAGTACCGCCCGGTGCTATCGCGACCCTTATACAGTGGGTATGCCGGAAGAATATTTCGAGAAGGTACTTCCGCGTAAAGAGGTATATGACCTGACCGGAATACAGATAATGAATTTTAATAGCCTCTTCCAGCTTTATGCAGCCAAGAAAGAAAACTCATCGGCACTGAACAACGCTAAAGAGATACTCTTTATGCCTGATGCCCTATCTTATCTGCTCACAGGCAAGAAGGTATGCGAATACACAATATTATCTACATCACAGTTTCTGAACCCAAATACAAAACAGGTGGAAGAATCTTTGTTGGAAGCTATGGATGTAAAAGCATCGCTTATTCCGGCTATAGCTATGCCGGGGCAAATGATAGGAACTCTGACCGACAGCCTGGCCAACGAATGTGGATTGAACCGGGTTCCTGTAATTGCTGTTGCAGGACACGATACGGGTTCGGCTGTAGTATCGGTTCCTGCCGAAAATAAAAACTTTGCATATCTCAGTTCGGGCACATGGTCCTTGATGGGAATCGAAGTAGATAATCCTATTATAAACGAAAATTCCTTCAATCTCAACTTCACCAACGAAGGCGGAGTTGACGGCACGGTACGGTTCCTGAAAAACATCACCGGCATGTGGTTGCTCGAACAATGCCGCAAGGAATGGGAAGCAGCAGGTAAAACATTCACCTATCCCCAAATCGTAGCTCTATCGGGTTCGGTAGCCGGATTCCAGTCTTTTGTAGATCCGGATGATGCCTCTTTTGCCAACCCCGAAAGTATGACAAAAGCTATTGTCACATTCTGCGAGAAGACGGGACAAAGAGTGCCACAGTCGGAAGCCGACTTCATTCGTTGCATTTTCGACAGCCTGGCCATGAAGTATAAATATGTATTGGGATGCCTGCAAAAAGTGGCTCCTTTCCCTATCGAAAAACTACATGTCATCGGCGGCGGATCGCATAATAAGCTCCTGAATCAGATGACAGCAAACGCCATCGGCATACCTGTTGTTGCAGGTCCGGGAGAAGCTACAGCCATCGGTAATATTATGATGCAGGCCAAGGGTTTGGGATTGGTAGGTTCTTTGCAAGAAATAAGAAACGTTATACGTTGTAGCGTAAGCCCTGATGTATTCAATCCGCAGGATTCTGAGCAATGGAATGAGAAGTATCAGTTTTTCCTAACGTTATTAAAATAGCCCGCCTCATCAAGAGGGAGGCCTTATGTAAACTACGAAAATTTTTAAATCATTAAATTTTTAAATCATTAAATCGTTAAATAAAACAACCATGAAAAAAAACGAACTAGTACAAAAATCGTATGAAATAGCAAAAGAACGTTATGCCGCTATCGGTGTAGATGTAGATACTGCTCTGGAGAAACTACAAAAAATACAGGTATCTATCCACTGCTGGCAAGCCGATGATGTTACAGGTTTTGAAAACCTTGGCAACCTTGGCGGTGGCGGTATCCAGGCTACAGGAAACTATCCGGGTAAAGCACGCAATATAGACGAACTTCGCGCTGATATAGAAAAAGTACAGACATTGGTTGGTGGTGATCACCGTTTGAATCTGCATGAGATATATGGAGATTTTCAAGGTAAAGTTGTAGACCGCGACCAAGTGGATGCTTCACACTTTACCAGCTGGATGCAATGGGCAAAAGAGAGAAACCTGAAACTGGATTTTAACTCAACATCTTTCGGCCACCCGAAAAGCGGTGACCTTACTCTGGCTAACCCCGATAAATCTATCCGTGATTTTTGGGTTGAACACACAAAACGTTGCCGTGCCATTTCGGAAGAAATGGGTAAATTCCAGAATGATCCGTGTATTATGAACATATGGGTACACGATGGCTCTAAAGACCTGACTGTAAACCGTTATTTATACCGTTCATTATTAGAGAACTCTTTGGATCAAATATTTGCTCAGGAATATAAGAACATGAAAGACTGTATCGAATCTAAGCTATTCGGTATCGCTCTTGAAAGCTACACGGTAGGTTCACACGATTTCTATCTGGGATATGGCGCTAAGAAACAAAAGATGGTTACTTTGGATATGGGACACTTCCACCTGACAGAAAGTGTGGCAGATAAGATTTCTTCATTATTGCTGTTCACTCCTGAAATCATGCTTCATGTAAGCCGCCCAGTACGCTGGGATTCGGACCACGTTGTACTGTTGAATGACGAAACCACCGAACTGGCGAAAGAAATCGTACGCGCCGACGCTCTTGGTAAGGTACATATCGGTCTTGATTTCTTCGATGCTTCTATCAACCGTATCGGCGCATATGTGATTGGTATCCGTTCTACTCAAAAAGCATTCCTGCAAGGTCTGCTCGAACCTCTTGCCAAACTTCGCGAATACGAAGCCAACGGCCAGTACTTCGAACGCCTTGCCCTTCTTGAAGAAGCGAAAGGATTGCCTTGGAATGCAGTTTGGGATTACTTCTGTATGAAGAATAATATCGCTGTAGCAGAAGACTACATTGGTGAAATCCAACAATATGAGAAAGACGTAACTTCTAAAAGAAATTAACTATGGCAAATAGGATAATATTAAACGAAACATCATATCACGGAGCGGGTTCCCGCTCCGAAATTGCTATCGAAATAAGACGGAGAGGATTTAAGAAAGCCTTCTTTGTAACAGATAAAGACTTGATTAAATTCGGTGTAGCAGCCGAAATAGAGAAAGTACTCAACCATTCGGCAACTCCATACGAAGTATTCAGCGAACTGAAAGCTAATCCTTCTGTAAAAAACGTACAGGATGGTGTAGATGCCTTCAAGAAGTCGGGAGCCGATTTTATCCTCGCTTTGGGAGGCGGCTCGGCAATAGATACAGCCAAAGGGATAGGCATTGTTGCGGCCAATCCTGAATTTTATGATATCGTATCATTAGAAGGTGTTGCCGACACAAAGAATAAATCTGTGCCTGTGATTGCTTTGCCTACGACAGCAGGAACAGCGGCCGAAGTAACGATCAATTATGTAATTACCGACGAAAAGTCGAAAAAGAAAATGGTATGCGTCGACCCTAACGATATACCTGTGGTTGCCATTATCGACCCCGAACTGATGTACTCTATGCCCAAAGGGCTTACTGCTGCAACAGGGATGGATGCGCTTACGCATGCTATAGAGTCGTTCATTACTCCGGGAGCTTGGGAAATGTCGGATATGTTCGAATACAAAGCGATGGAACTGGTACACCTGCATCTGAAAAATGCAGTTGACAGCCCGAAAGACCAAACAGCCCGCGAAGGAATGGCACTTGCGCAATATGTGGCAGGTATGGGATTTTCTAATGTAGGACTGGGCATTGTACACTCAATGGCACACCCTCTTGGTGCATTCTATGATACGCCTCATGGTGTAGCCAACGCCTTATTGCTTCCTTATGTGATGGAGTATAACGCCGATTCTCCAGCGGCGCCTAAGTATAAAGATATTGCAAAGGCTTTTGGTGTAGAAGGCACTGAATCTATGAGTGTGGAGAATGGGATAAAAGCAGCGATAGATGCAGTTAAACAACTGTCGCTGAGCGTTGGCATTCCTCAGAAACTACACGAAATAGGTGTAAAAGAAGAAGATATACCAGAACTGGCTGTGGCAGCATTCAACGATGTATGCGCAGGAGGTAATCCCCGTCCTGCTTCGGTGAAAGATATAGAGGAACTATACCATAAAGCGTTCTAAAAAACTAATTATGAATGGTTTCTCCTTATAAACCGCATAGTTTGTAATTCATAATTTATAACTCATAATTAAAAACATGAATACAATCATAGGATTAATTATTATCGCCATAGGGAGCCTCGGACAATCGAGTTCTTATGTGCCAATCAATAAAGTCAAAAATTGGTCGTGGGAATGCTTTTGGCTGATACAAGGTATCTTCGCATGGCTGTTGTTCCCTCTTTTGGGTGCATTGATTGCTCTTCCGTCTGGCGTATCCTTAATAGATGTTTGGTCGGCCGCAGGAGACGGAATGTGGAAAGCCATTGGCTTCGGTGTTCTCTGGGGTATCGGAGGTTTAACCTTCGGGCTTAGCATGCGTTATCTTGGCGTTGCTCTGGGGCAGTCTTTATCGTTGGGAACGTGTTCTGCTTTCGGGACGCTGATTCCGGCTATCTTAGGCGGTCAGGACCTGTTCTCCGGCGACGGGCTTATACTGCTTATAGGCGTAAGTATCGCCATTGCGGGTATTGCCATTATCGGTTATGCAGGTGCGTTGAAATCGCAAAATATGTCGGAAGAAGAGAAGAAAAAGGCCGTGAAAGATTTTGCCTTGAAAAAAGGTATTCTTATAGCATTGCTCGCAGGGGTAATGAGTGCCTGTTTCAATCTGGGGCTCGAAGCCGGTGCACCTATCAAAGCACATCTGGCCAGCCTTGGGGCTAATGAGCTTCTGGTGCTGAATCCTGTCATATTGTTGGTAACAATCGGAGGTTTTATTACGAATGCATGTTATTGCCTTTTCCAGAATTATAAGAATAAGACATTTAGCGATTATACGACAGCATCGGCTTCTACTTGGGTAAACAACCTTATATTCTGTGCTTTGGCCGGATTACTTTGGTATTCCCAGTTTTTTGGGCTGGGTATTGGGCAAAGTTTCTTCGAACCGGGTAGTGTCATGATGGCTTTCTCGTGGAGTATCCTGATGTCGTTGAATGTAATATTCAGCAACTTATGGGGAATCATACTGAAGGAATGGAAAGGATCGGGACAAAAGACAATCGCTGTACTGATTACCGGATTGGCAGTACTGATTATTTCTATAATTTTACCACAAATATTGAAATAGGCCCCCTAGCCCCCAAAGGGGGGATTTAGATAAAGAACAAAAGAATTAATTAAAAATACTCTCTTACAGCCTCCCCTTTGGGGAGGACGGGAGAGGCTAATTGTAAAAAAATGAAATCAATATTAGATGGACGTCCGGAACTGGCCAAACGGGTAAACGATGTAGCCGAAGTAGCCGGATATCTATGGCAAAAAGGATGGGCCGAACGCAATGGCGGTAACATCACCATCAACATTACCGACGTAGTGGATGATGAAATAAAAGCCATGAAGCCTATCAGCGAAGTATTCCAAATAGGAAAACCGCTTACTTATCTGAAAGGATGTTATTTCTTCTGCAAAGGGACAAACAGACGTATGCGCGACCTGGCACGCTGGCCTATGGACAACGGTTCGGTGATTCGTATACTGGACGATTGCGCCAGCTACGTGATTATAGCCGACAATCCGGTGAAACCTACATCAGAATTGCCATCGCATTTATCTATGCATAATTATCAGATAAGCATAGGTTCGGGATACAAGGCAGCATTGCATACACATCCTATCGACCTGATTGCAATGACGCACAATCCCGCTTTCCTCGAAAAGGATAAACTTACCTATCTGCTATGGAGTATGATTCCTGAAACGCGTGCTTTCTGCCCGAAAGGGCTTGGCATTATCCCTTACAAAATGCCTAGTTCGATGGAACTGGCCGATGCTACAGTGGAGATGCTGAAAGAATATGATGTGGTGATGTGGGAAAAACATGGTGTTTGCTCTGTGAGCGAGAATATCATGGAAGCCTTCGATATGGTAGATACCTTGTCAAAATCGGCACAGATTTATCTTACAGCCAAATCGATGGGTTTTGAGCCGGAAGGTACAAGTATGAAAGATATGGAAGCTTTGAGAGCTGCTTTCAACTTGCCGAAGTAGGCTGCGAATCTTCATATAAAAGCTATTAAAATCAAGGGTAGGGAATATTTTCCTGCCCTTATTTTTGTCGCATTTTTGCTTGAGCCGTTTTTTCGGTTTACATCATGGTTCACAATCATCAGTCATGTAATGTGCTTATTATCAAACTTACACTGAATATTATTTCTATCTTCTAAAACAATAAAAGAAATAATACTACTAAGTAACTGTTAGGAAATTTCACGAATTCTTTTTCATAAGAGAAAGGTTAAGAGTTCTTCGTTCATTTTTAGCTTGTTTTCGGCTAATTTTCTCTTTCACTCAGCTCAAGTAGCCCGCTACTATCGCTTCGTGGAAATAAAAATTATCTCAAAAACAATTCTAAAAATCAGAACGAGAAATTTCCTAACGGTTACTAAGAAACTGTTTAAAATTTAGCGAAAATTTTTATTACAGGTTCAACAATGACAAAAGCAAATGAATTAATATTTGATCAGCATTTGCTCAATCAATGTACGGTACTCGCTGGGGGTTGAACCTTTCTTCTTTTTGAAAATACGAATGAAATTAGACAGATTGTTGAAACCGCATAGAAAACAGATTTCCGCTATAGAATGTGTAGTTTCCGATAGCATCTGGCAGGCTTTAGCAACCCGTAGGTTAATAACATAATCGATAAACGTACAGCGGGTTTTCTTTTTGAAAAAATGGCTGAATGCTGATTCCGACATGTTTACCATTTCAGCTACTTCACTTAACTTAATCTGATTCTCATAATTCTTTTCAATATAATCACATACTTTAGCGATCCGACGGCTTTTGGAAACGCGGACAATTGCTTGCGAATCGTATCCGTTATCCATTAATACACTCCTGTCAGAAATAGAAAGGTCGTGAAGAATAGAAAAGAACTCCAATACTGTCTGAAAGCCCTGCATCTTGGTTAATTTTAATATACGGTCTTTCATATCCAGCCGGGTTTTCTCCGAAAAGCATATACCGCGTTGAGCTTCATAGAGTAAACCTTTTATCTGCGAAAACAATCTTTTCTCCAGTATTGGAAAATTCAGTAGTTTTTCGGAAAACTGGATAGTTACCACATGGTTTCCCTCTACTATTTCCCCTTGCCAGGCATGAGGAATATTAGGGCCTATCATTACCAAATCCAGAGTAGAGAATTCTTCTTCGGAATCTCCAACTATACGTTTCCCATATGTATCAATTACCAGATTAATTTCATAATCGGAATGATGGTGCACCGGATAATCGAATTTGGCAGACGGATGATTCAGAACAATGAATAAATCATTATCTGACAATGGTGTAATCTCTTTTTGAATCTCTCGCATAATGAAAGTTATTATATATGTGATATCATATACAAATTTAGAAATAAAATAAAAAAAGCAATAGTTAATTCAAAAAAGTATAACATTTCAATAGGATTGTATAATTATTAATACAACTTAACGCATACTTTTGTAACATGAATATAAATCAATACTCATGGAAAATTTTTCAATCAGCACAATCGATTTAATTATAGTAGTCTTATACATTATATTTATAATATGGTGGGGGCTTAAAAATGGGAAAAGTTCGGATTCCCAATCTTACTTTCTTGCCGGGCGGTCAATGCCCTGGTGGATTGTCGGCTTGTCTTTATTTGCTGCAAGTATATCCAGCACGACCTTAATTGGTCAGTCGGGAGATGCTTATGATACAGGACTTGCCGTTTTCAACTACAACCTGACCGGGATAGTCGTCATGGTCTTCTTTGCAGTATTTTTACTGCCACTATATATAAGGTCTAAAGTTTTTACAATTCCCGAATTTTTAGAAAAACGCTTCGATAAACGCTCCCGTTTTTATTTTTCAGCGATTTGTATTATCGGCAATATATTTTTAGATGCAGCAGGAGCATTGTATGCTGCGGCATTGATTATTAAGCTGATATATCCGGCTGCTGATTTACAGTTAATTATCATCATATTTGCAGCTATAGCAGCCTCATACACTATTCCCGGAGGATTATCATCGGTGATAAAAACGGAACTGATACAGGCAATTATACTGATTATAGGTTCGGTAATACTCACCATCTTCTGTTTCCAGCAGGGTGGAGATTGCTTTATCGATCTGTATAAGAACGGAGATATTCTGGCAAAACTTATTCGTCCAATGGATGATCCGGCCACCCCGTGGCTTGGACTGATAGTAGGTATGCCGATTTTAGGGATTTATTTCTGGGCGAATAACCAGACGATGGTTCAACGGGTGTTAAGCGCCAAAACTGTAGATGAAGGACGGAAAGGCGTTATGCTGAATGGATTTTTAACAATGGCAACTTTGTTTATAATAGCCATACCCGGACTTATTGCCAGAGGATTATTCCCGGGACTCGACCGTCCGGATATGGTATATCCGACCATGGTAATCAACTTAATGCCAGTCGGTTTGCTGGCTATCATATTAGCGGCATTGTTATCGGCATTGACATCAGCCTTGAGTGCCATTCTGAATTCCACATCTACCTTATTCACAATGGACTTTTACTCTCACTTCAACAAAAATGCCGATTCAAAGAAACTGGTAAGGGTGGGAAAAATAGCTTCACTGGTTATCATTATTCTGGCTGCAATATGGGCTCCACAAATCGGTAAATTCGGCTCATTATTAAAATACTATCAGGAGATGCTTTCCTACATCTCGCCTCCGATAGTGGCAGCTTTCCTTCTGGGTATTTTCAGCAAGAGGGTCAATGGGAACGGTACTTTCATCGGGTTGATTAGCGGGTTGGCGATAGCAGTGCTGATGCTTTTCTTCCGTCAAGAGATTTTCGGAGATATGCACTTCCTGCTAGTTGTTCCTTTCCTGCTTAGTGCCAGTATGTTGATTATGTATTTTACCAGCCTGATGAGTCCGGCGCCTACCAATGAAAAACTTGCAGACACTACTTTCAGGAAGAATGACCTGATTACAGAATTTAAAGACCTGAGAGGGAATGCCTGGTATAAAAGTTATCTGGGATGGGCCATCCTTCTATTGGGTCTAAGCGCACTTCTTTGGGTAGCATTCAGCTAGCAATCAACTGAAAAACAATATAATAAAACTTAATACGATGAAATTAAAAAAATTTCAGGGAAACCCCATTGTGTCTCCCGATGAAAAAAATGACTGGGAATCATTAGTGACATGCAACCCGGGAGTATACTATGACAACGGAATATTTTACATGCTTTACCGTGCTGCCGGAAACGATGACGAACATGTTATCCGCTTGGGATTGGCCACAAGTAAAGATGGTTTTCATTTCGAAAGAGCCTCAGAGCAACCGGTTTTCGGCCCGGGTGTGAATAATTTCGACTCGGGGTGCGTAGAAGACCCGCGTATCGTAAAATTCGATAATGAATATTATGTAACTTATGCATACCGCCCATTCCCTCCGGGACAATACTGGAAATTTGCACATGATGTGGTAAAAATTCCTAAAGTCGGTGCAGATGCTCCTGCCGCCATTGCTAAAAATCTGGGTAATACAGGGCTTGCGGTTACTACTGATTTTAAGAACTTCAGACGTTTAGGACGTTTAACTTCGCCTGTTCTGGATGACAGGGATGTAATAATTTTCCCTGAAAAAATAAACGGTCAATATGTACTCATGCATCGGCCAAAGCAATATATAGGAGAGAGATACGGAGTAAAGTATCCTTCTATCTGGCTTAAATTTTCAGATGATCTTTTAGACTGGGAAGATAAAGAAAGCCATTTGCTTTTAACCGGTATTGAAGGTACATGGGAAGAAAAAATAGGAGGAAGTACCCCGCCTTTGAAAACAGAGTATGGTTGGTTAGTTATCTATCATGGCGTTGAAAATGGAGGTTTAGGTTATTATAGGGCGGGTGCTATCCTTCTCGATCTGGAAAATCCATTAAAGATAATATCGAAAGCTCCGGATTTCATCCTTGAACCGGAATATGATTATGAGATTGAAGGATACTACAAGGGTTGCGTGTTTCCGACAGGAAACGTAATTGTAGACGACACATTATATGTGTATTACGGAGGCGCTGATAAATATATAGGTGTTGCAACCTGCAATATCCATGATTTTATCAAAACATTCAAAAAAGTATAACGAATCAGCAGGATTGGTAAATTTTTATTCATTGTTTCCCTATACTTTTGTTTTGTTAACAAGTTATAAAATAATATTTAATAAAGCTAATCACATGAAGAAACCAAAAACCAAGAAAATGTCTATGGGTCTTCTATCCCTCAACATATTTTTTATATGTTTTTTGTTGGGTAGTTTTTGTACGGCACAGGGTGCCATAACTCAGGATCCTGGAAAAATAACAGTCTCCGGGACTGTTACAGATACAAAAGGAGAACCTCTTATCGGGGTGTCTGTCGTGCTTAAGAATGCTGATGTACATACAGGAACCATTACAGATATAGATGGTAAATACTCTTTGCCAAATATTCCATCAAATGGAACATTAGAATTCTCCAGTGTTGGGATGACAAAGCAGCAAATTGCCATTAACAACCGGACTACGATTGATGTAACTATGCAAGACGATGCTATTTTGCTTGGTGAAACAGTCGTAATAGGTTACGGCTCGGTAAAAAAGAGTGACTTGACGGGATCGGTAGCCAGCATCAAAGCCGATGCAATCAAAGATATTCCTGCTAACTCAGTTGAAGGTCTCTTGCAAGGCCGGGCAGCAGGATTGCAGATTATCAATTCTTCCCAAGACCCAGGTGCGGGGGCAACAGTTCGTATTCGTGGTGGTAGCTCATTGAGAGGATCAAATTCTCCACTAATAGTTGTTGATGGTTTTCCGCTTGGTGATGCCGGTGATTTGAAACAAATCAATACACAAGATATTGTTTCAATGGAAATCTTAAAAGATGCTTCAGCTTCGGCTATATACGGTTCTCGCGGTGCGAATGGCGTAATCATTGTAACAACCAGACAGGCGAAAACAGGAAAAACTGAAATCAACATCAGACAACAGACTACCTTGTCTCAATTTACATCAAAGTTTAATCTTTGGAGAGATCCTGTACTTATGGCTACCCTTAGTAATGAGGCTTATACAAATGCAGGATGGGATCCTTTATATATTGGAGCCACTAATTCTACCGGAACATATTATCCATCTATCAGCGAGTTGCAAACTACCTGGAAAACGAACACCAAATGGGATGACATCGTTTTTAGAGGAACACCGGTGTCCAACAATACTACGGTACAAATCAATAGTTCGACAGAAAGAACTAGCTTTAACCTGAGTGCCAACTATTATGATGAACAAGGGATATACATAGACGATGATTATTCCAAATTCGGATATAACCTTGGGATAAACCATAATCTGTTTTCTAACGTAAAGGTGAAGGTCTCAAATATTCTGTACAAGGGAAACAGGGATAATAATGGCGGTCTTGCATATTGGCGAAACCCGATCTACCCGGTTTACAATGAAGATGGGAGCTACTTTAAAGCAAGTGAACTCGATTATGAAAACCCGGTGGCTATCAGCAAAATGGTAAAGAACAAAGTTGATATGCTGGATATGATGACATCAGGAGCATTAGAATGGGATATTATTGATGGATTGAAGTTTACGTCACAAGTTAATTATAAATACGGAAAATCCACAACAGATCAATATTATCCGAAAACCTATACTAAACCGGGTACAGATAATGATGGACGTGGTGTTATCAGCAATTGGGAAAGTCAAAATTTTGTAACAGAAAACTATCTCAACTTCAACAGGACTATTAATGAAAAGCACGAGTTAGGTATTATGGCAGGACACTCCTACGAATATTATAAAGAGAGATCCTCAAGCTTAACTGCAAACGGTTTTGTGAATGAAGCACTAAATAATGAAAATATGGGTGCCGGCGATCCTGAAAAAAATGGAATCGGTAATGGCTTTGGAGAATCCAAGCTCGTTTCAGGTATGGGTCGTATCAATTATACTTATGATAATAAATATCTGGCAACATTTACCTTCCGGGCAGATGGTTCATCCAAGTTTGGGGAGAATAACAAATGGGCATATTTCCCATCAGGTGCATTAAGCTGGAAAGCGCAGGAAGAGGATTTCATAAAGAACCTAAATATCTTTGATGAATTAAAATTCCGAATCAGCTATGGTGTATCAGGGAATCAGGGAATTGGATCTTATCAGACCTTAAGCAGATACAGTACATCTAAATATTATGATGATGGGGCATGGACAACAACAATCGGTCCGGGTTATGTTTCCGGATGGATTGGAGATTATCTCTATCGTATTTGGGCGGGTATCCCCAACCCTGATTTGAAATGGGAAACTACAGCACAAGTAGACTTTGGTCTGGATATGGCATTCTTTAACCGCAGATTGCGTCTGACATTAGACTACTATGATAAACAAACCAAAGACCTTTTGCGTGAAAGAAATCTTCCTATTTCTTCCAGTTATCAAAAAATGTGGGTGAATGATGGGGAAATTCAAAATCGCGGTTTCGAAGTTACAGTTGCAGGAGATATATACAATAATAAAGACTGGGATGTTTCGGGTACGCTTATGTTCTCGAGAAACCGTAATAAGGTAAAAAGCTTGGGTAACAGTGTGCAGTCCGGATTGAAAACCAATGATTTTTCAGGCCTTCAGTTCGAATATTTCGGGAACAATCTGGAGATGTATCGTGACTACACCAATATTCTGGCTATTGGCCAGCCAATCAATGTCTTTTACGGATATAAGGTAGACGGTATAGTGCAATCATTACAAGAAGGCCTCGATGCCGGTTTATCAGGTGATTATGCACAGCCCGGCGAGTTTAAGTATATTGACATTGATGGTGATGGTGCCATTACCGAATTGGACAAAGTAGTGATTGGAGATCCTAATCCGGACTTTATCGCCAGCCTTAATTTAAGCGCACGCTGGAAAAACCTGGATGCTTCAATTTTCTTGAATGCCGTAGTTGGAAATGATGTTTTGAATACAAAAGCATGGGGAGAACCGAGTACATCGCCTTTACGTTGGACTCCTGATAATCCGACCAACAAATACCCTCGCCTGAGAGAAGGACGGCAGACCAGAATATCTGACTGGTGGGTACAAGATGGTTCATTCCTTCGCATTCAGGACGTAAGTGTCGGCTATACATTCAACCTGCCTAAACAAAAAGTTTTTGCATCCAAACTGAGAGTGTATATGAATGTTTCAAATCTATATACATTTACGAAATTCGACGGTTACGATCCCGAAGTTGATCAGATGGGCGTTTATTACGGGGGCTATCCTCGACTCAGAAAATGGACTTTCGGATTGAATTTAACTTTCTAAAACCAGACAGACATGAAAAATATATTTAAATCATTAATTATACTAAGTGTATTTATTTTCAGTGCATGCGACCTTACTGAAAAACCTTATGGATTTTATTCTGAAAGTAATTTCTATAAAACGGCAAATGATGCTGAATCGGCATTACGCTATGCTTATGGAGCAATGACTTATATTGAATATTCACGCTCGATATTCTTTCTCGGAGATATGCCTACCGAGGAAATGACAACAAAATCTGATGCCGGTGTGGATAACCGCAATCTGAATGAATGGAACGTTGCAAATTTTAATACAAATGGAACCCTTGAGCATTTTTTCCAGTATTCTTATGTTGGCATTAATCGCGCGAATGCTGTAATTAAAAACGTGCCCGATGGAGAATTTGACCAGTCCTATAAGGATCAGTTTCTGGGCGAAGCCCATTTCCTTCGTGCTTATAATTATTTTTCTCTTGTAAGAAATTTCGGTTTGGTTCCTATCCATAGCACTGTAGTGGAAACATTGGAGCAAACAAATTCGCCTTTAGCTCAGGATTTAGACGAAGTGTATGACTTAATTATTTCAGACTGTGAAACATCAATCAATTACCTCAAAAATACGGTTTACTCCACTCCTAAGATTGGGCGTGTAGATAGGGTAGCGGCTGAAGCTTTACTGGCAAAAGTGTATTTGTATATAGCTTCGGCTAAAGAAAACAATGTATTACTTTATGGGGCAATGAATAAAAATGTGGATGACATGTATTCCAAAGCTGCTCATTATGCCAATGAAGTGATGACTAAACAAAGTACTTATGGTTTTGAAGATAACCTGATAGACTTGTACGATGTAGAAAATGCGCGTGGCAAAGAAAAAATATTTATCATGGGTATGGATCGTTCAGGAGTAGAAGAAGGTGAATATTCAAAAATATCCAAGATGTTTATTCCTTATATGGAAGGAGCTAAAGTATATCTCAAACAAGGAGATGAAAACAAGTATATCCCTACACACGATGGTTGGGAAGAATATCAAACTGAAATAGATTTTTACAACAGTTTCGCCCCTGCTGATAAACGTAAAACACAGCTTATAGTAGATAAAGTTTATAATGAAGATGGGTCTTTGAAAGCCAGTTGGCCTGATAATGGAGTAAAATACCCATTCAGCAGAAAATATATCGACCCTCAGTTTATTGCCGACAAAACCAGTACTCGCCCTTACCTCATCAGATATAGCGATATTGCTCTGGTATATGCAGAAGCAGCCGGACCGACAGCCGAGTCTTATAATTTGGTTAATTATATCCGCAACAGAGCCGGATTAGGAAACTTACAACCGAATCTGAACAAAGCCGATTTCCGTGAAAAGATATACGAGGAGCGTAAATATGAAATGGCGTTCGAAGGAGACCGGATGTATGACATCAGAAGGTGGAACCGCATATCCGGTATCCCGGAAACTGCCGGCCTGAGCGCCGAACAGTCGACATTTTATCCGATTCCTCAAGCAGAAATCGATCTGAATAATAGTATTAATAAATAAGGCTAAAAAGATATGAGAACAATTATAAAATTAACTTTTATTGTATCTGCGCTTCTTATATTACAAAGTTGCCAGAAAGATCCTCTCAATGATATTGAAGAAGGAGGGTGGAACAATGAACGCTCAGTAATTGACATTAAGTTCAAAGGTCAGATAGGAAATGCTGTAATTGAAAATACAGATTCGGAAACAGGCAGGATCGAGTTTTCTGCAAATATGGCTGCGGTAACAGACCTTTCTAAAGTAGAAATCGAAAAGCTGGATATATCTTATCAGGGTAAGGTTTCGATTCAGACCGGGACAGCATTGGATTTCAATAATGCAGGCAGGTCTGCAAATATTACTGTTACTTCTCCTACGGGAAAAGACCGGATCTATACCGTTTATATGAATGAATTTGATGAGTCTCTCGTCGGCACTTGGAGCATATCTTCCATGGCTTTATACGGCGGTGTAGAAGATTCTTGGTGGCGGACAGGATTACTTACTTTTGGTGCTGATAATGACTATTGGGCCGATGGAAAAAACAATCCTGGAGCTGAATACGACAACACCCTGACCCTCACATTAGAAGGTGCCGACAACTCCGGAAACACCTATGGCACTTGTGTACATAGTGCAGGAGCCGACGGAAAATATGCGGATTTTGTATTTGCAGGCAGTCAAAACGGGAAAAATCCCGGCGTGGATGTTGATATGACAGATACCTATCGGAAAATACCAAAAGGCACAAGCAAATGGATTCGTAATTATTCGGCTGGCACAGTAACATTTACAGATGAGGCTGGTAAAGAATATGTGGCAGCTTTTGAAAGTGCCGGCACTATTCAACTATCTGATTTGGATGCGAGCAGTGCAAATGATGTAAATATTACCATTCCCGAACATGCCTTCTCGTTTACATATCCGTTAGCGTGGGATTATTTCTCAGAATACAGTGTTTACGCTAAAGTTGTACTCAATCCCCGCAAATTCTTTATCTTAGTGAATAAAATTGATTGAGAATGAAATATACGATAAAGTCTCTTATATTGGTATTAATATGCATGTGTATGTGTTCGAGTTGCCGGAATAGTAATACTGTCAGGCTTGAAGTGACATCCGAAGTGATTAATGCCGGTTATCTGGGCAACGGAGTAGAATGGGATCCGTATGATGAAGCTGAAGCGTGGGGTGTATCAATCTCCGAGGAGGACTGGCAAAAATTGTTCAAAAGGCTTGACTTTATGCGCATGGGCTATGTTCGCTGCATGATAAATAGCCCTTTCCGTTATTATGACCCCGCTACAGGGAAATATGATAAGGAGAGAAATATCCACTCTATTTCTAAACTTCTCCGCTATTGCACCGATAACGATATTACTGTCATGTATGGAGAATATAACCCGCCCACATGGGATATGAAAGATGACCAACGCTGGATAGATATGTCTGTCGATTATTTGAATTATCTAGTGGATGACTTAGGATTCAACTGCATTAAATACTTTGCCATCTTCAACGAACCGGACGGGAACTGGGCTTCAACCAACGGCGATTACGAATTATGGAAATCTATATTGCTCCGTTTTGCTGATAAAATGAAAGAATATCCTGCATTGAACAAAGTGACATTTGCAGCTCCTGATGCTGTAATTAATTACAAGAACCCAGCAAGTGGGATTGATGCTATCGGATGGCTGGAAAAGACAGCCTCAGATGTTGATTCTTTAGTAGGTATTTATGACATTCATGCTTATCCGGGACAATGTGAGGTACGATCGGGGAGTTATGCCGAAACTCTCGCTAAACATAAGGCTGCGATTCCTAAAGGAAAGAAGACCGTATTAGGAGAGGCCGGTTATAAATACTGGCACAACCCTCCGCAGGACTGGCTGATTAGTGAAGAGATGCAACAGGCCGACTCGATTCTATGGAAAGAATATCAGCGTCGTGTCGAAGGGCATCCGTTTACAAAAGGTTCTGATTGCAACATGTTGGTATACGATTATTTTTATGGATTGGATATGCCCTTATTGTGCATGGAAGTAATGAATGCCGGATATTCGGGTATTGCTGCATGGATGCTGGATGATGCGATGCATAGCAATTGGGATTCGGGCAAGACCGAAGATGTGAAAATATGGGGTATGTGGAATATCTTAGGCGAAGAAGTCTTTAACGACCCTTCACAGGAAGAGATACGTCCCTGGTATTATACATGGGCATTGATGTGCCGCTACTTCCCTGCCGGGAGCGATATCCTGCGGATCAATGGTAAATTACCCGAACATGTAAAAGCAGTGGCTTCCAAAACCGACTTGGGAAATACAATTGCATTGGTAAACTTCGGTGACGAAGAAGCCTCAATCGAAATATTACTGGAGAAAGACATGACTGATGCAAAGATGTATCTGTATAAAGAAAATGACCGCAAGACAAACGAGTTCGGGCATCCTGTACCGGCTCAAAGCGGAATAAATATTACAGGAAAATATCTTGTAAAACTTGAGAGTCAAAGTTTTATTCTATTAACTGACATCAATTACAATGAATAAGATGAATTTAGCTATATTAAGTCTTTGTTGCTCCCTTTTGTTTGGATCTTGCGGAGACAATGATAATGATGACAATGGAGGCGGAAAAGAGCCGGAAGTAAATAAGACAGAACTGTTGATAGTGGATAAGAATGCAACACAAGAGACTAAAGCTCTGTTAAGCAATCTTTGGGCTATACAAAAGAAAGGTTTTATGTTCGGTCATCACGACGATCTGTTATATGGACGCAAATGGCAAAATGCGCAAGGAGGGTCGGACACCAAAGACATTTGCGGAGATTATCCCGCAGTCTTTAGCATGGACTTTGGAGAAATAATGGACGATAGAAGCCAGGGCAGCAACAACGGAGAAAATATTAAACGTACTATCAAAGAAGCCTATGCGCGAGGTGAAGTAATTATGGGGTGCATACATATATATAATCCGGTGACAGGGAAAGATTTCTACGATGTTACGGGTCAACCCATAACCAAGATACTGACAGAAGGCAGCGATGCCAATATCAAATACAAAACCTGGCTCGACCGGCTGGCAGATTTCACATTATCCTTAAAGGATAATAACGGGAAACCAATCCCTATCATCTTCCGGCCATATCACGAGCATAATGGCGATTGGTTCTGGTGGGGAGGAAAGAACTGTACCGATCAGGAATTCATTAAATTCTGGAGATTTACGGTAGAGTATTTACGCGATACTAAAAACGTTAAACAATTTCTCTATGCCTTTTCTCCGGATGCTCCAAGCCCGAGGACTGAACAAGAGTATTTTTACAGGTATCCGGGGGATAATTATGTAGACTTTTTAGGAGCAGATATTTATAATGGTGTAAATGCAACGACTATGAGCCGTAATATGCAATTGCTGACAACATTGTCTGCCAAAAAGAAAAAGCCTTGTGGTGTTACAGAAACAGGCATAGAAGGAATCCGCCTGAATGGAACCGCAGTGACAGATTATTGGACAAAGCAGATAATGGCCCCTTACAAAACCGGAACCACTGTAAGCATGGTTGTTATGTGGCGTAACAAATATGATCCGAATGGAGAAGGCTATCACTACTATTCTGTGTTCAAAGGGGAATCATCTTCCTCCGATTTTATGAAGATGTATAATGATAACTTATCCATTTTCTCAAAAGATTTGCCGGATATGTATACAATGGCTGAAGATGTGATTGTGAATTAAACCGGATCTTAATATATAAATTATCAATAGCGTCCTAAATAAAAAGTGAGAGGTTTTCGTTTTCTGTTCCTTAAAGTTACCTTTGAGGTGCAACACAAAAAACGAACCTCTCATGGCAAAAATAACATTATTCGCTCAAATTCTTAGCAAACT
>NZ_QVMO01000070.1:0-22753 GCF_010501055.1 Dysgonomonas sp. 521
AGCCGTTGGTGGGTCGCCGAGGGACAAAGCACTAGCCTTTTGCTTCCTTTTGGGCAATGCCAAAAGGAAGGACAAGCCCGGGAGGGCGCGGCAGTGGGGAGCTACGGCTAAAGTATTTAGACTAGGATAGCCTTTATGCAAAAAATAATTGAACACATAATTTAAACAAAACGAAATACTGATTCACATTAGTAACAGTTAGATCCTCTCCACGAAGCCGGATTTGCGGCATTCAGTTCTTTTTAATGTTTTTTTACAGTTTTATTGAATAATAAAAAACTTTTCGTAAACAAAAGCAGTATTTCATTGTTTAGAAAGATGAATGCACTACACGGTTGGTGTATAATAAGTGTATAAATAGAATCTATATTAACATTTAAATATTCAATTGTTTATATTTGGATTCATAAAACATATTCATTAACTTCGTCTATATAAAACAAATAAATATAAATAAATTTTATCATTATGAGTACATCAACATTAAATGAAAACAAGGTTGCTTCAGTAAGTGCTGATATCGCAACATTCGTAGGGAAAATCTTCTCTTTCAACAGCAGTTTAAAACTTTATCACTGGCATGTAACAGGTAAAGCCAGCTATGCACAACATATTGCACTGGATCAGGCAATCGAAGACCTGCTGGATATTACAGACCGCCTGGTGGAAACATCTTATGCTATAAAGGGAGATTTGAATATCGTTATCCCTGAAACAAAAAATCCTGCCGACATTGTGAAACATGCGGAAGAATTCTTTAAATACACTGAATCTCAGAGAGAATTATTCGCCGAAGCTTTCACTCAGGCGATTATAGATGACTATCAGGAAGCTATACAACAATTGCTGTATCGTCTGAAAAGGTTACAGTAATCACAGTATTACCGCATTAAAATATTTATAAGAACGGAGGTCTTTCAGGCCTCCGTTTTTTTTATTGTATTTATATAGGTCTTACAAACTGAGTAATCTTTATAATTTATATCTTTGTTGGTTAATGATCGGGATTGTATTTTATGGAAGAATTGACGAACTAAATAAATACCATGAGATCATATAAATTTTTCTTTTTTATCCTTTTGAGCCTTACTCCTTTTTATTCAATAAAAGGAACGGATATAGTGTATACTAAAGCGGACTCGCTGATTTTTGAAAGTTATATAAAACAATTTGGCAATCAAAAAGAGTATCCTGTTGAGCAACTATTGATCAGTACCGCTAAATTCCTTATAGGAAAACCGTACGTGGCTTCTACATTAGAGCTTTCCGAAAATGAGTCGCTGATAATAAACCTGCGGGAATTAGACTGTACTACATTTGTTGAGAATTGCATCGCACTATCCCAAACTATCAAATCCGAAAACCCTACATTCAGTAATTATTGTCGTTTGCTAACCGCCATGCGGTATCGGAATGGCGAGATAGACGGTTACACATCGCGCCTGCATTATACGAGTGACTGGATATATGAAAATGAGAAAAGGGGGCTTTTGGAAAATATAAGCACAGAGATAGGTGGTAAAATGTTTCAGCATCCGGTCAGTTTTATGTCCGAGCATCCTCAATCTTACATACACTTAAAGAATAATCCCGAAAACAGGAAGAATATAAAAGAGATAGAGAAGAATATAAACGATAGAAACTGTTACGAAATTATACCGAAAAGTTCGATATTGAAAAATGAAAAGGATATCAGATCCGGAGATATAGTCGTGTTTGCTACTTCAATAGCCGGGCTGGACTATTCCCATATCGGCATTGCATATTGGCAGGATGGTGTACTTCACTTCATTCATGCATCGAGTAAGCAAAAGGAGGTAGTAGTGGAAACGAAAACCTTATTGAAGTATTGTCAGGACTCGAAAAGCTGTACAGGTATAAGCATCCTTCGGATAAATAATTAAAAGGAATGGACAAAGATAACAAAGGTATATTGTATGGGATGGGAGGATGGTCTCAACTCTTTTTCTTCATCTTTCTGGCAGTCTCAGGCTTGATGTTGACTGTCTTTATCTTAGCTCTTAGTGGTCATGCTGCCGAACTGGAACAATCGGTAAAGGCTATTCGTCTGGCATCAACGATTCAATCAGTCTGTTTTTTTATTATGCCATCGTTGGTGTTTGCCTTTTTATGTCATGAAAATGCGAAGATATATCTAAAAACGGAGGATCCTTATAGAGCCTCCATCTTAATATTAGGAATTTGCCTGATTGTTGTAATTCAACCGTTAGTTGACTTCATCTCATATTACAATCAGCAGATGGTACTTCCCGAATTTATGGCGGGGGTAGAGAACTGGATGAAAGCAAACGAACTGGCAGCGGAGAAAACTACAACTCTTTTATTTGCCGATAAAACCATATCAGGGCTTATTCTCAATCTGCTCATTATCGCAATAGTAGCAGGCTTGGCCGAAGAATTATTCTTTAGGGGGTGTATACAGCAAATTATTCAGAAGATAGTTGGCAACCAGCATCTTGCTGTATGGTTGGGTGCCTTTGTTTTCAGCGCAATGCATTTTCAGTTCTATGGTTTTTTCCCTCGCCTGCTATTGGGTGCACTTTTGGGCTATTTGTTTATCTGGGCAGGAAGTATTTGGGTTCCGGTTATAGTTCATACAGTAAATAATATGATAGGAGTTGTTTTGGCTTACTTGTTCTATGGCACACCTAAATATGAAGAATTAGCCACATTTAATCTGGATCAAAATCTATGGATAACAAGTCTCAGCCTTATCTTAACTGTTATCATTACTCTTTTTATTTATAAAAAGAGGATATTGTCCTTTAAAGATGAAAGTTAAAACGACAATATATTAAGAACAAATAATTATCTTTGCACTTTATCTTACACTATGAACGTAACAGAAGGAAAAGACGGGTATGGATTTATGATTGACTGGATAATTCGCATTGGCGACTTACTCCTCATCAATGTATTCTTTCTTTTAGCTTTTCATTTTTTCTATGATTCAACACCTGTGGGCAATATGTATTCACGGGAATTTATGACTGCATTCCTGCTTATAAATCTTTGTTATTTCTTCATAGCATCCTTTATCAGATTCCATATATCATCGAATGTTGTATATTTAGATAGTATAGTTCAGAAATCATCTGTTTTCATTGCTTTATATGCATTCCTTATTACTACCGGATTCTCGGTTTTCAATATAGTTTCAATACCTGTGTTGCCATGGATCGTCGGATTCTTTATTTTAGCTACACTGTTTATTACGTGGCATATCCTGTTTAGGGTAGTGCTTAAGATATATAGGAGAAGAGGCTATAATTACAGGCAAGTCATAATTATCGGAGGTAGTCAAAATGCTGTAAAGATTCATAAGTCTTTACTTATCAGCGATTTTGGTTATAAGGTAATGGGGTTCTTTGACGATGACCCGAATAAGAAGGATCTGTTACCAAATTATTTGGGAAAGATCTCCGAAGTAAAGGCATATACACAAGACGTAGAGGTAGATGAAATATTTTGCACATTGCCCGGAAGCGAAGATCAGACCATAGTCGATCTTATTACCTATTCGGAAAAGAATATGATCCGTTTCCACCTTGTACCGGAATTTAATAAATTCATAAAGCGGCGTTTCTCCCTGATGTTCCTAGAGTCTACGCCTGTACTAAGTTTAAGGAATGAGCCTCTGCAACATTTCTCTAACAGGCTGGTAAAAAGAACTTTCGATCTGCTGTTTTCAATTTTGGTCTTATTGGCTGTTTTCCCGATTATTTATATCATTTTTGGCGCAATCATAAAGGCGACATCGCCCGGGCCTGTTATCTTTAAGCAAAAGAGAACCGGGAAAGATGGAAGGATATTTAATTGCTACAAGTTCAGGTCGATGCGCCCCAATAAGGAGGCGGACAAACTGCAAGCTACAGCCGGAGACTCACGTATAACAAAGGTAGGAGCGTTTATGCGAAAGACAAGTATTGATGAATTGCCTCAGTTTATCAATGTTTTCAAAAACGATATGTCTGTCGTTGGACCACGCCCTCATATGCTAAAGCATACCGAACTCTACTCTTCTATTATCGATAAATTCATGGTGCGCCATCTCGTAAAACCCGGCATCACAGGCTGGGCTCAGGTTACAGGATACCGTGGTGAGACCAAGACTGTAGAAGAAATGGAAGGACGTGTTGTAAGAGATGTATGGTATCTCGAAAACTGGACATTCTTCCTCGACCTGAAAATAATTTACCTGACAATTATAAATGTATTCAAAGGGGATGCTAACGCATTCTGATCCCTATTTTATACCTCTCGCATTTAAAGCCTTAATATACAAGGCCCGATTCCTCAAATGTTCCGGAAAGGTAACAGCAAAATTATGGTACCCGGAGAAATCATCCTTTGCACACATATAGAAGTAATTATGTTTTGCATAGTTCAATACAGCATCTATTCCCTTGATTGACGGTATACGGATTGGCCCCGGAGGAAGGCCTCTGCGCCTGTAAGTGTTATAAGGAGAATCGATCTCTGTATGCTTATTCAGGATACGGCGCAGCGAGAAGTCGCCCACGGCGAATTTTACAGTAGGGTCGGCTTGTAGTTCCTGCCCGATACGCAGGCGGTTTAGATACAATCCCGCAACTTTAGGATATTCATCGGTGAACATACACTCTTCTTCCACAATAGATGCTAGTGTAGATACTTCGACAGGTGTCAGGGAAATCTCTTTTGCCTTTGCCTGTCGTTCCTCAGTCCAGAATCTTGAATGTTCCTTGTGCATCCGCTGGAGAAAGCTCTCAATAGTTACATCCCAATAAAACTCATAGGTATTAGGTATAAACATGGCTACGACAGTTTCCCGGTTAAATCCCAACTCTTTGCACTTTACCGAGTCGTTCAGTACGTTTAACAGTGCATCCTTACTCATCATTAGCTGTTCGGAGATACGCTGTGCCAGGTCTTCTTTCGTACGGATATTATTAAATTTAAGATTGACGGGAGCCTGATGTCCACTACGCAGGTTCTTTATCAATTCATAAGCAGTCATATCCGGGGTTACGGCATATCGTCCGGTCTTCATATTTGGCCTGTATTCTAACAAAGACGCCAGTTTATCAAAGTTTGAGATATTCGCCACTTTGGCGCTATCACGTACTTCCTTTTGTAAAGCCTCGAAGTTTCTGTTTTCATCTACGTATATATAGACTGTTTTATCTATGTTGAAGCCTGTATTTATTATACTATAACCATAGGCGGCAGCTCCTATCGCTATGACTATTAGAGCCAGAATAATATATAAAATCTTCTTTTTCATAATCTGCATTTGTTATTTGTGTTATTTTCTTAAAATTGATTCACATTACTCAATGTGTATCAACTTGTGAACCTGCAAACTCAGTCTCCATCCGGGATGCAGCTTTATCTGTTCTACACAGTAATCTACGTTTTGCAGGTTGATCTTATCCCCATCGAAGATAGGGCTAAGGAAATAATTATCCGCTTCCGGAAAAACGGAAATATCCGGAATAGCATCTCCCAGACTTACCGGAATCCGAATCTCATTAACTACCGGAATCCGTCCTTTAATCGATTCATAATCCTGCTTCGGGCTACATGTTATATAATCGATAAGCGAAGGCACCCGGCGTGTACCGTTTGTTTCTATTGCCTGCTTATAACCGTGCTCGCGAAAGACAGCCAGATACTCGTCCCTGAGCTGTATAGTAGGCTCCCCGCCTGTCCATATAATCCACTTGCATGGGTACTGGCTTATTTCTTTCAATATTTCGTCAACAGTCATGTCTTCCCCGTCTGCGAAATCCGTATCGCAAAAACTACAGGCGAGATTACACTTTGTAAGCCTTACGAATATAGAGGCTTCGCCGCTACGCCCGCCTTCCCCTTGCAGGGAATAGAATATCTCATTTACCGTCAGCTTCATAAATCGCAGTTGTTTTAGGTGTTTCCGATACTTCCACGGCATATAATTCGGGGATGTCTTTTACAAACACATCATACAGATATCTCGCCATATTTTCCGCGGTGGGATTGAAAGACAGTACATCGTTCAGATGCCTGTGGTCAAGTGTACTGTCTATATACCTCTTTACACTATCGAGTTCCCTATAATCTTTTATAAAGCCTACACTATTTAATTGCTCTGCCCGAAGATGTACTGTAATAACATAGTTGTGGCCATGCAAGCGTGAACATGGGTGCTCCTGTGGCAAACCCTCAAGGATATGCGAGGCCGAGAAAGAGAACTGTTTACTTATTTTATACATGTATCTTATTTAAATTCTATCTTTTAGTAATTGTTAGGAACAAAGGTAATACATTTTCAGTGAACAGTCATCAGTTGATAGTTAACAGCCAGGGCAAATAAAATATAAATAGTTACGATTTTGCCGGAAATTGTTAAAAAGTGACGTTACCTTTTTTCCTCCGATTATATCAAAGAGCTCTTTATATAAGACAATTTTCCCCGAAAAAAACAACAGGCTGTACTATAAAAAAGTGACAGCCTGTTGTTTTGTTTTTTTACCGGATTAAAAATCCTGGCATTGTGGTTGTCCACAGGTATAGTAAGCGGGCAGGAACAAGCTACTGCCGCTACTTTTCGTCCGTTTTGAGTGACTCCATTTCTTTTTTTACCGCTTCGGGCTCTGTTTGCATGCGGTGGTAGAGAAGCAGTTTTTCCAGTCTGGTATTTTTTTCGGCTAGGGCAAAGGCTTGTTCGGCAACGTAGTTGTTTACTTGAGAACTTCCTTCTTGAAATGTAGAATTATTATCATTCTTTAAATTCCCTACGCCTCCGTCTTGAACATTCTGAGTATAATCATCTTTACTATAATTTCCTACACCTCCGTTCTCCACATTCTGAGTATAATTATTGATAATATAACTTACCGTATCTTCGTGGCTGTATGCCTTTATCATTTCGGGAGTAACGCCATGCCCCAAGCCTTTAGCCAGACGGACTAACGTTTCATCGTCAACATCCGCCTTACGCAGGATATTCGACAACTGGCTTTCGGAATAACCCGATTTTTCGGCCAGTTCGTTTTGCTGCAGGCGGAATGCCCGCATCAGGAATTTTATATTTTCTCCTAAATGGATGTTTTCGTTCGATTCATCTTTTTTCATATCCTATATTTCTATTTTGAAGTATAACAGCGTATTATAAAGAATGTTCTCCTAAATCGGGGGAAAGAAAATTATCTTATCCCGAAAGATAATTTACAAATCTAACGAAATTATTAGAGAAACTTTTAACGGTCAGGACTATTTTAGGGCAAATCATCAAAATCTCATGAAGAGGATTGTAGGGGAAAGCCCTTGTTGCCCTCCTTTATTGGGGGGATGTGCCAAATGTAAAGAAGTTTAGTACATGATGCGAATCAAGGGTTGCTTAGGGTTGCAGTATACTATTATAAATCAATCTTCTGTTTTGCAGTCAGGGTTCTAAGTCCACGAAGTGGGCTAATATGGATAACCACGGGTAAAGCCCGTGGCAAAAGCAGGTAGAAATAGACCGTCTCCGTAGGAGGCGAATGACATTTTTTTTGCTATTTGCCTCCTACGAAGACATATTTACCAGCCAGTTCCTGCCACGGGTTTTACCCGTGGTTATCCACCTTCAGCCCCTTCGGGACAATAAGTTACTGTGCTTTTAACCCTTGATTCGCAATCCCCTCATAATCGAGGTTGACTTCTTGAGGGATTCCGTGTCGGGCACGGAATGGCAGGCTTCTGCCCCTTGCAAACTCTGCTACCGCACGGTAAAAATAAAATTTTGCCCCTATTTGTTATATGTATGATAATCAGCGATTAAAAATTAATAGCATGAAATAAATTTATTTATACATGCATCTTATAATTTTGTATCCAATAAAAAAACTTTAAAATAAAAGGATAAGCGTATCATTGTATTATTGTTTAAGAAACTGTTTGAATGACTTCTGCTTCTTTTACGGTACAATGCGAACAATATATCGTGACTATGAAACAGGAAACCACCTCTTGCAGGGGGATAAAAGAAAACCTTGACAACTATATAAACGAAACGGATTGGTCGGACGATTCCGGAGACGCCTGCTTGCTCAACAGTTACCTGTTGGCCATTCAGGCACAGGACACACAGGCAAGGAGCAGCCTCAAACACCTCAGATACCACCTCAAAGGCACAGGCTTACTCAACTATGTGGAAGAAATAGACAGGAATATACAGGAAATACACTTGCTATACGAAAAGGTAATCGCGTTGATAATGGATTCTCAGGGTGGACAAGAGAAAGAGAATCTGTTAATTAACGGCAACCAGACTCTAAAAGCCCCTTGACGTATGGCGGGTGGAAACTACTCTCGATCTTAATTACTGTGACGCGGGCTGCCGGATTCGGTAGCCTGTGTTTTTTCGGAGGCATAGGTTGTAACTTTCAGCTATACGGCTTTAGGATTGGTATTCTATTTCGGTGCAAGTAAATTTCAGGTAGCTAAAATGTTGCAAAACATTAGTGGCCTGTACCTGGGAATAGCTTTAGTTATTATCGGAATCCTGATGCTCGATATTGTCAAATTCAATATTCCCGGATTAAACAGGCTTACATCGAAAGTAGGAGAGAAGAAAATGAAGAAAAACTACCTGAACGCTTTTCTTCTGGGTGTATTATTCGCTTTGGCATTTTGTCCGTATAGCGGTGTCTTATACTTCGGGGTGCTTATTCCTATGACGATAAGCAGTACGTCGGGATTGCTTTTGCCCCCTGTGTTTGCCATTGCTACAGGTCTGCCTGTTATCATTATCGCTTATCTGTTGGCATACAGTATGTCGAATGTGGGTAAGTTCTACAACAGGATGAAAAGTTTTGAGGTATGGTTCAGGCGTATTGTTTCGGCTGTATTTATCGTAGTGGGGATATATTATATAGTAATGTGAGTCAGTATTTCGTTTTGTTTAAATTATGTGTTCAATTTCATTAGTCGTTTTACATACGCTTCGCTCCTGTGAACGTTGTTTGTCGAGACTCGGCATAACATAAAATAAATTTTAGTTCTGCCCTCGCTACTTAAAACGTTCTTTTATTTTTTACATAAAGGCTATCCTAGGCTAAATACTTTAGTCGTAGCTCCCTACTGCCGCGCCCTCCCGGGCTTGTCCTTCCTTTTGGCATTGCCCAAAAGGAAGCAAAAGGCTAGTGCTTTGTCCCTCGGCGACCCACCAACGGCTGGCCGGCTAAACGGGACGAAACTCGCCTGCGGCTCGGACAACATCCCGTTTCACGCCGACTGCGCCGGGTGGGTGCCCCGCCTGCGGAACAGATGCACGGAGTCGCAACGCAACGTCAAGACAGAGGATAGACCCTGCAAATCAGGCGTCAGCCAGCGCCGTTAGCAAGCGTACGGGGCACCCACCCGGTGCAGGCGGCGTAGAATGAAGTGCGGGCGCTTTTAAACATCGTCTGCCAATTATCGCAATGATGAATCTTTCATCACTTCATTCAGCCGGCAAACCGATGGTGGGTCGTACGTTGAAGCGGGGCGCAAAAGCCTTTTTGCTTTCTTTTGGGGCTTTGGCCAAAAGAAAGGCAAGCAATCTGTGATTGCGCGCAGAATAAAAAATAAAAGAACATTTAATTTATCCGCTACTGATTGACATTAGTAATGAATAGTTAGGTCGCAGGCCTTTTTATTATCAAATCAGAATTAAAAGAAAACAGATATGGAAATAATCGTATTGGGTACAGGTTGTGCAAAATGTAAAACAACCTATGAAAGAGTTGCCAAAGTTATTGCAGATACAAACAGTACGGCTACTTTAAGGAAAGAAGAAGATATACTGGAGATTGTGAAATACAACATCATGTCGCTTCCTGCCATTGTGGTGGATGGGGAGGTAAAGATAAAAGGCTATGTACCTACTGAAGAAGAAATAAAGAATATTATAAACTAAAAAGTAAAGTGATGTTAGATTTAAAATTAGATACCCGCAAAGCGGTAAAGATATACGACCCTGCATTATGCTGTCCGACAGGATTGTGCGGAGTGAATATCGATCCAGAACTGATGCGTATAGCAGTAGTTATAGAAAGCCTGAAAAAGAAAGGAATCATAATAGAAAGGTTCAACCTGCGCGACCATCCACAGATATATGTTGATAACAAAAAAATCAATGAATACCTGATGAAAGAATCGGCAGAGGTATTGCCTATCACCACCTTAGACGGCGAAGTAGTCTTAACAAAACAGTACCCTACCAATGCGCAGATAGCCGAATGGCTGAATGTGAAAGAGGAGGATCTTACGATAAAGAAATAAACAAGTAACACATTAAATAACAATTAGTTGTTCTGCTCTAAACGGGTGGAGAAGGACTATGTAGTCTCAAAAAACAGAGTTGTAAACAAATTAAAACATAGAATATGAACAAGTATAATCCGTCGAATATCGAACTGACAAAGTATATATTCTTTACAGGAAAAGGCGGCGTAGGGAAGACATCTATCGCCTGCGCCACAGCCGTAAACCTCGCCGATAGCGGTAAGAAAGTCCTTTTGATCAGTACCGACCCAGCATCTAATTTGCAGGATGTTTTTAATATGGACTTGGACAACAAAGGCATACAAATTAAAGAAGTACCGAACCTGACCGTAGTAAACCTTGACCCGGAGCAGGCAGCAGCCGAATACAGGGAATCGGTTATAGCACCGTTCAGGGGAAAACTGCCCGAAAGTGTAATAGCCAATATGGAAGAACAGCTATCAGGCTCATGTACCGTTGAGATAGCAGCCTTTAATGAGTTTTCAGACTTTATTACCAATGAAGAAAAAAGAAAGGATTATGATTTTATAATTTTCGACACGGCGCCCACAGGACACACTTTGCGTATGCTTCAACTACCGTCCGCATGGAATACCTTTATAGCCGAAAATACTACAGGGGCATCCTGTTTAGGTCAGCTATCGGGGTTGGAGGACAGGAAAGAAGTGTATAAAAATGCGGTAAGCACCTTATCAGACAGCAGTCAAACAACCCTCATCCTTGTAAGCCGACCTGATGAGAGCCCGCTGAAAGAAGTGGAGCGTTCGTCCAATGAACTACTGGATTTGAATATCGTTTCGCAAAACCTGATTATAAACGGAGTATTGGAAGACTACGATGATAATGATATGGTATCGAAACAGATATACGAAAGGCAGCAAAATGCCCTGGATAACCGTTCCGAAGCCTTATTAAAGCTGAATACTTACATCGTGCCGCTTCGTTCCTACAATATGACGGGGATTGACAATATCCGCAATATGCTGAATAGTGATATCCAAGCAGAAGGAAATCAAAAGGAAATTAATATAGACGATTTTAAGACCATCGATAACATCATAGACGATTTATATAGTTCGGGCAAGCGGGTAATCTTCACAATGGGTAAAGGTGGTGTGGGCAAGACCACTATTGCCGGAAATATTGCAAGGGGATTGGCAAGAAAAGGTATAAATGTACACCTGACTACTACCGATCCTGCCAACCATTTATCTTTTATCGAAACCAAAATAGAGGGCATCAGCGTTAGCCATATAGACGAAAAAGCGGTTTTGGCTGCTTATCAGAAGAATGTATTGGATAAGGCAAGGGAAACGATGGGCGATGCCGATTTAAGCTATATAGAAGAAGATTTGCGTTCGCCATGTACACAGGAAATTGCTGTATTCAATGCCTTTGCCGAGATTGTAGCTAAGGCGGATAATGAGGTCGTGGTAATCGACACAGCACCTACAGGACATACTTTATTATTGTTGGATTCAACACAAAGCTACCATAAGGAAGTAGAACGGACGCAAGGCAATATTACGCCTGCCGTCCAGAACTTACTGCCCCGCTTGCGCAATGAGAAAAAAACGGAAGTTGTGATAGTTACCTTACCCGAAACAACACCTGTATTTGAGGCGCAGAGGCTACAGGAGGATTTACATCGTGCCGGTATCAACAACAAGTGGTGGGTGGTGAATTCAAGCCTGTTGCTTACCCCAACTTCCAGCCCGTTCCTGAAAGCAAAGGCACAAAGTGAGATACAGTGGATCGATAAGGTAAATGAAATATCAAATGGTAACTTTGCGGTAATTGAGTGGAAGGAATGGGGCTGATAGATAAAGTTTCAGTAGTCTATAAAGTAAAGGCTGCAATCCATTGAATTATAAGCCGCTTACTGTACCCTTAAACTCTCTTTTCTCGAACCAATTTCTTTAAAATTTAGATTTAATTTGTGAGCTAAAAAGAATATATACCAATAGTATAATAGGTATCTTTGTCATATCCTAATTTATAAATTAAGAGTAGTCAATATAATGGAAGATTTCAACAAGGAACGGCAACATTTAAATAGAATGATGGCGGAAAATGACTCCTTCTTCTTAAAGTTTGGAGTATTAGACGAAAAAGTGTATGAAGATGGTGCGATACCCAAGAAATACAAAGAGTTAGCAGGATTATCTATTTCCGTCTTATCAAGATGCGAAGAATGTATATTATACCACTTACAAGGGTGCATAGCCAAAGGTGCTAATAAAGAAGAAATTATAGAGGCCATTAAAATGGGGGTAATTGGAGGTGGGTCAATAACCTATCCATCAGCAAGGTTCGCTTTCAAAACAATGAAAGAACTTGATATATTATAAAATTGAAGCCTGACAGATTTCTCTATCAGGCTTTTTTCGTACCCAGAGCCGGGATCGAACCGGCATGGAAGTGAATCCACTGGTGTTTGAGACCAGCGCGTCTACCAATTCCGCCATCTGGGCGTGTAGCGGTTGCAAAAGTACACATATTTTTCATATATCAAAAGATACGAGTTAACTTTTTTGATGAAAGAATAGTATATTTTCATAATTCTATTGTCTTTAATTGTTTTGTTTGTATATTAGTATAATGTAACTTTGCATAAATTATATAACAATATGGATAATAAGAATAACTATTGTGTGATAATGGGTGGTGGTATCGGTAGCCGTTTCTGGCCTTTCAGCCGAGAGGCTCGACCGAAGCAGTTCCTTGATTTTTTCGGTACAGGCAGGTCACTACTTCAAATGACGGTCGACCGGTTCAAAAAGATTCTTCCTGTGGAAAACATATACATTGTTACCAACAATGAATATGCCAAAATGGTACAGGATGAACTTCCAGAACTAAAATCAAACCAGATACTATTAGAACCTATGCGGAGAAATACCGCGCCTTGCATAGCCTTCGCTACATACCATATCAATTCTTTTAATCTCGATGCTAATATAGTTGTAGCCCCCTCCGACCACCTGATTCTGAAAGAAGACGAATTCCTGTCCATTATCCAGAATGCGTTTACGTTCGTTTCCAAGCATAAGACATTACTTACCTTGGGTATCCGCCCCAGCCGTCCCGAAACCGGTTATGGCTACATACAAATGAGCGAAGAACTTTTGGATGGGGTAAATAAGGTAAAGGTTTTTACGGAAAAACCAAATCTCGAATTAGCTAAAGTATTCTACGAAAGCGGAGAATTCCTGTGGAATTCAGGTATATTTATATGGAACAATAAAACCATACTCGAAGCCTTCCACCAATATTTGCCGGAAATAACCAACCGTTTCGATCAGGGAATAAGCACCTTCGGCACAGATCAGGAGAAAGCGTTCATTGACGAAAACTTCCCTTTCTGCCCGAATATTTCTATTGATTACGGAATAATGGAAAAAGCCACCAATGTTTATGTACAAGCAGCCGAATTCGGCTGGTCTGACCTCGGCACATGGGGCTCTCTGTATGAAATTTCGGATAAAGATGAAGACGCGAATGCCTCCTTGATAGCAAACACCCTTTTCTTCGATAGTTCCGAGAACGTTGTAACACTGCCGGCAGGAAAACTCGCCGTTGTACAAGGCCTTGAAGGATACATCGTAGCCGAAGCTGATGGCGTTCTGCTTATTTGTAAAAAGAATGAAGAGCAGCGCATCAAGCAATTTGTAGCTGATGTAAAACTGAAATACGGAGAAAAGTATATTTAAAATAATTTAAAACAAATACATGTCAAAAGAACTCAAACCAAACCTTCCCTATCTGGTAGCCGACATCAGTCTGGCTGACTTCGGGAGAAAAGAAATAGAAATCGCAGAACACGAAATGCCGGGATTGATGGCACTTCGAAAAAAATACGGAACGACAAAACCCCTGAAAGGGGCACGCATCATGGGTTCGCTCCACATGACGGTACAAACAGCCGTTCTCATAGAAACACTAAAAGAACTAGGTGCCGACATCCGTTGGGTAAGTTGTAACATCTTTTCCACTCAGGACCATGCAGCGGCGGCCATCGCGGCGGCAGGCATCCCTGTTTTTGCCTGGAAAGGCGAAACCCTTGAAGAATATTGGTGGTGCACCGAACAAGCCCTGTCGTTTCCCGATGGCAAAGGCCCTCACCTGATAGTAGACGACGGAGGCGATGCCACATTGCTTATCCACTGGGGTTATAAAGCCGAGGAGAACCCCGATTTCCTGAACAGAGAAGCCACAAGCCACGAAGAGCATGTTATACTGAATACCCTGTCACGCATCCTCAATGAAGATAAAAACCGTTGGCACCGTACAGTTGCCGATTGGAAAGGTGTTTCCGAAGAAACCACAACCGGAGTACACCGCCTGTATCAGATGATGGAACGTGGAGAACTACTCATTCCGGCTATCAATGTAAATGATTCGGTTACCAAATCTAAATTTGACAACCTCTACGGATGCCGGGAATCATTAGCTGATGGCATTAAGCGTGCCACAGATGTAATGATTGCGGGAAAAGTAGTCGTAGTAGCCGGATATGGAGACGTAGGCAAGGGATGTGCCCATTCCATGCGTTCTTATGGAGCACGCGTCATCGTTACCGAAATAGACCCTATATGCGCGCTACAGGCAGCAATGGAAGGCTTTGAAGTAACCACAATGGAAGAGGCTGTAAAAGAAGGAAATATCTTTGTTACCACCACAGGAAACAAAGACATTATCACCATCGAGCACATGGCTCACATGAAAGATCAGGCTATTGTATGCAATATCGGACACTTCGATAATGAAATACAAGTAGAAAAACTTGTTTCCTACCCAAGCATACGCCATACGAATATAAAACCTCAGGTTGACAAATACACATTCCCTGACGGCCACTCAATATTCTTATTAGCAGAAGGCCGCCTGGTAAATCTTGGTTGCGCTACAGGACACCCATCATTTGTAATGAGCAATTCATTTACAAACCAAACGCTTGCGCAGATTGAGCTATGGATCCGCGATTATGAGGTCAATGTATATCGTTTACCCAAGCATCTTGACGAAGAGGTTGCACGCCTGCACCTTGAGCAGATTGGCGTAAAACTTACTAAACTGACAGAAGCTCAGGCCGATTATCTCGGTGTACCGGTAGAAGGACCATACAAGCCGGAACATTACAGGTATTAAGAACCGGTTATTTCAATATAGAAACTGTCCATATTTTGGGCAGTTTTTTTATATGGAAGCACTGCATTATTTTGAACTAAATTTAAGGTCTTCGGATCAATAATAAGGTAACAAGCTAAGTACATGACAAAATAACTATCGATTATAAGAGTCAGTTTAAATTTTTAGAGATGTTTATTTACATACGCTTCGCTCCTGTAACCGTTGGTTGAGTTGAGAGAAAGGAAAAAACAGCCGAAAACAAGCTAAAAATGAACGAAGAACTCTTAACCTTTCTCTTATGAAAAAGAATTCGTGAAATTTCCTAACAGTTACTAAGTAAGATGAAAAGAATATGATACAATTTGCGAATGAACATACAGCGCCATTGGTTCGTCAGATGTGGAAAATATGTTTTGAAGACACTGACGGGTTTCTGGATATACTTTCCACATATAAATACAAGAATGAAAACACGCTTATTTATCTTGAAGAGGGAGAAGCTGTAGCAAGCCTGCAAATGTTGCCGTACACCATTAATTTCTACAGGCGGGAGATACCATTTGCCTATCTTGCCGGACTATGCACATTGCCGGAGCACCGGAAGAAAGGATATATGAACCGGTTAATCCATGAAGCCCATAAAATCATATACCAGCGCAATATCCCGTTGGCTATACTCATTCCCGCGGAAGAATGGCTCTACGGTTTTTATCAGAAGTATGGTTATGAACAGGTCTTCGAAAAGGATAATAACCTGATTCCGCTAAAGCAAATACTGGACACTTTTCCGGATAATGTAGAGGAAGCCTATCAGGCTCTCGACTCATTATTCAGATTCAGGGACTTCTGTGTGCAGAAGGATGAAAATGATTTCAGGGCTATCGCCGAGGAATATAAACTGGATGGGTATCCCCCAAAAGCAAACTTATCGGGGATGGCCTGCGTTATAGACGTATGGTCTCTGTTAGACCTATATGCAAAAGACAACCTGGCTAAAGAATTCAGAATAAAGGTAACCGATGAAGTATTTGGAAAAGAACCCAAGGTATATTCCGTAGACAAGGGCATTGTAGAGCTTATTATGGGACCCGACCCGTCTTATGATATAGAAGCAGACTCCCGCCTGTTGTGCCGTTTATTGTTCGGGTACAAGGTGAAAGAGCTTGATGAGAAATATCAGTTCTTGTTTGACGAACATCAGCCAATGATGAATCTGATGTTGGAATAAAATATTTTTTAAGAAGTCTATTATCATTTTCCGGCTTCTACTTTCAAAGAAATCACTTATCTTTGAATCTCGCTAAATAGTTTTACGTCTATGCTCGAATATTTCGGAATAAAAGATATAATTGACATCCTGCTGGTCGCAGTAGTGATGTACCAGTTATACCGGATTGTTTCCAAATCGGGTACGGGTGCTATCTTCAACGGAGTACTCGCTTTTATGATACTCTGGATACTGGTCTCGCAGGTATTGCAGATGCGCCTGATGGGTGCTATCCTCGACAAGTTCGTTGACATAGGGCTCATTGTCCTCATCATTATATTTCAGGATGAGATCAGGCGGTTCCTGATGACGCTGGGGTCGAACCGCACCTTCCGTTTCTTCGCCCGCATATTCAAGTCAAAGGAGCAAGGCAACTTATCCGAAACCGTAATCACATCATTGGTGCTGGCCTGCATGAACATGGCGAAAACGTACACTGGCGCGCTTATTGTCATCGAGCAGGAGATTAAACTGGGACAGTATGTAGATACCGGAGAGGTGCTGGATGCCGATATCAGCACACGCCTGATTGAGAATATATTTTTCAAGAACACCCCCCTACATGATGGCGCCATGATTATATCGGGAAATAAGATCAAAGCCGCGGGCTGTATCCTTCCTATCTCGCAGAATCAGGATATACCGAAAGCGTTCGGGCTGAGGCACAGGGCTGCTCTCGGAATCTCCCAAGAGACTGACGCGAAGGCAATCGTAATATCCGAAGAGAGGGGCAAAATATCCTTTGTAAGCCAAGGCAAGATACAAGCCAACATTACTCCTGAAAAGCTACAGGAACTGCTTACAAAGACCATAAAGGTAAAGAAGAAGAAAGCCTGATTCCTTATTCCGAAAGGTAATCGTAAACAGCCTTTGATATATCGGCTATCATCTTACAGTTGGTATCAAAGCTTTCCATAGAGTCGGCAACAAAGACAGCCTGAGGTATCAGTCTTTTCATAAAATATCAGTCTATTAACCGTAGCTGTTCTTTCAATTTCAGTATCTCTTCCTGCATCTCGTCAATCTTATCCAAGAGGTTCTGTATAACATCTATACCCGCCACATTGATAGACAGGTCGTAGTACCAGCGGACATACTGGTCGAGATGTTTCAGTTGTGATATATGGATATAGCGTTCTTCTTCAATGATGCTTATTTGTATCAACCCTTCATTTTCGAGTTGTATAATAAAATCCGGCTCCACTTGGTTCTGAATACAATATTCACGTATAATTATCAATTCTGAGTTCATAATTGTAACACTTTAAGTTATGACTTCGCCAGTTTTTCGAACAACTCTTTCTGCTCAGCAGTCAGATTTGTTGGAACTTCCACCGCATAGGTAATTATCAGGTCGCCAAATTGCCCGTCTTTCTTATACACAGGAAAACCTTTCCCTTTCAATCTCACCTTCGTTCCATTCTGTGTCCCTGCCGCAATCTTCAGCTTTACCTTTCCGGTAAAAGTATCTACTGTTTCCCCGCCTCCAAGCACAGCAGTATAAAGGTTGAGGCTGACCGTTGTGTACAGGTCATTCCCTACCCGCTTGAATCTAGGGTCTTCTTCTATTACAAAAGTGATATATAAATCCCCGTTAGGGCCTCCGTTCTTTCCGGGCGCTCCCTGTCCGGCAAGTTTTATGACCTGTCCGTCGGTTACTCCCGCTGGAATCGTTATACGCAGGTTCTTGCCATCGAGCGTAAGCATGCGCTTATGAGTTTCGTAAGCATCCCTAAGGCTCAGATGCAACTCTGAGGTATAATCCTGTCCCCTGAAACTGCTTGTATGCCGGCTGCCTGACGAGCGCCTACCTCCGAATAAGGATTCAAAGAAGTCGGAGAAACCTCCTTCGTTATTTCCTCCAAAATCATAAGACCCGCTGCTGAAGCCACCTCCAAAGCTTCCGAAATCAGCAAAGCCTCCATTCTGCGCCTGCTGTTGTTTTGCTTTCTCATATTCGTCGGCATGCTTCCAGTTCTCGCCGTATTCGTCATATTTTTTACGTTTATCAGGATCAGACAAAACTTCATTCGCCTCATTTATCTGCTGGAATTTCTTTTTTGCTTCCTCGTTATTAGGATTTATGTCAGGGTGATATTTACGTGCCAATTTCCGGTAGGCCTTTTTTATATCATCGCCACTGGCAGTTTTAGATACACCTAAAATACTGTAATAATCTATAAATGCCATATATTTATCAATTTTAACGCCCCACCTTGCCTCCCTTCAAAAGGGAGGGAGCAGGGCAAAGCCGTCTTAATTTTTAATTAATCATTACCCTTTCCGTCCTCCTGTGCTTTTGGCGAAGGCCGGGAGGGAGTGTTAACTTTTTTCTCTCTGTTTTTAAGTTCGTTATATATTCTCAGACAAGCCCACGCGTCCAATGCCGCATACATTTTCTGTGCATCCGACAGGGTATCTATTTCCCAGTTGGACAGGCGCTGCCCTTTCGATATCCTTTTTTCAAAAAGTATGCCATAAATACGCTGCAAGCCGTTATCTTCTATCCCGTAATCCTTAACGAACGATTGTAATTCGAGGAAATTACCGGGTACGAGATTCTTGCGTTTGTGAATAGCCGAAAAGTCGTCTTTCAGAGACAATCCTATTTTTTTGATCGCCGGGTCAACCAGTATGTCAGCCAGACAATCCGGCAACCCTATCAGGTTGAGACGGAACAAGAAACAGGTATCGTCTGTAGATAACTGCATCAGGGCTATCTGATGCGAAACCCCTTTGCGGAAAGCAGGACGGGTTTCGGTATCAAAACCAACAGCACCGGATTTTGCAAGATACGCGCAAGCCTTCTCAGCTTCTTTCTCATCTTGTATTACAATTATCCGCCCCGGGAAAACCTCCTGGTCGTATGCGGATAGTTCGGCCTTAGATATTGTACTTACCATAATTCATTTGTATCAGCAGGTTCGATGTCTCCATCGAATATATCATTTTCCATTGTATATTTTAGCGAATGTAAGGCTCTTAGGACGTTAACAAGCTTTTGCCCCCAATATGATTTAAAGTTCTCCATACATACATATAGCGCGTCATTCATATTGTCGGTAATTCCACGTTCAAATATGGTAATAAAATTCTTCAAATCCTGATAAATATCCGCTAAATCTTCACTTATACTCGCAGCAATGGGCGTTTCACTATATTTCATATCCTGAAGAAAGACTTCCAGATATGTATCATTATTCAAAAAGATATTGTACAGTTTTGAAGAAATATAATTATAATCTTCCTCGGTAACAGTTATTTCCGGATCTTCATCATCTATTGTATCTGTTTCGGGTACAAGTGAAGCCTTCAGGTAGAGCAGTGGAAGCACCTTTGTCAGTTTATCCGTAAGTTCCGTATCGTCCTCACTTTCAACATTTTCAAGATAGGCACAATATTGTACTGCAACAGTTACAAACTCGATAGTGTCCCGTGAATATACTATTTCTTTAAATTGATCTGCCATTTTATATCCTTATCGCATTTAATGTAAATAACAAATTTAACCTATTATTGTTAACTATCCAATCAGATAATATTTTTTAATTGAAGTCATCCAGACTTTTTATTCTTCTTTCATTTTGTCATGCTGACGATAGGAAGCATCTCGTTTCTCAAGGGACATTTGGCTCCGCTTCGTTCTGCCGGTGTTTCAGCCTGTTTTCTTTCCCTATGCCCTGAAGGGGCTACATAATATAGCCCAATGGCAACGCCTTGGGTAAGAATAATACACCTTCCGTTACAGAGGATTTATAATTGACAGTGGATAAAGGATAGTTGACAGTGATTTTCATTGTCCACTGTCCAAATAGATAATCCTATTCATTTTTTATCACCGTAGGGACAGGGCTCTGCCCTGTCCGTGTATCCAAACGGTTGCGATATTATTTACGGACAGGGTAGAACTGCGGACAAGGTAGAACCCTGTCCCTACGGGTGGATGAATCGTAGGGGCGACCTGCCGGTCGCCCGAAACCAACAAAAAAACATTTGTATCAACGGGCGACCGGCAAGTCGCCCCTACGACAGGGGGAATTCGTTTGTTCCCGCAGGCAGAACCAACCACCTGCGGGATATAAAGCCCCTCCTTGCCTCCCCGGAGGGGAGGAACCTACTCTCCCCCCTGAGGGAGCCGGAGGGGGCGGTTTGGTAAGTGTTTCCGGTAACTCCTTACCGGCGGGACAACCTATGGCATACTTCCATACCGGTATTCTAATGCCGGCCAAGACAGACATACCATAGTCCGCCATCTTGCATATAGTTAGGTAAGAGCAAGGGGGAGTTTTAAGCGTCCCCTTTCGCCCTTACGTGCTCAGGGCACACTTAAAAACTCCTGACACAACGCGCATAGCTGACAGTCCCCCCCGTCCTAGAAACCCTGTGCGCATACTGGTAGGTGAAGGACCAGTTCCATCCGACAGTAGCACTGTACTCGGTACTACCCCAGTAGAGGCTAGTACGCAGATCCTGAGTGTCGGGCGCGGAAGTAGGCTGAGTAGACAGTGTATCGTGGATACTTTGCAATGCGCCTAACTCGGCAACAGTCGGAAATCTCCAACCCATAGCACGGTGTTCGGCTTCAATGTAACTGAGAGCACCTGCGAAACCGTTACCGCATCCATCTTTATACCAATTGCCTAATATAGACATACCTTTCGAATTCACGGCATCGGTTTTGTAGAAGCAAACATCCTTACCCGTAGCAGTAAACTTGGCACTCACAACATCCCATTTAGAATCTGTAGGCATTTTCAAATAACCTTTTGCATCCAGAACAGACGGCAACACAGTATACTCCCCGCCGATAGCCAAATACCCCGGACAACAAGTACAATCCTGAACCGATATATCAAGCTTAAGCATCACATCGGTACCCGTACCGTCCGCTTTATTGTTATATACTACATAAAGCTCGGCCTTCAATGCCTGATCGCGGTCTAAGCCGCCGGCGCCGTTCGCTAATTTGTCTTTGTTCAGGTCGTCACGGTATTTTACCGATACGGTGAATGTACCGCTCAGGTTGGTTGTCGTTGCCCACAATGTATTGCCGGGAGTGATATCTTCGATAATGTCACCGTTGGTATTGACGTGGATAAAGCGGATATTACTTACCTTGTCAGTACCGTTGGTCTTAAAGGTATAAGTCTGCGTATTGGTAGCCGGTTTGCTGAAGTCAGCCTTCTGCGAGGTACGGCTGGCTTGTGTCCCGCAGCCATCGCCAAAGTTGCTTTCCACCACATCGAAGCAGGTAGTCCCGATGAAGGTACCTTTACCTATAGCCAAACTTTCCACCACATCCACAGTATATACCCCCGAGTTCATCGGCGTGCTGCCCGTACAGCCGCTACCGTTGCCTACCTCGCAGTAGTATTTGTAAGTGCCTGCTGTCGATTCTTTGGCGACATAGCTATTGCCTGTTTCCCCGCTTATTGGAGCATAGGTAGCGCCTCCATCTGCGCTGCGGTACCACTGGTACGATACGGTAGGCGCACCCGATGCGAAGCTTGCCGATACCTTACCCAGCGTCACTTCCGTATTTACAAAGGTGGTCTGCTTGCTGTCCGCACTTGGCGATACACTTATAGGGCTTACGCAGTCGTCCTTCATGGTTACCACATGTTGTCCGATGCCCGTACCGCAGGCATTGCTTACCTCTACCTTTACGGTGGCTGTCGTGCCTGTAGCACTGAACTTCACCACCGCAAACGAGGTATTGCCTCCGCCCGACTGGATGGTGGCATCGCCTGTCACTGTCCATTTGTAAGCGGTGGCAGGGCCAAAGTTGATATCGGCCGTATAGGTTACCACATCGCCCTTGTTGGGTTCTTCGGCACTCCGGTTCAGTATCACGGTTGGCACAGCCGAACTTTCGTTCGAGAGGGTTATCGTTGCAGCCGGGCTGGTACAGCCTCCCGTTTCGGTCACCGTTACCGAGTATTCGCCGCCGGTGCTTACCGTAATGCTCTTGGTGGTGGCGTATGGCTGCCCGTCTTTGTACCACTGGTAGGTATATGTACCCGCGCCCGAAGGTACGGCATTGAGCGTAGCCACGCCCGA
>NZ_QVMO01000070.1:22766-24785 GCF_010501055.1 Dysgonomonas sp. 521
GGCGTTGTGGTATTGTTCTCGTAGTGATGTTTTCTGTACCGATGACTTCGGCAGCACAGCTACCGCTCATGGTAGCCCGGCAGCGAAGCACGAAGGTGCTGCCCGTGGCAGGTACGGTGTACAGTATGCTTTGCCCTGTGCCTATTTGTGTATTGTTTTCGTACCATGTGTAGGTATAGCCCGGCTGCACATTGCTTACCGATAGCTGTACGCTGCCTCCCGCGCAGAAAGTCGCAGGTTTGACAATAATAGGGATAATAAGGTCTGCTCCCGCATAAGGGTCTACCGATACGGTTACCGTTTCGCTCGGGGTGGAATAGCAGTCGCCATCTTTTACCACGGCAAACCAGTCGCCTACGCCTGCCTGTATCTCAGAGCCTGTAAGCCCCGAGTCCTGCCCGTCCTTGAACCAGACAACGGTGCCTGTTCCCGATGGGTTGGAGGCTATCAGGGTAGTGGTGCCATTGGCATCGCATACCATGCCGTTGTTGCCACGTACTACGATAGCCACGGGCGCAGGGGCTCCCGTACCGTCCTTGCTCACAGTAACGGCGTTGCCTGCTTTTTGCCCGCAGCCTATCAGTCCCATCCAGATATCGTATACTCCCGCCTGTGTCACGGTAATGTAGTTTACCCCGCGGGCGATCTCTATGTTGTTGCGTGTCCAGATCAGTTCGTCGAGGTTTGATGTTGCAGGGTCTACCCAAAGGTACACGGCGCCCCCGGCGCAGAATGAGATGGCCTTACCCGAAGGCTTGCTGTTAATGGCAGGTGCTTCGCCCAAAGAAGGGTCGCAGCTTTGTCCCAGTTGGCTGAACAGGAAGTCTTTGTATAAGCCCGTACAGCTACTGGTCACCCGTACCACCGCCGAGCGGGGCTTGGTAGAGTTATTGGCCTCGAACGAGACGCGGAATGTCCCCGCCGTTTCGTCCGTTTCCGTCAGCGAGAGGTAATCGGCACCCGTCAGCACGACAAAGGTAAAAGGCCCGTTTACACAATCGGGGTCTTCTATCTTAAACTCATTGTCACAGCCCGTACCATCAGCGGCAACATCGGTACACGGCTTGGGGCTGATCTCCATCTGGCTGGTACCGTCGCACATGCTGATCCAGCGCTGGGCGTTGTAGTACTCCACGCAGCGGGTATCGGTGTTGTAGATGGTCAGCCCTTCGTAGAGGAAGGGTGTCGCCCTGTTGGGGTCGGAGGAGAATGCCGGGCCTGTTGCACCGTCTTTGAGCGCGTTGCGCTGGGCGGTACTCAGGTGGGGAAGGCGCAGGCCTCCGGTGTTGCTACTGCCGGAGACGACCTCCAGGATGGAATAATTCTCGGGGGCTTTGCCTTCCCCTACGGTTACCTGGGCGCGCAGCCCGGAACCAAAAAGCAGCATTGCAAAGAGAAGCAACGGCAATAGCCTTCGCTTACTCTGTTGTGTGCAGGTTGTTTTCATAAAAGTAATTTTTAAGCCACCCCCTCCCGGCCTCCCCCAAATGGGGAGGAGACTGGAGAGATGGAAAGATGAATAATACACCTCNTCGGGGGCTTTGCCTTCCCCTACGGTTACCTGGGCGCGCAGCCCGGAACCAAAAAGCAGCATTGCAAAGAGAAGCAACGGCAATAGCCTTCGCTTGCTCTGTTGTGTGCAGGTTGTTTTCATAAAAGAATAAATTAATGAGTTAATGTGCAAATGTGCCAATATGCCAATATGCCAATGAGCCAATAGCACGAAAAATTTTATATTTATTGTTTATCAATTGCCTCCACTTTTAAGTGGAGGGATATAATTGCTGATTGATAAAGGCTTTAGCCAAAACCCTTTTCGACTAAAGTCTTTTCCCGGAGGCTTTTTATCCACGCCTTAAAAGGCGTGGCAACAATATCCACTTGTAGGGGCGGGGTCTGCCCTGCCATTCTCTCCCGGCCTCCGACCCCCTCCCGGCCTCCCCCAAATGGGGAGGAGACTGGAGAGATGGAAAGATGAATAATACACCTCACCCCAACCCTCTCCACAGGAGAGGGGGA
>NZ_QVMO01000071.1:0-21631 GCF_010501055.1 Dysgonomonas sp. 521
TTTGGGTGGATATCTGCCGGAATGGCAGATTTTTAGAACCGATTTCTAATGGATTTAGAACCGGATTACTGGGTGGGGATGCTCCGGATTATGCAAGTTCATTAATTATCCGCTTATTTTTTTTAGAGTTTGGGTTCATTCCTAACTTTTCAAAAAATGTTTTCATTAGCAATTCGTTGTGATACATTGTTTTAATATCAGCCATAGAAAATGGTTTGTTCCAATTTTTTTTATCAGCCCAATGTTCACATTTAGCCAGGTTAACAGCCGTTAGTGCAGCATTAAAATGCATATAAAGCTTGTTTTGACTTCTGGCTTGCGATGAGTTTAATGCGCAATGCTGTTTGTGGGCAAAACTTTCCCGTTCTTCTGCTTACCTCTATATCGTTCTATTATAGATAAAGGAATATCCATAAGAGGGACTGTAATATCTGTACCGGTCTTTATTCGCTTTTTCATAATCCACAGACGATCATCGAAATTTGTCTTTATATCTTCATATGTCAGTTCGTGAATATCAGAATAAGCCAATCCCGTGAACGCTGCAAAAACAAACACATCACGAACATGCCTTAATCGTTCTATAGAGAATTCCTTATCAATAATTGCTTTCAATTCTTCTTCTTTTAGAAAACCTCTATCAGTTTTCTCAAAGTGAATTTTGTAGTTTGCATAAGGATCAACTAATATCCAACCATTGTTTTTGGCTATATTGATTATCTTCTTCAAGAGTCTCATATTGCGGCCAACGGTATTTGTTTGACACTTACCTTCGACTCTTAGATATGTTTCGAAATCGGTTAGGAAGCTATGACGAATTTCCTTCAACTTAATATCAGACTTGTTATATTTCAAGGAAAGAAAATCCTGAATCTTTTTATAGACACATTTATATTTCTGTAAAATGGCCGGGGAATACTTTGTCCCAACCAGTTTTTCCATCTCATCATTGTGTTGCTTATAAACCTGTAATAGATAAATGGGAACACCATTTGTTGAAGTTGAATTTCCTAAAATAGAATTCTTTAATTCTTCAGCATCTACAATCCCGTTTCGATCAAAAATTTCATCATGCTTTTCATGGAGCAGCATGACATACTTGTCAATAATCCGATTAATATCAGTGGCTTGTTTTGATTTGCCGGAGGCTCTACTCGTGCTTGCATCCCAAATGTTGGGTGTTACATTTGTTTTAATGTTGAAACTTACCCTTTTCTTATTAATCGTTAATCCACAAAAAATAGGGAGGGTGCCATCACTCTTCATTTTGTCTCTACGGACATAAAAAATAACACTAAATGTACTCTTCATAATTACTCATTTTTAAAATTGGACAAAATTATCCACAGCTTGCCGCTTGTGAGTAAATTATGTGATGCCTATAAAGGACGGGGCGATGCCAAATTGTGTTCACCGTGAACTGATATGTATTTCAGTTTCTCGACCTCAAACACTATCTGTTGAATAACAACTTATTAGCAAAAAAAATAAAGGGTGAACACTTTTGTTCGTAGGGTGAACACTTTGGGGGATTACTTTTGTCTTTTAGTGTCCAAATCGTGTCCTATCTTGTCTTAGTACACAAAAAGAAAAACCCTACAATACGTTGATACTGTAGGGTTTAACCTATTTTTGTCGCCTCTTGTCGTAGGCTTTTGGCGGTATGGACGGATGTCGAACTAAAACGACAATCCACTGTTAACCAATATTTTACGATAGCATAAAAATCAAGTCCAATGCCTAATCCAACGTGCAAACTTTGCTGATTTTCAGTGCTTTAAAATAATTTCAAAGAGTTTGAATATCACTCTGATATCTGATGCAAAGGTATACAAAATATTGATAATGCCAACTCTTTTATTGGTTTTCTTTGCAAAATATGCGAAGATAATTTGTGATGCGGAGAAAAAGGTATATATTTGTCGCAATAATTGCGTAGAATAAAACTGTAAACTTTATGTATATATATCAGACTAAGGATTGGCCGAATTTCACATGGGACAATGGCAAACTGCTTATATTGTTAGCTAATGTAAGACATTTGCAGGGTCGTTTATTGGGACAAATGGAAAGTTTAGGGTTTAAATTAAAAGAAGAAGCCGTGCTTTCCACGTTGACTTTGGATGTTCTGAAATCAACTGAAATAGAAGGAGAAATCCTGAACAAAGACCAAGTGCGTTCGTCTATTGCCCGTAAATTAGGCTTGGAGGTATCCGGCCTGGTCGATTCGCCCAGAAATGTGGATGGTGTTGTAGAAATGATGCTTGATGCCACGCAAAATTACGCTAAACCGATAACCTCTGAAAGGCTATTGGGTTGGCATGCCGCACTTTTCCCGACCGGTTTTAGTGGTATGTATAAAATAGAGGTCGGCAAGTATCGGAGTAGTGATATGCAAGTCGTTTCCGGAGCAATGGGCAAAGAGAAAGTTCATTTTGAAGCTCCTAAACCGGATCAGGTGGAAACCGAAATGAATTTATTCTTGAAATGGTTTAATGATACATCATCAGATATAGATCCTGTACTGAAAGCCGCAATCGCTCATTTCTGGTTTGTTACTATTCACCCATTCGATGATGGAAATGGGCGTATCGCACGTACTATAACAGATCTTCAACTCGCTCGAAGCGATGGAAGTTCACAGCGTTTCTACAGCATGTCAAACCAAATACTTGTTGAGCGAAAAAAATACTATGAGGTTTTGGAAAAGTCTCAACATGGAACAAGTAATATAACCGAGTGGTTACTCTGGTTTCTATCTTGTCTTGAAAATGCATTGCTTAATAGTACTGATGTGTTAGATTCTGTTTTGAAAAAAGCTCGGTTTTGGGAAAAACATAGCCAAACCTCACTGAATGATCGTCAGCGATTGATGCTTAACAAACTATTGGATGGATTTGATGGAAAACTGACTTCTTCCAAATGGGCTAAAATAGCTAAGTGTTCTCAGGATACAGCGATACGGGATATACAAGACCTCATAAACAAGGATATTTTGCAGAAAGAGGAGCAGGGAGGAAGAAGTACGAATTATGAATTGGTTATACTTAAGGTATGAATGGTTGATTTGAGCTTTTGAGTAAACAAAAAAGAGCCGTAAACAAAACCTGTTTCTCTTTGTTCATATTTAATTTTGCATTTCGTTAAACAACGAAATTAATCATTTTAAAATCAGTAATATGGCATTAAAAACATCTCCACTTATACTTGTAATAGGTGGTACAGGGACACAAGGCGGAAATGTAGCACGGGAACTTTTGAAAAACGGACACCGTGTGCGTATTCTTACAAGAAACCCGGAATCAATTGCCGCAAAGCAAATGGTGGAAGCAGGAGCGGAAGTAGTAAAAGGCGATATGAGTGATTTACAGTCGCTCGAACCGGCCATGCAGGACGTAACAGCTATTTTCTCGGCTCAATATGCCGATCCCAACGACCCTTCGATAGAATTGCGCAATGCGAGCAACATGGTTCAAATGGCACAGAAAACAGGTATTCAACAAATCGTACATACATCGGTCGTCGGGAGCAATGTTTTCCCACGGTGGGATAAATACAAAGCTTTAGTGGAGACGTTTGACCACAAATACGAAGTTGAAGAATACATACGGAACGGCGGCTTTAAATACTGGACGATTTTGCATCCTTGCTGGTTTATGGAAAATTTCATGCAACCGAATGCGTCAGTCATGGCGCCGGAACTTCACAAAGGAGTTTTGTTTGGCAGATGGGAACCGGAAACTCTTATAAAATTGACCTGTGGAGAAGATACGGCACGGTTTGCTCGGGCGGTATTTGAGGATCCGGAAAAGTTTAACAAGAAAGACATCGACGTTTCGGGCGATGAATTGACCATCGTTCAAATTGCTGACGTTTTGAGTAAAGCCAAGAAGAAACAGGTAACGTATGAAAAAGTCAGCTACAAAGAGGCTGTCAGGCGAGGAATGTTCGAGGGAACGGTTGCCGCCCATGAATGGATGAACGCTGTGCCGGGCTTCGATATCAACGAAACGAAACAATATGGAATCCGTTTGAAAACTTTTAGCGAATGGGTTGATGAGAATAAAGACCGCATTGTTATCGATTAAATTTTAGAATACGACTATGATTACATCCCGCGACGAATCAATTTCGTTTAACTATTTAGGTGATCGTGCTTTTTACTATTTTAGTAAGCCTCAATTTTGCAAGTATATATCGAAAGAACACTTACTTGCTTATGTGTATTCCGGTGAAGTTTCATTCCATGATGGTAAAAACGAACTGACAATCCAGGCCGAAAATTGTGCATTTATTAAAAAGAACCATCGGGTCAGTTTCGCGAGCTAAGATAATGAGGAGGGGAAGATCAAAGTTGCATTTTTAATTCTTAATAGAAAATTCATTCTCGAATTTTATCAGAAAATGGACAAGTCCCGTTTACCTGCCCCTGAAACGGTTTTTACCGGCAATTTTCTACCCATACGAACTTTCCCTAATGTTGAAAGTTTATTTCAGTCAATGATACCGTATATAAATTCATCGGTCCACCCCACGGAGGAAGTCATGGGATTGAAACTAGCTGAAGGAATATACACGGTGCTAAATGCGGATGCCCGCACTTCAGCGACCCTGTTTGACTTTATAGAACCGTGGAAAATTGACATTTTGGATTTCCTGAATGACAATTATATGTATGATTTCTCTTTAACGGAGATAGCTTTATTTACTGGCCGAAGTCTTGCAACCTTCAAAAGGGATTTCAAAAAGATATCTAATCTTTCCCCTCAAAAATGGATAACTAAACGAAGACTTGAAATTGCCCATCAACAGATGACGGAGGAAGGAAAAACAGTTTCCGATGTTTATCTGGAAGTTGGATTCAAAAGCTTATCACATTTTTCTACTGCTTATAAAAAACGATTTGGTGTAGCTCCAACAAAATAAAAATGAAGAAGTTATATAGAAGAAATAATCTTTCTTATTTCATTTAAACTCCGACGGATTTATCCCCTCGTGTTTTTTAAAGAACTTAGACAAATGGCTGACGTCCGTAAATCCGAACTCATCAGCTATCTGTTTAAGTTTTATTTCTTTTGTCCGCAACCTCTGTTTAATCAGTTGCAACAATAGCTTTTCCAAATACTCACGGTAAGTCGTCCCGAAATTACGTTTGAAATAGGTGCTGAAATAAGCCGGGGATATATTGAAATGTTCCGCAATAGACTTTATACCGATTAGTTCCCGGTTATAAATATTCTCCTGAATATAGGCAGCAATGTGGGCATTGGTAGGCGTTTGTTTCTTTACCTCAATGCTTCTGGCTTCCAAATATTCCTTTATCATGCCGAAAATGGAAAGTATCTGGTAGTGAATAATGGAAGAGCGGGCAACGTCTATCGTTGAATTATAAAGGATAATATTTTCAAATGTATTCTTCAGAATAGTTTGGCAAGGCTCTTTGACCGATATTTTATCCTGCTTCAACCATTGTATCTGCATAATAGCCGTAGGAGTGATTTCGTGGGAAGCATTTCGGACAGAAGGGCTGTGAAATTCAAAATAACCTGGAGTAAACTTAATATAAGTAAAGCGGGTTGTGATATGCACGGTAAAATAGTGGCGGGCGCCGGGAGCAAGCAGGAATAAGTCGCCTTTTTCGTATGGCACTGTTATTTCGTTGAAGAAATGAACTCCACTACCGTAATGAATGTAAATAACCTCAAAATGATCCTGTGCATGTAATTCGCAGGAATATTCTTCCTCAATTACATCTACGATTTTCAACGGTTCAAACTGACTACATCTTCTCATAACGCAAATATACAAAATAATATAATATTTATACAAGTAATATTATCCCCTCATGTCGTATCTTTGCAAGCAGTTAAAGCTTTAATTTATGTGTAACACAATGAGAATGAAAATCTTTTTTCCAATAATAGCCATAGCGGTATTTATGACATCTTGTATGAACAACAGTAATAAAGAGAATAAAAAAGAAACTGGTAAGCAAACTGAAAATGTTGCAGCCTCTAAAGATTGGCAATCGCAGTATGACCGTATAGAAGCGTCCGATTTGCCCGATAATGTGTTTGACTTGATTGGCAAACAGTGGATGCTGGTAACAGCAGGTAATAACGATTCGTATAACACGATGACAGCCAGTTGGGGTGGTTTTACTTATGTTTGGGAAAGACCTGCTACTATCGCTTACATACGCGACAGCCGCTATACCTACGGATTTCTGCAACGCGAAGAAAGTTTCACCCTTAGCTTCTTTACAGAACAATACCGGGGAGCACTCAGAATATGCGGGACTAAATCAGGTCGTGATACGGATAAGGTAAAAGAAGCCGGCTTGACACCCATAGAAACTCTTTCGGGATTAATGAGCTTTGAGGAAGCCCGGATGATAATAGAATGTAAGAAGATATTAGTTCAGGAACTCGACTACGCCAACCTGACAGAGCCGTATAAGGCGACAATTATGAAAGAATCATATAACAACGAACCGGCAAAACACCAGTTGTTTATCTCCGAAATAACCAATATATGGCTGAAAAAATAAAGCCGGAACGGGATTCAAGCGCTAAGTTTCGGAAGTATTGCAGAAGTATTCACTCCCACCTGTCGTTTTTCTTTGTGGGAGTGATTCTTGTTTATGCCGTATCGGGCATCACGATGAACCACTTAAAAGATTTCAATCCGCAGTATATGATTTCGGTAGAGAATTATACGGCAAAGGGAAACTATCCGCATACACACAATTTCACCAAAACACAAATCAAAGAGATGCTTGAAAAAGTAGGCGAAGGGGATAACTATACCAAACATTTCTACCCGAACAGCTCGACAATGAAAGTCTTCCTGAAAAGCGGTTCTTCCTTTACGCTGAATACCCAAACAGGAGAGGCTGATTATGAAGGTCTGAAAAAGCGTCCGGTATTTCATCAGCTCTCTTTCCTACATTATAATCCAGGCAAATGGTGGACTTATTTCTCAGACGTTTTTGCAATCTGCCTGATTCTCATATGTCTGACCGGTCTATTTATGAATAAAGGGGAAAGAGGATTAATTGGTATAGGCGGGATAGAAATGCTTATTGGGGTCGCTATCCCCATACTATTCCTGTTATTTCTATAAATTGTATCTTAATTGCTGCTATAATTGTAATATTATGATCCTTGACTATACTCGCTAATATGCTTGTGATCTCACAAATTATACTTATTTTTGCAGCATTACAAATTTAGAAATATCATTCACATGTAATTAATATCTAAGTTAATAGAGGCATTGCCGGCAATACTTTTGCGTGAGGCCATTGACAACAACTTCATTCTGTACGAAATCCAATCGTGTACAATTAAAACTTAGATATTATGTAGTCCTCTTCATTTTTAAGACCGTATTTTGTTCAATGGGTTTAGCTTATTGAACTCTACTTGTTTATTTCTAAAAATCAGTAATATCCTCAAAAATAAATCATAATATGAATCATAGAAATTCCAATATTAGAAATCAGGAAAGCTCGGGAATGCTTCCTAATTTGCCTCCGGGCTCTATTCTTCTGAAAATTCGTGATTATCTGGAAGAATCCAATATTCCAACATTCCGTTTTCAGCAACTTGTAAACTCCTTACAGCATGGGCACGAGAGATTTGAAGAGATTAAAGAATTACCAAAACCATTGCGGGAGCAACTGTCGGAATACTTCGGGCAAACTCCGCTTCCCCTGAAAATCGTAAAAGAACAATCCGCAGAACAAGTCAGAAAGATACTATTTGAAACCCGATCGGGCGCTCAAATAGAGACTGTTATGTCGCAATATCGGGCAGGGTGGACATCTATGTGCGTATCCTCTCAATCGGGATGCGGATTAGGTTGCTCCTTTTGCGCTACGGGAACTATCGGCTTGGTTAAAAATCTGACAGAAGATGAAATATGCGGGCAGATTTTTCACCCGTATTGGCAAACACTACCCGATAGTATTGCATTTATGGGTATGGGTGAAGCCCTTATGAATCCTCATTTCTTCAATTCATTGCAAATTCTCACCGCTGCCGGATATGGCGGAATATCTTCCCGCCGGATAACGGTTTCCACTGTTGGCGTTGCTCCCAAATTGGAGCAACTGGTAAAAGAATACCCACAGGTCAATATTACCCTGTCGGTACATTCTCCTTTTCCCGAACAACGGGCGGAAATTATTCCGTTGGAAAAGCGATATCCATTGACCGAAAATTTATCTATCCTTGACCGATATACAAATAGCGTTCGGCGAAAAGTTTATCTGGCATATCTGTTAATCATAGGTGTTAATGACAGCAACGAACACCTGAATGCACTTGTGAAGATGATAAAGTCTTGTTCAAGACCCGAACTATTTCATGTGAGCGTAATCCCGTACAATGATTCTTTCAAAATGAATTCCTCTTATCAGGCTCCCGCAATGGAACATGTTTTGAAGTTTGTTTCTCAACTGAAACAGCATGGCATTCACGCAACTCGCAGACAGCAGTTCGGTGCTTCAATAGATGCAGCATGCGGACAACTTTATGCCAGCAACAAAAACTCACGGCAGGTTAAATTCTGATGCAGTTTTAGATTGTTCTTTTCTTAGGAGGGAAGCTCTGTAGGTTATCTTGTTATTTCCGACAACTCCCATATCAAAACTTTCTGCATGTAATTTGAATAATGTATACTAAGTGGCCTTGACTCCCTCGCCAAACTTTTTTGACCTTTTCGGAAAACTCTTGACCCCTAATTTACACGATCTTTGCATTGTAGCTGATTGCTATGATATCAGCATTAACAATAAATGCATAAAAATATGGAAACAAGAGAAAAAAAAGAGGCGGAAAACATCGCCCTATTAAATGAAGCGGAAACCTCGGATCTGTTGTCTGGTAATAGTCTCCTTTCTCCGGTAATCCAGCACGTCAATTGCTGGTGGATGAAAGACCCGAACAATAAGGAAGACATCCGCAGACTGTCTGAGGCGGTGGAAAATATGAGAGAAATACCGGGAATTATCGATATACAATTCGGCCCGAGAGTGCAAGCTGCATGGGCGGGCGGAACCGAACCGACATTTGATTATGCTTTCGTGGTAACTTTTGACTCCGAGGAGTCCGTCGTAAACTATCATCCCCATCCTTTGCACATGAAAACCATAGAAATTACCAATGAGGTAAGTGAGAAGTTTTATTACTTCTATTTCAATTAGAATATGCCGAAGTAACCGAATCAGATTAAAAAAAATAAATTATAACCGCCACGGCTGTATTAACACGAATATACAGCCCGGCATTAAAAACAATAAATATGGAAACTAACAGTAAAAAAGTATGGTTTATAACCGGCTCATCAAGAGGACTTGGCTTTGAGTTTGCAAAAGCAGCATTGGAACGTGGCGATCTAGTTGCTGCTACATCTATTGAACCCGAAAAGATAGAAATTCTTACAGAACAATACGGCGACCGGGTGTTGTCTGCCTATCTCGATGTGACAGACCGCGAGCAGACATTTGACGCTATGCGGAAAGCAAAGGAACATTTCGGACGTATTGATGTGATGATAAGCAATGCCGGGTACGGACACTTCGGAGCTGTCGAAGAGTTCAGCAATGAAGAGTTCCGTCATCAACTTGAAATCAATCTCTTCGGTTCTGTGAACGTGATTCAGGCCGTATTACCCATTATGAGGGAACAAGGCTCGGGACATATTATACAATTATCTTCTATCGGTGGCACTATCGCTCAACCATTAGTAGGTGCATATAATGCTTCCAAATGGGCTATGGAAGGGCTTTGCGATGCACTCTCGCAGGAAGTTGAACAATTCGGCATAAAAGTAACACTTGTTGAACCGGGGCCATTCAAAACCGATTTCAATAATGCATCGCTGGTGGTTAAACAGCCAATAGAAGCCTATGCGCCAATGACAGCAGGATTTTTCCAGGTCATCGACCCCGATACCTTTGAAGACGCGAAGATTGTAGCCGGGAAAGTCCTTAGAATCGTCGATGCGGAAAAAGTTCCTTTACGTGTACTTGTCGGAACCGGTATGGTTGAGGTGGTCGCAAAGGTTTATGAACAGAAAATTGCCACATGGGAGGAATGGAAAAAAGACTGATGCCATGAAAGAATACATGGTTAAATACTACCTAAGCGAGCAGAATTGGGCGATATTGGTAGGAATTATAGGGATCGTACTTTTAATAATGGGTATAACCCTGTGGCGTACTTCAGAGACCAATTCCCTCAACCGGGGAATTGGCTACGCCTTGCTTGCCGGGGGAATAATTTTCGCAGCCGCGGGTACAGGCGTGGCGATTTATAACAGGACGAAGGCGGTTGAAATAGAAAAAATAGTCCATATTGACGATACCGAAGCCAAAGCATCGGAAACTGTCCGGATGGAGAATGTCATGTCTTCTTCTTATAAAGGCGCGATTATCATGTTTACATCCTGCATTATTCTCGGATTAATAGCTATCCTTCTTTTAGGACATAATCCGCTCATCAGAGGGATTGGATTGGGACTTCTTCTTTTCGGAACGATTGGACACTTCATGGAAAGCAACTCTATGAAACGTAATAACGCTTATTTGAACGAAGTAAAAGAGTATATAATTCAATCCGAAATCAACTGATTTAATTAACTTTGTTATCCTAAGTAAAACAATATCAGAAATATGCAGGACAGGAAGCCATATAATATCCTTTATTCATGTACAGCTGAACCGAAACGAGGTCATGAACCGTTTGTAGAAGATCATGCTTTAAGTTATATTGTTTCGGGAGAGATGCATTATCATACAAGTAACGGTATGATCGTTTTTCCTAAAGGTAGTTTGGGCTTTGTCCGCAGGAATCAATTGGTGCGACCCGTTAAACTTCCGGATGCCGATAAACCGTTTATGTCTATCAATATTCTGTTCATGCAGGATACCTTACAATTATACAGTAGGAAGAATGATGTAAAAGCAACAGGAGTTTATACGGGCGATTCAATTATTCACCTGCCTGGCGATCCTTTTTTGAAGGGATATTTCGATTCGCTTTCCCCTTATTTTGAAGAGCCCGCCCAGATGACGGAAGCCCTGGCAACGATCAAAACTGCCGAAGCCATTGAATTGCTTTTACGCAATCCGTTAATGAAGAACGCATTGTTTGATTTTAATGAACCTTTTAAAATAGACCTGGAAGCTTTTATGAGCAGAAATTTTGTGTACAATGTACCGCTTGTTCAATTTGCCCGGCTCACCGGAAGAAGCCTGTCTACATTCAGAAGGGATTTTATAAAGGTATTCAGTATTCCCCCGGAGAAATGGTTGCACAAACGCAGACTGGAGCAAGCCCATTTCCTTATCACAGAAAGAAAGCAACGCCCGTCGGATGTGTATTTAGAAGTTGGTTTTGAAAATCTATCTCATTTTTCTACGTCGTTTAAAGAGTTTTTTGGATATAGTCCGTCCAGCATCAATTCGTAATTTATCTCTAATAATGATTTCAAGATGCACCCAGCTTGGGTGAAATACTAAAAAAGCGATTACAAAATTGCAACCGCTTTTTTCCGAATCTTGATATTTACGCTACTGAATAAATCTTTATTTCAGGAGCTTTGTCGAACAGCGGCGAAAGTTCCTTAACCACATCGTTATTGAATAGGTCGGTTTTCAGATAAGCGCTTGCTTCATCTGCACTTGTAAAACCGTGAAGAACCTGAACATCCTCTTCCCGGATAAGAAGTTCCTTTGAGGTTGCCCCTTTGATTTCATCCAGGAAAGGTTTTTTGTACTTGTTGTAAACCCCTGCTGCTGCGGGTCTGTTTGCATTACTCACAAACATTGTGATCTCTAAATAAGCCTTTGTCATTTTACTGAAAAATTAATTGTTAAACATCTACTATGCAAAGGTCAATATTAGAAACAGGAATGACAGTGGATAAAAGGGAATTAAAATGGTAGATTTGGGAAAGCCCTATTTTATAAGGGCAGTTCTAAACTCTCTGGGGGAGCGCTTTGTCAGCCGTTTGAAAAATTTGACAAAATAGGAAGGATCGTCAAAACCGAGTTCAAAGCCTATCTCGCTAACGGTTTTGTCGGAGTAGGCCAGCAATCGTTTAGCCTCCAGTATAAGACGGTCATTGATGATCCCTAAAGGGGTTTGGCGGGAAATCTCCTTTACACAATTAGTCAATGTCTTAGCGGATACGTTCAGCTTTCCGGCATAATCCGCTAGGGTATGAATGTCCCGGTAGTTAGCTTCCAGCAGTTGCCGGAAGTTTACAAAAAGGGTATGGGAGGCATTGTTCAGAGTAAGCCCGTTACAGTCTTTTCTTATGCCGAATCGCTGAACCACTACAAGAAAAAGATTAAGCAATACTTTCAGATACTCGCTGTGGGCAAACTGGTTAGGCGTCCACATTTCGCCCTGCATCTGGGTTACTATATTCAGCAATTCTTTACTGTCCTGTGGTTTGATGCGGAAAAGAGGCTCTTTCTCGAAAGAGTGGAATATGTTCAAAGAGTTTTTTTGTTATGGTCCGTCGAGCATCTCACCGAAGAACAACTCATTAACATGAATCGTATCCAGAAACTCCTGTGATTCGACGATAAGACCATTTTCAATCTTCATCAAAGTGACAATTTCATTATCGTATATCTGTCCGTCCACCCGTACGGCATGATTGTTTACATGTACGGCAACGTCATTCCCATCGGCTATTATGGAGCGGACTGTGATAGTTAATCCTTTGGGAAAGCGCTCCCGTATTATATTGAATGTCATATTCCTGCTTTCCGGTGTCTGCCACCCGCCGAGCGGCCATGAATTCTCTCCGCAAATCCAGTAGGTGGAGTCTGGTGACTCGTATTTGAACAAATCTTCAAAACGCCCTGCCGTTACAGCCTCAAAATAGGCTCGTACAATTTCTTTTGCTTCCATTTTTATCTATTTTTTAATTGTTACTGTTTGTCAGGAGTTAACCTGATTAATGTTATTTCGCTGCGTGTTCCTAAACGCACAGGAACGAAAATCGTTCCACTACCTTCCGATACATAAATATTCATGGTTTCGTACTTGTAAAGCCCCTTGTTATAACCAAACATCAGTTTAGCTATGAAGGTAAAAGGAAATATCTGACCCGCGTGGGTATGGCCTGCCAAGAGTAAATCAGCATCTTTTTCCTGCATATATTTCACGCCATCCGGACGGTGGTGTAGTACGATTGTCGGATAATCCTTTTTTATTTCCAGCCCGTTCAACACATCTTCAATTGTTTCAGAATCTTCTGCCGTATGCATATCAAAAGTATTACGGTCGGCAAGCATATTATTAAGTCCGATAATCTGCAAGTCCTTGAAATACGCCACCTCATTTAAGAGAACGGTTGCATTTGCGCCTTTCAATTGTTGAATCACTTCCTCTACACCTACATGCTGGTCATGATTGCCATAGACAAAATAGTGTGGCATATTCAATGTGCGGAAGGCTGCTAAAACATCTTCGTTTGCACCAAAGTGCGCTTTGCCGTCGAACATATCGCCTGTATTAAAAACCACATCGGGATTAAGCTCCTTTATCTTGCTGACTATTTTATCAGCCTCCCTTTTCCCACGGAAATTTCCTAAATGAACATCCGTAATATGAACCGCCCGTATTTCCTGTGTCAACCCTTTTATAGGGATGGCTATTTCTTTTACTTTTATGGTATAGGCGTTCCATATTCCGTAAATAGTTAGCAATGCTGCCAGACTTAACGAGAGAATTCCCCGGGTATGAGGGTTGAAATGAAAAATCAAATTCACAATATCCACCAGTGCAACGGATAACAGGGAGAATATAAATATAGAAATCCCTATTCCTCCGAAAATAAACACAGCTTTCCCTATGGGGTTCGCCACGGTAGCAAAAGCAGTCATACAAAGAAAAGCTATAACAAAGAGGGCGACAAATCCCCATACCCATGCCTTTTTAGGTATGGATGGAAAAAACAATGCACATCTGTTTGACATGTAAATGATTGCCCCGGCTACCAAAGCAAGTATAACTACTAAGAATACGATCATACCAATATATTTCATTCTGATATCTATTAATTCATGTTACGAAATTCAACAGGCGTTTGTCCGGTTTTGCTTTTAAACAAACGGCTGAAATATTGCGGATATTCAAATCCAAGCGAAAAAGCAATTTCATTGACGGTAAGATTGGTTGTGAGCAGGAGGCTCTTTGCCCTTTCAATCAGATAAGTATGAATATGCTGCTGTGTATTCATACCTGTAAGATTACGAAGCAAGTCGCCCAGATAATGGGTTGACATGCCTAATTCATCAGCGATATCCTTTGCCGTAATGATTTTTTCTTTATCGCTGTCGAAATAGGTATGGAGTATGGATTGAAAACGTGTCAGTATATCTGACTCCACACTATTTCTTGTTCTGAACTGGCGGGTATAAAAGCGTTCGGCATAATTCAACAATACATCCAGTTGCGACACGATTATATCCTGAGTATGGTCGTCGATGCTTCGCTTATATTCATTGTCAATGCTTTCAATTAAAGATTCGACCTGCAACCTCTCTGCATCAGAAATATGGAGAGCTTCACTGGTTTCATACGAAAAGAATTTCAGTTTACTGATCTTCGTTCCCAAAGCATATTTCCGGATAAAATCGGGATGGAACATCAGCATCCAGCCCCAAAAGTTGGTTTGGGGAGCCTGTTCATTCCATAGGTGTATTTGTCCCGGAGCAAAAAAACTCATCAGCCCTTTCGCAAAATCATATTCGCGCCAACCGTATTTTGCGGTGCAGTTAGTTCCGTCTTTGATAACGATAAAATACAGATTGAGCTGCACGGGTTTACCAATGGGTACACAACCTTTTATATCTGCCAGACGGCAAATGCTGATTAAAGGATGAAGGGCAAGTGGACAACCCAGCAATTCTGTACATTCCTCAACTGTATTTATTCTGATTATATTATCATCTTTCATACCCTATGGTTTGACTACATCGATTATTTACGCATGTTCGGTAAAGACCTGTATAACGCTAAATATGTATGCCCTGCCAATCTAAATAAAGAACATGACAGATATATGCACAAGAAAGCAAAAGCCGATGCGCAGAAAGAAATCGAAAAGCTACGGGAAAAGGAAGAATCATTCAGAGAAGCCAAAGCCAAATTCTTCGGACTTGTATTTTCTGACGGACTTATTCAAGTACAGGTACTTGAAAGCATTGAAGAAATCATATTGGAAGGTAGACTGATGCACCATTGTGTAGGAGGTTATTATTCAAAAGAAGATTCTTTGATTCTTACCGCTTGTATTGACGGAAAGAAGATGGAAACTATTGAAGTGTCACTATCAAAGCTACAAGTCATACAGAGCCGTGGGGTTTGTAACAAGAACACCGAGTACCACAATCAAATCGTACAGCTTGTAGAGAAAAATATACCTCTTATCGAACAGAGATTAGCAGCATAAAGCAGTATTAATAATTAATCTATATTAATATGGCACAAGTAATAATGGACGATTGGATGCAGTATGCCAAAGATTTGGCAAAAGCGGAATGGGAACTAAAGATTGAACATTGGGTATATATTACCTTCGAAATACGACACCAAGACGGACACAGAGAAATTCTGCATAAGATAGACTTGCCTCGTGAGATGGCAGACCGCTGGCGGTGGGTTATTGAATGGAGAAGGGCAAAACTTGTATGCAAATATCCCAGAAAACAGATTATGATATATCACTGTGCATACAGTTGGTATGTTTTTGAACATCTTCCAAAAGAAGATGAAAACAACAATGGTAATTCGGACTGAGGAAAAATCAGTCCGTTTCTTTTTTCGGTGAGCCTGAGCGGATAAAAAAGAAACAAAAAACCAAGTTCGTATTTTTCAATTTGGGACTGTCCGAAATTTTGTGTAAAGGTCAACTACAAAGCTGAAGCTTTAATTTTTATACTTACTGCATTTTATTTAGCTGGATAAAACGAATTACATCCTTTATTAGCTTAAATGGTAAAACTATCCAACCAATGGCAAGAGCCATTACAAATTTTATAATAAAATACCCACTCTATCGAGTGATTATAGCAATTCATTCTTTGTGTATTCGGTGTTTGTTACTGGTTTCTACAAAAAAAATCATTTTATGTTAATATGTCATTATCATATCTTTATTACCTTTAGAGCAAAATAAGGAATAGATGAAAAAAGATAAATCCCTGAAAGATAATTCAGCACAGAAAGTAGCTGTCCTTATTGATGGGGACAATGCTTCTTCTACTAAACTGGGAGAGGTTACAGAAATCGCATCCTGTTACGGACAGGTTATTATAAAACGTATTTACGGGGATTGGAGTAAGACCGGACTTTCAAGTTGGAAAGAACCGGCGAGAGAATATTCATACCGTTTAATAGAGGCTCTACCATATGTAAAAGGCAAAAACACTACAGATATAGCCCTTGTTATTGATGCAATGGACTTATTGAACTCGAAAAATATAGATGTATTCTGTATTGTTTCCAGTGACAGTGATTATACTCCACTAGCTCAACGTATTCGAGAGGAAGGTGTTACTGTTATTGGCTATGGAGAAAGCAAAACCCCAATCGCTTTTATCAATTCATGTAAGAAATTCATATTCTCCGATCAGGAACCGGAAAAAAATCCAAAATCGGAGAAAGGCGACACTCCTGCTGTACTGCTTCAGAAGGAAGCCGAGCTATTCGATAAAGCTTACGAATCGGCTGCCGATGGGAAGGAAGAGGTAACCCTCTCTCAAATAGGGATGGCGATGAAAAGAATCAAACCCAAGTTTAAAACCAGACGCTATGGCTGCAAAACATTGGGTGCGATTTATGAGAAACTGGACAAATATGAGGTTATCCAAACCGGACAGAAAGGAATTTATAATGTTGTGAGAAAGAAAGTAAACTAACCGATTACTGCATTTTCTTACAAAAACAATCTACCAGATGGTCATTTACAAACCCCGAAGCCTGCAAGTGAGCATAACAGATGGTAGAGCCGAAGAATTTAAAACCTCGTTTTTTCATATCCTTACTCATCGCATCGGATTCGGGAGATGAAACAGGTATTTCACTCAGAGATTTGAAGTTATTTACTATCGGCTTTCTACCGGGGAAGAACGATAGCGTATAGTTATAAAAACTACCAAATTCTTTTTGAATGTCGATAAACAGCTTTGCATTGGAGATTGTGGATGTAATTTTCAGTCGGTTTTTGACTATTCCTTCAAACAGCATCAATCGCTCGATATCTTCACTTGTCATCGTAGCAACTTTTTCAACATCAAAATCATGAAAAGCTTTACGGTAGCCTTCCCGCTTTCTCAATATAGTAATCCAGCTCAATCCGGCTTGTGCGCTTTCCAGCACCAAAAATTCAAACAGGATTTTATCATCAGTTACAAGCCTTCCCCATTCTTCATCATGATATTTTACATATAACTTATCATTTCCACACCAGCCACAGCGTCCATTTACAAAATCTTCCATATGTTATAGTATTCGTTTCCACAAATATAAAAGTAAAAGCCGGACAATTCAAAACCGCCCGACTCTCTATACATTATTTACTCTAATTCTTCACCAAAAAAATCTACATCACTCGGAGCAGTCAAATACGAATAAATCATGCTCACCCAGCTAATAATATACGAAACCACCATCATTGTCATCATACTTCTACCTCCTCGTCATTTTCATTATTAAAAGAGAAACTCAAAGTAGCAGTATTTCCAAAATTATCAAAGAAATAAATATCAATAACCTGCTGTTCGTCCGATTTGGAGGTATAGTAAAATCGAAACGTTTCCTTAGTCAAATCATAGTAGTCATTGGGCAGGAATGGCTCGCTGTCATCCATTCTCAAATCACCTTTTCCATCGGGTTGGAAATACCGAAAACGGTAAGCAGCTTCGTCGAAGTAGCCACTCCGTTCTAACTGACAGCGAATCTTGATAGTTTCCCCGACCTTTAGTTTTTTCGGGACAGGCAGGTGAGTAACTTGGAATTCATAGCCTTGGCGAATATCAATATCGTCGCTACAGGCACATGCTATTGCAGCTAGCAATAGCGTAAAGATGATGTATGATGCACATTTTCTCATAAATCTTGTTTTTAATGTTGTTAATAAAAGGTCTATGACCTTAGTTTATAATTACTTTTATTCCGATACCTATTCCAGTATGGAATTTATTAATCTCCGAACCGAATAAGGCCCGTTCCCGAGCATTGATTAGTATAGCGAACCTGTCCGATAGATATGTCTCAATCTCAAACGATATAGCACCACCATACAGAAAATTCTCTTCGGTGGTAATAGTTGCCCCGTCAAATAAAAGTTCCTTTCCCCAATTCACTGTTTCATAACCTGTCATTGCAGAAGCTCCTATTGAGAAGAAAAATGTTTTACTCGGATCAGCTAAGAATTTGAGATAATAACCACCTTCCGCTGTTATCTGAGATACAGGTATCAATATATCTTTATACTCGTGCGACTTTTGCATATACTCCGCCCCGAATACCCATCGGTTGCCATTCTTGGTATAAGTCGATAGAGCCAAACCACCGAAGAACGTCTGTCCGTCTTTCTTCTCTAATGTAAAACCATCGACAAATCCACCTGTAACCTGTATGCCCTTTTGCCCTGGCAGGTAACGCTGGGCGTGAGCCTGCCCAATCAGGGCAAGGCTCAGAATAAGTAATAAGGCTATTTTATATTTATACATATCGAAATTATATTTAATGTTTAACAAAAAGGTCTGTGACCTTTACCTTTACTTTACTTTTAGTTCGTTAATCTCTTCCGCTCTCAACAAGTCTTCATTCTCAATGACAAAGGATTGATTACGTCCTCCATTTTTCTCAAAGAGTTCTATCACCAGCTTCTTGTCATTAGGGATGGTTATCTTATCAATCGTGAATACAGTCCGTTCCGTTTGATTACCTCCGACAGTAGAAATAAAGTTGTAAGCTCTGAGCGGATAGATAACCGTTTCCTGTATAGCCGTTTGTTTGGCTACTTTCTTATCTACAATCTTCATGCGTACAAAATCAACATCGAAAGGCACATTGGATGAGTTCTTTATGGAAGTATGCAGATACAAGAGGTTATTATGGGAATAAATCCCTTTAAGTAGATATTGGATACCAAACCGCTTCGACCCGATATGCTTTACTAATCGTTTGTCATTCTTGTAGATGGAACGGTTTATCAGATAAACGATGCGGGGCGATTCGCTGCCCAATTCCTTCAGGTAAATATCTATCGAGTTATTCGGGCGATTGGTAGCGATGCCATCATGCATAAAATCTTTCATCTCGATATTGAGCTTTTCAGGTTCGTTGGCATATTTAACATTGAAAGTGTAGTAGCTACCTTCTTCGGTAATCACCGCCATATTGGTTTCCGTTTCAAAGTTGCGGAGAGCAGCTTTTACTCGCAGAATATTTTCGGAAGTTTCGGCTTTGCCTGCAATAATACGGTTTGAACCTAAGTCCACATACTGAATGGGAGCAGGAAAAATAATATGCACCGTTTTGTCAAAAGTTACTTCCAGACCATAAGGAGGAATCATTCGGTCGAAAGTTATTTTCTTGGACAATCCTTCGTAATAATCTCCATAAGTGGGTTTTAGAACTTGTTGCAGGTCTTCCTGCATCTCTTTGGGCGTTTCCATTACCACAGGAACCGCTTCTTCTTGGGCATTGACAGCCAGACTTGTTATCATCAATGCAAATGCTATTATATATTTCTTCATTTTATTTGATTTTAAATTCTTTATTCTTTAGTTTTTTCATTCTTTGAATTGGCACATCGGCACATTTTGGCTCCGCCGATTTTCAATTCAAATTGGCTAATTAGCCTTTGGCATGAGCATTACTTTATAACCCGCTTTGAGCGTAACTTTTACCTCCTTTATCTTTTTCTGCATATACGCTGATAAGCCTTGTATTGCTCCTTTGGTCAGGTCGGAAGTCAACTGTGCTCCTGTACTTTCGGTCATGGTAAAACTTGTTCCGACACTATTTCCCATATTCGCCATGATTTCTTTAGCGGCGTTCATCTCTAATGAGCCGGGGATGTAAATTCCCCGTTGCCCGTCTGAATCGTAGGTTGACATTTCCACAGGAATTATCGTTCCCTGATACTCAATCGAAGATATCTGTATATTTAATCGTTCCCCTTGAATCTTGGCTACTCCCGTAACAATCGTATTCTCTGGTATGAGTATCGTTCCTGCCATCAATGGCTCTGTTAGCCGCAAACGGGTGGTTTGCCCGTTTATAACAGTCTGGTCATCGTGAATAACTGCTGAAATGGTATTCTTTTCCGATACTCCAACCGAGCCACCCATTGTGTTGAAACTGGTATTTCTGGGTTGGTCATACATCATAAAATAGTCTTCATCTGATAATCTCTGGGATAGGGATGAAACGGTCTGATTCTGTATCTGTCTGATGGGAGCAACTTTTGTTTTGCCATTGTTGCTGTTGCTTTTTACATTCCCATTGGAAATTCGTTTACTCAGGCTCTCTTGTGATGAATTATTATCCTGTTGTCCCTGTGGCAGATATTTAGCTGCCATCTGGTAAGATCTTTCCATCAGTTCCAGTTGTTCGTCCATCTGGCTTTTGGTATTATCTTTCTCCTGCATTTTGGCTTCCAGTTCTTCCAGCTTTTTTTTCATCTCCTCCTTTTCGGGATCATCTTTGGGTTTTTCGTAGAAACTACCCAATGTTTTATTGATGTCCTGATAAGCTGCCACCGAATTACTTATTGGGGCTTTCTCATTCTGTTGTAGAATTGGTGACTGTTCCAGCTCATCGACAAGGGGAAGCGTAATCTGCTGCTTATCCTTAGTTTCACCCTCCAGAATATCCATATATCCCTGAAGGGACTGCATCCGGTCTTTCTCTTTGCTCTGCATCTGTTCTTGTTCGTAGGCATCTTTCTTGTCACCGATAAGCCCACCACCGTTGGGATCGGGTATGTCGGCATTAAGACCAATACCCTCCTGTTCTTTGGGTTTATCCGCATCCGAAGGAGCAAATATCAGCCACATACAGCCTGCAAAAACAATCGCCATCAATGCGAATACTGCATATTTCTTAAGCTTCTGCTTTTGCTCCGTACTTATTTTTAATCGTTCGCTCATATAACTTTAATCGTTGTTCGTTAATACTTATACTGGAACCCTGTTTCATTTTCTGCTGATGCAGGTCTAACAGGCCTTTCTCAATCTCAGAATCTACAGAATCCATAAAATCATAGTTCCGATCCTGCTTTCGCTCTAATTCCGGTTGCCTGATATGCTCCGGTTCCGGCTGCTTTTTCTTTTCACTGTCTTTTCCCCAGTTGTATATGGTGGAAAATGTAAAATAGAGGTTGCCGATGGTCAGTATCAATAGCATCACCACTATTGCCGTTATCCGTTTATCGGGAGTCAACTCCCCGCACAGGCCTTTAAGCCTGTCCTCAAGCCAATAGCCCAGTTTTCTTATTCGCTCTTTCATTATTCTTAATATTTAGCCCCCCTTAGTCCCCCCGAAGGGGGAAACAGGGCCTCCCCCTCGGGGAGGTTGGAGGGGCT
>NZ_QVMO01000071.1:21761-22324 GCF_010501055.1 Dysgonomonas sp. 521
TTCTTATCAGGTGACAGCGTAAAGAAGAGTTCGTGGAAACGCCTGACGTGTTCCCGTGCTTCCACAGGACGGTTTTGTGATAAGTCCTGTGAGAGAGCAAGCATCAGCGATTTTCCGTTGTCCAGTACATATATTTTCTGGCGTTGTGCTTCTGCAAAGTCGTATGCACTATACACAGAGTAGCCCGTAACGATAGTACACATGCACAAAAACACAATGCTGAAAATACGCAGTTGCTTAAAGCTGGTTTCTATGTTTTTTAATGATTTAAATTCCATTTATTCAATGTGAAAATGTGAATATTAGCAAATTCGGAAATATTTGCTAATTTCCGAATCTGCTCATTTTGCTAATTATGAAGGAGTCCTCCCGGAAGATCCGGACTGTCCTCCACCCCTTGTGGAATAATTCTGCCCCTGTGGCCGGCTGCCATTGCTACCAACAGAACTGCTATTACTGCTACCAGAACTGCCGCCTTCTTTCAGACGTCCGGCAATATTCCCTGCAGCAGCGCCCGCAGCCCCTGCGGCAATAGCACCACCTTTGGTCACCGTTTGGTTTAC
>NZ_QVMO01000072.1:0-315 GCF_010501055.1 Dysgonomonas sp. 521
TAAGAAAAAAACGGTAATTTTGTCAGACTAATTTGCACAGTGAGTGGGTGGGTATCACCGGAATCACTGGGTGGGTATCGCCGGAATATGCAAATGTATAAATATATTTATACATATATATAATTTTTTACTATTTTGTTAATAGATTCTTATGCCGTATCTTTGTAGTGTAAAACAAGAAAACAAAAAGGTTATAAAAGATGTTTTACTAGAATAACTCTAAGAGTCTGTTTAAATTTTATAGCAAATCTTTTTTATAGCTATTTTTAGATGGATTTTATCATTTTTGCTAGCAGGTTTAGCGGGCTAAACCAA
>NZ_QVMO01000072.1:408-26159 GCF_010501055.1 Dysgonomonas sp. 521
GCATCCCCTTGTGGGTGCCCGTAAACGATGACAAGCGGGCAGGGACAAGCCACTGCCCCTACATCGTCTCCAAATCGTGTTTGAATAATTTTTGTCATGTACTGTGAGAATAACTATTGATTTTATATACTAAGAAGAAAGGAAAATAAATAATGAAAACAACATTAATCAAGGCATCATCAAGAGGGCATGCATTTCATGGATGGCTGGATACCCATCATACATTCAGCTTTGCTAACTATTATGATCCAAACCGTGTTCATTTCGGTGCGTTAAGAGTTGTAAACGATGATATAGTATCAGGTGGGGAAGGCTTTGGCACACATCCGCACGATAATATGGAGATAGTATCCATACCCTTATACGGGGATTTGGCACACAAAGACAGTATGGGGCATACCGAAGTGATAAAGAGCGGGGAAGTGCAGGTGATGAGTGCCGGTAGCGGTATTACCCACAGCGAGTACAATGCGAATGAATATAAGCCGGTAAACTTTTTTCAGATCTGGGTTTTTCCTGACAAGAAAGATGTGGAACCCCGCTACGACCAGCGCGCTTTTGATACGGTACACAGCAAAAATCAGTTTGTACAGATAGTCGGGCCCAAAGACGATCCTACAAACACAGGGCTGTGGATACATCAGGATGCGTGGTTTAATATGGGGAATTTTGATAAAGGTGTGGAAACAACCTATCAGATAAAGAAGAAGGGCAACGGCGTATTTGTTATGGTTGTCGAAGGAGAATTTACTGTCGCAGGACAGAAGTTAAATCACAGGGATGGCCTTGGTGTATGGGATACCGATAGTATTACCATAGCAGCAGATTCCGAAAATGCACGGATATTGTTAATAGATGTGCCAATGGAATTTTAAATTTAGAGTCTGTTTAAATTTTATAGCAAATCTTTTTTATAGCTATTTTTAGATGTATTTTATCATTTTTGCTAGCCGGTTTAGCGGGCTAAGCCAAGAGTAAAAAGGGTAAAATACGCTAAAAAGAGCATAAAAAAATTGCTAAGAACTATTGGCCTGAACCTGTAATAAAAATTTTCGCTAAAATTTAAACAGGCTCTTAGATAAGGAAAGGATGTGAATCAAGGGTTGAGGTACAATATTATAAATCAATCCTCTGTTTTTCGAGTCAGTGGGTTAAGTCCGCGAAGTGGGCTAATATGGATAACCACGGGTTTTACCCGTGGTTATCCACCTTCAGTCCCTTCGGGACAATAAGCTACTATGTTTTTTCACTCTTTATTCGCATTAAGAGTAATAAGTAGGGAGATTCCGGGACTCAGGTTCCGGATTTTTTTTGTCTTTTAGTTACAAAAAATAAATAGATGTTTTGGATTAAAAAAACTCCGTGTTACTCCTTTTACTCCGTGGTTAAAAAGGCTTTGAGATATACTTGTTTTTTATCATTACTTACTCTCTAAAAGGATGCCTTATAATCATCATTCAGCCTTTTCACCCTGCTCATCTGTACTTTAGCGTCGTGACAATAGATAAGTATATAGTTTTCTCTTTCCGCTTGCCAAAGGAAACGGCCTTTTTCTTCCAGCGATTTCAGCGCGTTGATGTCGTATGCCGATATCCATTCCAGCGGTACATGTGCGCTGGTTGGTATTAAGTCTCCGGGGAATGTATATACTCCGGTATCTGTATGGATATATGCAACCAGTTGCCCGTTGCTGTGCCCGTCGAACAACCTGACTTCAAAGCCCTCACAGATTTGGCTATCGTTGTCGATGAGGTGCAAAAGCCCCGCGTCATATACCGGTTGAATATTTTCGGCCAGGATAGAATCCGCTTCCAGCCTGTTAGGCTTCCGGTAATTATCCCATTGCTTCCGGCTCAGCCAATAGCGCGCGTTGGGGAATGACGGGATAAGCTCCCCGTTTTCTCCGGCTTTGGTAGCATATCCGCAATGGTCGAAATGCAGGTGGGTCAGTACAACATCCGTAATATCTCCGGGGCACAGCCCGTACTTTTTTATCTCTTCCCCTATGCCTACAAGGGAATGTGGCTGGTAATAAGACATCTTGTTGAGGTGTTTATCGCCCATGCCCGTGTCTGTCAGTATTTTCCTGTCACCTGATATGGCAAGTACACACCGCATAGCCAGCGGGCACAGGTTATCCTCGCTACCCGCATATTTACGTTGCCATGCCCGTTTAGGTATAGCGCCGAACATAGCCCCGCCATCAGCCATGATATATCCGCTTTCTATGATTTTTATTTCAAACATATCGCTAATATACAAAAAGAAGAGACGATTTCCCAATCATCTCTTCCTCTCTTAACACTAATATAAAACTAACATATACTATGATAAAACAGGTAAAAAATCAACTAAACAATCTATCTAACACACTATGAAAAAAGTAAATCATACCTGTTTTTAATTAAAACATCAAAGACAACCTCTTTGTTCAGGCTACTTTCTATTTATTTTTTTTATATGACGATAAACAGCATTTATTCATGCGAATCAAGGGTTAAATGTGCCGTTAGGCACATCATATTGGTAGAAACATGAATGAAATTCGTTTTTTTGTGCCGTCAGGTACAAAATGTGAATTGTTCTGTAGATATTGCGTACCTGACGGCACGCAATTAACCGGTTAAAGCTTCTTTCTACCAACATTCAGTCCCTAAAGGGACAAAAAATAGCACATTTAACCCTTGATTCACATTATTCATAGAATAGCATATACTTTTTTAACTTTTCCCCTTTTTAATGCTATTTTTGTACTCTGTTATTGTACTAAAACAATGCAGGGCGTGATAATGTTTTCAGCAAGCTGATAGCTGTTAAACTTATCATTCATAACTCATAATTCATAATTAGCCAACATGTTGATAGCTCAGAAACTAAAGGAAGACAATATAGCGGAATACCTGCTTTATATGTGGCAGGTAGAAGACCTTATAAGGGCGAACAGCTTGGATATAGATAAAATTGACGGACAGATAATATCCCGTTTCGACCAACCTGATGATGTAAAAGCCGAGATAAGAGAATGGTATGAAAACCTTATAGAAATGATGCGGCGCGAAGGTGTGGCAGAGAAAGGGCATCTTATTATCAACCGGAACATTATTTCCGAACTCACCGATTTACATACCCGCCTGTTGAAGTCTCCTCACGAAGGCGATTATTCAGCGGCATATTACAAGACCCTGCCTTTTATCGTAGAATTGCGCTCCAAGTCGCAGGATAAGGAGATGCCTGAGTTGGAAACCTGCTTTTCGGCTTTGTATGGTTATTTGCTGATGCGCCTGCAAAAGAAGGAAGTATCGGGAGAAACGCAGGCTGCACTGTCCCAGATAAGTACATTCCTGCGTCTGCTCTCTCAAAAATATAAGCAGGACAGGGCGGGGGAACTGGAGGCGTAGTTGCTCTCAACGCACAAAAATTAACAGCATGGGTAAAGCCAATGACTGTTTTGTTTAGAAACTGTTTAAATTTTATTCGTTCAAATTTTTAGAACTGTTTTAGAGATGCTTTTTTACATACGCTTCGCTCCTGTGACCGTTGGTTCTTCCTCGAAACGATAATAGCGGGCTATTTACATACGCTTTGCTCCTGTGACCGTTGGTTGAGTTGAGAGAAAGGAAAAAACAGCCTAAAACAGTCTAAAAATGAACGAAGAAAAAGGTATAGTAAAATATTCGTATAAAATTTAAACAGTTTCTTACTATATTTGTATTGGATAATTGCTGAAAAGAAATGCATACCGATGCAAATCTTTAAAAGGAAAGGAGTTGGATATGACAACAATAGAAATAAAAGCAAAAGAAAAGGAACTAATTAAGGAGATAGATAGCGATGCTACTCTTTTAGATTACGCCTTACAATATGTGAAAAGAAAAAAAAGAGAACTGAAAACTTTAAAATGCCAATTTTCTCCGGACGAATTAGAAAATGAACTTCAACAATCAGAAGAAGACATCGAAGCCGGAAGAGTATATAGTCAGGATGAGATGAGAAAACTGCATCCCGAATGGAAATAATTTGGACAAAACGGGCTGTAACACATTTGGAGGATATTCATAGTTTCTATAAAGAAAAAAGTTTAGAAGCGGCTAACCGGATATATAATGATTTGATAGATTCAGTAGAGCCATTAAAAGATTTTCCTTATATTGCTCAAAAAGAGAGAGCGTTAAAGCATCTGAAGAAGGAATATAGAGCATTAGTTGTAAGAAAAACATTCAAAATAATTTACTACAAAAAGCAAACCAGCATCTACGTTGTCGCAGTCTTGGACTGTCGTCAAAATCCAAAGACGAACGAGATTAAAATCAAGTGACCCTTTACTTATCAACTCCTTCTCCTGAAGAATCCGGAAGGCTTGACTTCTTTTTATTCAAGCCATCAGCGGTTTGATGAAAAAGCAGACAACACCCACCAATAGAATCGTTATACCCGCTATAACAAAGATATTAATGATTCCGATACGGCCGGTGATAGTACCCGCGAATATTAGGCCGGAAGAATGTTTTCTCCCACGATTTCATTGCCTGCAAAGGCAGATTATTACTTGCAGGTGGACAATATGAGGTTATGTTAATCTTTATGTCTTTTCTCCCTGATATGCCTGCGGATGAGTGTGTCGCTGATAAAGAGCAGTACGCCCACACACGCTACCGATACTACAAAGGGGTTGAAATCTATAGACGGCATACTAAACGAAAGTGTGGAGCCCACATCCTGCATCTCTGTTTTGAGTGATAGCCCCAAGCGCCAGAATATAAAGGCGGGGATACCAAGTATTCCTATTATGCCACATGTTATGGCTATGATAGATTTTATATTTTGCCTGCGGCTTTTCTTTGCGGCAACTACATGTACCCGTTGCATCAGCCGGCTTTCGAAGCCTGATGACGGTTCGTCTAATTTCATTTCCTGAAATAAACCCTTTAGCCTGTCTTTTTCTTCTGCATTCATAACTGTATGAGTTTATTTATTTCAAAGTTCATAAATTTTCTGATCCTGTGCAACTTTACCTTCACATTTGCTTCACTGTTTCCTGTGATTATGCTGATGTCCTTTATACTATGGTCGTTCAGGTAAAACATGCTTATTAAGAGGGCATCATCCGGCGGCATCATTTTCAGTACTATATCCAGATAATGTAATTTGTCTTCTGTACTTATCTCATCTAACACCTCCGCTATTTCATCGTCGGGTATGTTCGAAAAATTATCTTCTATGGCTGTAAATTCATGTTTGCGTTTGCGCAGTTCCGATATTGTCGTATTATAGGCAATCCTGTACAGCCATGTAGAAAAACCGGACTCTTCGCGGAATTTGTCCAGAGACTGGAACGCCTTTATAAAGATCTCCTGTGCGATGTCTTCGGCCTCTACCCGGCGGGTAACGATTTTGCTGACAATAGTAAAAACCATTCTCTCGTAGCGACGTACAATATGCGCAAAAGCATCGGTTTGCCCGTCTTTGATCCGGCGAATATAATAGATATCATCAAAATCAGCCATACCCGTATGACGCAAGCTAACTGGATAGGTTACAAATGTAGCATAAAATTTTTTTGAAAAAATTATTTCACAGGTTTGTAACCTTTGGCAAAGTGCTGCGTCAAAATAAGCAAACAAATAAAAATTGAGAAACTGTTTAACTTTTAAAAAATAAAAAATTATGGATCAGATTATGGCAATGGTTATTGTTGCAACAGCGACATACGGAATTTACCGCTTATTTGAACTGATTGTCCGCCGCAGAGAACGCCTGGCAATTATAGAAAAAATTTCGGAAGGCATAGACCCTGCTGCACTGATGGGGCAGCTTGATCTGCCAAATAAAAATGAAAAAAAATATTATGGAAGTGTTGGCTCATGGGCTATCCGTATAGGCTTGCTGCTAATAGGTGTAGGGCTGGGGGTGACAATAGCCGCAGTAATAGACTTACTGGCAGTGGCTCCGTCGAGCGCCGACGAAAGGGCTTTTTACGAATTCCGCAACACGCTGTCTATCTTGTACCCCGCATGTGCAGCTATATTTGGCGGTGTCGGCCTTGTTATTGCATATTTTATCGAAAGAAAGGAATATAGAAAAGAGCAGGACAAACCTAAAGAACTTCAACAATGAACAGGGAACTTTTTCCGATACTGTTGACCGTAGTCATTGTTGGTATTTTTCTGGGAGTCTGGTTGGCAGGGCGTCAAAGCGGGTGGTTTCTCCGCAAATCGGTAAGTGATGTCAATATTTGCCGTAACGAACCGGGGGATACTTTATCGCTGAACTGGAGAAGTCCCGGATATGGTATCACAGGATGGAGTGTATCCCGGTACAATGACGATGTGTTGCATCTGGAACTAATGCTGCATAGAGGTGGTCAAAGTAATGATGCGAAAATCTATATTGATACAATGAATGTCCGCTCTCTGGAAATATATGGTAAAACTATTCCGGTCAAAGATATTCCTTTATGTGAATAATGCGACCGGAGGGTTGAAAATGCAGAGGTTTATTCTGTTCTGTATTTTGTCCCGAAGTTTCTACCAATATGATGTGCCTAACGGCACATTTAACCCTTGATTCGCATCAGTTGCTAAATAACATTAAGAGACATCGGGCAAAGCAAGCCTGGTGTCTTTTTTACATAAAGAAACAATAAGATTGTTAAAATAGATGAAATCTCATTAGCTTTAGTGATAAAATTATAATAATAGCGACTAGTAAATATAAAAAAGTTACTCTAATTAAATCAATTTATATCTTAGCCGTCTGAAAAAGAGAATACTATTAAGAAACTATTTAAATTTTATACGAATATTTTATTATATCTTTTTCTTCGTTCATTTTTAGTTTGTTTTCGGCTGTTTTTTCCTTTCTCTCAACTCAACCAGAGGTCACAGGAGCGAAGCGTATGTAAATAAACATCTCTAAAAATTTGAACGAATAAAATTTAAACAGACTATTAAAAATTATCTTATATATGAACACCCGTATTTTGCTTATTATTTTATCTCTGTTGATGCCATTATTGGCGTTTTCTCAATCCAGTCCGTTAGTTAATGTCCAGATTAAAGGAGTAGTAACAGATTCCTTAACAAGTGAAACCGTACCATTCGCGACAGTTAAATTGTTGGACAAAACGAATCCCAAAAACTTAATAAAGGCTGTAGCGGCCGATGAGAATGGGAAGTTCCAGCTTTCGATGAACAAAAAAGGCGAATATTTGCTTTCGGTGGAATATATAGGCAAAAATACCGTCACGATGCCTGTTGTAGTGAGTGATACAAAAACGATGGATCTGGGCACCATCTATATGAAAGATAACGCCCATGCTTTGTCCGAGGTGGTTATTTCCGCGCAAAAACCATTGGTAAAGGTAGATTTGGACAAGATCGTATATAGTATAGAAGATGATCCCGAATCGAAGACGAATAATGTACTGGACATGTTGAAAAAAGTGCCGATGGTAACTGTAGATGGTGAAGAAAATATCCAGCTGAAAGGATCGTCCAACTTTAAGATATACCTGAATGGTAAACCGTCGAACATGATATCGAGCAGCCCGAAGGATGTGCTACGTAGTATGCCTGCCAATACAGTAAAAGATATACAGGTAATAACCGATCCGGGGGCAAAATACGATGCCGAAGGAGTTTCCGGTATTATCAATATTGTTACACAAAGTAACTCATCGATGGGCGGGTATACGGCAACGCTAAATGCCCGGGCAGATGCACAGGGCGGTTTTGGCGGAGGTGTATACGCTTCGTTGAAATATGGTAAAATCGGCTTTACGGGACGTTACAATTATTATGAATGGAAACGCCCTAAAGGGGAAACCAGTTATTACAGGGAAAGTTATGTAGATGACAATAATAAATATTTGAACAACAACGGCAAATCTAAGAATAACGGCACCGGCCAGTTCGGTTCGGGGGAGCTGAGCTATGAAATAGATACTTTAAACCTTATCAATATAGGATTTAACCGTTATCAGGGGAATTCTAAATCGAAAAATCTGGGAACATTTGTTGAGATGCAGGATAAAGACCTGAATACCCAATACAAATACAGCCAAATAGGGAACAGTAAGAATACCTATGGCGGTACGGATATAAATGCGGATTACCAGCGTACCTTTAAGAAGAAAGACCAGTTGCTGACCGCCTCGTATCGCCTGAGCCTCAGCCCAAGCGATTCGGAGTCGCGCACCAATATCGAAAACGGGGAAGGCGTACTGCCTCCTACAGCCGTGACCAACCGGCAATTTACCGACGCGGATATGAAAGAACATACATTCCAGATCGATTTTGTCACTCCCTTCAATACGATCGAATACGGAGACAAGAACACATTGAACCATAGCCTCGAAACCGGCGCGAAATATATAATCCGTATCAACGAGAGCAACAGTGGCTACGACAGGCTTGTAGCACCCGATACATGGGAAAATATATCTTATTCGAGCGATGAGTTTAAGCACGAGCAGGATATTCTTGCCGCTTATGCGGGATATAATGCTAAAACGGCTAAGTGGGGGTTAAAAGCCGGGCTGCGCTATGAAGCGACATGGCTGAACGCTAAATTTCCTATCGATGAAGAGCAAAACTTTAAGGTAGATTATTCCAATTTTGTACCTTCGGCTACTGTGACTTACCAGCTGAAACCCTCTAAAAACATACGTTTTGGGTATAATATGCGTATTTCCCGTCCCGGTATATGGCAGTTGAACCCATATGTAAACTCCTCCGACCCTAATAATATACAGGTAGGTAATCCGGCACTGGACGCGGTAAAGACCCATTCGTTGAGTATCAATTACGGAAGTTTTAGCCAAAAACTCAATTTCAATCTAAATATGGCTTACGACTTTGAGGATAACGGTATAGAGCAGATTACAACATTTGAAGGAAGTGTGAGTACTACTACGTACGACAATATCAGCAAGAGGAAGAATATCGGATTTTCGGGCTATATAAACTGGAGCCCTTCTTCAAAATGGAACATCTACAGTAATATGTCGGGGCGTTATACCGACCTGAAAGCCAATAATGAAACAGGACTGTCTAATTCCGGATTTTCGGGCAATATGTTCGCCGGAGGGCAATTTTCAGTGCCTTGGGATATGGGTGTAAAAGATAAGCCTTCATTCAAGGGCCCTTTTCGTATCGGGGTAAACCTTGGCATGTTCTCTCCTAATGTAAGCCTGCAAGGGTCACGTTCTGCATTTTTCTTCCACGGTTTTAATATTAGTAAAGGATTTAAAGAGGATAAGTTTAATATCCGCCTTTTCGCACAAAATCCGTTTATAACAAGCTGGGACTGGAAAAACAAGCGCTCGACTGCTGACTTCCGCGATGTGACTACTTCTACAAACCGTATGCGCAACTTTGGTATTGCTTTCTCGTTCCGTTTTGGAGAAATGAAAGCCCAGATACAGAAGACAAAACGCGGAATCAACAATGATGACACAATGTCGGGAGGACAAGGCGACCAGGGAGGGCAATCTCAGGGTGGCGGACAAAACTAAAGCTATCTGGCCTGTATAAAATTTAAACAGTTAAGCCTCAAAGATCTTTTTCTTTGGGGCTTTTTGCTGATTATTTAAATAATTTCTAAATATCTTTGCAAATATTTTCAAAAGGAATGAAACAGGCGTTTATCAAGCTGCATCTGTCTATTATTATTGCCGGTTTTACGGGGATATTCGGCAAACTGATTAGCCTTAACGAGGGCATGTTGGTGTGGTATCGCCTATTGATTACATCGGTCATGCTGTTGCTGATGCTCTGGCTGACAAAGAAGCTGGTGAGGATACCCTTTAAGGATTTTCTGCGTATCGGTTTTGTCGGGTTACTGCTGACGTTACACTGGCTGTTCTTTTATGCCAGTATCAAATACTCGAATGTATCTATCGGGGTGGTCTGTTTCTCTATGACAGGCTTCTTTACGGCGATTTTAGAGCCTGTGATAAACGGCAGGCGTATATCCTTGCGCGAATTGTTTTTTAGCCTTATAGCCCTGTTGGGAATCGCTCTGATATTCCATTTCGATACACGTTACAGGATGGGCATTTTTTTCGGTGCCGTGTCGTCTGCCCTGGCTGCATGCTTTGTTGTAGCAAACAAGAGAGTGGCAGGCACGATGACTTATTCGTGGGATGTGACTCTGTTTTATGAAATGATAGGCGGCTTTTTGTGTCTGGGGTTAATACTTCCGTTTTATTTACACTTCTTCCCTGTCGAGTCGTTTTTGCCGGGTAAGCTGAATTTGTTTTACCTGCTGATTTTCTCGCTTGTATGCACTATAGGGCTGTATATGCTACAGATCCAGGCCCTCAGAAGCATATCGGCATTTACGTTGAATCTCAGTTACAATTTAGAGCCGGTTTATAGTATTATCCTCGCCATGATTATTTTCGGAGAGGCTAAGGAGTTAAATTTCTCTTTTTATGCGGGATTGGCTCTGATTATACTGTCGGTACTTCTGCAAATGCTGTCTGTAATGAGAGAACGTAAGAGGGCTGCCCTAGCCGAACAAAGAGGCAGTGTGTCATAAATTTGGCTTTTTTGGGGATCAAGTGGATTTTTGTTGGGTGATCCCCCATTACTTATGCGAGCCACTTTGAAATGCAAAAAGCCCGCAAATTCACTTCGCAGACTTTCCAACCTTAACACAAACTTTACAAAACTACACAATAATAGAGTTAAATTATAAACCTAGTCAGGTTTAAATTTAAATAAATATACTCCTCATATATTTACATTACAAAGATAGGAAGATTGAAAATACAGGTTATTATATAATTGCACCTGCTTTTTCAGAATTCATGCCTTTCCTTGAAGTCTGGTTTTAGCTGTGATTTTTTTTCGGCGGATTACGCCGGGTGTGCTACCAAAATTAGCTTTACAGAAATCATTGAAATGTGAAGGGGACGAAAAACCGTATTCGTCACTTATTTCTTTAAGCGATTTATCGGTGCTGTTTATTTGGTGGTAAATCGATTTGGAGCGCTCATCTTTCATCCAGCGATAGGCTGATATGCCAAATACTTTTTTGAAGCGTTTCTGAAAGCCCGAGAGGCTGTAGTTCATAAGTTCTGCCAGCTCCAGTACCGTTTTCGCCTTGTTGTGATGCTTAGCCACATATTCGGAAAAAGATAAGTCGTGGCTGAGAAGCGGATAAAAGAAGAATAGTAAATCTTTTTTAGTATAATATGCCCTTAACAGGAAATAGAATTCTTTAGCTTTTAACTCAAAATAATATGTGCATTTCAGCCCGTCAGACATGCATGTATCCAGAAAAGAAAGGAATGATTCCACCCTTTCGTTGATATCCAGATAATGTAGTCCGGGTTTTGGCCCTTTATTTTCTTCTTTCAAAAGTAAATCCAGTGAAAAACAATCACACAGATGTTTGGTGTTGTGCAGCCTTATTACTACGAATGTAGCGTCTTCCTGAGCTTGGCTTTTCAGATGGCTGCCGGCTGGTATCAACATCATTTTACCTTCATGGATGCCTTTGTCTACAATATCGGCAAAAGAAAATACAAGATATCCTTTGAGCATAAAGATAACCTTATTCTCAATAGAAGAGATATTCCATGATTGTCCTCTTTTTATGGATACTTTCTCTATTGTGGGTCTTTCTCCTTTCTCGTAGTTATAGCAAGTGAGGTGTTCATGTTTATATAATAATTCCATGGCGGATATATTATCTCGGATTATTCCTATTATTGTATTTTATTGTGTTTATAGATGATTGTTATTTCCAACTTTTATTCGGTGTTGCAAATGTAATTAAAAATAATGGTAATAATAAGGTGTTTAAAGGGGAATGTTTTTGTTATAAATGCGAATCAAGGGTTAAAAAGCACAGTAACTTATTGTCCCGAAGGGACTGAAAGTGGATAACCACGGGTAAAACCCGCGGCAGGAACTGACAGAAGAATATGTCTCAGTAGGAGGCAAATAGCAAAAACAAATGCCATTCGCCTCCTACGGAGACGGCCTCTCCCTATCCGCTTTTTCCACGGGTTTTACCCGTAGTTATCCATATTAGCCCACTTCGTGGACTTAGTAACTGTTTAAATTTTATACGAATATTTTATTATATCTTTTTCTTCGTTCATTTTTAGTCTGTTTTAGTCTGTTTTTTCCTTTCTCTCAACTCAAATAGCCCGCTATTATCGTTTCGAGGAAGAAAAAAGCATCTCAAAAACATCTCTAAAAATTTGAACGAATAAAATTTAAACAGTTACTTAGAACCCTGACTGCAAAACAGAAGATTGATTTATAATAGTATACTACAACCCAAAGCAACCCTTGATTCGCGTTATAAATAAAATACACAACTATAAGATTATAGTTGTGTATTTTATTTTATATAGCGAACTATATATTAATTTTTTTAAGCTTTTGGATCCGGGCCATATTGATTATCACCTTTTTCCCCTTCGGTAATCCATAAGATCAGATTGTAGACAGGGATCAAGATGAACCAGCCGCTCTTGCCTACATCATGCATTCTTCTTACGCCTACAGCTATTGTTGGCACAACTAAAGCCAAACTAGCCAGACCGATGATTCCAAAAACAATTGAACCAAGTGTTGTCGAAATCATAGCAAGGATAATTCCTACGATGTACAATGCGAAATACCCAATCATGTAGATGAGATAAAACATCCAGAATTCTTTGCGTCTTGCTCTTCCGTTAAAATCTGCATAATGTCCCTTTACTACTTTTAAAAACCACTCCATAGTATGTATAAGTTTAGTATAATTTTCCTACTCATTTGGCTTTTCGGTTCCGCCTCGTTTTTTGATGGTTTCTGAACTCCACATAGTTGTGTTAGTATATATTATGCTAAAATATAAAAAAAAGTAAAAAGTCATACTATAAAAAAGTATTTTTTAGGAATTTTCTTTGACAATTTGTTTTTATTGTTAGCGAAGTTATTTCCTATACGCGTCTATTAAGCATCTTTTTTTTTAATGCGTTACCTCTATGCATACAGCAAAATGAGCGTGTATTTATCAAACAAAAATTTTTTTTCAAAAAAAACACATATTTATTTCATTCTTCAAAAGAACGTACTATATTTGTAGTGTACTATTAAACTAATACACTGATATGATAAAAATCAATAATCTTACATTTCATTACAAGCAACAGAAGCCTGTTTTCGAAAATGTTTCTTTCCAGATGAACAATGGCATATATGGCTTGCTCGGAGAAAATGGGGTGGGAAAAACGACCCTTCTGCATATTATCAGCGGGCTGCGTTTCCCAAAAAGGGGTAATTGTTCTGTACTTGGCATGGAATCGTCTTTCCGCAATCCAGATATGCTGCAACAACTATATTATTTGCCCGAAGAATTTCGTGTTCCGGGCCAATCCATCAAGAGTTTTGTAAAATGCAACTCTGTTTTTTATCCGCATTTCAGCTATGAGCAATTCAATCGTTATCTTTCAGATTTTCATCTGGATATGGATTCCAATATGAAGGAGTTGTCTTTTGGCCAGAAGAAAAAGACGCTTATCGCGTTTGCTATTGCAGTAAATACTCCGGTAACTCTGTTGGACGAGCCTACCAACGGGCTGGATATCCCTTCCAAAACCCAGTTTCGCAAAGTGATGGCATCCGCCTTTGATGAGGATAAATGCATTATAATCTCTACACATCAGGTGCGCGACCTCGAAAACCTGATAGACCCTATTATTATTTTAGACCGTAATCAGGTCTTACTGAATAATACAGTAGAGGAAATCTCACGGAAATTATTGTTTACATATTCTACAGTCAAACCTGAAGATGCATTATTCTCCGAGCAGACAATGCTGGGCTATACATCTGTACAGGAAAACAAGTATAACGAAGATAGCACGTTAAACATAGAAGCGTTGTTTAATGCTGTGGTAACCAATAAGGATAAGATAAAACAATTATTTAATGTAAAATAAGAACAGAATGGATACTGTATTTAATATAAATCGTTTTTGGAATCTGGCAAAGAAAGAATTTGTGACCTATCGCAAGCAGTACCTGTTTGTCATTTGCGGACTGGTGGCGTATTATATAATTGCGGCTCTCATATCCTTGTATGACAGTAATATTTCTAGAAACATGGTGCAGCTTATGCCTGTCATTTATGTGCTGTTGATCATCTGTGCCGCTCCTTTCCTTGATAAGAACCTGAAAGAATCGAATATATCGTTCTATTTATCTACTCCGGTATCTACATTCGAGCGGTTCCTTATGATGTGGTGTAAGAATGTAATTATTTTTCCTCTGATGATGTTCATAATTTCTTATACTCTGAATTACGTCTCGGTGATTATTTTCGGTAAAGACTATGGCTCCTTGCCTTTATTTTTGGAATCTCTATCCAATCTGTATACTCTTCTTGCTATCCAGTCGGTATTTATGTTCGGATATATTTATTTCAAAAAGAGAGCTTTCATAAAAACCCTGATAGCTATGGCAATATTCCTGGCTGTAGTGATGTCCATATCGCAGATAATTATCACGCAGTTTTACCCGGAAGTATTACAATTGGGAGATAGTTCTTTGCGTGCTTCCTCCAAAGGAAATTATAATATACTTAGCAGGGATTCTATTGAAAGAGCCGGACTTACCGTGACATTCGCCTATGATGTAGCCAGAAGTATTATACTTCTTATATTCCCTTTGGGAATGTGGGTATTGAGTTATTTTAGAATAAGAGAGACTGAAATTTAAGATTATGGATTTTAAGACGAATAAACCGATATATATGCAAATCGTGGATTTCTGTTTCCGGAATATACTCACCGGAGAATGGCAGGAAGAAGGACGGATACCTTCGGTACGCGAACTGGGAACGATTTTGCAGGTAAACCCAAATACGGCTATGCGTGCATTCGAATACATGCAATCCGAAAATGTTATTTACCCAAAGAGGGGAATGGGTTACTATGTAGCGGAAAATGCCCGCGAAGAGATAGCAAAGCTTCAGAAAGAGGATTTTTTTAATGAAGTTTTACCCGAAACCTTCAAGGCTATGGATTTGCTCGGTATAAGTATTGAAGAAGTTGCCGAACGGTACAAACAGTTTAAAAAAGTAAGGAAATGAAAAAATATACAAATAAAATTTTAAGTATTATGATCGCAGTTGTTATTATCTGTTTTGTGATAATGGTATATGAGGTTATTGGCATTGTGCTGTCCCACATGTCATAAATGGAAAATATCGAAAATCATCTTTGATATTATATTCCGGAAATGTAAGTGCCTGTTTAAATTTTATAGCAAATCTTTTTTATAGTTATTTTTAGATGGATTTTATCATTTTTGCTAGCTGGTTTAGCGGGCTAAACCAAGAGTAAAAAGGGAATTGAAAATCGGCGGAGCCAAAAATACGCTAAAAAGAGCATAAAAAAATTGCTAAGAACTATTGACCTGAACCTGTAATAAAAATTTTCGCTAAAATTTAAACTGGCTCTTAGTGCCTGTTGAAAATTAAGGTACAAGATATTGTTAGTGAAATAAGCCTCTCCCAGATAATGAGAGAGGCTTAGTATATGTATAATTCTTATCTGCGTCCGCCACTTGACGATCTGCCTGAAGAACTGCTACTGGAGGAAGACCTACCGGAACTGGAACTGCTTGAACTTGATCTGGAGGAACTGCTCGGGCTACTATAACTACTGGAAGAACTACTCCTCGAACTACTACTCCTCGAACTACTGCTACTAGGACTACTGCTGCTACTTGACGATCTCCCCGATGAACTGCTGCTACTCGATGATGGAGTATAAGAGCTTGAAGAAGATGAGCTGCTTGGACTGCTATAGCTGCTTGAACTGCTACTCGATGATGGCGAATAGGAGCTAGAAGAAGATGAGCTGCTCGGGCTACTATAACTACTGGAGCTACTGCTCGATGATGGCGAATAGGAACTTGATGAAGACGAGCTGCTATAGCTGCTTGAACTACTACTCGATGATGGCGTATAGGTGCTTGAGGAAGATGAGCTGCTGCTCGGGCTACTGTAACTACTACCCGACGATGATGAGCTACTTGGCCTGGTAGTATAACTGCTGCTGCTCGAAGACCTGCCCGAAGAACTACTGCTGCTCGAAGACCTGCCTGAAGAACTGCTGCTGCTCGAAGACGGTGACGAATACGAACTTGAAGTGCTACTTGGCCTGGTACTACTGCTGCTCGAAGATCTGCCTGAAGAACTACTGCTGCTCGAAGACGGCGAATAGGAACGGGAGGAAGAAGATCTTGTAGAGGTATTCGTACTGGTGCTACTACTGGTTCTTCCGCTGGTACTTGAACTTGTAGTGCCGGATGGCCTTACAGTTGTGCTGCTTTCAGACGGTCTGGTAGTAGTTGTACTGCTTTGTCTTACCGATGAAGCACTTGATTCCCTTCCCGAAGTAGTACTTTGTCCGCTTACGGATGAGGCTCTTCCGGATGAGCTGCTAGTTGTAGCAGACGACCTTGTTCCGCTGCTTTCTACACTTTGATTGTAAGTTCTTCGGGTGGTAGTATTCCTGTTTCCTGATACGGTTTCCCTGTTGGATTCCCGCAACGATGACGAAGTCCTCCCGCTTTCTTTGTTCCCGCTTCCCGATGCGGTTTCCCTGCTTGATTCTCTCAGAGGCGTCCTGCCTGTACCACCTGTATAATTAGGATGTTGTGTCGCCGGTCTGCCCGAAACAGATGGGCGTGCCGATTCGTACGGGTAATATCCCGAAGTTGGTTTGAGCGGCTTTCTAGGCTTCTTTTTTTTGCCTCCATAATATATAGGGTCGGAGTAATATACCGGATACGATTCATAATATACCGGATATGACTCGTAATAGGTTATACTGCCACCGGGGTTGTTGGTATATAAATATTCATATCCGACCAGCCTGCCGTTTCCAAAATCGAGTATATACACATCATTGTAATACGTTATGTATTCGAAGCCTTCGTAGAAGATGTCGTCTTCGTAGGCGGAATATACAGAACGGGCAGGATACCCCATTATCCGGCTTACTTCATCCTGAGTCATTCCTATCCACAAACTATCCACTGTTGCTATTCTCTGGCTGGCACATCCCACAAACAGGAGTGATGTAGCTATTATGACGAATAAGATTCCCTTTTTCATAGTGTTTAATTTTTTAACAGTTTGCATTTACCTATTAGAATAGAAAGAGGCAAAAAGGTTTAATCGAAATGCTGTAAATCTTCATCAGCAAGACGTATGGGATGATTGTAAGGAGAGCTGTGAAACGGCAGGATAGCTTTATTCCCCTTTGGTGTATAATATCCTCTTTACTACAGCGTTGGTAACGCGTATCGAGGAGATGAGTTTGCCGGTAGTTTCGGAGAATATATCAACATTCCACACATGGGTAGAATGACCTTTATGTTGTATAACACCTTTTGCCCGCACCACATCTCCTACTTTCGCGCTGGATATATGGCTTGCGCTTATCTGCATGCCAAAGCAACGTTCGTCGCTGGCGCACAGTACGTTTGAACCTACTCCCGCCACAGACTCGGCAAGGGAAATGGTGGCTCCGCCATGCAGTACGCCCATTGTCTGGGTCAGTTTCCTTTCCACAGGCATAGTTGCTTCAAGAGACGCCTGATCATCAGATTCTAAGAATGTGATGTTCAACGTCTCCATCAATGTATCTTTAATACGTTCTTGTATATTGTTGGTGTTTAACCTCATTTATATTGTTAGAAACTGTTTAAATTTTATTCGTTCAAATTTTTAGAGATGTTTTAGAGATGATTTTTTCTTTCTTGAAACGATAATAGCGGGCTATTTGAGTTGAGAGAAAGGAAAAAACAGCCGAAAACAGACTAAAAATGAACGAAGAAAAAGGTATAATAAAATATTCGTATAAAATTTAAACAGTTTCTTAGTCAACCCCTATGATAAAACCATTGGCTACGATAGAGCCTCCTCCTTCAAGTTTAATATTATATACCATAATAGGTTCTAATATACCTTCTATCACCGAGATTCTTTCGGAGCTGGTACTCAAAATATCATAGAAATATAAATAATCTCCAATCTTACACGACTTTACTGACTTATATTTTGGGTTTTGAACAGTCGTTTCAGGGTCAATGGAAATCCAGCCTCTTTCGCTCCAAAAAGGATAATCGGAAGTAAGAAGTATCTGCATGCCATTTTCGAGAACGATGCGAGCCGTGCGGTTAAACATGATTTTGTCCACACTGGCTACTTTTTTCTTCTCATATACATCTTTTGTGTGATCGTATGATAAAACAACATCGCCAACGGCGAGTTTTTCTACACCTTGTCTTACGTCGTCTCCCATTGTAATCTGAGTCCCTATAGCGACATAACTCTGTGCCTTCATATTCAAATTCAATGCAAAGAGAGATATAAGAGTGAGTATTAGAATATTTGTTTTCATAAATTTCATGTTTTTGTGTAAAGTTTATACAAAGATAGAAATATTTTGAATATAGGATTCAAAAACGTGGTAAAGAATTATGAGTAAAGAGTTAATGAACGATGAACGATGAACGATGAATTATAACCCATAACTCTCTTCCCTCACTCTACTGTTACCGATTTCGCCAGATTGCGGGGCATATCCACATCCCTGTTCTTGTTTACGGCTATGTGGTAAGCCAGTAGCTGCAACGGGATGGCTGTCAACAAGGGATCGAGGCATTCGAGTGTCGCCGGTATTTCTATATAGTGATCGGCCACAGACTTCATCGTTTCGTCACCCTCATTGATAATGGCTATAACCTTTCCTTTTCTGGCCTTTATTTCCTGTATGTTACTCACCACTTTTTCGTATATCGTACTGTGTGTAGCTATGGTGACTACCGGCATTTCGTTGTCTATTAGTGCTATAGGACCATGTTTCATTTCGGCGGCAGGGTAACCCTCGGCGTGTATATACGATATTTCCTTTAGCTTGAGGGCGCCTTCCAGCGCTATGGGATAATTGTATCCACGTCCTAGATATATGAAGTTCTGTGCATAGGTAAAGATATTGGATAATTCTTTTATCTTGTCGTTGACGGCAAGAACCCGTTCTATTTTAGACGGGATGTTTTGCAATTCTTTTACAACTTCCGTATACCTTTCGCCGTCAATTGTTCCTTTTTCTTCCGCTATGGTCAATGCCATCATTGTAAGCACTGTCACCTGAGCCGTAAATGCCTTTGTAGACGCCACCCCTATTTCGTGCCCGCAATGTGTGTATGAGCCGGAGTCTGTGTTGCGTGGTATGGATGAACCCACAACGTTGCATACCCCGTAAACGAATGCGCCTGCTTTTCGGGCCAGTTCTATCGCGGCCAGGGAGTCGGCTGTTTCCCCCGATTGGGAGATGGCAATCACAATGTCGTCAGGGTAAATGACGGGATGCCTGTACCGGAACTCCGAGGCGTACTCTACTTCGACAGGTATGCGGCAAAATTCCTCAAATAAGTATTCCCCTATCAGCCCGGCATGCCACGATGTACCGCACGCGATGATAATAATGCGGCGGGCATTGATAAACTTGTCTTTATGGTCTATGATCCCCGACAGGGTAACATTCGTACCTTCTACATTGATACGCCCGCTCATGCAGTTCTTCAGCGTTTCGGGCTGTTCGAATATTTCTTTCAGCATAAAGTGTGGATAGCCTCCCCGTTCGAGTTGGCTAAGGTTCATTTCCAGCTGTTTGATCTCGGGCGTTTTCTTTATATTCGAAATTGTAACGATCTTCGGTTCTTCATCACGTTTGATAATCGCTATTTCCTCATCGTCCAGATAGATGACCTTATTGGTATACTCAATGATGGGGGACGCATCCGAACCGATAAAAAATTCCCCATCGCCTATCCCGATAACCAGCGGGCTGCTTTTGCGGGCTGCTATAATCTGATTCGGGTTTCCTTTTTCGATTACCGCTATGGCATAAGCACCCACTACCTGATTGAGCGCTATCTGTACTGCGGAAAACAGATCGCAGTTATTTATTTTCTTTATATATTCTATCAATTGCACCAGTACTTCCGTGTCTGTGCTGCTTTGGAAAGTATAGCCATTCTGTATGAGCTGGGCTTTCAGTACTGCGTAATTCTCGATAATCCCGTTGTGTATCAGGGCTAGCGATTCGGACTGTGAGTAATGTGGATGCGCGTTCGAGTTGCTTGGCTCGCCGTGTGTCGCCCACCGTGTGTGCGCTATCCCGATTGTACCGGATATGTCTTTGTCCCTCGCATACTCTTCGAGGTCTTGTACGCGCCCTTTGGCTTTATATACCGCAAGCTTGTCTTCGTTGTTGATTAAAGCCACTCCGGCACTGTCGTATCCCCTGTATTCAAGTCTGTGTAAGCCTTTTACCAAGATGGGGTAAGCTTCTCTAAAGCCAATGTATCCTACTATTCCACACATATATTGTTTTATTTTGGGTGCAAAGATATATCGCTATTTGTTAAATCTTCGATTCATATATGTAAATAATAATAAATTTAACATAATTAATGTTTCTAGTAACAGCGCCTACTGTTGTCAAGTTAAGGAAATCTGATACCCTGTCATTGACTACACTTCGCTCCGTCGTTGTTTCTGAACGATAGTGAAGGATCTCTTTTCGTTAAAGCAATTTGACAATAAGAGATCCTTCGTTCCGTTGCATGACAGAGAGGAGAAAATGCTTAAAAGGGCATCATCGCTCGGTAGAAATAATATAGTTTGACAAAAGTGACTTGCACCCAATCTTTTTGAAATAGTTATTTTATTCATAATCAATCTGTATAATGTTAAAAAGTGACAAAGGTGACATCTGTACGTTTATTTACATCTTGTTACTTTTTACTTATGTAATAAACTCTTTATCTGTATTATATAGATAAACTTATAGAAATGTGATAACAGTTTTATGCCCTTCTGTATATTTATTTTCTGTACACATACTCATATAAATTATATATATTTGTTCACAGTACATGACAAAAATTATTCAAACACGATTTGGAGACGATGTAGGGGCAGTGGCTTGTCCCTGCCCGCTTGTCATCGTTTACGGGCACCCACAAGGGGATGCCCCTACAGCAGGATATAAAATTTTGTCATGTACTTAGATATTTGTTTTTTTAATTCTCTCGTTTGATAATAAAACAGTAATATGATATATACCAATCAGTAGTTGAGAATATGATTAATATAATCGTTCTTTTATTTTTTATTCTGCGCGCAATCACAGATTGCTTGCCTTACTTTTGGCCGAAGCTCCAAAAGTAAGCAAAAAAGCATTGCGCCCCGCTTCGCCGTACGACCCACCATCGGTTTGCCGGCTGAATGAAGTGATAAAAGATTCATCATTGCGATAATTGGCAGACGATGCTTAAAAGCGTCCGCACTTCATTCTACGCCGCCTGCACCGGGTGGGTACCCCGTACGCTTGCTGACGGCGCTTGCTGACGGCGCTTGCTGACGCACGACAAGAATAAAGGATAAGCCTCTGCCTTGTCGCCGCATTGCGGCTCCGTGCATACGTTCCGCAGGCGGGGTACCCACCCGGTGCAGGCGGCGTGAAACGGGATGTTGTCCGAGCCGCAGGCGAGTTTCGTCCCGTTTAGCCGGCAAGCCGTTGGTGGGTCGCCGAGGGACGAAGCACTAGCCTTTTGCTTCCTTTTGGGCAATGCCAAAAGGAAGGACAAGCCCGGGAGGGCGCGGCAGTAGGAAGCTTCGGTCAAAAGTAAGGCAAGCAATCTGTGATTGCGCGCAGAATAAAAAAGAACGTTTTAAGTAGCGAGGGCAGAACTGAATTAAAAATTCATGTTATGCCGAGTCACGAAAAAACATTCACAGGAGCGAAGCGTATGTAAAACGACTAATAATATTGAACATATAATTTAAATAAAACGAAATATTGATTCGCATGATATATAAAATAATAACAGCTATACTTTTGCTACTAAGCACTTCATTTATCTATGCACAAAAACCGGTAACAGCAAAACTTACACCCGGCAACCCTTCATTGTTGAACGACACGGTACCTCCGATGTATGAGGGGGGAGTGGAAGAGTTATACAAATTTCTTGAAGCCAACATAAAGTATCCGCCTATCCTGATAAAGATTAAAATGGAAGGCGAATTGGACTTAACGTTCACAGTCTCCAAGGATGGGGATATCAAAAAAGTGGAGATACTCAGCGGATTCGACCCTGACGCGGACGATGAAGTGTTAAGGGTAATACATGCCATGCCTAAATGGACGCCTGCCTCGGTAAAAGGAAAGGATGTAGACTTTGCCCAGAGGCTGACCGTAACGTTTACTTTAACAGATAGCCTGATAGAGCTGGCTGAAAATCAACCGGAGGAACAGCCAAAAGACAGCCTGTCGGCCGTTGTGCCTAAAGATTCATTACCGCCTGTAGAAGAACCGGTAATAATAACTCCTATATTGGATTCATTGAATACAGACCCTCAGTTTCCGGGCGGAAAGGAGGCTTTAGAAGCTTACCTCAAGGCTAATATGAAATATCCGAAGCGGGCGATAGAGCACCGCATAGAAGGGCGGGTCATATTCAATATAGAAGTATCGGCGGAAGGGGAAATAACGAAAGTATGGATATACAAAGGTGTATTCCCCGACTGCGATGAAGAAGCCTATTACCTGATAAGGAAAATGCCGAAGTGGATTCCCGGATTGAAAGACGGCAAACCCGCAGCAAAACAAATTGTGCTGCCTATTCCCTTCGTGCTACCTAGGTAGTTTATTTACAGTAAGTAATAATGCTTTGTGGATACTGGATTTCACTTTGCAAGATGTATTTTTCTTTCTTTCAGCACTTTTATCATATCTGCGGTCATTTTATCCAGGTCAAACTCGGGGCACCATCCCCATTCCTGACGGGCGCAGGTGTCGTCCAGTGAGTTTGGCCACGAATCGGCTATCGCCTGCTTCAGCGGGTCGATCTCATACTCCATGACGAAATCAGGGTAATGCTTTTTGATAGCTTTACAAATCATTTCCGGATCGAAGCTCATAGCCGCTATATTGAAAGAGTTGCGGTGTATCAGTTTCGAAGCGTCCGCTTCCATGATGCTTATAGCCGCATTTAGCGCATCGGGCATGTACATCATATCCATAAAGGTGCCCGGCTTTAGCGGACAGATAAATTTTTCCTCTTTCACTGCGTTGTAATATATCTCCACTGCATAATCCGTAGTTCCGCCACCCGGATGTGTCAGGTTAGATATGATACCCGGAAAACGTACCGAACGCGTATCTACTTTCCAGCGATCGTAGTAGTAGTCGCTGAGCAGTTCGCCCATCACCTTGGTTATGCCGTATACCGTATTCGGCCGTTGAATCGTATCCTGAGGCGTCTTATCCTTTGGTGTATTCGGGCCGAATGCACCGATAGAGCTTGGGGTAAAGACGGCGCAGTTTAGTTCGTGGGCAACGTCGAGGCAGTTCATCAGGCTGTTCAATCCCACATCCCAGCCCAGTTTAGGATTTTTCTCGGCTGTTGCAGATAATATCGCAGCCAGATTGTAGATTGTATCGATATTGAATTTCTTTACGGCATCGGCTATTTGCTGCTTGTCTGTCGCATCTATCTCCACAGTGGGCCCTGCTTCGAAGAAATTTTCGGGGAAAGGGGGCTTGTAATACCCACAGATGACGTGATTATCCCCATAGATGGAACGCAGCCTAATGCTTAATTCCGAGCCTATCTGGCCCGTACTGCCTATGATAAGAATATTTTTCATAAAAAATATGATGAATATGAGTAATAAGTTATGAATTATGAATTATGCGAATTAAGGGTTGCTTTGGGTTGAAGTATACTATTATAAATCAATCTTCTGTTTTGCAGTCAGGGTTCTAAGTCCACGAAGTGGGCTAATATGGATAACTACGGGTAAAACCCGTGGAAAAATCGGATAAGGAGAGGCCGTCTCCGTAGGAGGCGAATGGGATTGATTTTCGCTATTTGCCTCCTACGGAGACATGTTTTTCAGTCAGTCCCTGCCACGGGTTTTACCCGTGGTTATCCATATTCAGTCCCTTCGGGACAATAAGTTACTGTGCTTTTTAACCCTTGATTCGCATGAATTATGAATTAACTGTCCACTGTCCATTATCCACTGCTAACTGTTCACAACGCCTAATTCTTTCCCTATTTTAGTAAAAGCCGCGATACATTTATCCAGATGTTCCTTCTCGTGCCCGGCTGATATCTGTACGCGTATGCGGGCTAAATCTTTCGGAACCACAGGATAATAGAATCCGGTCACATAGATGCCCTCATCTAATAATTTGGCCGCCATATCCTGCGATAGTTTCGCATCGTATAGCATGACCGCGCAAATGGATGACTGTGTAGGCTTAATGTCGAATCCGGCAGCTTTCATCTTTTCTACAAAATAGCCTGTATTGGCATGTAACTTATCTTGCAGCTCATTAGTCCTGTCCATCATCTCAAACATCTTGATGCCCGCGGCAGCTATTGACGGAGGAATCGAGTTGGAGAACAAATATGGGCGCGAACGCTGGCGAAGCATGTCTATGATTTCTTTCTTTCCGGTAGTGAATCCTCCGATCGCTCCGCCAAAGGATTTACCGAGAGTTCCGGTAATTATCTCTACTTTTCCGCGCAGGTTGTACAGTTCGGTGGTGCCACGTCCAGTGTTACCCACCACACCGGCAGAGTGCGATTCGTCAACCATTATCATGGCATCGTATTTTTGTGCCAGTTGGTATATCTTATCCATCGGGGCTACATTGCCGTCCATCGAAAATACGCCATCGGTAACGATAAGGCGGAAGCGTTGTGCCTGAGCCGCTTGCAGTTGCTTCTCCAGATCAGCCATATCTGCGTTGGCATAGCGGTAGCGCACAGCCTTGCACAGGCGTACGCCATCGATAATGGAAGCGTGGTTCAGCGAGTCGGAAATGATAGCGTCTTCAGCCCCCAGCAGAGGTTCGAACACCCCGCCGTTCGCATCGAAGCAGGCTGCGTAAAGGATTGTGTCCTCGGTCCCGAAGAATTTGGCTACGGCAGCTTCCAGTTGTTTGTGCAGGTCTTGAGTACCGCAAATGAACCTTACCGAAGACATGCCGAAACCCCGTGAGTCCATAGCGTCTTTAGCTGCCTGAATAAGTTCCTTGTTGTCGGATAGCCCCAGATAGTTATTCGCACAGAAGTTGAGCACTTCTTGTCCTGTACTTACCTTTATAGCCGCTCCCTGAGGAGATACGATAATACGTTCGTTCTTATACAATCCTGCTGACTGAATGTCAGCCAATTCATTTTGAAGGTATTTTTGAAAGCTCGAATATGTACTCATGGTCTTGATATTTTTGAAACAAAGGTAATAAAATGTCAATAAGTAAATGTACCTGAATATCTAAAAAATAGTATCCTTATTGTCATAAAAAGTATCCTCAATGTCAATGTAAAAGTCGACAGAGTTATCATATTACAATCAAAACCTGTCGTTGTACTCACTAAAGATCAAAAAAGTGATACACAAATAATTTTATTACAATAAAAGCGGGCAAAACCTGACATGAGTAATGGAAAGAAATTATATCAACATAATTTTCGTTTTTGTCATGCTGACGACAGGAAGCATCTCTTGTCAGTTCCGCTTTTGAGAAACGAGATCCTTCGTCCCTACCAATGACGTCATTTAAATTATATCCGTTTTGACAATCATAAAATTGTGTTTTTTAGCTAGTTTACCCATAAGTCTTATTTCGTTAGCATTGA
>NZ_QVMO01000073.1:0-278 GCF_010501055.1 Dysgonomonas sp. 521
TATTCTGCCCGCCGCTTGCGAAAGTAGTAGGGCGGAGCCTCCCCGTAATATACCCTCTCCTGCCTCCCCCGATAGGGGAGGTAGCGCGAGGCGGTCAATGCAAATCAAATTTAAATATAATAAACAGAGCCTCTGCTTCCCCCTCTCCAGTGGAGAGGGTTGGGGTGAGGTGCATTATTCATCTTTCCATCTCTCCAGCCTCCTCCCCATTTGGGGGAGGCCGGGAGGGGGTGGCTTAAAAATTACTTTTATGAAAACAACCTGCACACAACAGAGTA
>NZ_QVMO01000073.1:288-21376 GCF_010501055.1 Dysgonomonas sp. 521
GTTCCGGGCTTCGCGCCCAGGTAACCGTAGGGGAAGGCAAAGCCCCCGAGAATTATTCCATCCTGGAGGTCGTCTCCGGCAGTAGCAACACCGGAGGCCTGCGCCTTCCCCACCTGAGTACCGCCCAGCGCAACGCACTCAAAGACGGTGCAACAGGCTCGGCATTCACCTCCGACCCTAACAGGGCGACACCCTTCCTCTACGAAGGGCTGACCATCTACAACACCGATACCCGCTGCGTGGAGTACTACAACGCCCAGCGCTGGATCAGTATGTGCGACGGTACCAGCCAGATGGACATCAGCCCAAAGCCGTGTACCGATGTTGCGGCTGATGGTACGGGCTGCGACAATGAGTTTGAAATCACCGACCCCGATTGTGTAAACGGGCCTTTTACCTTTGCCGTGCTGACGGGTGCTGATTACCTCTCGCTGACGGAAACGGACGAAACGGCGGGGACATTCCGCATCTCGTTCGAGGCCAATAACTCTACCAAACCCCGCTCGGCGGTGGTACGGGTGACAAGCAGCTGTACGGGCCTGTTCAAGGACTTCCTGTTTACCCAGCAGGGACAGGGCTGCGATCCTTCTTTGGGTGATGCACCCTCTATCAATAGCAACCCTTCGGGCAAGGATATCTCATTCTGTGCCGGGGGCGCCGTGTACTTGTGGGTAGACCCTGCAACACCTAACCTCGACCAGCTTATCTGGACACGCAACGGCATGGAGATCGCCCGCGGGGTGAATAATCTTACCGTTACCCAAGCAGGCGTTTACGATATATGGATGGGTATTATCGGTTGTAACCAACTGGCTGGCAATGCCGTTACCGTTACCCGTGACGGCGCGGGCGCACCCGACCCTGTGTCTATCGTGGTACGCGGGAATAACGGGCTGGTTTGCGGTCCGACAGGTACTACCAAGCTGATTGCCGCCAAACCCGCGACAGGAACCGTCCGCTGGTTTAAGGACGGGGTATTGCAGGCTCTTACTTCACCCGATAATGAAATAGAAGCGGGCGTAGGCAACTGGTTTGCTGTGGTGAATGATGGTACATGCTGGTCTACCCCGAGCGATGTGGTGACCGTATCGGTAGACCCTAATACGGGCGTAGCGCTGATAGAGCCCGATATCGTAAAGTCTGCCGCTTTCTGTGCAGGCGGCAGCGTACAGCTATCGGTAAGCAATGTGCAGACGGGCTATACCTACACCTGGTACGAAAACAATACACAGATAGGTACGGGAAAAACCATTCTCTATAATGTACCTTCGGGATTGGAGAGCGTAGTGATCCGTTGCCGTGCCACCTTGGGCGGAAGCTGCGCGGCGGAATCCATCGGTTCGGAAACCATCACTACGGGTACTATCCCTGCCCGCCCTACCATTACGGGTGATAAGCAGCTTTGTTCGGGAATAGCCACCCTCAATGCCGTGGCTTCGGGCTCAGGCCCGTTTACTTACCAGTGGTACAAGAACGATGTGGCCTATGCCAATACACAGAGCATCACTGTGAACGAAGGCGGCGAATATGCCGTTACCGTTACCGATGGCTGTACCAGCCCTGCGGCTAAGATCACCCTGAGCAATACCATCTCGGCTGCGCCTACCGTAACCCTGAACCGCAGCACCGAGAATCCCAACCAGGGCGATATGGTCACTTATGCGGCTACCATCAACTTTACTCCGGCTACCCAGTATGTATGGACTATCGAAAACGGTACACTGATATCGGGCGGCGGCAATACCGCCAACGCTGTCGTGAAATTCGATGGTACTACGGGGCCTGCCAGCGTAAAGGTGGCAGTATCCAATGCCTGCGGTACGGGTACGGCAGAGCATAATATTGCAAATGTAGAAAGTGCCTGTGTAGATCCGGTGAGCGTATTGCCTTCGGATGCTACTGCCCTGACCACGGTGTCCGGCACGGGAGTTACTCTAGGTACTGTGTCGGCTACCTTCGTTTCGGGTACTCCTACAGCTGCTTACCAGTGGTACAGCAACACCACGGCTTCTACCACAGGCGGCACTGTTATAGACGGTGCTACCAACAATACCTATGTAGTCAATAAAACGGTAGCATCTTCTCAGGATTTCTACTACTATTGCCAGGTGAAGAATGCCGGATGTGGCAGCACTACCATGAGTACGGGGCTATATACCGTGACGGTGAATCCTAATCCGAAAGACCTGACTCCGGGCGCAGGTACCTTCATCGGGACTACCTGCTTCGATGTTGTTGAAAGCAACTTTGGCGATGGCTGCGGGACACAAGCCAGCCGTACCTCGCAGAAGGCTGACTTCAGCAAACCGGCTACCAATACGCAGACTTATACCTTCAAGACCAACGGTACTGACAAGGTAAGTAATATCCGCTTTATCCACGTCAATACCAATGGTGACATTATCGAAGATATCACTCCCGGTAGTACATCGTGGGCAACGGCAACCAACCTGAGCGGTACATTCACCGTATCGGTAAAATACCGTGACGACCTGAACAAAGACAAATTAGCGAACGGCGCCGGCGGCTTAGACCGCGATCAGGCATTGAAGGCCGAGCTGTATGTAGTGTATAACAACCAGGCGGACGGTAAGGGTACCGATGTGATGCTTAAGCTTGATATATCGGTACAGGATTGTACCTGTTGTCCGGGATATTTGGCTGTTGGCGGAGAGTATATACAAACCACAAGTGGATACCTAGATCAAGTAACGGTAGGATCATCAACCTCAAAATTCACCAACCTCCTTCCTTTTTTCACCGCAACAGGCAAGTCCGTGTGTTACTACTATCGAGATGGAAGAGCTAATAGTGGACTCGATTGGCCTTCAATAGGTCAATTAGGTGGTATAGAGAGTGCATTAAACATATGTACTCAAGGAACTCGGGCTGTAGATGATATTGATCGCCAGAATGGAATGTGGCGATTGCCGTCAATCGCTGAATTGGCATCAATCGCTGATATTCATAACAAGCTAACAATCCAAAATGCAAGTGCACCAGAAACTACTAATATGCACACACATATGTATTGGTCAAATAATATGTATAGTGAAAAAAGAATTTGGTATTATCGTTTTGGACAATGGGCTAAACATATCACTTTTTCTCAAGGTGGGTATTTTAGATGTGTGAAATCTCAATAATTCGTTCATCGAATCAACAAGGATCTTTTATCCTACCCTGTGGCAATTGGTTTTGCCACAGGGAACATGTAGAAAAAATAATAAAATTATCTCGTCCTTCAGGGATTACAAATCCTGATATCCCCTGTTTGTGAATAATATCCCGTGTATTCGTAGGGACAGGGTTCTACCCTGTCCGCAGTCCTACCCTGTCCGTAAATAATATGGTAACCGTTTGGATAAGGACAGGGCAGAGCCCTGTCCCTACGGTGATAAAAAATGAATAGGATTATCCATTGTCCACTGTCAATTGTCAACTATCAACCTCGTCCTTTGCAACCCCCGAAGTTCTTACTATCAGGATTTGCAATCCGCATATAATATAACCGGATGGCAGATTCCGCTCACACATACTTCCAGCCTGCGTATTGCGATAGCAAAATAAATAAAAAAGAGATTCAGAATTCTTTCAACTCCCTGTACAGCCGCTGTATCGGCAACCCCATTATATTGAAATAAGAACCGGAGATATACTCCACGGCAATATAGCCTATCCATTCCTGTATGCCGTATGCACCGGCTTTATCCAAGGGTTTGTATTTGGTTACGTAGTACTCGATTTCATCATCGTCAAGCTTACTAAAGCGTACTTCCGATGATACGCCGAATGCCTTTTGTTTGTCTTTGGTGGTAATGCACACACCTGTCAGCACCTGATGCGTTTTACCTGACAGGTCGCGAAGCATCTGTTTTGCTTCTGCTTCATCCTGTGGCTTGCCATACACCTTGCCGTCCAGCAGGACGATTGTATCTGCTGTGATAAGCAATGTATTATCCGCCAGATTGTCCAGATAGGCGTCAGCTTTCTCCTTTGCTATATAGATAGCGATATCTTCCCCTGTGAGATGCTCGGGGTATGATTCGTCAATGTCGGGCAGGGTCTTTATTTGGTAAGAGATATCCAGTCCTGAAAGAAGCTCTTTCCTGCGTGGGGAGTTGGATGCAAGTATTATATTGTATCGGGAGAGGTCAAGCATTACATGAGGTTATAATGGTTTTCGAGTTCGAGCAGGAGAAGTTTAATATCTGTACCGTATGCATAGCCGCCCAGTTTGCCTCCTCCGTTAATCACACGGTGACATGGCACTACTATTGCCAGATTGTTTTTTCCGTTCGCCGCGCCCACAGCCCTGCATCCTTTGGGCGAACCTATGGCTATAGCTTCGTCTTTATATGATACTGTTTGCCCATAAGGGATGGTAGACAGGTAATTCCATGCTTTTTGCTGAAAGGGCGTACCTTCCTGCCTGAGCGGGAGGTCAAACTCTTTTCGTTCCCCGGCAAAATACTCCTGAAGCTGCATTGTCGCTTTTTTCAGAAGTTCGCAGGAATCGGATTCCCCTACCTTTTCATCCGGGACAATCCTCACGGATGAAATATAACCGTCAGTTTCTTCTATCTCGATAGCTCCTACGGGAGATTGTAAAAAAGCCCTCATTTCTTTTCTTTTTAGGTTTTGGTTTATCCTCATAGCGCGACCAGCTCCAGTTTATCATCTGGCGAAGCCTTTTCAGGAAACGTTTCGAAGGTTTATCCCTCAGGTAAGATTCGATGTGTCTTTTCTTCTTTTCTTCCAGAATCTCATCTACATTGATCAGAATTCCTGTTTCTTCCACATTGCCAAATGTATCATTGACAGCCGTTCCAAATACTTTCATCTGTGGCGACAGGCTCATATAGGCGTTCACAAGAGGAGGAATATTCAGGTCTAGTTTACGGACGGAGGTATTGAGTATCCTGTAATCCGCCTTAAACGTTTCCCCATCGAACAAGCGTTTCAGTTTCTTCCGGTCTGTTTCTATATTCAGAGCCTGTTTTGGCCAGACCAGTGTATCGGGGTCAGGAAAGTACTTATTCAGGAAGTAGAGTATCATATCCCTTGCCTTGGTATTGTATGTATCGTACATCGTAACCTTTCCGAAAAAGTACTTCATCGACGGGTCGGCGACAGACAATGCACCCAGTCCGTCCCAAAGATTGTCGAGCGCGAAAATACCTTTCGAACCTGCAAGTGTAGACTGGTACTCAAGGGTGACGAACGAACGTCCCAATTCGAAAGTATGAGGCAGGTACTCTTTTATAAACTTCCTGGAGAAATGGAACAGGTGCGATGTAGCCAGTACAGGCTCGCCATTTTTGTCGAAACAGATATCGGGCCCGCAAATAAAACGATAGCCTCCGATTATTTCTTCGGCATCGGGATTCCATACAATGAGCTGCTTATACGGGTTGTCCATGGTGTCATACTCGTCTATGTCCACATCTTTGCCCGTACCTCCTCCATAATACCGGAACGCAATCTCACGCAGACGTCCGATTTCCAACATCACATTCGGCGAATTGTGATGGGTAATTATATAGATTTCATTGTTGGCCTTGTTGGTGTGCCTCAGAAGTTTATCTTTCGTCAGCTCTGCCCTCAATAAACTCTTGTCGATTGGTGAGATGATAGTTTCCATCTATTATTTGTTTGTTTTTGCCAGATTGTATGATTCTTCCTTCACATATTCAGCCCATTGAGACACACTCCTTGTATTGTCGAAATGTGTGTAAGGAATAGGCTTGCCAAAGATGATGGAAAAACTTTTATTCTTATTCTTAAACATTTCGTCGGGCAGAAGTATCAATTCAAAATTGAATTTTATGCCCAGACGTTTCCTTATATTTGCAAATCTATAAAAGAAATTTGAATTTTTACCTTCAAAATATACCGGAACTACGTCCCGTTTCGATTCTATAGCTTTCAATATGAAGTTTTTTTGCCAGTCTAAATCCCGGATATTACCATTTTCCTTACGCGAACATAATCCGGCGGGAAAAGTTACAATCTGATTGTCTGAGCCGTATGCATCATTCAATGTGTTTGTAGCCTGTTTTGACTGCCGTCCGTATTTGTTGACCGGAAGAAATATGGGTTGCAGGTTCTTTATAAAGTAAAGCACATCATTTACCACATACTTTATCTTCTTGTCGTACCTCCCGCCTATAACGGCAGACAGGCAGATACCGTCAAGCCCTCCCAGCGGATGGTTCGAAGCGAACATATACCGCTTATCATCCTGTAGCTTTTCCATCCCCGAAACATTCAGTGTGAGGTTGAAATAGCCGACTACAGACTGCATAAAGTCTACTCCGTATTTGTCGGCATAGATTGTGAGTATTTCGTTCAGCTCATCCAAATGAATCTTACGTTTCAGGTAATTTATAATAAAGCGGGGTGTTTTATTATAAATTTGGGGAGCTTTCTCGGCCAGCACTTTATCTAAGTCCAGTATCTGAGGTTCTTGGTTCATTCCTTATACTATCCTTTCCGGTACAAAAATAGTTGATTTTAATATATATCAGACCGAAAAAATATATAAATAGTCATAACAGGTATATTTTAATAGATATGAACTATTATATTTGTGGTTTGATTACCTGTAATAATAGTTTAAGATGAAGAATAAAATAACATTTCCCATACTTGGCATAGTCCTTCTGGCTATTGTCTTTATACTTGGCAATGACAATCTGTTTGGTAACAATGATACCGTATCGGATAAGGATTCTCCGATAGTAACACTTACTGCGTCCAGCTACGACAAAGAGATTGCCGCCGGACTTGTACTGGTAGATTTCTGGGCACCCTGGTGCGGGCCTTGCCGCCGAATGGCTCCCATACTCGAAGAAGTAGCGAAGGAATACAAGGAGTCGGTAAAAATAGGCAAACTGAATGTGGATAACTATCAGAAATTCGCCTTAGGCAAAGGTGTGGAAGTATTGCCTACCATCATTGTTTACAAAGATGGAAAGGAACTTACACGGATAAAAGGGCTGGCGTCGAAAGAAGACCTTGTAAAGATAATTACAGAAAACACACAGAAATAAGGTTGCCTCCGGCTAACTAATGGCAGCAATTTGTATGGCAAATTGCTGTTTTTTGTATATTTATAACCGGATATGAAATACCAGATTGGAAAAAGATGAATGATATACATATAAGAAAAGTAACCTCATCGGATATACACCAACTACAGGAAATCAGCAGGAGAACATTTTCGGAGGCCTTTTCGGAAGTAAATACCGGGGAGGATATGAATAAATACCTGGAAGAAAATCTATCTTTAGAGAAGCTGACTGCAGAGCTTAACAACGAAAACTCGGAATTCTATTTTGCGATAGTTGACGATAATATAATCGGCTATCTGAAACTCAATTCGGCGGAAGCACAAACAGATCTGAAAGACAACAAAGCCCTCGAGATTGAACGGATTTACGTTTTACCGGCTTTCCACGGCAAGCATGTAGGACAATCGCTTTACAGGAAGGCCATAGAGGTTGCAAAACAAAAAAATGCCGACTATGTGTGGCTGGGTGTATGGGAAGAGAACGACAAGGCAATCGCATTTTATAAGAAGAACGGTTTTGTTGAGTTCGGCAAGCATCTTTTCATGCTCGGAAATGATGAGCAGACTGATATAATGATGAAGCTAAAGCTGAAAGATTAGATATACGAATAGCAGAAGTGGCTTATCACTAGAATATTATCCACTTCTACTATCTATGTTCTATACCCTATTTCGTTTCCTTTTCCAGTTCAATCGTTTTGATTATATTCTCTCCGGTACCGATATGATACCCCTGCGAAGAATACAAAATGCCTCCATTGGTAGATAAATATACAGTAAGTGGGAAGTTGTTTGAGAAGTTGATCTGCAATGCTCCCGCGACAGTATTCAGCAGAGTACGGTTGTTATCCGTCATCCACAATGACTGTTTGGGCAACCCTTTGAACACCGAAGCATCGAAAGCTTTACTCAATTTATCATCCGGTATGGCAAACAATATGCCTCCGCCCCATTCTTCAATTGCCTGCTGTACAGCCGGAAGGTCTTGCAGTATATGTTTGGTTGGTTCCTTGTCGGGGTCGGCAAAACATATCATCAGCCCCTTGCGGTTAGTCAGTTCTTTCAGCGACTTCTTGCTACCATCCTGTAACGTAACCACAGTGTTAGGGTCTACGATGCCCTGTACCTGTATCCGCCCTTCCACCTTAGGCAGGCTGATCTCAAGATGTTTAGATTCGCCACCTTTTACTTCGAAATAACGAGTGCTGATAGTTACCGAACCGTCATTCCCCCTGCTGCCTGTCATCAGGCGATAGTAGCCCGCGTCAACAGTTATCCTTGCTGGCAGGTCTTTGATACTGTTCTCATAGTCGAGGGTAACAAAGTCTCCGTTATCGTAACGTGCTATGGTAAAGTGTGTATAATAACCTGGTTTCACAATATTACCCTTCGCATTGGTAAACTGGATAGTAGCCTTTGGCTTTTCTTCCGCCTGTGTATCAAAGGATACATCTGTCCACAATCCGGTTTCGGCTCTCAGATACTGCGGACGTCCGGTTGTCTGATCCATGCGGGAAGGAATATCCATCGAACGGCAGAGCGCCACAAAAAGAATGTCCCGTGAATGTTTGTCCGAAACTTTCAGTTCATAAGACCCCTGCGGGGAAAGCGAACATTTATAATAGTTTTCTTCATCATTGATCTTAATATTTTCGCTTATGAATCTGATTACCTCGTTTATATCGCTTCTCGATTTATTTACAAAGTCCTCCGTCAATGTTTTTCTGAAAAAACTCCTCCACGGACGGATAAGTTCCAGAGAGATTCGGGGAGAGTAAATATTTCCTATAATAGGATTGTCCGGTATCATCTTGTTGAAGGCAACATCATCCCCCACTATCAGGTGGTCTGACAGATAGGCCGAAGGAGTGTCCCTTAAGTCTTTATCTCTGAGCGTCATCAGGAATGTATTGAGATAAGGATTGTTTTTCTTTACCTCCATAAAGGTTTTGATTTCCTGCCAGTTACCTTGCGACTTAGAAAGAAGTTCCCATGTCTTGTCAGCATTCAATTTGTTCTCTTCTGCAAATTTACGGGCATCCGCCTCACTGATAAATGTAGACATGTAAGCATTCCTGATCGAATCTTCATAAGCCAGGCGTTTCGCATTCCCGGCAATCTTCTCAGGGGCAAGCTCTTTTATTTCTTGTTCGGCAGGAGCCTCTACAACAATAATTTCCTCAAAGTCTTTTCCGGGCTTATTATTAAGCGTAACGGTTATTTCTCCTGAGCCGGAGCCCGATTTGCCATAACCGTAAACATCTCCCTTATCAGCCCAAACAAATATATCGCCCATGCCTGAAATAATAGATGCCTCGCCGCCTTCTGTGGTAGAGCCTGTGGCAATTGGATAAAATTCGGCATAGTTATATACATTGAATTTTACAGTGGCGCCTTCAACTGGTTTGCCTGTTTCGTCCACCACTTTTACCTTTACTTCCCGTGTATCTGTATAATTACCAAGCAGGTTGATAACCGAATACAGGTCGGTCTGTACATTCTTTTCCTCAGGGCCGTTATATAATCCGAACACATTGGTATGCACCATCATCGCCCGTTTCACAGGTGCCGAAAACCATGCTGCATCCAGTTCGGGCTCGGGCTCACAGGCGCCTATATAGTGCCATTTGCCGTCTACCCATACTTCTACCCATGCGTGGTTGTCGTCGGTATGCGCCCAGCGAGGCGTATAACACTGGCGCGCAGGGATACCCACGGCACGGAGAGCCGCGGTAGTGAACGTAGACTCTTCGCCACAACGTCCCCACGATGTTTTAGCAAGGGCAAGAGGAGCGGATGTGCGTCCGTCTGTCCCTCTGTAAGTCACTTTCTCGTGGCACCAGTGATTTACCTCCAGTACGGCTTTATCCATTGTCAACCCTTTTACGCGGTCTTTCAATTCATCGAAGAGTACCTGGCGGGCTGTATCGAGATTTTCATTATTCACACGGTAAACCAGCACAAAGTGGCGGAATATATCATCGGGGATTTTCTTCCCCCAGTCGAAATAGTCTCGGGCTTTGAACGCTGCATCCACCTGCCCGAGGAAATAGTCGCCATCGTAGTCGGCAAGGTCGGATAATGGCATATAGGCATACAGGAATTCAAGTGCTTCTCGTTGTTCGGCGGTCAGCCCTTGTTTTTCAAAAACAGAAAATAATTGCTGGCTGCGTCCGGCTGCAAGTTCTTTACGTTTCAGGAATTGCTGATGTACCTGCTCTCTGTATTGTTCGTCTTTCAGGAAATGCTTATCAGATAAACTGCACGCATTCGTGATAAATGTCAGGGCAATTGCTAATAGGGAATAGAATATAGTTTTTTTCATAATAAAAATTTTTATTCAGTTAACAATCAACAGTGTATAAAGCCACAATCTGTAACTCATTATTCTAAAAATTTCTCGCAAAGATGCAAAATCGCAAAGGGAATATTTTTGAAAAAGTGACAAAAGTGCACAGTACATAACAAAAATTATTCAAACACGATTTGGAGACGATGTAGGGGCAGTGGCTTGTCCCTGCCCGCTTGTCATCGTTTACGGGCACCCACAAGGGGATGCCCCTACAGCAGGATATAAAACTTTGTCATGTACTTAGCAAAGGTGACTTTTTTCATTACTTTTCCCTGTTACCTTTTTTCCTCTGATTATATCAAAAGAACGCTCTATGTCCCGAAGGGACTGAACATGAATAACCACGGGTAAAACCCGTGGCAGGGACTAACTGAAAAACATGTCTCCGTAGGAGACAAATAGCGAAAATCAACCTTCCGCTCGGCATAGGCTCTGCCTGTGTCGGGTTATAATTTTTGCAAGGCGGAGCCTTGCTTTTAGCGATGACGCAGGCAGAGCCTACGCCAAACGGAGGTACTGTGTCAGGCACGGAATAACAAGCTCCTGACACCTCCCCTACATCATTATTATTTCTTCACTGTGAATTTATGCGCTGTCCTGCTCTTGAACGTTTCTCCCGGACGAAGTACCACGCTTGGATATTCAGGCTTGTTGATACTGTCGGGATAATGCTGCGTTTCGAAACATACAGCCGCACGCATCGGATAGCGATGTCCGTGTTTTCCTTCGAAGTTGCCTGTCATCCAGTTTCCTGTGTACAACTGTACTCCGGGCTCGGTGGTGTATATATCCATTACTATTCCTGTTTTAGGAGAATAGCATTCGAGTGCCAGAGCAAAATCTCCGGGCATGTTTTTCTCTAGAATAAACGTATGGTCGTATCCCTTACCAAACTGCAACTGTTGGAAGTCTTCTTCTATCCTTTCGCCTATAGCGTGCGGCATCAGGAAATCGAATGGAGTACCCACTACTGATTCCGGCTTCCCGTAAGGGATGGCGGTGTCGTCTGTCGGTAAATATTCACGGGAGAATACCTTCAATGAGTGATCGTACACACTAGGGTCGCCTTCGCCCGAGAGGTTGAAGTAAGAGTGGTTGGTCAGGTTGACAATAGTAGCTATATCCGTTGTGGCCTCATAGTCTATATCGAATGAATTTTCATCCGTCAGCGTGTAAGTTATTTTGACATTCAGGTTGCCGGGAAAACCTTCTTCTCCGTCTTTTGCCAGATAGGTAAGTTCAAGCGTCTGGCTATCGGTTTGCTTGGCATTCCACACTACGGCATTAAAGCCTTTGATACCTCCGTGGAGGTTGTTAGGCCCGTTATTAATTGCCAGTTGGTATGTAACTCCGTCGAGGGTAAATTTGCCATTGGCGATACGGTTGCCCGTACGTCCGCACACAGCGCCGAAGTAAGGTTCTTCGGAGTTGAGGTATTCATCCAGATTGTTATGTCCCAGCACAATATCGGTCAGCTTCCCGTCCCTGTCGGGTACGCACAGCGAAACGATCTTCGCCCCGTAATTGATAACCGTGGCTTCTGCGCCTTTACTGTTTGTAAGTACATACATTTGTACTGGTTTTGCGTCTACTGTCCCAGAGAAGTTTGCAGGATTCAAGCCCGACTTAGTAAGTTCTGTTTGCATGATATTTTTTAAGTTATGTGAATCTATATCCTTTCAGCCAAAAATGGCAAACACAAATATAAGATTAATTTTAACAAAAAGACTTTCGTAAACGGGGTTGTAAAGAGGGTATTTATTAAAAAAATGAAATTGTTTTTTTAACCACGGAGTAAAAGGAGTAACACGGAGTATATAATTGTTGCTAAAATGAGCAATAAGTAATGAAAAGTATTGAAACATAATTATCGTTCTTGTCATGCTGACGACAGGAAGCATCTCTTGCCAGTTCTGCTTTTGAGGAACGAGATCCTTCGTGCCTCAGGATGACAAAGAAAATATTGTATTAAACTATTTTCATCACTTATCTTCTCATCGTTATTTGTTTTTATCTAAGAGTCTGTTTAAATTTTATAGCAAATCTTTTTTATAGCTATTTTTAGATGGATTTTATCATTTTTGCTAGCCGGTTTAGCGGGCTAAACCAAGAGTAAAAAGGGGAAAAGACGCTAAAAAGAGCATAAAAAAATTGCTAAGAACTATTGACATGAACCTGTAATAAAAATTTTCGCTAAAATTTAAACAGGCTCTAAAAATATCAAGACTCTGTGCCACTCCTTTTACTTTGTGGTTAAAACAAGAATCACAGCATTATTATCACAAAAAACAAAACAAATAACCACTTTATAGTGTTTTTATATTGGCTTACAAGCATCTAATTATTAAAAAAAACAAAAATAATGCTATAAGATGTATTTATTTTGTTTCTTTGCAGCGAATTTAGGTGTTTTATGCCTATTCATTAAGTACTACTTAATTGTCTCGGTACAATATGTCAGGTAAACATCAGTATAAAACAATATCATTATTCACGGCAGGAGTTATTACTACTATTAGTATTACTCTTGTCCTTTTTCTACTCGGACTGACTTTCCTTGTAGGGTTTACAGCAAAGGGAATCAGCTCGTACCTGAAAGAAAATATGGGCATATCGATAGAGCTTGCTGAAAGCATAGACGAAGCGTCCATCGCCAAAATACAAAAAGGACTGAACGCGAACCCATACGTGAAATCCGTCATTTACATCAGTAAGGATGAGGCGAAAAAACAGCTAGTAGAAGACCTGGGCCGTGACCCCGAAGAAGTGCTGGGTTATAATCCCGCCCATGCCTATTTCGATGTGTTCATCAAGTCGGACTATGTAAACTCCGACAGTATAAATAAGGTGGAAGCCAGCCTGAAAGCGCAAAGCCTGCAAGGCGCCACCATAGTAAATAATATCGTATATAACGAAAAGGATATTATAAACGCCAACTCGAAGCTCTCGCTGATAGGGAGCATACTGATCATACTGGCTGTAATACTGGTATTTATATCGTTTACGCTGATAAGGAGTATCATCCAGCTGAACATATATTCGAAACGGTTCCTTATCAATACGATGCAACTGGTTGGGGCTACCAACTCCTTTATCAGGCGGCCTTTTATGTGGCGTATGATACTGAGTGGAATACTGGCTGCCATACTGGCCAATCTCGCTATTACAGGGGTAGTGTATTACGTTACGAACATAATGCCTGAAACTCTGTCGATAGTGACAATGTACGAACTGTTGATTGTTTACGGGCTTGTACTGGTTTTCGGTATATTCATCGCAGCATTTGCAACGGCATTTGCAGTGAACAGGTATTTGAGAATGACTACAAATAAACTATATCACGCTTAAGAAAATATAATGGATAAAAAAGATTTTGCATTCGGCAAACAGAATTACATCATTTGTGCTGCATCTGTAGTGCTTATTATAGTAGGATTCATATTGATGACAGGCCCTGCCTCCAGTATCGAAGGTGGCTTCGAACCGGACATATTCAGTACGAAAAGGATTGTTGTGGCTCCGATGGTTTGCCTTGCCGGATTTCTGCTGATGATAGTAGGGATACTGTATCCACGCCCGAAAGAATTACCGGACGAAAAGAAAGAACACAACTAATTACATAACAGATATTTATAATGAGTATTATTGAAGCAATAATAATTGCTATAGTAGAAGGACTTACAGAATTCCTGCCGGTATCGTCCACCGGACACATGATTATCGCCCAAAGCCTCATGGGCATCGAGAGTAACGAATTTGTAAAGGCATTTACTGTAATTATACAGTTTGGCGCCATCTTATCGGTAATTGTTCTATACTGGAACAGGTTCTTCCGTTTCAAGAATGACAAAACCAGAGCCGAATTTAAAAACCTGTACGAATATATTGTATATAAATATGAGTTCTACTGGAAACTTCTCGCAGGTTTTCTTCCCGCAGCTTTCCTCGGACTTATATTCAGCGATAGAATAGATGATTTGCTGGAAAGTGTAACGGTGGTAGCTATCATGCTTGTACTTGGTGGCATACTGATGCTATTTGTAGACAAGTGGTTTTTCAAACCTGAGAAGGGAGAACAGGAAATCACTTATAAGAACGCCATCATCATCGGGTTTTTCCAATGCATAGCCATGATACCGGGTGTGTCGCGTTCTATGGCAACCATCGTAGGGGGTATGAGCCGCGGGCTGAGCCGTAAAAACGCGGCGGAATTTTCATTCTTCCTGGCTGTACCTACTATGGCAGCCGCCACAGGGTATAAGCTGCTGAAGCTGATTATTTCCGATACAGGCTTCACGCTGTTGCAGGAAAATGTAGGCTCGCTTATCCTGGGCAATGTGGTCGCATTTATTGTCGCCCTGCTTGCTATCAAGTTCTTTATAGGCTTTGTGACTAAATACGGGTTTAAGTTGTTTGGATGGTACCGTATCATCGTAGGTGGAATATTACTGGTATTGCTTTTTACAGGAAAAATGGAAGTAGAAGCAGATATAGACCACTATATTATCAATAAGTTCCAGACCACAGCCAACATAACAACTACAACCAACGACTTGAATTGAATAACGAATTAATGGATTTTATATCAGGAGAGGTCTTATACATTGATAAACCACTAAACTGGACATCGTTTACTCTCGTGCGGAAGCTGAGGAACAAACTTTGCCGGAAATTAGGGATAAAAAAGCTGAAAGTAGGCCATGCCGGAACGCTCGACCCTTTGGCTACAGGCGTAATGATCGTTTGCACGGGTAAAAAGACCAAACTGATAGAATCGTTCCAGTATCAGACAAAAGAATATATAGCCACTATAAAGCTGGGAGAAACCACCCCGTCTTTTGATCTGGAAACGGAAATAGACGCAACGTATCCCACCAGTCATATTTCTAAAGAGCTAGTAGAAGAAAAGCTGAAAGGATTCGTAGGAGAAATACAACAGATACCGCCGGTGTACTCTGCCTGTAAAGTGGATGGAAAGAGAGCTTACGAGTTTGCGCGCGAAGGTCAGGATGTTGAGTTGAAGCCAAAACTATTGGTAATAGACGAAATAGAGCTGTTGGACTACACTTTCCCCGAGATAGAGGTAAGGGTGGTTTGCAGCAAAGGAACATATATAAGAGCGTTGGCCCGCGACATAGGAACCGCATTGGGCTCAGGTGCGCATCTTACTGCACTGAAACGTACACGGATAGGCGAGGTTACCCTCGACAAATGCATCGATGGAAGCCAGATCGAAGAATTCGTGGACGCACTGATATTAGAATAAATAATAAACAATAGATATAGAGACATGAAACTTTCTCAATTTAAGTTCGATCTTCCAGAGGAATTGATCGCCACTCATCCCGCGAAAAACAGGGACGAGTCACGTATGTTGGTTGTCAACCGTAAGACCGGGGACATTGAACACAAAGTCTTCAAAGATATTATAGACTACTACGATGATAAAGATGTATTTATCTTCAATGATACGAAGGTATTCCCTGCACGCCTGTACGGCAATAAGGAAAAGACAGGCGCTACAATCGAGGTATTCCTTCTGCGCGAACTGAATGAAGAATTTCACTTGTGGGACGTGCTTGTAGACCCCGCACGCAAAATACGTATCGGAAACAAACTATACTTCGGGGACGACGACGCTATGGTAGCCGAAGTAATAGATAACACCACATCGCGTGGGCGTACGCTCCGTTTCTTGTACGACGGGCCATCGGACGAGTTCAGAAAAGCCCTTTACGCATTGGGCGAAACGCCGATACCGAAATACCTGAACAGAGGCGAGGAACCTGACGATAAGGATCGTTACCAAACCATCTTCGCTAAGAATGAAGGTGCTGTGGTCGCTCCTGCTGCCGGACTACATTTCAGCCGCGAATTGATGAAACGTCTCGAAATAAAAGGACTGCATTTCGCTTACATCACACTGCATTCAGGACTGGGTAACTACCGCGACATAGATGTGGAAGACCTGACCAAGCACAAAATGGACTCAGAGCAATTGATTATCACACAGGAAGCTACCGAGATAGTAAACAAAGCGAAGGATGAGAACCGCCGTGTATGCGCCGTGGGAACCTCCGTGATGAGAGCCATAGAGACCATCGTAAGCACAGACGGACACCTGAAAACCAATGAAGGATGGACAAATAAATTCATTTTCCCTCCTTACGATTTCGGGATAGCTGATTCTATGGTTACCAATTTCCACCTGCCACAGTCGACATTACTGATGATGACTGCCGCGTTTGGCGGATATGACCGTATAATGGACATATATGATATTGCCGTAAAGGAGAAATATAAATTCGGCACATACGGCGATGCAATGCTTATAATTTAGATTTAAGGTTTAAAGATTTAAGGTTTATATATAAGCAAACTAAAATCTTTATATTTTTGAATCTTAAATTATTAAATATGAAAGATACACATATTGTATATTTAGGCCTTGGCTCTAACCTTGGAGACAGAGGCGAAAATCTGGAAAATGCAATAGACAATATAGAAGAGCGGATTGGCGAAATTGTCGCCACTTCCGCTTTTTATGTTACTGAGCCTGTAGGCTTTCAGTCCGACAACCAATTCCTGAATGCGGCATGTAAAGTAGAGACCGGTCTCAGCCCTACCGAGGTGCTGGAAACGGCTCAGGCGATAGAACGGGAAATGGGGCGCCATAGCAAGTCTGTGAATAAGGAATATACGGACAGGATAATCGATATCGATATACTATTATTCGATGATAAGATATTAGAGAGCCCTGATCTGGTACTCCCCCATCCTCATCTGCACGAAAGAACTTTCGTATTATATCCTTTGGCTGAGATAGCCGGAGATTATGTGCATCCTGTCTTTTGTAAATCAATAAGCCAGTTGAAAGACTCAGTACCCGCAAGCCTGCCGCAGCCACAAGTCAAATCGAAGTGAATATAAACCGCCGGGAATAAGCTTTACTTCCTGCCTATTTCGTTTATCACATCCTGTATAGAAGCATTATCAGGTTCTAATAGCAACCCTTTGTTGAGCAATTCGAGCGCTCTCTTGTGATATGTTTCATCCATCGTACTGTCGTACAATTCGTTGTACCCAACAGCTACAAACATCAGCAAATCGGCATCATCAGGCTCCATCGTTACGGCCTTTTCGAAAAAGGGAACCGCCTCGCCTGCCTTACCTTTTTTACCCAGAAGCCAACCGAAACTGCAATATACGGCGGCGTTATCTTCATCCAGAAGCCAGGCGTGGTTGAAACGCTTCATCGCCGTATCCAGATCGCCTCCATACATATAGTTCCACCCTATTTCCCGGTAATGTTCAGAAGCCTCTTCCCTGTCATCGAAATGCTCGTCACAATAAGCGAAAAAGTCCTCATCAGCCTTTAACTGCCCGGCACATTTCGCTACGCCACCATACATCGGCAGCAGGTTGATACCCTCCTGACATGGGATTTCCGGCGAAAAAGGCTGTGCGCCTAACCCTGAATACGTTATCAGCCACAGCGATATGAAGATTAGCAGGCTTTTCATAGGTATAGTTTTTGGATTATAAGTAAAGTTAATATTAAGAGCTTTTTTAAATTTTAGCGAAAATATTCATTATAGGCTCTTGTAGACAGACTCTAAGTATTATTGTTCGTTTAAAGAATGCGAGAAAAATGCGGGCAAAGTGACCACACTTTCGTTATGGTACCTGTCCGAAGCTGTTACCGTATAATAATAACCAAATTCCCCTTCTCTGGCTCTGAATGCATAGCTGTTGGTGCGCAATCCCGTGGCCAGTATATTCCCCCCATTGTCGGTATCTACAGGTTCTGTAGCAGATACATATACATTATATGTATAATCCCTGCCGGCAGCAGGCGCGTCCCACTTTATATGCAGATAGCCTTCCCTATCCCTCGACACCTGCAAATTGAGCGGGGAGCCGGGCGATGCATTGTGCAGCCAGGTCAATGGCGGCAGCTTGGCGGGAGTAGGGTAATAAACATATATGGAATCTAAAATGCCTTTCAGGTTGCCCAGTACATTCCCTGTCCTGAAATACGCCGCACCCTGTACTTTCTGATCACGGATATATTTCATCTGGTCTGTAATATCTTTCAAAGGCCAGCCCTGTTCGTCCATCTGAAATACGCCAAGGCCGGGAACGACAATACGTCCGTTACTGTTGGCAACCCAGTCTTTAAGAAACGGATAAAAGTAATGTCCACGGTGATACATCATCGGGAACATGAGGTCGTGCTTCCCGCTCTTCATCCAGTAGCCCGCATCCTGAAAAACGGTTTCATAGGCTGTCCAGCCATCATTCGGAGCCACATCGTATAAGACCTTGTACCGTCCGAGGGGCGCACTGCTTACCTGCACCCATTTTTTTATAGACTTTACTGCGTCGTAGGCTTCTGTTACCAACAGATTAATATTTTCGCGGCGCCAGTCGTATATGTTCATACCCTTCCCATATCGCCGGTAGGTATCTTCATCCGGAAATTTCCGCGTATTGCTGGGATAGCGTATATAATCGAAATGGATGCCATCCACATCGTAATTCTTTGTGATTTCTTTTACGATAGAAACAATCAGGTTCCTCGTTTCGGGCATTCCGGGATCGAGATACCACTGGTCGTTGACAGACTTATAATAATTTGGCTTATCCTTTACCGGAATCTTCTTTCTCCTGCGTCCTTTGCCTGTATACGTAAATTTAACCTTATCCATTGGGTAAGCAATAACCCATGCATGGCATTCCATTCCTCTTTTATGGCACTCTTCTACAGCAAAGGCCAGCGGATCGAAATTATTATTATGGTTAAAGTAAGGGCTGAGAGGTTCTATCCTCGATTTGTAAAAAGTATAACCCTGTGCCCGTGCCTGAAAAAGTACGACATTGAAGTTCGCATCTTGCAACTGGTCTAAAATCCGTCTCAGTTGTGCTTTCTGCGCGCTGACACTTGTACCCTTCGCAGGCCAGTCGAGCCCCCAGTTCGTAGTCAGCCATACGGCACGTACTTCCGTAGCGGGAATCTGGGAAAAACTGAATATTGGTAAGATGAGAAGTATAAATAGTAACCGCAATGATCTCATAGGTTATAATCCGCTAAAATTTACATTATTAAATAGCAGGGAAGGGACGCGCCACGATGAATTTATGCGGGGGTCGTTTCCTATTTCTGCCAAATTTGCCCAAAGTGAAAGTATATTTCCTGTGATATTCATTTCCCCGACAGGCATTACGGCTACTCCGTTTTCGATAAGGAAACCTTCGACACCAAACGAAAAGTCGCCAGTGGTCGGATTACTATTACCTCCATTGAAGCCTGTGACCCATATCCCACGCTGCACTGATGCCAGCATATCGTCAAATGCCCTTTCGCCAAGGGATACCTGCATAATGGATGGCGAGGCTATAGTAGGAGCCATCTCCATTTTCAAGGAATTGTATGTGTCTATAAAATAGTTCCGCAAAACACCTTTTTCTATAACAATCCGGTCTTTGGTAGCTACACCTTCGCCATCGAACCACCGTGCACCGAACGAACGGCTAAGATGGGGAGTGTCTGTCAATGTGAAATTGGCCGACGTTACCTGCCTGCCAAGCATATCCAGCAGGAACGAATTCTTCTGCTGAAGGGCTGTTCCGTACATAGCGCCAATCAGAGGCGACAGCAGGCGGGTCGATGTTGTATTGTCGAGCAGCATATCGTATTTGCCGGACTCGACTTTCTGCTGCCCTATTTTCCTTAAAGCCCGTTCCAGTGCTTTTTGTCCGATACCGATCTTTTTCAGGTCGTCCCAGTAAACGGCACTGTCATACCAGAAGGATTCTGCACGCGCGTCGCCATCGGTTCTCAATGATACTTCCACCATCAGGTTGAACGCGGAGTCAACGCTTTCCGCTTCGAAGCCGTTACTGGCTATCATATATTCGGCGCCAACGCCATCGTCATAGGCCGATGAAACGGAAATAATACGGTCGTCGGACTGATAGACCTCTTCTACTGCCTGCCTGAGTATATCCAACTTCTGCCCGGTATCTATCTTATCGAAATCAGCATCGCACAGGTCGAGGCTTTTCCCGTTTTCCTGATAATACCTTTTGGGGTCGGGTAATTGCCGGAAAGGATCTTCCGCCAGATATTGTGTAGAAATAATTCCCTCCCTGATAAAAGCTTCGAGTTCCTTTCCGTCTATACGGTTTGTAGAAAAAGAACCATACCTGCCATCAACGAACAACTCAATATAAAGCTTGTTTTCGGAACTCTGATGCAGCCTGTCGAGTTGGGTATTCCTGTATTCAAATGAATTATTATTGGCCGTGATCACAGAGACACGGGCAGCCTGACACCCGTTTTGCAAAGCAAAGTCCATTGCCCGGCGGGCTGTCTCTTTATATTGTTTGTTAATCATATATTGCTATTGTGCTTGCAAAAATACACAGTTTTAGTTTAGAACCTGTTTAAGAAACTGTTTAAATTTTATACGAATTTTTTATTATGTCTTTTTCTTCGTTCATTTTTAGTCTGTTTTCGGCTGTTTTTTCCTTTCTCTCAGCTCAACCAACGGTCACAGGAGCGTAAGCCTTCGGTCTGCCTCATCTTTTACAAGATTTATATAGTTTTTACCTTTACGGAGAGATTTAACGATAAATTAAGGAGCCATCAGTTTATG
>NZ_QVMO01000074.1:0-13288 GCF_010501055.1 Dysgonomonas sp. 521
TATTATGTTATTATAATCAAACTCAAATATAATAATACTCGTGGGCTTATGCATATTTGCTATCGCCGTAATTCAAATACAAACATAGGAACTAAGCCTAACGTTTTTTCTGGCCGGTGATTATTACCAGCGTTACAGCACCGATAATCAAGGCCAGACCGAAAAAGCTGTTCCAACCGAATGGCTCTCCGAAATAGAATATACCTACCAGAGTAGCTACCACAGGTTCCATCGATCCAAGGATAGAAGTAATGGTAGACCCCGCGTATTTCACGGCAGAAACCAATGCAAGACCCGAGAGAACTGTCGCAAACAGCGCTAGGCCTATCAGATTAAACCACGAAGCCACATCGGGGACTATCTCTATACCTGTGGTAGAATAGGAGAATACAGAAAATATAAAAGCTCCGAAAAGCATCACGTAGAATGTAAAGACTTCTGGGTCAAGATTCTTTATGCTTCTTCTGTTTAAACTGACAATATAAGCAGAATATGTAAACACTGTGAACAATACAGCCAACAGCCCCTTGGTACTGATAAACCCGTTATCGCTCCAGCATAGAAGCGCTACACCGACCAGTGCTATAATTGCGGCAAACAACAGATTACGTGATAGTTTTTCCTTATAGAATATAATCATCATACAAGCGACTGCCACCGGGTACAAGAAATGTATTGTAGTAGATACCCCGCTCGAAATATAATTATAAGAATAAATAAGCCCCATAGAGGTCATGGTGTAAAGTAACCCCAGAAATAGTAATTGCACAGCCAGTTTAGGCGAAATCCTGAAATCCCTTTTCCTTATAAGGCATACTATACCCAGTAAAGCGGCAGCAAGCAGGCTTCTGTAAAACAATATGGAAGGAGCATGCATACCTACCCTCAACAGCGGAATAGAGAAAAACGCGATCAATCCGAATGTTCCGGAAGAAATCAATGCTAATATGATACCTTTAGTCCTATCCATTATTTGCAATTCAAAGTTTGCAAAGGTAGTATTTCATTCCCATTATCTGAAAATTTTATCATTATAAGCCATAAACCAAACACAATGAATTGACAATCAGCACAACCACATCAATCTGACCGTAAACTGCACTACGCTGCACATACGGTTAATAAAGTCTGCCCCCTGCGGGGCTTGATGGATATACGACAAAAAAGAACCCAATTCATACCAGAATCTGTTTAAGATTATAAATTATTCCCTATATTTGAAAATATAAAAGATAAAAATTCACCACATACAACTAATAATCAATCAATTATGCCTAAAATAGCAGCCGAAGTATGCGCTAATTCAGTACAATCAGCCATAGAAGCGCAAAAAGGAGGCGCTGCCAGAGTGGAGTTATGCGATAATCTTGAAGAAGGAGGCACCACCCCTTCCCTCTCACAAATTGAACTTACCCGGAAATATCTAAACATCCGGGTTAATATAATAATACGCCCCCGCGGAGGAGATTTTTTATATGATGACCTCGAATTTGAAATAATGAAAAAAGACATCCATCACTGCGGACAGGCAAAATGTGATGGAGTCGTATTCGGCATATTGAATGCGGACGGTTCGGTAGATAAACAAAGGAACAAAGAATTAGTAACTATCGCCCATCAATACGGGATGAGTACAACTTTCCACAGGGCATTCGACCGGGCTGTCAACTTATCCGAATCCCTTGAAGATATTATCGGGCTTGGCTTCGACCGCGTCCTTACTTCAGGAGGCATGAAGAATGCCCCCGATGGAAAAGAAATTTTAAGAAAATTAATCGGGCAAGCCGATGATCGCATCATCATTATGCCGGGTGGCGGAATTACCGAAAACAATATTGGCGACCTCGTCAGGGCAACAGGCCTAAAAGAATTTCACGGTTCTTTCAGAAGCAGGTATAGAGGTAAAATGGAATATATATCCGACACCTTCAACGATATAGACGAAGAATATTCCTTCCTTTTTTCCGACTCCGAAAAAATAAAATTAGCAATAGAAAATGCCAACAAAGCCTAATTGCTTTTCAACCACAGAGTCGCACAGAGTTTCACGGAGTACAATAATATTATTTGATTTACAAACAATTATATATGCAGTAATAAGATATAAGCAAATATACCTTTAATGATATTAATAAAAAAACGCCGCGAAACTCCTTTTACTCCGTGGTTTTATAAAAGTTGAAATGACTTCCATTATTGTTAATTAATATGTACTGCAAACGAGTATCAAAAAAGAGAATAAAAAAATACTAACTTTGCAGTACAAATTAATTATTCCCTATAATATATAAGATGAATTTTAAATATGATGTAATTGTCGTTGGGGCAGGTCATGCGGGGTGCGAAGCAGCCACCGCGGCAGCCAACATGGGCTCGAAAACCTTGCTCATAACAATGGACATGAATAAGATAGCGCAGATGAGTTGCAACCCTGCTGTCGGCGGAATCGCAAAAGGACAAATCGTGCGCGAGATTGATGCACTTGGCGGGCAGATGGGAATTGTCACAGATATGACGGCAATCCAGTTCCGCATGCTCAACAAATCCAAAGGCCCGGCTATGTGGAGCCCGAGAGCCCAAAGCGACAGAGCCAGATTTATTCTGAAATGGAGAGAAATCATAGAGAATACCGAGAACCTCTTTATCTGGCAAGACACTGTCACCTCTCTTATCATCGAGAATAAAACCGTGACCGGAGTACAAACAGCAATGGGTGTAAACTTCTCTGCCAAAGCAGTAGTGCTCACAAATGGAACCTTCCTGAACGGACTGATGCATATAGGAAAAACCCAACTTGGAGGAGGGCGGGTTTCCGAACCAGCTTCTTTTGGCATCACGGAACAACTGAAAGAATTCGGGTTTACGACAGACCGTATGAAGACCGGCACGCCGGCACGGATAGATGGCCGAAGCGTGGATTTCAGCCTGATGGAAGAGCAAAAAGGAGAAGATGATTTCCACAAGTTTTCATATCTCGACTTCAAGCCCCGCACCTTAAAACAGTTGAGTTGCTGGATAACATACACCAACGAAGATACTCATGGGGTTTTACGCGATGGATTGGACGATTCGCCACTGTATAACGGACAAATAAAAAGTATAGGGCCAAGATATTGCCCCAGCATAGAAACTAAGATCGTAACTTTTGCAGACAAAACATCCCACCAATTATTCCTCGAACCCGAAGGCGAGAATACACAGGAATACTATCTGAACGGATTCTCTTCCTCTCTCCCACTCCACACTCAGATTGAAGCTTTGCAAAGAATTCCTGCATTCCGGAATATACATATTTACAGGCCGGGCTATGCAATCGAATATGATTTTTTCGACCCTACGCAGTTGAATCATACGTTGGAAACGAAGCTAATCCACAATCTGTTTTTCGCGGGACAGATCAACGGCACCACCGGTTACGAGGAAGCCGGAGGCCAGGGACTCATAGCCGGAATAAATGCACACATCCGCACACATGGAGGAGATGAATTTATACTGAAAAGAGACGAGGCTTATATAGGTGTTTTGATAGACGACCTTGTCACCAAAGGCGTGGACGAACCATACAGAATGTTTACATCGAGAGCCGAATACAGGATATTACTCCGCCAAGATGACGCTGATATGCGCCTGACCAGAAAAGGATACAATATAGGATTAGCGAAACAAGACAGAATAGAATTGCTAAACCAGAAGAAAGAAGAGATAGAAAGAATCATAGATTTCGCATCAAACTACTCCTTAAAACCTGAATATATAAACGAAGGACTAGAAGCGCTAGGCACCACCCCATTAAAACAGGGCATGAAATTAAAAGATGTAATCACGCGTCCTCAAATTACAGCAAGCAGCATTGCAGAATATATCCCTGCATTTAAAGCCGAACTCGATAAAATCCCGAACAGAAAAGAAGAAATAATAGAAGCCACAGAAATCATTATCAAGTATGACGGCTACATAAAAAGGGAACAATTGATAGCAGACAAAATCACACGCCTTGAAAACATTCGGATAAAAGGAAAATTTGAGTACGAAAACATATCATCTCTCTCCACGGAAGCCAGGCAGAAATTATCGAAAATAGACCCCGAAACGATCGCACAAGCAAGCAGAATCCCCGGAGTTTCCCCAAACGATATTTCAATCCTGCTGGTACTTTTAGGAAGGTAAGAAAAATGTTCCACGTGAAACATGCAAGAAAAACATCGAGTGTTCCACGTGGAACACACAAAATATTAACGATAAAATGGACAAAAAAGAGAAAGAAGAAAAGCTAAACATGCTACACAAAACCGTCAGGAATATCCCCGACTTTCCTATTCCCGGCATTCAATTCAAAGATGTCACACCATTATTCAAAACCAAAGAGTCTCTGTCAACACTTACAGAAGTTCTTCTGGACGAGTATAAAGAAATGGGCATAACAAAAGTTGTAGGTATAGAATCGAGAGGTTTTATCATGGGGCCCATAATGGCTTTAGAACTGGGAGCTGGTTTTGTACCAATAAGAAAACCGGGCAAACTGCCAGCAGAGGTTTACGAAGAAGAGTATGAGAAAGAATATGGCATGGATAAAATACAAATACACAAAGACGCATTATCGAAAGATGATGTAGTACTTATTCATGACGACCTGCTTGCTACCGGTGGCACAATGCTCGCCGCATACAAACTGGTTAGTAAAATGGGGGTAAAGAAAATACTCGTAAACTTCATAATAGAGTTGGATGACTTAAACGGCAGAAAACTATTTCCGGATGAAGTTGAAATCAAATCTTTAATACATTATAGCGTATAACAGTAAATACAGGAAGGGAAGACAGCAAATCTTCCCTTTCTAATTAGAATAATCCGACCTACACAAAAGGCATATTAATATTAATTAGATTTAAAACAGGCAAATATTTTGCACCAAAGAAAACTAATTAATAATTTTATTGTAGGATAAAGCAAGAGATTAACCCTGCACAAAACAAATGGAAAGTAAAAGGACTAAAAGGGAAATGATTGACGAATATCTGAAAAATATTATTAGAAATATTCCGGATAAACCAGGCTGTTATCAATACTTCGATGATAAAGGCATCATTATATATGTAGGTAAGGCAAAAAATCTTAAAAAAAGAGTATCATCATATTTCACTAAAAAACACGAAGAAAGCCCGAAGACTAGAATCCTTGTCAGCAAGATAAGAGACATTAAATACATCATAGTAGACACAGAAGCCGATACGTTATTATTAGAAAACAATCTGATAAAAGAATTTCAGCCCCGGTATAACGTAATGCTCAAAGATGACAAATCTTATCCATCGATTGTTATACGGAACGAATATTATCCAAGAGTTGAACTCACAAGAAAAATAGCGAAAGATGGCTCACAATATTTTGGCCCCTATACAAATGTGCTTAGTGTTAAAACATTATTAGAACTTGTACATAAGCTCTACCCTATCCGCACATGCTCGTTGAACCTTACACCCGAAAAAATTGCGGAAGGAAAATATAAAGTGTGCCTTGAGTATCATATAAAAAGATGTCTCGGCCCATGTGTCGGATTACAGTCGAGTGACGACTACCTAAAAAATGTAAATGCCATACAGGAAATACTGAAAGGAAATACAAACCTTGTAAGTGATGGCATTTACGAAAGGATGATAGCACTCTCCGAGAATCAGGAATTTGAAGACGCGAATAAACTGAAGGAGAAATATCAGCTTATCGAGAACTTCAAAAATAAATCGACCGTAGTAAGCACTATAAAATATAACATAGATGTATACAGCTACGATGAAGATGAAAGTGCCGGATACATAAACTACCTGAGTGTACACAATGGGGCTATCATTCAAGCCTATACGTTCGAATACAGAAAACGGATAGAAGAAGCCAAAGAAGAACTGCTTGCACTCGGCATTATTGAAGTAAGGGAAAAATTCGGCTCGAAGGCGAAAGAGATCGTAGTCCCGTTCTATCCGGATTTAACACTCGACGGTGTAGAATTTAGCATACCACAGCGTGGCGATAAGAAAAAATTATTGCTTCTTTCAACACAAAACGTAAGGCAGTACAAAATAGACAAATTAAAAAAAGCGGAAAGCCTCAACCCGGAGCAAAGAAGCCTCCGCATATTGAAAGATATCCAAAAAGACTTAAGTCTCAAGGACTTGCCTACACACATAGAGTGTTTTGACAACTCAAATATACAAGGAACAAATCCGGTTTCGGCCTGTGTCGTTTTCAAAATGGGAAAACCTTCGAAAAAAGACTACCGGCACTTTAATGTAAAGACAGTAATAGGCCCTGACGACTTCTCCACTATGCGGGAAGTTGTATACCGCCGTTACCACAGATTGATAGAAGAAGACATCCCCCTACCCCAGCTTATAGTCATAGATGGAGGTAAAGGACAACTAAGCGCGGCATGTGAATCACTCAAGCAACTGGGTATTTACGGTAAAGTAGCCATCGTAGGTATTGCCAAAAGGCTGGAGGAAATTTATTATCCTGAAGATTCCATCCCGCTCTACCTGGACAAAAACAGTGATTCACTCAAAGTCTTACAACACCTTAGGGATGAAGCTCATAGATTTGGTATAACATTCCACAGGAATCAAAGAAGCAAAAGTCAGGTTAAATCGGAACTCGACAATATAAAAGGTATAGGGGACGAAACAAAACGCCTGCTGCTTAAAGAATTCAGAAGCGTGAAAAGGATAAAGTTAGCCTCCGATAAAGAAGTAGAAAAAATAGTAGGTAAACACAAGACCGCATTGATCAGGCAGTACTTTGCAGAAAAAGGGCAGCAATAACCTTATTTATTTAGAGCCTGTTCAAATTTTAGCGAAAATTTTTATTACAGGTTCAGGCCAATAGTTCATTTCGATAAGTAACTGCTGGGAAATCTCTCGTTCCAATTTTTAATTTTTGTATATTTGCTGTATAAGAAACACTTCACTGCTACGAATAAGGAACCTATATGAATTATGAAGCATTATACACAAATTTTCTGGAAGAAATAGTACACAAAATTCCACAGAAAACGAGGCTTGTAAATATTCTTGCCGACATATTATGTATAAGTAAAGAAGCCGTATACAGAAGACTAAGGGGAGAAATGCAATTTTCTTTTCAGGAAGCAATGATAATTTCCAGAGAACTACATATTCCACTGGATACGCTGGAAACAAATAACTCACATGCTTCTAAACCATTTAAACTGAACCTGATAGAATACATAAATCCCGCAGAATCAGATTTCGCCCTTATGGAAGAAATGACCGAAATCATGAAATCCTTCAAGAATATCGCAGAGCCGGAAGTAGGCGAAATAACAAATATATTACCTCAACCATTATATGTAAACTATGAGAATATATTCAGGTTTTATTTATTCAAATGGAATTATCAAACCAATAATTCGATCAAAGCCACCCCATATAAGGATATAATCGTTCTGGACAAGCTCAAAAAAACGCAGGGAGAATATGTAAAATGGGCCAAACGCATAAATACAGAGTATGTTTTCGACCCTCTCCTTTTCCAATATTTGGTTACAAATATCAAATACTTTTATTACGTTGGTCTTATCAGTCACGAAGACGCTCAACTTATTAAGCAAGACTTACTTAAGATACTGGATGACATAGATGCTATGTCGCGCACGGGTATAATAAAGGAGTCTGGGAAAAAAATCAATATATATATTTCCGATGTGAATGTAGATACCAATTACATCTATGTAGCTACACCAGATTATCACTTAACGATAATAAAAGTATTTCTGCTCAACGGGATAGCCTCAACAGATACTAAAACATTCGAAGAAGTAAAACGCTGGATGCAATCATTTAAACGCCAATCCAGACTAATCACAGTAAGCGGAGAAAAAGAAAGACGGAGCTTTTTGAAAGAACAGCACGATCTTATTGACAGTTTATCACAATTATAAAAGATAATAATCATATAATTGCAAATTAATCTCTAATTTTAAAGTCGCATATCTATAAGGTATGTGGCTTTTATTATTAAATCATTATGAGAATATTAATACAACGGGTTAGTAGAGCATCAGTAACAATAGAAAATAAGCTAAAATCGAAAATAAATAAAGGATTGCTTATATTACTAGGTATCGAAAATAGTGATAATCAGGAAGATATAGACTGGCTATGCAATAAAATCATAAATCTTCGTATCTTTGATGACAGTAATGGAGTAATGAATCTTTCAGCGGTTGACACCAATGCCGAGATGCTTGTAGTATCACAGTTTACCCTGCATGCATCAACCAAAAAGGGAAACCGTCCGTCTTACATCCATGCTGCAAAACCTGATATAGCTATTCCGTTATACAACCAGTTTTGCAAAACACTGGAAGATAAACTGGGGAAACCTGTTGAGACAGGTGAATTTGGTGCAGATATGCAGGTCGAACTCATCAATGACGGCCCGGTAACCATCTGGATAGACTCAAAAAATCAATCATAAGTTATGAGTCATAAAAGATTAAATTCATCACTTATAATTCATAATTACAAATTAGCATGACCATACAAGAAGCTCAGGCAGAAGTAGATAACTGGATAAAGACCATCGGTGTACGCTATTTCAGCGAACTCACCAACATGGCCATCCTGACAGAAGAAGTGGGTGAGCTGGCACGCATTATGGCACGTACTTATGGCGACCAGTCATTCAAAAAATCCGACCTGGATAAAAACCTCGGAGACGAAATGGCCGATGTCTTATGGGTACTCATTTGCCTGGCCAACCAGACAGGTGTTGACCTTACAGAAGCCTTCAGAAAGAACATCGAAAAGAAAACAAACCGGGATAAAAACAGACATATAAATAACGAAAAATTAAAATAACAATGGCAGAAACAGATAAATACAGGGATACCCTGAAGAAATACAAAACCGACCTGAAAGATGCTGATATAACCGGCAAAGTAAACGAAATCATCAGTAAGAAATTCGCTGCGAACAACAGTAAGGAAGTCTATAAAAGGATTTACTCCTGTATTGACCTAACCTCCTTAAATTCAACAGATACACGCGAAGGAATCTGGAAATTTACAGAGGGTGTCAACGATTTTGAAGGGTCGAGCGATATCTCCAATGTTGCCGCTATTTGCGTCTTTCCCAATTTTGTGGAAACAGTGAAAGAAGCCCTTACAGCCAATGTAAATATTGCCGCCGTATCGGGAGGATTCCCTTCGTCGCAGACATTCACAGAAGTAAAGATAGCAGAAACGGCGCTTGCCGTTGCCAGTGGTGCAGACGAGATAGATATCGTACTCAATCTTGGATATTTCTTTGACGAAAACTATGAAGAACTAGCCGAAGAGATCGAAGAAATCAAGCACGCCTGCCGCGATGCAAAGCTAAAAGTGATTCTGGAAACAGGTGCTTTAAAGAGTGCGAGCAACATCATGAAAGCCTCTGTATTAGCCCTTTATTCGGGAGCCGATTTCCTGAAAACATCCACAGGCAAAGGTTACGAAGGGGCATCGCTCGAAGCCGCTTATGTAATGTGTACCGCCATTAAGGAATATGAAGCGAAAAACGGACGTAGAGTAGGTTTTAAAGCTTCCGGCGGTATCTCTACCACCGAAGATGCGGTGAAATACTATACAATAGTAAAAGAAGTCTTAGGCGATGAATACCTGAACAGTGAATATTTTCGCATAGGAGCAAGCAGGCTGACGAATAATTTACTGGAAAGTATCTAAGTACATGACAAAATTTTATATCCTGCTGTAGGGGCATCCCCTTGTGGGTGCCCGTAAACGATGACAAGCGGGCAGGGACAAGCCACTGCCCCTACATCGTCTCCTAATCGTGTTTGAATAATTTTTGTCATGTACTAAGATTTATTGTTTATCAATTGCCTCCACTTTTAAGTGGAGGAATATAATTATTAATGGGTAAAGGCTTTAGCCAAAGCCCTTTTCGACTAAAGTCTTTCCTTAGATGCCTCTTATCCACGCCTTGAAAGGCGTGTCAATTAAATCAAAACTTAACAACAACCTTGCCATGCGGGACTTTGCCGAAGAAGGCTCCTGTGCTACGCTTGCATAAACATGCAATAGCCATGCTCTCTAAATGCCAGGTGCCGGGAAGCAGAATAGGAAAAAGTTTTGCCTTATCCGAAGGAGGCTTCAATACCATTGCTGTGGGGCAGGCTACCAGGGCAAGGGATCAGTGGGGTGAAAGTGCCACATTTTGGTCTACGAGTAAATCGAAATCCATTACGAGTGGAGCCGGAAATGCGGCTTGGATTCGGTTTTTAACAAATGTATCTACAACATTTGTGGAGCGGATGAGTACACCCCGCTACAACCAGTATTCTGTTCGTTGCAAGAAGGATTAAAAAATGCCAGAGTAAACGCATGAAAATTTGGGTATAATGTGTTTCTGGCTTTATAGGAGCGGGGTCTGCCCATATTAAGGCAGACCCCGCTCCTATAATATTTCTATTTCACAACTTCTCTTACCTTATCCAAAAACTCGCGGCGCATCTTGTCTGTTCCTTTCGATGTACCTTCGCAACTCAACCACACTGTACCACGGATGCCAACAGGATTGAGCATATCTGCGATAAAACCATTCTCGATGGTATGCTTGAAATGAGGACTAGGATGCTCTGATGTAGTGATTACAAACGATTTGTTTATCCTTAGTAAAGGGTTGAAACCTCCCTCATAATTGAAGGCGAAGTCCTTTAGCAGTACTTTATCAAAAAAGCCTTTCAGTATCCCCGGCATTGTATTCCACCAGTTGGGAAAGATAAATACCATCTCATCCGACCTGCGGATATATTCCTGATACTTTAAGATAAGCGGATCAAGTGCCTTTCCCTGATTATAAACGGAGAGTTCTTCTTCCGAAAATACAGGACTAAACTTATCCTTATGCAAATCAATCACCTGATAAGGCTTATTTTCCTCATCGTATCTATCTGTAATAGTATCCAGTATTGCTTTGTTGAAACTCCCATGCCACGGATGGGCAAAAACGATTGTGACCATAATTTTTATATTTCATGCTTTCAGAATATCAGGTTTCAAGATTCAGGTAAGATAATCCTGAGATTTTGAAACCTTAAACTTGAAATCTAACTTATCCTGCAATATTAACCTTTATCCCTAAATTTTCTACCCTCTCCCCTATCCTCTTTAAGTCCTCAACAGACACTTTTTCGAGGTTTTTTTCGGGAGTTTCCCTGTCAATGGTGTAAATCATCACCTCACGCGGATTTGTCTCTCTAACGGCTTCCAGCCACGCCGAAATCTCTTTCTCTGTTGTATTATCTACTACTTTACCATCATGGCTGCCTCTCAGAAACATGGTTTGCATGATAAAATTACCATCGAAACGTTTAAAAAGCTCTATTTGTTCCTCTATACTATATGATGGAGAATTGGGGCGGTCTATGAGCCGTACGGTCTCTATAATGGCAGAATCGAGTTTAAGAATATTGTTATCCACCTTCTTCAACGCGTTGAAAACCGACTCTTTTCCGGCATGCATAGCGTTAGACAATACACTTATCCTGGCAGCAGGATAATACATATCCCGTAGCAGGATGGTATCATCTATAATTGCGGCAAACTGAGGATGTAGTGTAGGCTCTCCATTCCCGGCAAAGGTGATGACATCAATAGGTGTATTTTCCTTTTGCAGTTGTATCAGTTTATCTTCCAGCGCCGCTTTTACATTTTCTCGTGCCGGAAGCTTCGTTTTCGTCCTGAAATTTTCATTATAACCGCATTCGCAATAAATGCAGTCGAATGAACACAGTTTGCCGTCATAGGGCAAAAGATTCATGCCTAATGACGAACCCAGACGACGGCTGTGTATAGGGCCGAAAACTATTTCGTGAAATAATATTGTTGACATATTTTTTCTATTTAATTGTCATTCTGAATGAAGAGAAGAATCTCATAAAGATGAATCAGCCCCTCACTGTGAAGTAACGAACAAAGTTACGGGCTTTCTCACAATTTGCCTCAACATATTGACTTAATTCTTCACAAACGATCTCCTGTGCTGCATGCTCAATATCAGGCATATCGTAATCTTCAATGCACCTCCAAAAGTAAAGCTATCACCCATAACCGAAGCAATAATGATAAAGCCTTCGTGTTCAAGCACATCGTCAGACAACACTTCTATTTCTATATCATTCTTTTTGGCAAAGCCATGTATTGCCTGTATGATTCCCTTTACTGTTCCATCCATCAGGAATATTGTCTTTATATCCGATTCATTATACTTCTCCATCAGGCTTGATCTCTGTGTATATCTTTCCCTGCCACCACATTGGCTCCTCCGGACGATCAGTGTCTGTAAAGCTAAAATCAAACTCAGCTTTCAGTATTCGCTTTCTCCACATCTGTTCATCTATTTTTATCGACCCGCTTTTCACTTCGTAATAATGCAATACTCCGGGATTTGCAACACTGTTCAGCTCAATGCGGGGAGTACATCTGTCACCAATAATAGACAGCACAAGACTGGAGTGTGTGCCTGCATTGCACATCGTATAGCACCTTACGCTATCACCCGATTGGTAAGCTATGGCATAATCCGTACCCATCCATTCATAGCATTGTGCTTCACTAGCCATTGTATGATAGTAACGGGTCGTATCCAGAAACTGATAATAACGGCTTAATGAATCTTCAAAAATCCTGCCATCTTTATCTATCATCCTATACAAAGCATCATCGCACAAACCATCACAGACTAACTGCCCGAAACTATTCATAAAAACATTTTCGGGGTAACTCCATTCTTCTGCAAAGGAAAAGTCACCTTGAAGAACCTCAACAAACTGAACCTGAATACCTTCATTTTTTGTTCCACATGAAACGGAGAGAATGAAAATGAATAAGGTAATGTGCAAGTATGATAATTTATGATTCATGTCAATCAGTAGTTGAAAATATGATTAATATAATAGTTCAACTTCATTAGTCGTTTTACATACGCTTCGCTCCTGTGAACGTTGTTTGTCGTGACTCGGCATAACATGAATTTTTAATTCAGTTCTACTCTCGCTACTTCAAACGTTCTTTTTTATCTGCGCGCAATCGCAGATTGCTTACCTTACTTTTGGCCAAAGCTCCAAAAGTAAGCAAAAAAGCATTGCGCCCCGCTTCGCCGTACGACCCACCATCGGCTTGTCGGCTGAATGAAGTGATGAAAGATTCATCATTGCAATAATTGGCAGATGATGCTTAAAAGCGCCCGCACTTCATTCTACGCCGCCTGCACCGGGT
>NZ_QVMO01000074.1:13317-33810 GCF_010501055.1 Dysgonomonas sp. 521
GAAACGGGATGTTGTCCGAGCCGCAGGCGAGTTTCGTCCCGTTTAGCCGGCCAGCCGTTGGTGGGTCGCCGAGGGACAAAGCACTAGCCTTTTGCTTACTTTTGGGCAATGCCAAAAGGAAGCAAAAGCCCGGGAGGGCGCGGCAGTATGAGCCAATGCTAAAAGGTTTAAACCATGATGGTTTTTGTGCATAAAATAAAAGAACACATAATATAAACAAAACGAAATACTGATTCGCATTATTCATAAGATAAGACAATAACCTATACTAAATAATCCAGCTTACCCCGTACATAATCAGTACATAGCGTATAAATTTACCCGCAAACATACTTACATTTACAATATATACATTGGCACGCATATACCCCAATGCCAGAGCAATAATATCGCCTACAACAGGCATGAAACTAAAAAAGGCCATCACGGCTCCTTTACCTTCAAGCCAATGCTGCATTTTATCTATCTTTTCTTTCTTTACTTTCAGGTATTTTTCTATCCATTCTATTTTGCCCAGCCTGCCCAGATAATAGTTTGTCATTCCGCCCAGCCAGTTTCCCACCGAGGCTATAAGAACACATGTCCAGCTATTCAGCCCGGCGGCCAGCAGCCCGGCAAAAACAACCTCAGAACCAAAGGGCAAGATGGTAGCAGCAAGAAAAGACGCCAGAAACAGACCTATATAGCCATATTCTACAAAGCCATCAAGCATTGTTCAGCTTATAGAATATATAAATTGCGAATCCGACAGCAAAAATACATAAGCCTATACCCAGTTTTTTAACCCATGATTCAGTTTTCAGGCTTTCTTCATCGTATTTGGCTCTCCGCATCAGCGAACGCGGGTTAACGATCATTACAATACCGAAAATCAACATGAAAACCGGATATATAAAATCAATGTTAGAAAGATGACGCATAACGTGTTATGTTTTAAGATGTTTCTTTTTTCTGTTTTTGAGAAATATATATGCACATAACGCAAATATAGTCAGAATAGTTGTATAAAAACCGAGCTTTTGTATTAAAGTTCCTTTATACCAAGCCTCTACCCTACCCGACTGATCTACAGGAACCTGTACTAGCCCGTGACTGCTTTGGGTAACAGGGATTTCCTGCCCGTTCAGCGTAGCTGCATAACCTTTATAGTATATCAACGGGAGCTCGAGGCTGTCTTTTGTATTAATACTGATATTAAATCCTGTGAGGCCTTTAGCTCTGGTAAAGTCTGATATAACAATTGTATCATTTTGTGCTTTTACACTATCGCCGCGCTGATGGATATACTTCATATCAGGCACTTTGTCAGGAAGATATTCCATTCCGCCCAGATGATAATTGTCCCTCACCGTAGCTTCTTCCAATATATCACGTGTGCAGCGGTAGTTCTGATACATTTTAGAGTCGTTTGCAAGCATAATAGCGATAAGGACAGCTATTGCCCCACAACCAACCAAACGTCTCTTATTCGTCTTCAAAAGCCGTGAAAAATAGTACCCTCCCGCTATGGCAAACAAAAATCCGGAAAATTCAAGAAGCCGCCACGGGAACTGGATAAAATCCAACAAGCTAAAAGGGAACGTAGTCCAAGGGAAAAAGAATGAACAGGCTACAATAAAAACCAATCCTACAACAACTCCTATATCAAGGCTTCTCAGCTTATCCGATTTTTCATATACAAACAGCCGTAGTGCGATAGACGCAGTAAGTAATAAACCCACCCCGGCAATAAACGCCTGTTCGGTAATGGTAAATCCAAGGAACATACCCCATACAATCCAATGCGGAGGATAGAGCGCACCTTGCACCCTCGTCATTATCTCCCTGGTCTGGTAATAAAAAAGGTCGGAAAGCATCTGCTCTGCCATCGGGAAAATATAGTAACTGGTAACAACAATAGTCACTACTCCCGCCAAAACCAGATATGCTATACGCTTAGGCTCTTTCAGCAAAGGCTTGTAATAAATAACGAGAAATATAAGCATGGTCACAAACATCAGTACTGACGATATCAGATGAGTGAAAATCATCAGGCTGTAACCTATGGCAAGTATATACCATTTCTTATAATCCCCCTTGATTATATGATACAATCCCAGAAAGACAATGGGAATAAATGTAAATGATATAACCTCGGCTAACGATGCCCTGTGATATATATCGAGCAACCTGTAAGATGAGAATGTAAACAACAGCGCCCCTACAGACGCGGCAAATTTGTCTTTATAAACGTAATTGACAGCATAATAGGTAAATGTACCGCATAAAACCGTCATCGTAAAAATCAGTAACTTATAAGCGAAAGCAGCATCCGTAAAATTCCCAATGAATGCAAAAGGTATAAGGATAAGATCGGGATAAAAGGCTTTCGTAAAATAACCATAACCGTTTATAGCTGTATAATCAAGATAATATGGCCACGAATGGTCTTTTAAGGCATCCATCAGAGCCTGTAAACGCCTAAAATGAAAGAAAAAATCCTGCCCCGGGCATAATGGCTCATAAAGAAACATCATAAACGAGGACAGAAAAATTAACAAAGCAAAAAATAGCCAAAAATGGTATCTTTTGCTTTGTTGTACTTTATCCAGAAGATTTTTCATATACCAAACCTAATTTTCGGTAAAGATAATCAGAAAGATTTAAGGCCACAGGTGTATTTATTATTTTTAATAACTGCTGACTGATTCAATGCGCTTCAAGCCAGTTCTTTCCTTTACCACAATCTGCTTTTAGCGGCACAACCAACTTGTAAGCATTTTCCATCTCCTCTATCACTATTTTCTGCACTTTATCCAACTCGCCGTCAAGTACATTGAAGTTTAATTCGTCATGAACCTGAAGAATCATTTTTGAACGGATATTTTCTTTCTCAAACCGCTCAAAAATACGGTTCATAGCCACTTTGATAATATCGGCGGCACTTCCCTGTATTGGAGCATTTATGGCATTACGCTCGGCATATCCGCGTACGGTGGCATTGCGCGAATTAATATCCGGCAGGTAGCGCTTACGCCCGAAAACAGTTTCTACATACGTCTTTTCACGGGCATCCGCAATACTTTTATCCATATATTCCTTTACCTTCGGATAGGTTTCAAAATAACCATCTATAAGCTCTTTGGCTTCGCCACGCGGGATAGACAAACGTTCTGCCAAGCCAAACACCGATATGCCGTAAATAATGCCGAAATTGGCCGTTTTTGCCTTCCGGCGCATATCGCTTGTTACTTCGCCAATCGGTAGTTTATATATTTTAGCGGCTGTAGCGGCATGGATATCCTCTCCGCTGTTGAAGGCTTCCACCATATTCGGGTCCTTGCTCAGATGCGCCATGATGCGCAACTCTATCTGGGAATAGTCGGCAGAAAAGAATACAGACTCGTCATCGGCAATAAAAGCTTTACGGATTTCCTTACCCTGTGCTTCGCGGATAGGTATATTCTGCAGGTTCGGATTGCTTGAACTCAGACGGCCAGTAGCAGTAACAGTCTGATTGAAAGAAGTGTGAATCTTTCCATCTTTAGGGTCGACAAGCTGTGGAAGAGCATCGATATAAGTGCTCAGTAGTTTTTTCAGCCCTCTGTATTCCAATATTTTGCCAACGATAGGGTGGGAGTCCTTCATGCTTTCCAGTGTTTCCTCGCTGGTTACATATTGCCCTGTTTTGGTTTTCTTCGGCTTATCCACTATTTTCAGTTTATCAAACAGTACTTCGCCTACCTGCTTCGCCGAATTGATATTAAATTCAGTCTCTCCCAGTTTATATATTTCAGATTCTATAGTGTGCAATTCAAGCGTCAGCGTTTTAGAATATTCGCCTAGCGCCGCAGTATCGAGCCTTACGCCTGTATATTCCATATCGGCGAGCACATAAATCAAAGGCAATTCTATATCATACAGCAATTTACCTAAATCCTGCTTCTCTATGGCCTTTTCCAGTATGCTCTTTAGCTTCAGGGTCACATCCGCGTCCTCGCAGGCATAGTCGCAAACCTGCTTGGGACTCAAGGTACGCATATTCAGTTGATTCTTGCCTTTTGCACCAATCAGCTGATCGATATGTATCGTCCTGTATTTCAGATAGGTTTCAGCCATATAATCCATATTGTGTCTCAATTCGGGATTGATAAGGTAATGCGCGATCATCGTATCGAACAATTGCCCGCGTACATGTATATCATATTTCTTAAGCACGATAATATCATATTTTATATTCTGCCCTATTTTCAGTATCTTGTCGTTCTCAAAAAACGGACGGAACCGTTCCGCTAAGTTCTTCGCTTTTTCAAAATCATCAGGAACAGGAACATAATAGGCTTCTCCCTCGCTGAAAGCAAAAGACATGCCGACAAGTTCGCTTACAATAGGATCCACACTTGTGGTCTCTGTATCGAAGCAACAGGACTCCTGCCCCGAAAGTACCTTTATCAAATTAGCTATATCTGTTTCGTTATCAACCAGATGATAAGAGTGCGGCACATCTTTCAATTCCTGTAAACCATAATAGTTAACATTGTCCTGTGACGAATCGGCAGGGGGTAATAACTCTGCGAACAAATCTCCCTGTATAGCTTCATGCGTAGTTGTATTGCGTACAGGATGCGCAGGCGTACCATCGGTTTTCAGTACCCTGTTGATAAGTGTCCTGAACTCAAGTTCTTCGAATAGTGCCGCTATCTTGTCTGCATTGATTTCCCTGCGCTTAAATTCATCTTTATTAAAATCGACAGGTACATCGATCTTAATCGTTGCGAGGAATTTAGAGAAAATAATCTGTTCTTTATTTTCTTCCAGACGCAGTTTCAACGTTCCTTTGATTCCGGATGTATTTTCCAGCAGGTTTTCGATTGTACCGTATTCTCTCAATAGTTTCTGCGCCGTTTTAGGGCCTACACCGGGACAACCCGGAATATTATCGGACGCATCCCCCATCAGTCCAAGCAAATCAATCATCTGCAAAGGAGAGGAAAGTTCATATTTCTGCATGATGGCCTTAGAATCGAGCACATCAAAGCCCGAACCTGCAAACTTCGGTTTGTACATGAATATATGATCGGACGTAAGTTGCCCATAGTCCTTATCAGGTGTCATCATATACACATCGAAGCCCTCCTTTTCGGCTTTCTTCGCAATCGTTCCTATCACATCATCGGCTTCATAATATGGTACTTCAAGCTCTTTGATGTTATAGGCCGCTATAATCTCCTTAATGATAGGTACTGCCGCCCGTATATCTTCGGGCGTTTCCTGTCGCTGGGCTTTGTATTTCTCGTAGGCATCGTGACGGAATGTCCCTCCGGGAGGATCGAAAGCCACGGCGATATGCGTGGGATCTTCTTTGCGGAGAAGTTCTTCCAATGTATTTACAAAACCAAATATGGCAGATGTATTCTGACCTTTCGAGTTTACTCTGGGATTCTTAATGAATGCGTAATATGAACGGTATATCAGTGCATACGCGTCTAGTAGAAATAATTTCATCGGGATTATCTGTTAAATATGCGGAAAGTTACGGAAAAAGTAGATAACTACAAAAGAGCGGAAAAGAGTAGTTTCTGAAATGAACGATTGTCATGGCTGGCTTAACCCGCAATCGCCTCCTCTATTTTTGCCATATACGATGATATGCTCTAATAAATTTAAATTTTACAGTTTTATACAAGAAATTCATAAAAACTCTGTTAATAGCATGTAAAGTTACAGATATATAATGCTGAAAACCGAAATATTCTTAAATTTGCAATTCAACAAAACACGATATGGATAAGAAGCTCTTGATAGCTAAACCGGTAACGGAAGAATTAAAAAAATTCAATACATATTACAAAGATTCTGTTTTTTGCAATAATGTAAGGATTCAGGAAATCATAGACTACATCATGAAATCGGACGGAAAAAGAATCCGTCCTACTTTGTTGCTACTGGCGGCAAAGGCATGCGGCGAAATAAATAATATCACATACAACTCGGCGGTAACGATAGAACTCCTGCACACAGCTTCGCTCATACACGACGATGTGGTGGACGAATCGAAAATAAGGAGGGGCAGGGCATCGCTAAATGCAATCTATGATAATAAGATGGCGGTGCTGGCAGGCGATTATTTCCTGTCTACAGCCCTGATAAAAAGCGTACTGACAGGCAATATGGAAATCATATCCAATATATCGGATCTCGGACGCGACCTTGCCGAAGGAGAACTGAACCAGCTATCGCTTGTAAAAGAGTTGATTATAGATGAAGATGAATACTTTGAGGTAATAAAGAAGAAAACAGCCTCATTGATGTCGGTATGTATGCGTATAGGAGCCATGTCGGTGGGAGCTTCGGAAGAAGAGGTGAAGAAGTTTGCACGCCTTGGCGAACTATTCGGCCTGTGCTTCCAGCTTCGTGACGATATATTCGATTACTTTACCGATGCTATAGGTAAACCCACAGGCAATGATATACGCGAAGGAAAAATAACGCTGCCGCTACTATATGCCATCAAAAACGCTCCGGAAAAGGAGAAAAAAGAGATATTATCCATCGTATTTTCTTATAACTATACAAACGAAAATATTCAGCATCTGATTTCCTACGCCAAAAATAATGGCGGGATAGATTATGCATACCAAAAGATTGAAGAATTTAAGGAACAGGCTGAAAAAATTATAGAAACCGTACCAAACCCCGATGTACGTGAAGCACTCGAAGCCACAGTGGATTATATTATAACCAGGGCATATTAAAAAACATATCCAAGCCCTCCGCTTCATTCGTCCCCTTTAGCAAAAGGGACGTTTGCATTTTATATCTTTTAACTAAGTACATGACAAAATTTTATATCCTGCTGTAGGGGCATCCCCTTGTGGGTGCCCGTAAACGATGACAAGCGGGCAGGGACAAGCCACTGCCCCTACATCGTCTCCAAATCGTGTTTGAATAATTTTTGTCATGTACTTAGATCTTTTAATACAATTAACAAATTGTACAAAAGGCAAAATATATACTGTCCTGTCTTTCAGACAGTGGTTTCTAAGCTTTGCAATTTTCGCAGGCCGATGACCCAATGTCTTCAAGCTAAGGCTGAAAGCCTTTATTATTTCAGCCCTGATCTTTGGTTTCATAATCCTTAAGTTGATGACACTGGACCGATAATCTTCGGTTATAAGTTTGAATTCTTCCGTACATGACTGACCACTGCCCTAAAAACCCTACAACACAAAAAAGAGCGACCTGTAGCCGCTCCCTTTTTAATTAACTAAGTATGTCTGTTTTTGGAATTATTTATCTTCTACGCAAATAGTTAAAAAGTTCGGACACAACGCGCATTGCTGGCAGTGTTTTTAAAACCTGCAAATGCATATCCAGAGCCAAAATTCCAGATGGTCGCTATGTCTTCATCATGTTCAGTATTACTCCAGTAAGGAACACTACGAAAATTATCAGTACCAGATGCAGAAGTAGGCTGTGACGACAGGTCGTTGTGTATAGACTGGATTGCGCCCAACTCGGCAAGTGTAGGCAATCGCCAACTGCCCATAACCTGATAAGGAGCAGCCACGTAACCGTTATTGATAGAACACGCGGATGTATTGAAAACAGTATTCCATACAATGTCGCCTGGAGCATCTTTTTTATAGAAACAGACATCCTTACCAGTAGCAGTAAAGAAATTTTTAACGACTTCAAAGTCTTCATGAGCACCCATATATGAGTATGGGGCTTTTGGTACATACTCGCCACCTAGAGCCAGATATCCCGGACAACAGGTACAATCCTGCACCGATACTTTCAGTTCGAGGTACTTGTCGTTTGTTGTGACACCTGTAGCATCGGCATTGTATACCACATACAGCATCGCATTCAGGGCATTGTTACGGTCGCGTCCGCCTGCACCACCCAGCGACTGATCGTTGTTCAAGGTGGTTTTGTATTTCACGGTTACCGTAAATATACCTCTCAGGTTGGTAGCTGTCTCCCAAGTCGTGCTTTTAGGGGTAATGCTTTCAATTACTAACCCTGTCTGGTCTACGGCATAGAAGCGTATCTTACTTACTTCCACACCGCCGGCTATGTTATCAAAAGTATAGTCTTGAGTGTTCCATTCTTCTTGGGAGAAGTCCGCTTTCTGCGAGGCACGGTTGGCCAGCGTGCCACAACCTCCCCCTTCGTTGGTTTCCACCACGTCAAAACAAGGTATACCTTTGAAGACTCCTTCTCCCAGCGGCAGAGTACTAGGTGACGATATCACCGTCACATTCACAGAGGCACTCAATATGTTGCTGCTACAATCATTACCCACCATCAGCCAGTAGTTGCCTGCATCGGCAGTGGTACAATTATCGATGGTAAGGGTGGCCGAGGTAGCGCCTGTAATAGCTTTATTACCCTTGTACCATTGGTATGAGATAGTAGCAGTGGCATCGGCACTAGCCGGAGTAACGGCATCCAACTGCAGTGTTATGGTCTGACCGGCAACATAAGCTGTTATACCCTTAACAGTAACATCTGTAATGGCTTCACATTGCTTCGGCGGGGTGTATCCATTTTCCTTTACGCAACGTACCGACAAACCAAAAGTACGATGATTATGATTATTTGGATTAACTTTTGCTCCTGGTCCATCGAGATATAACTGATATACATCCCTCCAATCATGTGTGGTTGACCAATAATATCCATATTCATTTTTGCGGTTGTTTTCCCCAGTGTCATATTCCCTTTTACCCGCAAAAGGCAGATTAAGTGCCATGCCTACTATATAGCTTTTGGCAGAGCTTCCGTTTATTCCCCAGTTGTTGGTTAATGTGTTGTCTTGTGGCACTCCGTCCCCATCGCCTGTAGGCTTGTATATGGCCTGCCATTGCTTTTGGCTGGGAACTTTCCATCCTGCGGGGCAAGGATCGTTTTTGGCTTTTGGCTGGTTATAATTATTTATTGATCCTTGTACAGGACTACTTCCGTCGCCCCATAGTGTATTTAGTAATCCGGGATACCAGTGCATGGGATCGTCCTTTTGTTTGATAAATTTCCCGTAACGGGGATTACCCCATGCTATCTGCCCATCGGCATCCAGGTCGGTTAGACCAGCAATACCATTTTCTTCCGAGTCGTCATCGTTTGGGTATCTGGGACTGTTTCGTTTTTCGTGTCCGTCGGCCTTGCGCCCCCACTGGTAGAGGTCGCCCCATGTACGGCACGGGTCGGTTTCATATTCCGCTCCCAGGTTTACATGGGCAAAGGTCAGCGGAGGCAGGGTATTGCCATTTTCGTCCACGGCATTCAGGTTTATCGGCGCCAGGCCGTTGGCATCTATCTGTACGCCCACTACCAGCACGGGATATGGAGCAGATTCTGTCGCTGTGCAGGCATTGCTTGCCTTGCAGGTTATATTCACAAGCTTGGTTCTGTTACCTAGCGCATCGGTTTCCAGTTCGAGGTCTCTGGGGCTGAAAGAGAGTGTCTTGCTTGTAGCCCCGCTGATAGGTACGCCATCCATCAGCCACTGGTAAGATGTGGCGTTAGCATCAGGTGTAGCCGTCAGTTTCAGGGTTTGGTAATCGAACATATAAGGTGTGCAACCACCTATCCCCACCGTAGTGATAGGTGTACAAGGCTGAACATCTGTAAGCGTTATCGGTACTTCCTGAGATGAACAGTTATTTACCATTATCTTATAAATATTATCTCCTACCTTACCTGGTGTTACTATTATCGTATTTCCCTCAGTGAAAGTCTTGCCACCATCGAGGCTCAGGCGCTTGATAGCTGCTCCGGTACCTGTTACAGTAATAGTGACCGGCTCGCCTACCACATAGCCAGAAGTAGGATTGAACGTAATGTCTATGTCGCTCACTCCGGGGTTACATGGGTCGTAGTCGTCAGGGTCGTCACCGCCGCAGTCCTGTGCTTTAAACCCGTCTCCATCGCAATCGCATGGTTCGATACATTCGGGCTTTGAAGAATCCTCACAGTTGGCAATCCATGTCAGTCCGTTCCAGTATTCTACACACCGGGTATCTGTGTTGAAGATGGTCAATCCACGGCCTTTAAGGATAATTTCGTCCTTAAACTTCTGGGTAGCCTGCAATTCGTTACGTTTGAGTGTTGTTAATTGCGGTAGCCGAAGCCCACCTTTATCGTTGGATACTATTTCCAGTATGGAAAAATCCTGTGGTGCGTCTCCCGATCCCACGGTTACCTGTGCTTTGGCAAAGGGACAAAGCAGCATCAGGGCTATCAGGACGGTCAGTAACCGCCACCGGGTCGCACTTTGGTTTTGTGTCTTGGTTGTTTTCATAAATTATTAATTAATTTTGAGTATTATAGAATTTTATTGATTGTGTTTATTCTTTTACGCACCGTACGGAGTAACCATCTACACGGCCATAAGTATAGCCGTTCGGGTAAACAGTCCCCGAGCCGCTGAAGGCAAATGCGGACGAGTTGACACCTTCAAGAGTGCGGACACTACTACTCCAGTAATTGCCGCTGGTACCAACTCTATTCATCAAATCGGTAGTGCCTATACGTTCACCGCCAGCAGGCAGATAAAGAGCATCTGCTATTTTGTAACCACTGGCACTGTTAGTTGTAAACGGACCCAGTTTAATCCATGTATTTGCCTGATTGGGTGAAGTCCCAATGACACCATTAGCTTTACCCCCAATAAAGATTGCACTCAATTGTTTCTGGCTGGGCACTTTCCAGCCTCTTGGGCATGGATTGTTGTCAGGCATTGTCCAGGTAGGGTTGTATTCCTGAGTATTATTACCCCAAAGGTGTTGCTCTGTACTGCGCCAGTCGTAAGGATTCTTTGTATTCTTTATAAACTTACCATATTTGTCGTTACCATATTTTACCTGTCCATTGCTATCCAGCTCATCATCCTGGGCGATAGTGGTATTATCACCCTCATCCGATAGCGGCCATGTAAGTGATGTCCTTTTCTGGTGCCCATCTGCTACCCGTCCCCACTGGTAGAGGTCGCCCAGCATATTCTTGCAGGGGTCGGTATCGGTTTCCGCACCCAGGTTGGCATGGGCAAAGGTCAGCGGAGGAAGGGCATCGCCGTTCTCGTCCACGGCATTTACGGTAATGGGGTACAGGCGGCCATCGCCATCTCCGGCATATACTACCGTTACGGTGTATTCGTTAGACTTCACCATGTTGCAGGCATTGCTTACCTCACAGGTTATTTTTATGTCTTTCCATTTGTTGCCCAGCGCATCGGTATTCAGCTCCATGCCTCTTGGCCTGAGGGTAAAGGTATCGCCGGTCGCACCCTGCACAGCTACGCCATCTATATACCACCGGTAAGATGTGGCTGCCGTGCCGCCGGACTTTGTGGCTGTCAGGTTCATGGTCTGGTAAGTAAACATATAGGGCAGGCAACTGCTTACCTTTGCAGAAGTGATTTTGGTACAGGTTTTAGCCGTAATATTTACGGTCACCGTTTGTGTAGGGCAGTTGTTTACCATAATGGTATAGCTGTTCACTCCTACTTTGGCCGGATTAACGGTTACGGTATTTCCCAACGAGAAGGTTTTCCCACCATCGAGGCTCAGGCGCTTGATAGTTGCCCCTGAGCCGCCTACGGTGATAGTTACAGGCTCGCCTACCACGTAGCCTGACGAAGGGGTGAGAGTGGTTGTTATGCCTGTTATTTCGGGGTCGCAGCCGTCTTTGTCATCGGGGTCGTCACCGCCGCAGTCCTGCGACTTGAATCCGTCCCCGTCACAGTCGCATGGTTCTATACATTCGGGCTTAGCGCTGTTTTCGCAGTTGGCAATCCAGGTCAGGCCGTTCCAGTATTCCACGCATTTGGTGTCGATGTTGAAGATGGTAAGCCCGCGGCCTAGCTCGGCTTTGATACCGGTAAATCCGGTATGGGTGGTAATGGCATCGCGTTGCTCGGTGGTCAGGTGTGGCAATCGCAAGCCACCGCTTTCGTTGGATTCTATTTCCAGTATAGAGAAGTCCTGTGGAGGGTCGACAGCTCCTACCATTACCTGCGCCCTTATCAGGGGGCTGAAAGCCAGAAAGACAGTAATAACGGCCAGTAGCCGCCTGCCTTTGTGTAGATTCATTGTTTGTACCTTGGTTGTTTTCATATGATGTTAATTTGATAAATCCCTTGCCCACCTTAATGGGAAAGGAAAAAGAGAAAATATGTTATTTGAAAGTTAGAGTCTGTTTAAATTTTATAGCAAATCTTTTTTATAGTTATTTTTAGATGGATTTTATCATTTTTGCTAGCAGGTTTAGCGGGCTAAACCAAGAGTAAAAAGGGTGAAAGACGCTAAAAATTGCTAAGAACTATTGACCTGAACCTGTAATAAAAATTTTCGCTAAAATTGAAACAGGCTCTTAGTATATTAGCAAATGGAACCACCCCGGCCAGCCTCCCCAAAAGGGGAGGAGACAGGCAAGATGGAAAGGTGAATAATTACCTCACCCCTACCCTCTCCTGTGGAGAGGGAGAAGCAGAGGCTTTGTTTATTATAGTTAAGTTTATATTTGGCTTGTCCGCCTCGCGCTACCTCCCCATTCGGGGGAGGCAGCAGGGGATGTATTACGGGGAGGGATTCTTTTACTACTTTCACAAGCGATAAAAGACCGATTGAAAACAAATAAGACAAAGTTGAAGACAAACAAGACAATACTAGTACTTCCTCCCCGGAAGTTATATACCGAACCGGATAAAAAAAACATTTTCCGATACGGTTTGTTTTATTTTTTAATATATTTGCTGATGTGGGAACTTGTATAACGAATCTGCTAAGCATGGTGTGTCCGGAAAAGAAAAAACAGATGTTAATACATGCCATTTTTCTTTCCGTTTTGTCCATACCTAGATAAAGTGTACCGTCCCAGTACCGCTCCTGTAGTTGTAAATACATATTGTTTACTCCTTATTACCGCCTGTTTTCCACCAGTGACGGAAAATGTCTTTTGTCATTATCCTGTCTGTCTCTTTATAAGTGACAGACAGAGGAATTAACATATTGTATTATGTTAATTTACAGATAATTACAAAGGTGAAAAACAGAACGAAAATAATTGTAAAACAAATTGTAAAACATAAAACGACAATTTTCGCTCTTTTCTTACAATATAAGTTACTCTTTTACAGATAAATAGATTGATTTTGGAGGCCTAAAATAGCCTTTCTAAAATTTTCATTTGTAAAACATTTGTAAAACATCTGTATATCAGAATATTAAGAACAGGTAAGGAACTTAAAAAAAGGATATAAAAAAATGTTAAAAAAGTATCAAAAAGTCTTTACAGAATAGACTATAAAATGGTATTAAGGCGTGATTTAGAAATAATTGTCCGTGAATAAGCAATAAATTCGAAGATTGGATACTCTATATTTGCAGTCATAAGATTAACGAGCCTGTCTGTCACTTATAAAGAGACAGACAGTTTTTTTCGAAATAATCATGTTTACAAAAGTAGATAAACTATAGTTTCAATAAGGGTTTAAACAAATTTTAACCTCTCTACTGGCTATGAAATTTTTCAGATAGTATTCCAAATTTGTTATTTTTCGGTAATAAAAAAAGAGTACCTCAAAAGAGATACTCTTCAAATATATTTTATTTCATCCAGACTCTTAGCTTAAAAGGGATTTTAATCCGTCCATATCTGTAAAATCAGAAACTACGCCATAGGTATAATCTTTCAGGAAGTCGGCCGATAGGGTAGTGGCTACACCTATAACACGCATAAAAGCATAGGTAGCCGCTTTAATCCCCGTAAACGCGTCCTCGAATACGGCACATTCGCCCGATTGTACACCCAGATTCGTTTTTGCCAATACATAACCCATCGGGTCGGGTTTGCCTTTCTTAATACTGTCTGATGTAATAATGGTATCAAATGTATCTTGTAATGATAGTTGATCGAGCACTACCTTTACCTTACTGGTTGGCGAGCTGGTAACCAATCCTATCTTATAATTCTCTTCCTTCAAATATTTGATAAAATCCAGAACACCGGGAATAACCACGTTTTTATAATCTATGCTCTGCTCCATACGCGAACAAGCATCTCTTATGGCCTGCTTCTCTTCCTGTGTAGAGATAGTAAAGTAGAGCTCAATAATAGAGTTCAATGTCATCCCTTTTATTATGGCAGAAAAATTATTTATTTTCAATTCGTTATCCTGAGCTATCTTACTCCAGAAATTGTCATAATCATGTTCCGTGTCTACTACAACGCCATCCAAACCAAATAATACGGTGGTAATTTTACTTTTTGCCATTTTTATTTTATTAATATTATTAGCAGGCTCTAAGAACCTGTTTAAATTTTAGCGAAAATTTTTATTATAGGCTCTTGCAATTCATTCTTAGCAACTTTTTTATCCTCTTTTCCCTTTTTTACTCTTGGTTTAGCCCGCTAAACCGGCTAGTAAAAATGATAAAATCCATCTAAAAATAGTTATAAAAAAGATTTGCTATAAAATTTAAACAGGCTCTAACAAAAACTAAACAAAGTAAGATATTTTTTCCGGGCAATCAAACTTGTATTCTATAAAAAATCCTTCATACAAAACAAAAACGGGAAACACCAATGAGTGATCCCGTTTCTTAAACCTGTTACAGGCTATAATTATTTCTTATATTCCTTTTTGTATTTAGTTTCCAGCTTATCTGCCCTCTTACCGCTTTCGGGGTGACTAGAGAATAATTGTTTAGCTTTACTCTTGTCAACGCCTGCATCGTCAGACAATTTCTGGATAACACGCAATGCTGTTACCATTCCCATAGGGTCTTTACCACTTTTTTTGAGGAACTCATAACCATAATCATCAGCCGCATATTCAGCTTTCTGAGAAAATTGAGCGCTTGCAAGCGATTCGCCAAGTGCGCCTAATTGAGAATCGGTCAAAGCTGCTGCCGCACCACCTGTAGAACCTACAGCATCTTTAAGTGCTGAAGTAAGCAACGCTTTTTTGAACGCGTCCTTAGAGTCTTTATTTACGATATGACCAACTTCGTGACCAACGATACCCAGTATTTCATCGTCTGTCAACAGCTCCATAAGCCCTGCAAAAACACGGATACTTCCGTTTGCGCAAGCAAAAGCGTTCTGGTCTATTACATAATAAGCCTGAATGTCAAGATTTACATCGGATGGCATAGAAGCTTTTATTTTTTCGAGACGGTCGGCCACAGCTTTCATTCCCGGATCTGAGTCGGTTGTCTTACAAACAGGATTGTGAGCATCCATCCAGTCGATATATTCCTGGCAGTACTGTGCAATTTGCTCATCGGTAAGCGTTAAAGCCTGAGCGGTTTTTTTAGCGGCATCTATATGCTTTTTATTAATTTTCAGTCCACCGAGTTGGGCATTTGCCGTTAAAGAGCACGTTAAAACAAAGGTTAACGCAATTAGTAGTTTTTTCATAAAAATAATGTTAGGTTAGTATTTTAATTCAGAGTATTAATGTTTCTCCAAGTGTAATATCGGATAGCCTTTTCCTTCCCCGTCATATTCATCCCGTCCTACTTCTTTAAATCCGAGATGGTAATAAAAATTCAAAGCTTGTGTATTTTGTTCGTTCACATCTACTTTCCGCGCGTTTAGCTTATTTATGGCATAGTCGAGTAATATTTTCCCTATACCTGTACCTCTGCAATTATTGTCTACAAAAAGCATTTCTATATTATCGTCGCTAATACCCAGAAAAGCTTTTATAACACCTTCTTCATCCCTGTAAACATATAACGACACATGCTCAAAATAGATAGGTATGTGAGACTTATAAAAGTCGAAATCTTCATCTGATAAGAAATCATGAGTAGCCTTTACCGCACTTTCCCAGATATCTATCAATACGGGGTAATCTTTTTTGTCAGCAGAACTAATCATCTATATATTACTCATTTAAATTAAACATTAGTCAATATCAAGGATATTTCCGTTTTCAAAGGTATTAAAAGATATTATTCTGGAAAAATCGGAAAGCATTAATTCTTCATCTCGCGACATTAAATAGCTAACAGGAACCTTACCATAAAATGAAGCCCACTGGGAATAAGAACTTGGTGGCCCTATTATGTAATCACTTTTGGATAAGGCATATAAGTCTTTTGCACCCGAAGAATCAGGTATGGAAAAACAATCCAATCCTTTAAAATCAGCCGGATTAATTTTTTCATTCGAACAAAGTAAAAACTTAACTTTTTCTCCTTTTTCCAGTAACTGCTTTTCAACGCTTTTCATTGCCCGGCGATACTCTTCATCCGAAAAATAATAGATGCCGTTGAGCCACTCTTTATAATCCCCCCTGCGTATATGTACGCCAACTATAGTGAATCCGTCCAGAGATGAAAATAACTCATCTACGGCGGTTGTCGTATCAGCTTTAAAATCGAAAACAGGGCGTATATTATCCGATTGTTTGACCACTATCCCTGCGTTCCCGAGACGGTTAGACCAGCCCTCTATCAGGTTGATACCAAACAATTTTCTTAGAATATTCGATTTTCCGTTTTGTATATATCCTCTTGCTTTAAGAGAAAGAAAAAGCCTTTGCAAGAAGTTACGCGACCGGAAACGAACGTATGGGTTCTTATCCAGATTATCGAAAAGAGCCGAATATTCATCAAAATTAACAGCCAGAACTTTCTCTTTGTATTCTAACCCGTAAGCTATGGAAGGAAGCAAAGACCATATCCTGTTGCACAACTGGCCGGGAGAATCATAGTTTATGATCATACATTAAATCTAAAATGCATAATGTCGCCATCCTGAACAATATATTCTTTACCTTCCACATTCATTTTACCCGCCTCTTTTACGGCTGCTTCCGAACCCAGCGTAACGAAATCGTTGTATTTAATTACTTCGGCACGGATAAAACCTTTTTCAAAATCGGTATGTATCACACCCGCACATTGTGGCGCTTTCCATCCGGCAGTAAATGTCCATGCTCGTACTTCCTGCACTCCGGCTGTAAAATAAGTCTGCAAACCGAGAAGTTTGTATGCTGATTTAATCAGACGCGCAACACCGGATTCTTCCAGTCCTATTTCGGAAAGGAACATCTCACGTTCTTCGTAAGATTCAAATTCAGCAATCTCAGATTCTATCTTAGCTGCTACAATAAGAATTTCGGCATCTTCTTCTTTTACAGATTCACACACCTGATCTACATACTTGTTACCCGAAACAGCGCTTGCTTCATCTACGTTGCAAACATACATTACAGGTTTATAGGTAAGAAGATATAATTCTTTAGCTATCTTTTCGTCCTCTTTATTATCAAACTTTACAGTACGTGCCGATTTTCCCTGTTCGAGGGCTTCTTTAAATTGTACCAGAATGTCATAAGCACGTTTAGCATCCTTATCTCCACCTGTCTTAGCCTGCTTTTCCACCTTCTGGATACGCGACTGTACTGTCTCCAAATCTTTAAGCTGGAGTTCGATATCTATAATTTCCTTATCGCGCACAGGGTTTACACTACCATCCACATGAGTGATATTATCGTCATCGAAACAGCGTAATACATGAAGTATGGCATCCGTCTCGCGTATATTGGCAAGGAATTTATTGCCTAATCCTTCTCCCTTACTGGCACCTTTTACAAGCCCGGCAATATCTACAATTTCTACTGTAGTAGGTAGAATACGGTTAGGCTTTACCAGTTCGGCCAGTTTATTCAGCCGTTCGTCCGGAACAGTGATAACACCGACATTTGGTTCTATTGTACAAAAAGGAAAATTAGCCGACTGTGCTTTAGCGTTCGATAAACAGTTGAAAAGAGTAGACTTACCCACATTAGGGAGTCCTACAATACCACATTGTAATGCCATTATTTATATAAATTATTTTTTCAGGGTACAAAGGTAGTGAATTTTCAGTTAACTGCTATCAGTCAACGACTGACAACTAAGGTTAACAACGATATCTACTCTTACGCTTCAAAATTTATATTTACTTTATTATACTATCTATCATTGATTTAGCTGCCGTTTCCATTATTACGTAGCCTTCTTTGGTAGGATGTACCCCGTCATAGCTAAAGTTGGCTTTCATAGCATTACTTTCGTCACACATCAGCGAAAAGTAATCGATATATACAAAGCCTTTCGCTTTGGCATAAGCTTCTATATTTGCATTCAGAGCCATTATCTTTTCAGGTACATTTTTTATTTCCTTCCGCCACGGATATTCTCCGGCAGGGGTTACAGACGAAAGAATTACCTTTATCCCGTTAGCATCTGCCAGTTCGGCCATCGACTTTATATTACCGAATGTAAAATCAGCATCGTAAATACCCGTATTCTGTGCTATATCATTCGTCCCTATATTGATAACTACGGCAACAGGCTTAAGATCAATTACATCTTGACGAAAGCGGGATAATAGCTGCGGACTGGTTTGCCCTCCTATTCCCCTGCCTATATAGTTATTCGATTTGAAAAAATCGGGATGTACATTTACCCATCCTTCTGTAATGGAATTGCCTATGAATACTACACGCTTCTCTCCTTTGGCCGGTGCAGGCAAAGCTGCATTTGCCTCTGCATATCTTTCCAGGCCTATCATCTTATTATACTCCTGTGCCCTGGAAAACAAAGAGAAAAATGAAAGGAAAGACATAACTAAAATTATTTTTTTCATGATAATTATTGATTTGATCTTATTAGAAACTAAATGAATATCCCACACTATAAAACAAATTGTCGCCATAAGGTGAATACTTGTCTTGTACAACATCATACTGTATCATGGCAATCATACCCATAAAGCGGAAACCGCCTCCTACAAGTACCGAGGGTACAAACTTATTCGTTTTATACGTTTCCCTGCCATAATCTACCGTCTCCCACATACGGCTGGCCTCCGGCTGTACACTCAATACAAGAAAATCGGCAGGATAGATACGTCCGAACAGGTTAAAACTTACATAATGACGGCTCCATTTATAATCATACTCCTTCTCGCGAAAATAAGTATATCCAAGCCCGGCCCCGGCAGCAAAATATTTGGAAAAATTATAGCCTACCTGCGGAGAGATACCGACAGCGGTATAATCGCCAAATTGCAAATTGAAGTTACCGCCAATAGTCAATCTGGACGGGTCGAATCCCGAATTTGATTTATAACTGCCTCCGTACGTTCCATACTGAGAGTATGCCAGACCTGTGGTCAATATAAAAGATAGAATTAAAATTAACTTTTTCATATTATTCAGTTTTATCAGTTTGTTTCAATACTTCATTAATAGCATTTTGCACCAATGGCTCCATTATTTCTTTATATCCTGCTTCGTTTGGATGCAATCCGTCCAGTGAGTAAGCTGCGTTCATACCGTTTTCACTATCGCGCATGGGCGTATTATAGTCCAGATAATAATATCCCCTTTCTGTAGCATAAGCCTTTATACGTTCATTCAGGTCGTCTATTTTTTCAGGAACTTCTTTAATAGGTTCCCATCCATGCCCCTTGCAAGGCAATACGGAAGATATGATTACTTTTATACCGTTTAGTTCGGCCAGTTCGGCCATCGATTTTATATTGTTCATTGCAAAGACGGGATCATACACGCCAGTTTTTTCGCCTATATCATTTATTCCCGCATTTATCACAACAGCTTTAGGGTGCAGGTCTATTACATCCTGGCGAAAACGAAGAAGCAATAATGAGCTTGTTTGTCCGCCCTTGCCTCTGCAAACATAATTATTGTCTACAAAAAACCTGTACCTCAGATGTACCCAGTTTTCGGTAATGGAATTCCCAATAAATACAACCCTGTTTTCGTCAAATTGGGGGGCTTTCAGCTGGCTGTTTGCCCATGCATAAGCATTCAGTCTGAAAATATCGTTGTTCAGCCTGTCTTTATATAACCGGAAACCAACGTATGGTACCAGTATAAGGTTAGCTAATACAGAAAGGACAAAGACAGTATATAATAATTTCTTTTTCATTTATTGTATTCAATTTATTGTCGTATTCTTAATTATGAAGCAACCATAAAAAGTAACACACATGCAAAAATACTTATTTATCTCATAATCAAATACTATTTTGTTAAAAAGTGACAAAGGTAACACTTATTTCATTGTTTTTTTAATGTTACTTTTTCTCTTATGGATTATACCCTATAATAGATAAAATTATAAAAAATTAAGTAACTGTTTAAATTTTATTCGTTCAAATTTTTAGAGATGTTTTATTCTTTCTTGAAACGATAATAGCGGGCTATTTACATACGCTTCGCTCCTGTGACCGTTGGTTGAGTTGATAGAAAGGAAAAAACAGCCGAAAACAGCCGAAAAATGAACGAAGAAAAAGGTATAATAAAATATTCGTATAAAATTTAAACAGTTACTTCTATGTTGTAATCCAAATATTCGGAGTATTATTTTTCGTTTTTATTTTTTTTCATAAAAACAACTACATTTGTATCAGGAAGTTGAAGAGGAAACAGGCTCTGCTGGGGAGCAACTTGTCAGCAATACACTTCCTGCGTTACGCAGT
>NZ_QVMO01000075.1 GCF_010501055.1 Dysgonomonas sp. 521
ACGAAGCTAAGCAGTATATTAAAGACAATCAATTAATCTATCAGGACAATGCAGACGAAAATAGAGAACTGGTGCAGGAATAATATTGATAAGGTTTTACACTTTATTGTCGGGCTTCTTTTGGCTCAATTGGCTTATTTGTGCGTATGGTTTATTGTATTGCCTCTATTGATAGGCATTGCAAAGGAATTGTACGATAAGTATGTGCGTAAGACTGGCTTTAATTGGTTGGATATAGTGGCGACAGCTTTAGGTTGTATGCCTATTGGTATAATTTATTTAATTGGTGTTTAAATGGTATTTAACTGATTCTAAAATGCAGAAAGTCTCACATTATGAGACTTTCTTTTATTTGGTGGTGTGTGCGTTTTTAGGTAGGTTTGGTTTTAATTTATAGTAGGTTTGGTTTTTGCAATTCTGGTTGTGGGTGCGGAAGTAGGATAATAATGTTTTCTGCCCGGATGCCATACCCAGCAAAAGATTCTTTACATCTTCGGCTGTTACACCGTCTCTTACTGCCGACAACTCTCGGTAATACGACAGGGCAGATGCTCTGATCTCGTCTAACTGTCGGTTAATCTCGTTTGCTGTATGGCTTTTACCTGTGGCACGACCAGATGCCCACAGGTTTGCCGGAACGGTCATTTTTGCACTAAAGATGGTTTCGGAGAATTTTCCAATTGAAAGCCTTATCATTACTGGGCTTTTTCCATCCTTTTTCGTTTCGTTTCTTTTCAGGTAGAATATCGTACCCAACAAGCAGATTTCGGAGAAACGGGGTAACTCAACTGACAGTCAGTAAAATATGCTTAAATCTGCTTTGATTTACCAAGAACGAAAAACACGAATTAAGCAGAATAAAGCAGGTGGACGGTTTCCAAATCGTTACCCGATTGAATTGTATATTTATTAATAACAGGTTCTTTTTCAGCGTTCTGCGTAATTTTGCATAGCAACAGATAACTCAATTAAAAGTAATTTTGTAACCAAAAAGAATTGAGTTATGCGGAACACATTTAAAGTGCTGTTTTACGTGAACAGCAGTAAGGAAAAGAACGGCGTTGCACCCATTCTGGGGCGCATCACGGTGAACGGGCAGGCTGCCCAGTTCAGTTGTAAACAAACGGTTGCCCTCTCCCTGTGGGATGCCAAAGCAAACCGTGCCAAAGGCAAGGGAGCGGAAGCGCAGAAAATCAACCACGCCTTAGACAAAATCAAGGCGAAGATTATCGAGCATTACGGACAAATCAGGGAACGGGAAGGCTTTGCCACTGCCGAAATGGTAAAGAACGCCTATCAGGGCATCGGCAACGAGTATGAAACCCTTTTATCCGCTTTTGACAAGCACAATGCCGATTTCAGCAAACGGGTGGGCAAAGACCGTGCAAAGGGTACGTATCATAAATACTGTATCGTGCGCAACCACTTGGCAAATTTTATCGGGTCGTATTACAAGCGCAAGGATATGGCGATGAAAGAACTGACGGAAGATTTTATCCGACAGTTCGATATTTACCTGCGTACCGAAGTCGGTCTTTCCCCGTCAGGCGTATGGATGTACACCGTCCCGTTGAAGATGATTGTTACCCGTGCCCATTGCGATGGACATCTGCACCGCAACCCCTTTGCCAACTACCATGCCAGCCCCCAAGTAAAGGAACGCCAGTTCCTGACGGAAGAAGAATTGCAGACGATGATTAACTATCCGTTTTCCAAACCCTCATTTGCCAAGATGCGGGATATATTCGTATTCGGCTGCCTGACGGGCATCTCATTCATCGACATCAAGAACCTGACAACCGATAATCTGGTAAATATCAATGGCAATTGGTGGATTGTGGCAAAGCGGAAGAAGACAAAAATTCCGTTCCGTGTGATGCTGTTGGATAGCGCATTACGGATAATTGAGCGTTACGAACCATTCAGGAAAGGTAACTATCTGTTTGATTTCCTTGGCAACCAACACGCGAACCGCAAGCTGAAACAGATAGCCAAAGCCTGCGGTATTGAGAAGCATCTGGTCTTTCACCTTGCAAGACATAGAAAGTCCTTTAACTGCATGGATTTCAGTGTATTGCAAAGCTGACTTTGCCGACAGGTAACGATTTAGAAACCAGCTATCGTTATTCGCTGATTAGCTTCGTTTTCAACAATACATTAAGAGCGTCTTATTAATGCAAAGGTACAAAATAATCTCTGATTTGCCAATAATCTGAAAGACATCTTTATCCTTTAAATTCATTGTAATATAAAAGTCTGCGGCTCAAATCACCTAAAATTTGACCGTAATCACTATCTTTGCATTAGAAATTTAGAATTTTAACGGATTTATCCGTTTAGATATAACATAACGTTCGCTGAACGTCTCGACACGAAAACTGGCACTTTTCAAAACAGACGAGACAACAGATGCAATGTTCATGCTATACGAAAGTATAGCGTGGGCTCTATCTGTTTCGTCTGTGGGTATGCCAGTACCTCGTGTCGGAATGGTGTGAGTTCCACGCTTCTTTTTTGCGTGTTACTCCGGTGAACATAACAAGAGTAAATAACGCAAATATTATCAACATGAAGAAAAAGATTATCCTTTACATCGCCGCGTCTATTGACGGGCGAATCGCCGAACCGGACGGCGGTATTGAGTGGCTTTCGGAATTCCCTATTACCGAAGAAATGAATTATGGTTACAAAGAATTTATGGATTCGATTGATACGATTATCATGGGCGGTCGCTCTTGGCGGGAGTTATCGAATATGGACGCTATGGGTGCGTATGCCAACAAAGCGGTTTATGTGGTTTCCCGCCATAATTGGGGAGAGAAAGAAAACCTTAAATTCATTACAGAAAATGTGATTGAACGTATTGTCGATCTGCGTAATGAACAGGGAAAGGACATTTGGCTATTTGGGGGTGGCGAATTGATTTCGATGCTGCTTGTCGAAAATTTGATTGATGAAATGCAGATTTGCTACATTCCCATCATTTTAGGCGAAGGCATATCTTTATTTCGCGATCAACACAAAGAATCACGTTGGAGATTGACTCAAAGCAAGGTATATGATTCTGGCATTCTTAAAGTTGATTATCAAAGAATAAAAATAAAACCATAAGCTAAAATTTAGGATTTTGAAGAAAATTCGTAATTTTGTAGTGGAAAAATTTTGGCTGAATGTCTGAAAATGTAGAAATATTGTTACAAGCAAGGGACATAAAACCGACTGCTATGCGTATGCTTATTTTAAAGAATATGCTTGGCTTTTCACGGGCATTCAGTTTGGCAGACTTGGAAACTGTAATGGAGACTGTCGATAAATCAACGATTTTTCGTACTATTATCCTTTTCCATGAAAAACAACTGATCCATAGCATTGATGATGGTTCAGGGGCTATAAAATACTCCGTATGCAGCAGTAATTGCAGTTGCAGCATCGGTGATTCACATGCTCACTTTTACTGTTTACATTGCAATAAAACTTTCTGCTTGGAAAAAGTTGCTGTTCCCGATTTAAACTTTCCTGACAACTTGGTTCCGGTAAGTATAAACTTTGTCATTAAAGGGTTTTGTGAAGATTGTAAGATGTTTGCAACTTAGTTGCAAAACAAAATCACTATCTTTGTCGCATGAAAATATTCGCAGCCATACTTGCATTATTTATTTTATCACTTTCGGCTAACACTTTTGACGGAATTGAGTGTTTGTGCCAGAAATATGAGATTGCAGCGAATATAGACGGAAATCAACAAAGCGATGATGGCTCATGTACCAACGGTTGTTCTCCTTTTCATTTATGCCATATTTGTTCAGGCTTTATTTTATCTTCAACAGTTCTTATTGTAAAACCAGTGTCGAACAATACGTCTTCTACTCCGGTTTACCATCCTCAACAATTTATACCAGTATTCTACGGGAATATTTGGCAACCGCCAAAAATCGGTTAATTATCACCTTTTTTAAGGGACAAAATTTACGTTGAACACACTTATTATTGTTCGACGAAGTAATTTTTGTATTCAATAAAGTTGTCAATAATTAATCCGAATAATATATGTTCGATAAAATCATCAAGTTCTCAATTGAGAACAAACTTATAATTGGTGTCCTAACACTGGCACTAATTATTTGGGGAACCATATCCGTGGTGCGGCTGCCAGTGGATGCTACCCCCGACATTACCAATAATCAGGTGCAAATAATCACACAAGCCCCTACTCTGGGTGCGCAGGAGGTGGAACAGTTTATTACTACGCCCATCGAGCTGGCTATGGCTAACATCCCCGATGTGATTGAAAAACGGAGTATAAGCCGTAGTGGTATTTCCGTTATTACTATCGTGTTTAAAGATGACGCCGACATCTATTGGGCACGACAGCAAATAAGCCAGCAATTAAAAGAAGCTGAATCGCAAATTCCTAAAGGCTTGGGAGAACCGACCTTAGCCCCTATTTCGACAGGCTTAGGCGAAATATATCATTATGTTATCCATACAAAAGAAGGATACGAAGATAAGTACACCAGTACCGACTTACGCACTATACAGGACTGGATTGTAAAACGCCAACTGGCAGGAACCGAAGGTTTAGCTGAAGTGAGTGGTTGGGGTGGTTATGTGAAAGAATACGAAATAGCATTAGATAATGATAAACTGGCTTCAACGAATGTAAACATCCCTGAAATTTACGAAGCACTAGAAAAGAACAATGAGAATACAGGCGGAAGTTATATAGAACAAGGCAGTAACTACAACTTTATCCGTGGCATCGGTTTAGTCAAAACCTTATCCGACATAGAGCGGATTGTCATTAAAAACACCAACGGTACACCCATTCTAATTAGAGATGTAGCCGAAGTACGTTTCGGAACGGCAATACGCTATGGAGCTGTAACCCGTAACGGAGAGGGTGAAGTGGTAGCGGGTATTACATTGATGTTGAAAGGCGAAAATTTTTCGCAAGTAATAGCCAATGTTAAAGAGCGGATGGAGCAAATCCAAAAGAGCCTTCCCGAAGGTGTAGTTATAGAACCCTTTATCGACCGTACTGAACTGGTTGGTCGTGCTATGGGAACCGTAGAAAAGAATCTCCTTGAAGGGGGGCTAATTGTCATCTTCGTATTGGTATTGTTGTTGGGAAATTTCAGAGCAGGATTAATTGTCGCCTCGGTAATTCCCCTTTCAATGCTCTTTGCCGTAAGTATGATGAATATATTCGGTGTGAGCGGAAACCTGATGAGCTTAGGAGCAATCGACTTCGGGTTGATTGTGGATGGGGCGGTTATCATAGTCGAAGCCATTGTCCACCGCATTACAGGAAAGAACTTGTTATTTAGTAAAGATAAACCCATGCTTACCCAAGCCGAAATGAACAAAGAGGTTTACACTGCCGCTTCAAAAATCCGAAATACTGCTATGTTCGGAGAAATTATCATCCTCATTGTTTATCTGCCCATCTTATCGTTAGTAGGCATCGAAGGCAAGATGTTCAAACCTATGGCTCAAACAGTATCGTTTGCCATACTCGGTGCATTTATTCTGTCATTAACCTATGTACCAATGGTGAGCGCATTGTTTTTAAGTAAGAAAACCTTTCACAAAGAAAACTTTTCCGACCGCATTATCAACACTCTCAAACGTTGGTATCGTCCTGTTTTGGATTTCAGTTTGCGTTGGAAAAAAACGGTTATCTTGTCAATGATTGTGCTGTTTATCGTCAGCCTCGGCGTATTCAACCGTTTGGGCGGTGAGTTTATCCCCACTTTGGAAGAAGGAGACTTAACTGTCGAAATTAGTATGATACAGGGAACTTCGCTAACACAGGTAATCGAAACCTTCGGTATGGCTGAGAAAATATTGAAAGATAAATTTCCCGAAGTAAAACAAGCCGTAACCCGTATCGGTAGTGCAGAAATACCCACCGATCCGATGCCTATCGAGCGAGGCGACATGATGCTATCCATGATGCCAAAGGAAGAATGGACAACGGCTGATAGCCGAGAAGAAATGATGGAAGCAATGGAAGAAGCCTTAGAGGTAATTCCGGGCATAAATGTAGAACTGACACAACCGATGCAGATGCGTTTCAACGAATTGATAACAGGTATTCGTCAGGACGTAGCCATTAAAATTTATGGTGAAGATTTAGAAGTGCTTTCCGCACAGGCGGAAAAAGTAGCTAGTTACATTAAAAATGTAGAAGGTGTAAGCGAGCCATTTGTAGAAAAAGTAACAGGATTACCGCAAATACAAGTGGAGTATAATCGCGACAAAATAGCGGCTTACGGTCTTACCATAAGTGATGTGAACTCTGTACTACGAACGGCTTTTGCCGGAAACGTAGCGGGTGTGGTATTTGAAGGCGATAGGCGTTTTGATATGGTCGTTCGCCTGAAAAACGATTTGCGTAGTGATTTGGCTAATCTCGAAAACTTATTCGTAATATTGCCATCAGGCAATCGTATTCCACTTAACCAAGTAGCTGAAATATCCTATAAAACTGCTCCCGCGCAAATCAGCCATGAAGATGGACAACGCAGGATATATGTCGGATTTAATGTTCGCGGTCGCGACGTGGAAAGCACCGTTGAAGAAATTCAACAAATACTGGATAATAAACTAAAACTTTCGGCTGGGTACTATTATACCTATGGGGGGCAGTTTCAGAATCTAAAAGAAGCTAAAGATCGTTTGATGATTGCTGTTCCTGCTGCTTTATTGCTCATTTTTGTACTATTATTCTTTACGTTCCGTAATGTGAAATTAGCCCTGCTTATTTTTACTGCTATCCCTCTTTCTGCTGTCGGCGGAATATTCGCCCTGTGGCTGCGGGATATGCCATTCAGCATATCTGCTGGCGTTGGATTTATTGCCCTATTTGGGGTTGCCGTACTTAACGGTATTGTGCTGATCGGACAGTTCAAACAATTGAAAGAAGAAGGTATGGATGATCTTTACCAACAAGTGCGAACGGGAACTGCCATTCGATTGCGTCCTGTAATTATGACTGCGTTAGTAGCCTCGCTTGGTTTCTTGCCTATGGCTCTTTCCACCAGTGCGGGAAGCGAAGTCCAAAAACCACTGGCAACGGTAGTTATTGGCGGATTGATAACGGCAACTATACTTACCTTGTTGGTACTGCCTGCACTCTACATTATATTCAATTCAAAAATCAACTTAAAGCGCAGAATAATGAAAATAGGAAAATCAACAACCTTGCCGATAATCGTTCTGCTAATTACATTTTCTCTGTTTTCTGTCAAAAATGCAAATGCTCAAAGCAACCGTAAATCCTTACAGGAATGTATTGATATAGCCTTGACAGGAAATCTGCAAATTCGTTCGGCAGGTTTAGGAATAGAACAAGCGAAGGCATTGCAGGGAACAGCATTTAATCCGGGAAAAACAGGCATTGAGTTTGCCCAAGAACCCATTATGCCCGGTTTGACTGATAGAAAGATAGGCATTACGCAAACATTTGAGTTCCCGACTGTTTATACAAGTCAAAGCAAAATGCTGAAACAGGAAACTCTATTGGCAGAAAAATCGAAAAGTATTACACAAAATGAAATCGTGCGCGAAGTATCTGGAGCTTATTACAATATGCTTCACGCATTACAAACGGTCAATATTTTACAACAGCAAGACAGCATTTATGCCGATTTTTCGCAAAAGGCAACCGTTCGCTATAATACGGGTGAAAGTAGCCAACTGGAAAAAATGAATGCAGAAAGCAGGTATCAGGAAAATCGCTTGCAACTTAATCAAGCTATTTCAACATTGGCAAGCCGTCAATTAGAGATGCAAAGGCTACTTAATACCGGAGAAGCTATTATACCGCAAGAAGACGAGTCGAAAAAACTTCCTGACTTCGTTTCGTTAGATGTAGAATCGATATCGGTTAATCCAATGATAGGTTATTTCGATCAACAACTGAACGTAAGTATGGCACAGGCAAATGTAGAAAAGAATAAGCTACTACCCGATATTTTTGGCGGATATAACTTTAGTGATTCCAAAGTTCCGGGCTTTCAAATAGGAATCAGCATACCACTATTTTTCGGGGCACAACGCTCTAAAATCAAAGCAGCCAATATAAGAAGCACACAAATCAGTATGGAAAGGCAGCAAGCCTTACAATCTCTGCAAAATGCTTATGCCGTACAATACAATGAATATCTTAAAGCTAAAGAAAGTTTGACATACTACGAAACCGCAGGAATAACACAAGCCAATGATATGGTACGGATTGCCAATGCGTCCTACCAAATCGGAGAAATTGGCTACATGGAGTACATTCAAAATCTGCAAACGGCTATCGGTATCAAATTGCAGTATGCCGAAGCGATGAATCGTTTCAACCAGTCAATCATTTTGTTAAACTATTTAAAAGGGAATCAGTAAAATGAAAACAATAATAAAATCAATTGCAGCACTTCTTTTGCTGGCAGCTATAATCGGCTTTTCATCGTGTACAGAAAGCGGTAAAAAGCAGGAAGAAACTTCAACAGAAGAAAGCCATTCGGAAGCCATTGAAGTGTCCGAAGAACAAATGAAAGCCGTTGGCATAGAATTAGGAACGGTGGAAATGAAAAACCTTAACAGCGTAGTAAAAGCAAGCGGGCAGATGGCTTTGTTACCTCAGAATAAGGCTGATGTTACATCGTTAGCGGCAGGAATCATCACGCAAATTAAGGTTATCGAAGGAACTCCTGTGAGAAAAGGACAGACCGTTGCCCTATTGGAAAATCTCGAAATCGTGAAGCTGCAAGAAGCTTATCTCGCTCAAAAGCAAGAACTGGCTTTCAGCTATCAGGAATACGAACGCCAACAAGAATTAAGTAATCAAAATGCAGGAACGGGAAAAGTATTTCAACAGGCTACATCCAAATATGAAACAGATAAGGCGCGACTTGCAGGGCTTGAAACCCAACTACGCCAACTGAATATAAACCCGCAGATGGCAGTAGCGGGAAATTTTGTCACACAAATTCCCATCCTTGCCCCCATTAATGGCGTGGTCGGCGAAATCCATATCAAAACAGGAAGCTATGCCGATATGCAAACCCCGTTAATGGAAATCACAAACAATTCGCAAATACAGTGCAATATACAGGTGTTTGAGAAAGATTTCCCCAAAGTAAAAACGGGGCAGCAAGTGGAAATTGTCCTTACCAACATGGAAAAGAAATCTATTTCGGGAAAGGTTTACAGCATCAACCAGTCGTTTGAGAACGACAGTAAATCCATTACCATACACGTAAAATTAGATAACCGAGACGGTGTTAAATTACTTCCCGGTATGTATGTTTCAGCACTGATTAACATCGGCAATCAACTTGTAAAAGCCGTACCTGTCAATGCCGTTGCTCATGCAGAAGGTAAGCAGTTTATCTTTTTATTTACCGGAACAGAAGAAAGATGTAATGATCCTGATTGCAAAGAAGAATGTGATGATGAAGGTAAAGTTTTCCAGTTCAAAAAAGTGGAAGTGATAATCGGCACAACGGAATTGGGCTACGTGGAAATTACACCTTTGGAAACGATTCCCGAAAATGCAGAAATTATTTCAAAAGGAGCATTTTACATTATGTCTAAAATAAGTGGCGGGGAAGAGGAAGAGGAAGAATAATAATCAGAAAATTTAAGATTATGAATATGAAAGAAGAAAAATCAAATGTTACAGCAAATGACCGTGGTTCTTCCTGTTCGTGTGACAGTAAAAAACAGGAAGAAAGCAGCACATGGCGAAAATATATGCCTGTGGCAATCAGTTTTGTAATATTGATTGTAGGTATTGTACTTGATAACTGCATCAAAACAAGCTTCTTCAAGGGATACATTCGTTTGGCATGGTATATAACTGCCTATCTACCTGTGGGTTTACCTGTGGTTCTGGAAGGCTGTAAAGCCCTTTCCAATAAGGACTTTTTTACTGAATACACATTGATGGTTATTGCTACTGTCGGTGCGTTTTTCATTGGCGAATACCCCGAAGGTGTAGCCGTGATGTTGTTTTATGCTGTCGGAGAATTATTTCAGGAAAACGCGGTAAATCGGGCGAAAAGAAGCATCAGCGCATTACTGGATGTACGCCCCGAAACAGCCGATGTTGTGAAAGGTGATTCACTGGAAACCGTTTCACCTGATAACGTAAATATTGAAGATATCATTGAGGTAAAAGTTGGCGGCAGGGTTCCTCTCGATGGTATTCTGCAAAGTGAATCCGCATCTTTCAATACCGCTGCACTTACAGGTGAGAGCGTTCCACGTACCATTCGCAAAGGAGAAGAAGTTTTAGCAGGAATGATTGCTACCGATAATGTTTCAAGAATTGTAGTAACGAAACCTTTTGGACAAAGTGCCTTAGCGCGTATTCTTGACCTTGTTCAGAGTGCAACAGAGAAGAAAGCTCCTGCCGAACAGTTTATACGGAAGTTTGCAAGAATCTATACGCCCATCGTGGTTGCATTGGCAGCATTGATTATATTACTGCCAATGGTCTATTCAACCATAAGTCCTGCATTCGTTTATAATTTTAATGACTGGCTATACCGAGGGCTTGTTTTCTTGGTTATATCATGCCCTTGTGCTTTGGTTATCAGTATTCCACTTGGGTATTTTGGTGGTATTGGTGCTGCATCGCTCCACGGAATCTTATTCAAAGGGAGCAACTATCTGGAAGCCATAACAAAAGTCAATACGGTAGTTATGGACAAAACAGGAACGCTGACACAAGGCGTTTTTAACGTTCAGAAAATAGTTCCTGCAAACCATAATACCGAAACAGACCTGATAAAGTTGGTTGCATCGGTAGAAACGCAAAGCACGCATCCGATAGCCAAAGCGATTGTTGAATATGTAAATCAACAAAGTATTGAAATTACAAGACCGAATACTGTAAATGAAGTCGCAGGATATGGCTTACAGGCATCAATCGACAATAAAGCAATATTAGTAGGCAATCCCAAATTATTAATTAAAAACGGAATTGAGTTTCCACAGGAGATAGCCGCCACACCCGAAACGATTGTCGTTTGTGCCGTCGATGGTTTATATGCAGGTTATATTCTCGTAGCGGATGCACCTAAAGCAGATGCAGCCACTGCGGTTAATGCTTTAAGAGAATTAGGTATCAAAAATATAGTGATGCTGTCCGGAGATAAGCAAGCTATCGTTTCAAAATTGGCGACAGAATTAAGTATACATCATGCTCACGGAGATTTGCTTCCAGAAGGGAAGGCAGAGTATATAGAGCAGTTGAAAGCTGATCCTTCAAACAATATTGCATTTGTAGGGGATGGAATAAATGATGCCCCTGTTCTTGCATTAAGTAATGTGGGTATTGCAATGGGCGGATTGGGTAGTGATGTTGCCATTGAAACAGCCGATGTTATTATACAAACCGATCAACCGAGTCTAATTGCGACTGCTATTGAAATAGGTAAAGCAACACGCCGAATTGTCATTCAAAATATAAGCCTTGCATTCGGGGTAAAACTGATTGTGTTGATTTTAGGAGCGGGCGGCATAGCGACATTGTGGGAGGCAGTGTTTGCAGACGTAGGTGTATCACTTTTAGCAATCCTTAATGCTGTTAGAATTTTAAAAATGAAATTCTAAGGAATATTGTATAGAATATAAATATTATCCAAAGCAGTTCAATAAGTAATGGAAATATGTTTTATCAGAGAAATTACGATTGAAGCCCTGTCTTTACAAAATAAAGTACGAAATTATGATTCATTTTACTTCCCAGCTTAAAAAAGAAATAGATGCCAAGATTGGGCAAATAGAATGCTCTGAAATCAGTATGATTAACAAATCTTTGGAGGCTTCTCATATCCTTACTGAAGTATTCAATCAGTTGAAAATATTTATCCTGTCATACACTTTTAAAGATGAGGAAGAAGAAGTATTATTTTTCAAAGAAATAAAACCCCGATTTTGTTCCCGCTTGATATACTATCGAAAGATCTATAACATTGAGATAAACCGTCCTGCGGGCATAGAAAAGCAACGGGAATACCTATGTGAAATGCTAAATGATATAAACAGATACAACTGCAAGCGGCTCGATTTTATACGCTACTACCGGTCAAGTTCATCACATTTGGATTCACTTTATTTCCTACGTGGTCAGACAAATGCAGAACAATATCTGGAAACGTTTCGCCATGAATTTGACTTGAATTTTTCTACCAACTGCGATTTTAAGGTTGCAAAAATTTTGGCGAATGATATGCTTTCTGCTTATTTAATGGACGAAATAGAACTACTGAAAGACAATGGGATTAAAATTTTCACTAATGGTTTTCCTGCCACCAAAATAACATGGATGGGAAGTAAAGCGGAATTACAGGAACAAATCTTCTCATGGGACTGCGCAGGAATATTCGGAAAAGTACCACAAACACAACTGTTTGACTATATCCAAAATGTATTCAATATTCAGTTAGACCGTAACCTCTCACGAAGTTTCGATGACCTGAAAATACGGAATACACCTACACCATTTCTTGATAAACTAAGAAACGCCCTACTACGGCGTATGGGAAGAAAATAACGGATACCGATGTCGGTATTTTTAATAGAACGCCCGATTTTGATGCTAATTTAGGTCAAAATCGGGTGTTTTAGCGTATAATCCGTATTATACCGACCTTTTCCTGTTTTTTATTACCACTTTTCAATGAAGAATCCACTTTTAATTCATTGTAAATAAGTCAATTGAAAAATATATTCAAGAAAAGTCATACCGACCTCGTTAGCGACTATTGAGAAACACCCGAACTTTGCAGTGAATCAATAAGTTGCAAATATGAAAGTAATAACGATAGAATCGGAAGCGTACAAAAGGCTGGTGCGAAAAATCGAATGTATTCATTCCGATATAAAAAAGCAGGCGAAAGAGAAATCAGCCCCGCAACCCGATCCTTCGGAAATTTGGGTAAGCGACCAAGAAGCCGCAACCATATTGCAGGTAAGTAAACGTACTATGCAGCGATTACGCAGTAATGGAGAAATAACATATTCCATTCGGGGCGGTAAAGCGAGATACACGTTGGCAGAGGTTAAACGTCTGTTATCCGGTCGTGTGATAAGGAATAATAAAACGGAAGGAGGCAAGCCATGAGTGAGGAAAACGAAGGATTAAGAGATTGGATGCGGGAATGGTTCGAGCAATTCATGGGGCGTTTCGACCGGTTGGATAAATTTATGGATATAATGAGCGGACGACATAACGTATTGAATGGCGAACGGCTTTTGGATAATCAGGATTTGTGCCAACTGCTGAATGTGAGCAAACGGACATTGCAACGCTACCGCTCTGCGGGTGAACTGACCTACATAACCATTCACCATAAGATATTCTACACAGAGAAAAATGTAGAAAAATTCATACGCGACCATTTCGCCAAAGGCGATAATGACAGTGAAACAGAACTTGAACCTGAACCATCCGGTTAGTTTTTCTTGATTGATCCATTGTTGAAACCCCGTTTTGTCGTGAGATAGAGCGGGGTTGATTATTTATGACTGACAAACACTAAAAAAGGCGGATTGCTCCGCCTTAAAAACTGTTTCCGGTTCAGTTATGAGTGCCGGAACACATAACCGTCATCGAACCAGTAGTCGGTCATAAACAAATCGCGGGCGAACTTTTCATAGTCAAAGTAAGTTTTCGCAAATTCCGGCAGGTCGTAGCATTCTTCAACGACTTCATACGCATAATCTTCTTCATCTTTATACGCGCCCTGAAAGTCATCCTCGAAAGAGGAAATAAGGTCGTTTATATCTTTGGAACTAAGATCGTAGCTTTCGTGGTTCAGCCAAACCTCGAATGCTGCTTTTTTATCATCGTCCATATCGTCTATGGCTTCGATAATTTCAAAGATGTTATCAGACAGCCAACTTTCCTGTATTAAACCGGAGGGTATATATTCCCAATCCTGAAACATTAATTCAGGGTCTTGTTCGTCCTTGTGTAACTCGCGGCAAGCCTCATAAAATTCTTCTTTATCGGAATAATCCGAAAGGTCTAACCACTTGCCTTCTATTGAACCTTCATTATACTTAGCGTAAGTTCCTACATAAATCCGTGCTTCTGATATATTTTCCATAACCTTAATTTTTAATCGGCATTGCCGGGTTGATTTTTTATTCAGGTGCATTTCCGGTGTAGGAATTAGGGCTGTCAAGTATTCACGGACAAAATACTACCCTGAATTTATACAGCGTGGAGATTTTTCCGGGAACCTGCAAGGCTTGTACTTTACTGCCCGTAAAGATTCCGTAAACACCTTTGCGCCATGATAGAAAATAACCCTCTTGGGCGATGCCGTATGTATTAAGGTGGATAATTTGAAATGCCGGATTTATACTACTTACGCTTATGAATGAAGGTGCTTAATTCATGAGTGGGTGCCTGCCATAACCGATAAGGAAGATAAAAGAAGCTGCCGTTTCAACCGGACGAAAGCAGAACCGTTAATAGTATAAGATTGGGAATACCCGATATATAGGGGAAAACAATGTCGCTTTATATACAAATGTGAGCCTTTGATATGGACGAAAAAAAGGCATCCGAAGCCTTGCCCCGGATGCCCACCACTAAAAGATCAATGTTAAACGACTATTCCGAATCGTAAAACAAAGTCTTTCAGTGGCAAAGATACGATTAAGCGAGAACAGTGCAAAATTCATTTTAGCATTGTCGAGCGTGAGTATCTTATGAAAAGATAATGAAGATTTTACTTAGAACGTCGTTTTTTGCTACCACCTTTATTCTGTGGGAACTCAAAGACCGTTTTATAGTCCGCATCGAACTTGACTGCTGCCTCGAAAGTGCTTCCTGTTTTACTGCTTACGAAACCTTTAATAAGGGCAGTCTTGCCGTTCATCAAAAGGTCTGTCAGTTGCCCGTCCGTCAGTTCCTTTTTAGCAATGGAACGCCACACGGTAAGCCCGCAGTTTTCATTCTGACACTTGGCGACTTTATTATAGATAACCACATTCCCGCTCTTGCATTTCGGGCAAGGGTATGACTGGCGGTTACTCTGCCGTTCAAAAGTCATATCAAGCAATTCCGCCGTTATCTGCGAAGCATAAACCTCTATTGCTTTATGGAATGTCGAAGCCTCCATATCGCCCGATGCGATCTTATTCAGGGCTTGTTCCCATTGCCCTGTCATAGCAACGTCCGCTATCTTCTTATCCTTTACCGCCAGATAGACCACCAGCCCCTTGTTTGTCGGGACAAGGGATTTCTTTTCACGTACGATATATTCACGCGAAAACAACGTTTCGATAATGCTTGCACGGGTGGCGGGTGTTCCGATACCGCAATCCTTCATCGCTTCGCGTTCTTCTTCATTCTCTACCTCTTTGCCTGCACTTTCCATAGCCGCAAGCAACGAACTTTCCGTGTGAAGCGGGCGGGGCTTGGTTTGCTTCTCCTGTATCTCGCAATCACGGATAGACAGGCTATCGTCTTCAATGAGGGCGGGTAAAACTGCCGTATCGACCTCATCGTTTGGCTCGTCCTTAGAGTTAAACACTGACCTCCAACCGGGGACGAGCGTAACGCTTCCTTTGCATGAAAAGTGTACACCGCCTGCGTCAAGCGAAACGGTGGTGTTCTCTTTGATGCAACGTTCGCCGAAGGCTTCAAGCATACGCCCGGCAACCATATCGTAGATAAGCTGTTCATCTTTGGATAATCCGGTAGCCGGATCTTCTGTAATAATCAGCGCATGGTGGTCGGTAACTTTCGTATTGTCCACCGAACGGGTATTAAGCGTTGTATCGAACCTGCTGTCGATATACGCACCAAAAAGAGGATGCGAACGAAGCATAGCGATCAGGTGCGGTATTTCCTCCAGTACATCTTCGGAGATATATCGGCTACCTGTTCGTGGGTACGATATTTTTTTCGCTTCATATAATGCCTGTGCTATCGTCAGGGTCTTATCTGCCGAAAAGCCATGCTTGCTATTGGCTTCCTTTTGAAGCGTGGTAAGGTCATACAGCAAGGGCGGTTCCTGTTTGACCTCTTTACGCTCTACGCCTGTAATATTAACCGCTCCGGCAGCTTTGACCTGTGCCGTAACTTCTTCGGCAATGGTTCGGGTAACGAACTTATCCACCGAAAGGGCGGGAAATGCCACAGCATCTTTCGCCGTGTGGAGTTTCAGGCGGAAATAGGTTTGCGGCTTGAAATCCTTGTTTTCAAGGTAACGGCTGCAAATAATCGCCAGTGTCGGGGTCTGCACCCTGCCGAGCGACCAGACACCATAACCTGCCGAAATAGAAAGTGCCTGACTTGCATTCAGTCCTACTAACCAGTCAGCGGTACTGCGGGCTTTCGCCGAAGCATACAGGTTATCGTAATCACTTCCGGGACGGAGGGTTTGGAATCCGTCTCGGATGGCACGATCGGTAAGCGAACTTATCCACAAACGGCGAAACGGAAGTGAACTGCCTATATACTCAAATATATAGCGGAATATGAGTTCTCCTTCACGTCCGGCATCGGTAGCCACGATAATTTCATCCCCAAGATTGAACAACTCTTTGATTACTTTAAGCTGTTTCATCACGCCGGGGTCATTCTTATACTCCTTGCCCTCTTTTACCTGACGGGGCAACAGCTTAAATTCTTTCGGGAGTATCGGCAGGTTCTCACGCTTAAAGCCCTCGATGCCGTAATGCTCCGGCATGGCAAGCCCGACCAAATGCCCGAAAGCCCACGTAACGGCATACCCGTTACCCTCTATATAGCCATCTTTTTTATTGTTTGCGCCGACTATGGCTGCTATACTCTTAGCCACAGACGGTTTTTCTGCAATTATAATTTTCATTTTAACATTGATTTTTTAGTGGTTTGAATAATGGATTACATTTTACGCCCTTTCCCTTTCTTCGGAGCGGCAGGGGATTGTTTCTGTTCCTGCCTCTGCTCTTTTTTCTCCGCTTGCTTTTCGGTAGGCTGCGACTGCCCTTTCTTTAGCGGTTCGGTGGAATGTTTGGTCGCTTCGTTGGTCTTACCCTCGTTATTGACGGCGACCTGCGTTTTGCTCTCGGCTGCGGGTTTGATGTTCTGTGTATTCTGCGCCGCTTGCTTCGCTTCAATAGCCCGTACCTGATCGGGGTGCTTCGTGGTATGGCGAACTTTCCCTCTGTTTTCGTCAATCCATACCCACGCATTGTACTTCTGCCCTTTCTGGTCGGTAGCTTCAACCTTTTGCGTTCCCGAAGCATCCGCCTGTTGTTTGGGTTTCTGTGATTCCATGTCCTTGACAAAGACAGGTTCTTTGTTACACAGCTTGTCGAAATCCTCACGGGAAAGTTGTACGCCGCCCTGTTTGGAATAGACCCATATCTCACTGAGTTTGCGGGCTTTAGGCATTTTTTGTTCCTGCCCCTCGCCCTGCTTGGCTCGCCGCTCTTGATTGAACTGCTGGCGTTGCTCATCGCTGAACTTGAAATCAAAGTTTTTACTGGCGGCGTTGTACTGAACGAAGCGGTCAATCTTTGAAGGTTGTTCGCCTTGTTTCACTTTCTTATCCATACCCTCAATCCAAACGGCTTTACCCTCTTTCAATCCTTGCTGTTGTTCTTCGGAAAGTGGGGCATTTTTCAAGGTCTGCGGAATATAAATATCCTTCAGCGCCATAGCCTCAAAGCGGTTGGTAAGTTTGTCAAGGGAGATAAGCGAAGGCACTTTTTCGCCTCCGGCTATGGGTTCGAGATCGAACACACGCCCGCCATGTCCTGTCTTTTGGAACTGCTCTTTATCCTGCTCGGTAAAGACAACTCCCATGAACGGCTTTTCAAAATCGGGCTGTTCCTGTTTGGGATGGGTAGCGATTTTGATGCTGCCGTCCGGTTGCTGTTCCAGTGATAAGCGGGCTTGCATGGGAAATTCCTGTCCGTCAACGGCAGGCTTAATATCGACCAGACCGGGCGACTTATGTCCGTAAACCATTGCTTTGAGAGCATCCTGCAAGCTCTCACCGGAAACTCCCAACTTTTCAACTTCTTTCCAGTTGAGCTTATTCAGGTCTAAGGGTTGATACTTGCCTGTAAACTCTACCTCTATGCGTATCTTACCGTCAAATTTGACACGGTACGGGTCGAGTGCCTTGTCTTTGTGGTCGATACGGATTAGTTTGTCGAGGAAAGCCGCAACCTTATCTACGGCAGATGCGGTAACAGCATAAACGCCCGTGTGCGATGGGTGGCTGAACTGTGCCGAAAACTTCTTGAAGAAATTCTCCAACGCATTGCCGTTGGTATCAATCTTCATAAACTGGTCGGCATTCTCTTTCTTGGGATCGACCGTTTTTAGCTTGCCGTCCTGTTCTCCTGCGATGACTTTAAGTTTGCCATCTTCGCCTTGTGTCAGAAAGACTTTAGGCTCTTCATTTTTTACTTTTTTTTCGTCCATAATAAATGTGTTTTTATTCTGCATTAATAGTAATGCAGAACGAAAGTAAGGCTAAGTAATGGATTGACTGCAAGGATTTAAGGCGGTGGATGCTTGTGTCCGGGGTTGTCTGGGGAAGTTTTGAAAATCGGGATGTTTTTGCCTTCCTGTTTTGCTATTCAAACCGGAAAAGAACCGTACTTTTGTGAAGTTTTATACGATACAAATAATGAGTAAAAAGAAATTGCCGGGACATTACTGTAAAATCTGCGGGGCACACAAAGCCAACGAAAAATTCAGTGGCAAAGGACACGCAAAGCATATCTGTAAAGAATGCGATGCTCTGCCGCAGGAAAAGAAAAATGAGATGCAGTATATAAACCGTATCTTAGGCATTGCCGGGAAATATCCCCGGTCGAAAGCGGATTGGGAACTACTTAGAAAATATGCAAGAAGCACAAAGTACCCCGAAGCTGCTGAACTTGCCAAAGATATATTAGGGTGGAATACTTCAAAAGGAGATTCGGAAGGTTCATTCGATATAGAGAATGAAGATATATTTTTCGATGCTGCTGCTATAGACTACCTTCCTGTATTTTCCGAGAAAAAGAAATTTTCTGAACTCGATAGCTATGAGAAAATGGTGCTAAGGGATTATATTTATTCGGCGATTACCGAACATCTGGAATATTCGGATAAATTACTGAATGAAAGTGAATTGGTTGAAATAAAGAAACGAATGATAGTTTACCTTGAAGAAGAGCATAATATCACTTTAAAGAACGATGCTACCCTTAGGCAATTCTTTCAGGCGAATGCAACAAATATTATCAATAAATTACAGAAAAAGAGAGAGGATAGCCAGTAAAAATCGACTATCCTCTTTATTGTCATTAATTGTTGTAATAGAAACTATTCATCTTCTTTTTTCGGTAACAAATGCCGCAAGTTCTCATCATTACGAATGCGCTCTAACTCATCAACTACAATCTGTTTAGCTTCGGCTTTAATCCGGTCGTAATTCTCCTTAATCATTTCTTTCATGCGATCAACGCCGTTTTCATCTACAAAATTGGTGATAACGGGTATTTTGCGGTACGCCTTCGTTTCAGCAGAAACACGCTCGTTATCGACTACGATTTCACAATGAAAAATCTTCTGCTCAATACGCTCATCGAAATTATCCGCTACCGCACCAACAAACATACCCTGTGTAAGATTGGATATTTTAGACGGTGGTATCAGACTATCCATTTGGGTAGAAATGGAAGTCGATTTATCATTACGGTTTATCGTCATCGACTGGCGTTTCTGTAACACTTTCCCGAAACGGTCGGAAAGCGTTTTCGCCGTATCGCCGACTACCTGACCGGAAAAGATATTGCCTACGGTGTTCATCACGACAGCCGCTTCCTTATCGCCATAGTCGCGCTTTAGCTGCGAAAAATCCTGAAAGCCCAATAGCACGGCAACTTTGTTGCTCCGGGCGGTGGCTATCAGGTTGTCAAGTCCCTTAAAGTAAATAGTCGGCAACTCGTCAATGATAACCGAAGATTTGAGTTGCCCCTTTTTGTTAATCAGCTTCACAATGCGACTGTTGTACAATCCCAACGCTGCACCATAGATATTTTGGCGGTCGGGATTATTACCTACCACCAACATCTTAGGGTCGTCCGGATTATTAATATCCAGCGTAAATTCATCGCCCGACATCACCCAATATAATTGTGGACTAATCATACGGGAGAGCGGTATTTTCGCACTCGCAATCTGCCCATAGGCTAAGCACCCGGCGCCTTGCCCCCTTTCACAGTGGTAGGTTTCCAAGCACTCGCCTCCGAACCGTACGTACACGTCTCCATG
>NZ_QVMO01000076.1 GCF_010501055.1 Dysgonomonas sp. 521
ACCCAAACTCTAAAAAAAATAAGCGGATAATTAATGAACTAAAACAATATGGGACTATTGCCGCTTAAAAAAGCTGTTTTTATAACGAACTATTGTTATAAAGCTTCAGAAGTCGAACAATTCATGAAAAGAAAAGGTAGACCGTCGGATGAACCTGAATTAGTTTAAATTTCATATATTAGTAAATAGATAAGCCCGCAGCTTTACGCTGTGGGTTTTTGTTTAGGAAGTTTTTCCTGCACAAGTTAAAGATGCGCATTTGACGGTTAAGCAAGTTCAAGCCTTCGGTTCTCTCAAAAATATTTTTCAAATATTTTCGGTAGAAAACTTGCATAACCTATGCACATCTTATTTTTTGTGCTGGAAAAAGTTTCCTATGTCGGAAGATACAATATGGAAGAAAGAAGCCTATAGTTTTCTTCGACAGAATAATTTTATGTAACTTTGTAAATGAGAGTCGTTCTTTGTCTTTATGCAAAATGGCGCAAATCGCAGAGGTTCGCTGGTTTCTAAATCGTTACCTATCAAAAAAAACAGCCTTGTAACTCGCTTATTCTCAGCCATAAAGTAGATTTTGTATGTCTTGCTACATGAAATGTTAAATTTTTCTCAATTCCGCACACATCTGCTATTTCTTTCAAGTAACTATTCATCTTCTGATTACACATTGTGGGCAAAACTTTCCCGTTCTTCTGCTTACCTCTATATCGTTCTATTATAGATAAAGGAATATCCATAAGAGGAACTGTAATATCTGTTCCGGTCTTTATTCGCTTTTTCATAATCCACAGACGATTATCGAAATTTGTCTTTATATCCTCATATGTCAGTTCGTGAATGTCGGAATAAGCCAATCCCGTGAACGCGGCAAAAACAAATACGTCACGAACATGCCTTAATCGTTCTATAGAGAATTCCTTATCAATAATTGCTTTCAATTCTTCTTCTTTTAGAAAACCTCTATCTGTTTTCTCAAAGTGAATTTTGTAGTTTGCATAAGGATCGACTAATATCCAGCCATTGTTTTTGGCTATATTGATTATCTTCTTCAAGAGTCTCATATTGCGGCCAACAGTATTTGTTTGACACTTACCTTCGACTCTTAGATATGTTTCGAAATCGGTTAGGAAGCTATGACGAATTTCCTTCAATTTAATATCAGACTTGTTATATTTCAAAGAAAGAAAATCCTGAATCTTTTTATAGACACATTTATATTTCTGTAAAATGGCCGGGGAATACTTTGTCCCAACCAGTTTTTCCATCTCATCATTGTGTTGCTTATAAACCTGTAATAGATAAATGGGAACACCATTTGTAGAAGTTGAATTTCCTAAAATAGAATTCTTTAATTCTTCAGCATCTACAATCCCGTTTCGATCAAAAATTTCATCATGTTTCTCATGGAGCAGCATGACATATTTGTCAATAATCCGATTAATATCAGTGGCTTGTTTTGATTTGCCGGAGGCTCTACTCGTGCTTGCATCCCAAATGTTGGGTGTTACACTTGTTTTAATGTTGAAACTTACCCTTTTCTTATTAATCGTTAATCCACAAAAAATAGGGAGGGTGCCATCACTCTTCATTTTGTCTCTACGGACATAAAAAATAACACTAAATGTACTCTTCATAATTACTCATTTTTAAAATTGGACAAAATTATCCACAGCTTGCCGCTTGTGAGTAAATTATGTGATGCCTATAAAGGACGGGGCGATGCCAAATTGTGTTCACCGTGAACTGATATGTATTTCAGTTTCTCGACCTCAAACACTATCTGTTGAATAACAACTTATTAGCAAAAAAAATAAAGGGTGAACACTTTTGTTCGTAGGGTGAACACTTTGGGGGATTACTTTTGTCTTTTAGTGTCCAAATCGTGTCCTATCTTGTCTTAGTACACAAAAAGAAAAACCCTACAATACATTGATATTGTAGGGCTTAACCTATTTTTGTCGCCTCTTGTCGTAGGCTTTTGGCGGTATGGACGGGACTCTATTTGTTTTCTAATAGTTTTCAATACTTTCTAATAGTTGCTGAATATCAGCATTATAAACATTTTAGCTTCTAATATTTTTTGCTTATTTCGAATAGTTTTTATAGATTTGCAACACAAATGCAACACAATAAATTTAGCGGTATGGCAAATTTATATTATCCCTACATCAAACCAAATTATGTCTCCGGAGACGGAAAGACTCCTTTGTATGTGCGCTACAATTACAATCGCACAAAGCGTACACTTATATCTACCGGATATAATATCAAGCCCGACCATTGGGATGATAAAAAGCGTTGGATAAAACGTGCTTGTCCTGAATTTGAAGAGATCGATTCTGCTTTGACGAAAATCACATCGAAGCTGGGTGAGATATTAACCTACGCTAAAGACAACGGTATAGACCCTATTGTGGATTTTGTGTTGCTTGAACTGGAAAAGAACCGAGAGTACGAACAACGCTCTAATCGGGTAAACATGTTCGAAACATTGGAACTTTACATTGAAGAGAAAAAAGGCAAGGTTTCTGCCGACCAGATAAAAGACTATAAATCCTTAAAAAAGCATCTGACCAATTTCAAGGAACATTCATCACAACCTATTACGTTCCGAAATCTCAATCTGAAATTCTATAATGAATTTATGGATTATCTTTTCTACAAGGCGGAGAAGCCAGACGGAACAATTGGCTTACTGACAAACTCTGCTGGAAAGGTTATCCGGCTATTGAAGGGATTCGTTAATTACCAAATAGCCAAAGGGACTATCCCTGCAGTTGACCTTACTCATTTCAAGGTCGTTGAAGAAGAAACCGATGCTATTTACTTAAACGAGAATGAACTTGCTGAGATTTATAAGCTCAGTCTTTCGGACGACAAAGAATTGGAAGAGATTCGAGATGTATTTATCGTAGGGTGTTTCACTGGATTGCGATACAGTGACCTATCCACACTTAGTCCGGAACATATTGATGTTGCCAACGAAACTATCAACCTAAAACAACGTAAAGTTCACAAAGCGGTTATTATTCCGATGATTGACTATGTGCCAGAGATTTTGGAAAAATATGATTATGACCTGCCAAAAATACCCAGCTATAAGTTTAACGAACGCCTGAAAGAACTTGGTAAGAAAGCCAAACTAAAACAAAAGGTAGAGATTGTTCGCAAGAAAGGGAATCTCCGTGTCAAAGAGGTTCATGAGAAATGGGAAATGATGTCTTCGCATACTTGCCGGAGGTCATTCTGTACCAATATGTATCTCTCCGGTTTTCCAGCCGAGGAACTTATGCGAATATCCGGGCATAAAAGCCCAGCAGCATTTATGCGATATATTAAGGTAGACAATATGCAAGCGGCAAACAGATTGAAAGCATTGAGAAACAGCCTGAATAAGCAATCGTAATCCACATGAATTCATTACCTTTGTCCCATAATTCAAAATTCAATGATAGTAAAACATCAAAGTTTCGACCAACTAATTGATAATGTTTATCAAACACATTGTCAATTACAATTAAACGCCAAGAAAGTAGTTAATCTCAATCTAACTATCCGGAACTGGCTGGTTGGCTGTTATATTGTTGAGTTTGAACAAAATGGGGAAGACCGGGCGCAATATGGGACTCGTCTGCTCGAAGAAATGGCGAAGAAGATAAAAGCAAAAGGAATAAAAGGATTGGATGTCAGATCCTTACGTTCTTGTCGTACATTTTATAATACATATCCTCAAATTCGGGGTTCAATAACCCCCGAATTACAAGAACGCTTGCCAATTCCAATTCGGGGGTCAATGACCGCCGAATTACAAGATGAGTATCCAATTTCTCCCGAAACGCTTCTGTCTCAATTGAGTTTTACCCATTTTATAGAACTGATTAGGTTTGATGACCCTCTTGAACGACTATTCTATGAAGTGGAAACAATAAAAAACAATTGGAATGTTAGAGAATTGGAACGTGCCATCAATACAGCTTTATATGTCCGAACTGGCTTGTCTAAAAACAAAGAAACTATTATTAGTAAATTCAAGAATCAAAAACCGGCTCAAAGCATAGATGTTATTCGCGATCCGTACTTCTTGGAATTTCTTGGATTGGAAGAACGTTCGGAATATAGCGAATCAGAATTGGAACAAGCTATCTTAGATCATTTACAAAAATTCCTGATAGAACTCGGTACCGGATTTTGTTTCGAAGCGCGCCAGAAACGAATCACATTTGACAACACTCACTACCGTATCGACTTGGTTTTCTATCATCGTATTCTGAAAAGCCACATTCTGATTGATTTGAAAATTGGCAAGTTTGACCATGCCGATGCTGGGCAAATGAATGTCTATCTGAATTATTATAAAGACAATGAAATGTCGGACGGAGATAATCCCCCTATCGGACTTATCCTTTGCGGAAGCAAAGGCGAGGCTTTGGCGAAATATGCCACTTCCGGTATGGACAATCAACTATTTGTTTCCAAATACTTAGTACAGTTACCCGATAAGAAAGTCTTGGAGAATTTTATCAAAAAGGAAATTGGAGAATAGTTTGTTAAATGCAAAATAATCAATAGTAATTAATTGGAATATACCATTACTGTCCACTAAAAAATGGACGATTAAAAATTAAATAAATTTGGTTCACTTGAACCGCTTCGTTCTTTGATATTTTTGAAATTAGTTTTGTTAAAGAGGTCGCTCAAACAAGTTTTATCCTAAGCATATCACTTACGGACAAAACGCAGCTGACAGACTTGTTCGATAAGACTAAATTCAACGATGTCAAAGAACTCGATTCTCCCCTCATTCCGGGGCTATTTGATTAATATTTAACTCGTCCCAAATTTAACGGGACACTAATGAGTATTTTAGAATGAAAAAGAAATTAATTAACGTAGATATCAAGAGATTTATCCTAACGGTTTACCTTGCCTTTGTGGGATTTCATAGTCAAGAGGCTTTTCCTCAAGCCCAACCTGCAGTACGTTGTAAACCGGCTTCGCAAACAGTCATTGAGCCCAGGAAAAAAGCAGCGGACTTAAACGGTTTGGTCATTCCCTCACAGTTCTTTAAGGAAACCTGTAATGGCGGAGTCGTAGTTTCGGTTGAAACAAAGAAAACAGATGCAGGTACTTTTTACGTAGATGTGATAGGCATCATCCGTCCTGTTGATCCCGATGCCCCAAACATCGAGTGGGAGATGCTGTTGCCAATGCTGTGGAACGGAAGGAGTCTGCAACTTGGAGGAGGAGCCAACAATGGTTCTATCCCTAACGTGCTTGGCGCATCGGCATTCGGTAGCGTGATACCCATCGATGCCGGCTATGTGGTCTATGGAGATGATTCGGGACATCAGTCAGACAGCGGCATGGATGCTTCGTTTGCCTCCAACGAGGAGTCTTTGAACAATTATATCCGGCTACATCTGATCAAGGCTCATGACGCGATGCGCTATGTGGTGAACCATTTTTATGGGCAAGAACCTGTGTTCAATTATTTTGCAGGTTGCTCTACGGGAGGACGCGAAGCTTTAGAATGCGCCACCACTTACGGCAAGTACTACGACGGCATATTCTGCGCGCAACCGGCTTCCAACTATGTACTGGCCCGACTGTGGGGAGCTATCCTCTCACAAGCTGTTTACAAAAGCTATGATCCTGACTCTTATCCACATTCTGACGGATATATTGACGAAGAAACCGTAAGGGGCATACAACAAGATGCACTCTCGCTATACGACAAATGGGATGGAATAGAAGACGGAATGGTCTGCAACATATTCGCAGCCAAGCGTAACCGAGACAACTTCCTGAATATCATCAGAAACAAATACCACCTCACAGATGCCCAAATGGCCACGATAGACATTTATGCCAATGGCTTCAGTTTGGATTATGCCATGAAAAACGGAATGAAAACCTACAAGGGCTGTTCGGCTCTGGAAGGTGGTATGATGGATTTAGGTCCGAGTGAGGTGCCGCGCGAACCGCTTGACACCCGATACAACGTGCATCACGGAGACAGAGCCGACGGCATCTTCAAATATTTCTTCGCCAAAGACCCTACCTGGAAACTTATAGCACATGACTATTTCCATCCTGACGAGAAATTGTACCGTATGCTGATGGACGCTTCAGCACGCTATGATGCCAACAGTCCCGATTTCGATGATTTTATCGCTCACGGCGGAAAGCTTATTTTGTTTTCCGGATGGATGGACATGTCGATGAGCCCTTGGCAATTGATAGAGCAATACAAAGGTTATGTGGATAAATATGGGCAAGAGAAGACCGATGCTTTCTGCAAATTCTACATCATGCCGGATGCAACCCACGGACGAGGCGTGAAAATGGACTATCTTGATTGGCTTGACAGATGGTGCAGCACGGGTCAATATCCGCAAGAAATCCTTTATGCAACCATGCTGAAAACCCAGGGACAGATGCCTATGGCCGAATATCCGGGATGGGTGAAATACACGGGAGGCGACCCTGCTTTGGGTACAAGCTACCGAATTGTCAGACAAGAAAATGAATAATTATTATGAAACGTATTCTTTTAATCTTTTTGACCAGCATATATGCGGTGATGCAGATGTATGGTCAAGTAAATGTTCTGGAACGGTGCACACCCGAATCACAAGGAGTCCCTTCGGATAAGATAACCGCTTTGTTCGATTCGCTGATGGCTTTCCCTGATACGGAGATTCACAGCGTGATGGTACTGAGACATGGGAAAGTCATCGCAGAAATGTATCCGGCACCTTTTAAGGCAGAATATGGCCATCAGTTGTTTTCTTGTTCGAAGACGTTTACTGCTGCTGCGGTAGGTATTGCCATCATGGAAAACCGTTTAAGGCTTGACGACCGACTTGCTGCCTTCTTCCCTGAATTTTTGCCCGACTCCATATCTGCATGGTTAGCCGATATTACAGTCAGAGATCTGCTGACGATGACTTCCGGGTTTGAGCTAGATACGAAGATGCGCACATTTGCTACCCATTGGATAGAGTGGTATTTGCATCATCCTATGGTGGCTGAACCAGGGAAACGTTTCGCATACGACTCTATCAACACGTATTTGCTTTCGGCCATCATTCAACGAGTCACAGGAATGAAAATGATGGACTACCTGCGACAGCACCTTTTCCAACCCTTAGGTATTACTGAGGCTTATTGGGAAGAAAGTCCTGAAGGCATTAATTCGGGAGGTTGGGGCTTGTACTTGCAGCCCGAGTCGTTGGCCAAATTCGGGCAGTTGTTGCTGAACAAAGGGGAGTGGAATGGAATGCAGTTGCTACCAGCGGCATGGGTTGAAGAGATGACAGCTCGACAAGTAGATGTGCCCAATGGCGACGATTACGGATACCAAATGTGGATGTGTGCTTATCCTGGCGCATCGCGTGCAGATGGGGCGTATGGACAATATATCATTGTTATTCCGGATAAAGCAATGGTCATCACCGTCACTCAATGTCTGACAGGCAACGGTGGAAAAGAACAGGGCTATATATGGGACATACTTATGCCTCACGTCTCTGAAACGCCTATTACAGAAAACCTTTCAAACAAATGGGAAAAGAGATGGCGGAAATATTCGCATGCACTACCAAAAGGGAAGGCGTATTCTTCCATGATGAAGAAAATACAGTCAATGGACTTCAATCTGGAGGATAATACATTAGGATGGGCTTCTCTACGTCTTGAATCTGCCAAGAAAGGATTATCCTTTTATATAACCGGTACAGAGGGGAAAGAGACTAAAATTGCTTTAGGTTATCAGAAATGGGAAACCTCTCCCATCTGTTTTTATCCTCCGAATGCTCGTCGATCTACGCTGGGCAGTTTCAGCAATGTGCCCACTCCATTTCTGGTAGGTAGTGCTTACGCATGGATCAGTCGTAATCAGTTGGAAGTCCAGCTCCATTTTGTCAATTGGATGAGTGCGGTCAACTTGGTGTTTGATTTTCAAGGCGACAAGATGCACGTTGATATCCAAAGGAACTTTGATACTTTCTCCACATCCACTCGAAAGAAACTCTATAGTGAACATCATTAGTGTCCTGATTCTAACGGGACACTAATGATTTGCAGTAATAAACTGAAATTTCGTTTTAGAACAGTATATTTCTTCTTATGAACATCCCGATTACTATCGTTGGGCTATTGTTGAGAAAAAATCAGGCATTTGCATTGGACAAATTGCTATTTTTCTAGTAAATGACAAGAACCATTTTTGTGAAATAGAATATGCTTTAGGGAAACAATTCCATAGAAAAGGTTATGCAACCGAAGCGGTAAAAGCAATTTTGGGTTTTTGTTTCAATGAGGTCAATTTCCATAAAGTCCAGGTTTGCCATAAGGAGGGGAATATAGCATCACAAGGGGTTATTCGTAAGTGCAATTTTACATACGAAGGAACTTTGCGTGATTTCTTTTTCATGGAAGGGAAATATGTAGATCGTTTATACTATTCGATGCTTAAAAATGAGTATTTACAGAGATAATAGAATTATATCTAATATAATAAAACCACCTAATGAAGGTGGTTTTATTTATTCTCGCCCTATTGTTTTTTCTCATACATCTGAAACCAATACACCGCTTTCTCTTTCCATTCTCTATATTCATGAATGAAATACCCGGAAAGAAAAGCCGAAACCAAAGTGATTATCCACATCGCAATATACCACTTCAAGCCTTTGGATGGTTGTTTTACCTTTCGGAGCTTACTTTCCATTTCATAGATAAAACTCCGGTTTAATTGCTCAAACTTAGTTGTATCAATGCTAATTCGTTTTTCATAAAGGGTATTCACGCTCTTTTGTATTTTGCTTGCTGTTCCTTCATTTACACGGGATATTTCTCGAAGCTGATCAATTTGCCCTGACAGAATACTATCTACTGTCTCACGGGAAATATTTTCTTTCCCTGCAAACTTATTTCTACGTTTGGAGTTCCTATTGTTGTCGTCCATAATATCGTTTTTTTGGTTTCTTCTTTTTATGTTTCAATGTATTGTCTTCTTCTTCAGGATTGTGCCTATTGGGAGTAAACAAGTCCGCCAATAGCGAAGCTATACCGGAACTTCCTCCTGAATAGGATTGTTGATTGTTCGTATCTTGATTATGGTTCTGTTGAACCTGTTGTAAAGGATTCTCTTTTAGTGAAGAAGAAGAAAAATTCCCCGCAAGCGATCGGAATCCGAACTCCCGTCCGATCTCCGAAGCTTTGAATGTTTGCCCCTCGTAAGTGAATCGGATTCCATAGGTTTTACCTTGTTTATTCTTTGCAGGCTCAATCCCGACACCCTCTTTCTCTAATCCATACAAGAAGCCTTCTAAACTGGTATTTTTGAACAGTTCATAATAAGCAATCTGCTGGAGTTTATCCTTTGCTTGTTGGCGTACCGGGTCTGTATAAGCTTCCTGATGCTCTTTTTGCTTATGAACATCTTTGGCAATCGTTAATCCCATATCACGGCTTATCTCTTCCGCTATCTTTGCCGAACGGTTGCTCATAAAGGTTGTATCGAATACTTTGCCGTCAACTCCGATCCGGTTAGCAATCAAGTGGATATGTGGTTTCCCTGTATCTTTATGCGTACAAGCTATCCACTGATGATTCTGCAATCCCATTTTATTAGCAAATGTCCGGGCAATTTTCATCATATCTCCCGACTTTAGTTTATCTATATCCTGTGGAGATATACCTATCTCATATCGCATATACTTGTTTTTGCATCGGTAGTTGTGCTGATTAACCATTTCAAACTCCCGGAGAATATCGGCAGGTGCATCACTCTCAATCATATTCCTGCCAACTATCTTATCCAGTTTGCCCTCACGCAAGGCGTAGTCAATCGCATTACCTCCGTGTGCTATTGCTTTTCCTTTCCCAATCATATGCTTAAAAGAATCGGTTATACAACTGTCGGGATTGTTCCAGATATTCTGCAATAGCGATTACTAATTGCGGATCTTTGTTCCGTATAAGATTGGCGAGCCGGGCAATGGCATTATTATGTTCTTTCAGTTCCCGGAAGTATGAAATCTCTTCCGGGCTTAGCTTCGGGCTGGCAAGTATCCGGCCAGTTAGACATTGTTGCCGGCAATACTCGGAAAGGGTTACTCCTGACCTTTCAGCCATGCCCTCGATTCTCTCTTTCTCTGATTCCGTACAACGGAACTTTATATAGGTATTTTTCATTTCTTCTCTTCATTATTTAGTTCAAAAAACTGTCGAGAGCGAAGCGATTGCAGTTTCCCCGCCAGCGAAAGCGGTTCAGGCAGCAAGCGCAGTTTGTGGTAACAAACTGACGTCTTGCAATGCACTTCGCACATTAGGTTAGCTTATAAGCTGCGCCCTTTCTTTTTAAGCTTTACAGGCTTTTCCTCCTCACGGCTCGGCAGAGTCAAACGAGTTTGCTCTGCGCTCGCTCCGCAGTGTCGGTTCATTGGAACTTGCCGCTTAATCAGGACGGCGGCTCTATTCTTTTCAGGTTGTTTTTGTAGGTTGGATTTATCCCGCCAGTAATCGTTCAGGTCTTTATGGTCTCGATAGAAAACAGACTGGTCGATTACTTCTTTACAGACCGGGCTTAAACTCTGAACAGCCCGCTTTCCGCCTTCATCGTTATCTAAAAAGGCGTGTATTGTTTGATGGGTTTGAAGAAATGGAATCGCTTTCGGAAGATTGGCGATTGAGTTTAATATTGCCGAATCGATTGTGGGCGAAGCGTTCTGTTTTAATGAAAGACAAGAAAGAAAGTCTATGAAGCCCTCGAATAGCATAACTGCATTGTTACCGTTGTTTATGGTTGTTATATTCTTTGGAGTAGTACTTCCTTTGAAATATCTGTTCCGAAGCTCCCATCCTCCGGCATCGTTCCGAAAGCCGACTGCGAAATAAGGTTTGTCCGCAATGGAATAATGGATTTCCGAACAATGCTGTTTCGCTATGTCGGCATTTATACTCCGTTCTTTCAGGTAATCAAGCAAAGCAGGGTGAGCAAGCGGTTTTATATCCGTAATGGTTAGTGCCGATTCTCGGCTTTCTAGTTTAGGAAAAATAGGCAAAGTGTCATTCCGATGAAAGGAAAAAGAATTTTCCAATTGTCGGAGTGCTTCTGCCAGCGAACAATTTTCCAACTTCATCACGAGGTCAACAATCGAACCGCCCTCATTAGTACCGAAGTCGTACCATAAATCTTTATCATAATCAACTTTGAAACTAGGATTGCTGTCATTCCTCAAAGGGGAGAGATACATTCCGTAATATCCCCGGTCTTTTACCGGATTGATTCCTTTATTTTCAAGATATTGCTTTATACTTATATAATTTGAATTTTTCATTTTCTTATTTTTTAGCTGTTTTACTTACTACACAAACAAATCTATGTATTGAGCTGATAATCAATTGTTTTTATGTAGTATGATTATGTTTTGTAGTAACTACTACTCTGTAGTAAGGTAGTAGGATGAGAGTAAGATGCGGATTTTGCTTCTTACTACGACTTAATCCTTTTTCTTTCACTGGATTATATATGATTGTAGTAAGGTAGTAAGAAGAATAATCCATATCTATATTTCTATATATCACGGTCGAAGAATGGATTCGGCTTGATTTTCTTTATCCGGTAGCATTGAACCGGATTACCTCCTTTCGTCAATCGCTTGGAAAGCCGTTCAAATTCAGCTTTACGCAGAGCTTCGCCCATTCGCTTTTCGGACAGTTTTACCAAAGTGTATGCCTGTAAGTAGCTTAATACCTCCGAAGTAGTCATATAACATTCTTCATCGGCTTCCGGCTTCTCGAATCCTTTCAGTAGCATTTCATATTCGGTAGTCTGTACGTGGAATTGTTGGCTAAGCCTGTGCAGCTCCGTAATTTCTTCCTCGACAAACCAATAGCGATAGCCATTATCCAAAAGCCACATCACTTCGGAGAATACATTATCCATATTGATTTGCTCCGCTGTTTTGATGTCGATACTGATAACCTCGAACGGCAAGAACCTACGACTGCCAGTCGGATCAGTCAGAAAATCATTACCATTGACCGATGCCATGAAGCTGGCTAAATGTGGATATTCTTCAATATACACATCATAAGGACGACGATATTTAACAGCCGGAGTCGTTATCAGATTCTTTAATTCGTTTTCGTCCCGCTTATTCAGGGCTTTTAACTGGTCATCGATATTGATAAACAGGTATTCGGCAATCATCGTCAATACATCTTTATTCTGCGGGTCTATCTTTCCGGTAAACAGATAACTTTTTAGCGACTGCGGACAAAGGTGGTCTAGCCATGTTGTCTTGAACCGTCCCTGTTCTCCGGTTAATACCAAACAAGTATGATTCTGACAACCTACATCTTCCAGCGCATTGGCACCAACGCCTATTAACCATTTGGTAAGATATTCGTCCCATTTATCAGGATTGCCGGTGGTTACGGTCTGCGCTAATTGGAGGATGTATTGATTCACTTCAGGTTGAAGACGAGGCAATTGCCGAAAATAGTCTTTTACCGGATGCACCTTTGGCGAAAAGTCGCTTTCGAGGATAGTTCGAATATTGTCTGCCGATGTAGAAATGCCCAGCTCTGTATCAATCCGTCGTTTGAAAGAATTGAGGGCAAACTTGGTAACAGGCTGAAACGGATTATTGTCATTCTTTGTGTGATACTCCGGTTTGGATTTTATCACATTAAAACGGAAATCGTATTTCTCCTGCAAGTATGCCTCAATCCGCTCATTTTTGGATTGACGGACAGAAGAATCTGTTTTCTCTTTCATCGGGATCAAGATTCTTCTGTCGTTCTACATCTATTTAGGATAAAGTTTAAAATCTCCTCTTTATCATAGAAAACCAGCTTCTCCCCAAAGCGGTATTCTTTGTAATAACCGAGCCGGGCGTATTTACGGACAGTGGGCGCAGAGGCTTTTAGAAGTTTGGTTGCCTCTTTCATCTTGATTAGGTTACTTATCGCCTTATCAACAGGCGACGCTTGTTCTTCGAGAATACTGTTCTCAACAGCTTCCTCATTTTCTGATTTTAGCCAGAATTTTTTAAACGCTTTTCGCATAATTCGCATTTTTGAGATTAATTACTAATGTTTGCCTTGTGGCAAATTCACGGTGCGAATGTAGCGAGTGCAAAAAGCGATGGGGTACCCCAAAGGACACCCCAAAAATCAGATTATCAAGATGTTTTTGAAATTATTCTTCTATAGAATTTCTTAATTCATTGATTTCATTGAGGATTAGCGTCTTCTCCTTTTCTAATCCGAGATATTCTAACTGCTCAACAATATATGTATAGTCCTTGATTCGTGCCTTGATTTCTCCTTTGACGAGCAATTCCTTGTTGTTAGTCTTCAAAATTTTATAGGTATTTGTATTGGCAATATCCTTAGTATTAGGTTCGACTTCTAATAAATTGCGGATAAAACGGGCTTTGTCAGAATTGCTTGCATCCACCTTACAGACACGAAATAGACTCTCAAATAACAGAATCTTTTGACGAAGTGTTACAGAGAACTTGGATTTGGCATGATTATCAGAAGTAGTTTCTTCGTTTTGTGCCTCTATAACTTGTGCCTGAAACAAGTCATATTCGCTTTTAAGGTTCAAGTAGTCTGAATAACTGAACTTTCCGGAAAAATACCGTTCAACCTTTTCCTTGTGGTTCTCGATGATATTACAGACACGATTGGCAACGGTCAATTCTTCCGAACTAGCCTTTCTCTCAAGGGAACGTTTGTAGGCGAATAAAAAATCATCAGCGAAGACGCTGTATAGTTTCTTTCCTTCTCTAACAGATTTATATGCCCGATACGCACGTTTTAGTACCCTATATTGATAATCAAACGGCATATATAATACCGGATGCTTTTTCAGAAAATAGATATATAGCAGAAATAACACAATTTCCGCAAGGATGAAAACGATAAGCCAAATTCCCATATATAATCAACAGACAGAATAGCTGTCCGTTCTGCAAAAATAATTATTTTGTTTATAATTTCGGATATTTTTCTGTATTCCACAATAACGGGAAAGGAATGGGACAAGAGCAAATTTGCAACACAAGCGCAATACAGCGAAAAATAAAAGCCTGACAATCAAGTGATTATCAGGCCTTAGGGCGGTATGGACGGGACTCGAACCCGCGACCCCCTGCGTGACAGGCAGGTATTCTAACCAGCTGAACTACCACACCATTTTTGAGGCTGCATTATCTCTCAAATGCGATGCAAAGATAGGATAAGGATTTCAATCCTGCAATAGCTTTGAGAAGATTTTTTAAAGAGAATTTGCAAATAGCTGTTTATCAGAGTGGTAAAAATAGTGTTTTCTTGAGATCTTTTATAGAAAACAGATTTGAGCAACTTGCCTTAGTCGTGAAAATTAGAAGTTTATCATTTCAATATTAAAATTACAGGAAAATTATATTGATTTTTCAGTAAAATGTTTGAACCATGAAAATGGCTTGAATAGAGGGTTTTAAGTATTTTGTTTTAACCAGTGTTTTAACCATGATTCAACCAAAAGAATCATGAGTACAACAGTAAATGTAATTTGTTTTAGAGGAAAAAAGTTATCAAATGGAGAAAGTCCTATAATGATTAGAATCTGTAAGGACAGAAAAACTAAGTACAAAAGTTTAGGCATATCAGTAAAACCAGACTATTGGGACTTCAATAAAAATCAACCCAAAACAAATTGTCCTAATAGAGTTTACATTGAAAAGATAATCATAGATAAAAAGTCTGAATATCAAAAGAAAATCCTAGAACTAAAAGCGGAAGAAAAAGAATTTACAGCATCTACTCTTATAAAGCCAAAGGTTAGACAGACGCTAAAAACTGTACAGGAGTTCTATAATGAATTAGTGCAAGAAATGGAATTAGCAGGTAAAATAGGCAATTCCAGAGTTTACAAAGACTCTCTAAGGTCTTTAGAAGTATATTATAAGAACAAATTGGATATACCATTCTCTGATATTGATATGGAGTTTCTATTAGGCTATGAGAAGTTTCTTAGACTAAAAGACTGCAAGGAAAACTCAATGAACTTATACTTTAGGACATTGAGAAGTACATATAACAAAGCCATTGAGAGAAAACATGCTAAAAGAGAGACATACCCTTTCGATGACTTTAAAGTGTCTAAATTCAGCATCAAAACAGAGAAAAGGGCTATATCTAAGGATAATGTAAAAGTCATAATGAATACTGACCTATCTAAAGAGAAAGAATATGTACAGTTAAGCAGGGATTTATTTGTATTTAGTTACTTATGCGGTGGTATTAGTTTCTCTGATATGGCTAATCTAAAACAGTCTAATATAACAAATGACAGGCTTATGTATGTAAGACAAAAAACACATAGGAAAATAAATGTACCTATATCGGATGAAGCTAAAGAGATTATAAAGAAATATATTGATTCTAACAATGAGTATATCTTTCCTATTCTTAATCATACCATACATAAAACTAAGATGCAGCAATATAACAGGAAGAAGAAAGTCATATTGAAAGTGAATAGGTATTTAAAGAAAATATCACAGATAACAAGCATTGAAGTGAATCTCACTACCTATGTTAGCAGACACAGTTATGCAACTGTATTGAAGAACTCTGGCGTAAATATCGCTTTGATTGGAGAAACTTTAGGACATAGCGATTTAAAGACTACTCAAATTTATTTAGATAGCTTTGAAAACAGCCAAATTGATGAAGCAATGAAGAATTTGTTGTAACCCAATGATTTATTTAGGAGAATAGCATAATATTCTCCTTTTTATTATTATTTTTGTTAAAATGAGTAATTAACAAAAAAAACCTAAAGGTATGGCTGACTTTAGTATTAAACATGTTTTAAAATCACAATTAAATGATGATGGATTATCGGTTCAAGAGTTACTAGAACTATTGGATAGGGAAGATGATTTAATTAAAGCTTTATTAAAAGCCTTAAAGATAGATAAACTAGAAAAGGATTTCATAAATATTACTGGAGCTAGAAAGTTAGTAGAAATCCAAAAAGGTATTAATGAAAGATTTTATAAAGAAGACCTCATTAGTTCATTGAATGACATTGATGTTCATAATGATGAAGATTTTATATTGCAATTTAATAATCTTTCAGAGAATGAGTATTTTACGGAATTAGGCATGACTTCTTTGGAAGCAAAAACCAAATATTCATCAAAAAGCGATTTCTTTTCTTGGTTATATGGCATGGATAAATATGCTAGTGAGTTAATGAAAAATGAATTGAGTGATATTTTATTATACAATCTTGAACTACTAAAACAAAAAGAAAAAGGAAAAGAAAATCGTAAATATAGAATATTACATGATCTTCATAATGATGATTTATTTGTTCGTGCTATTATTTCATTAAGCAGGTATAATAATTATGATAACAATGTAACAATTGTAATTGCTTTATTAACACTTCATTCCAGAATGAAAGAGTTAGGCGTTACCTATTCTTTAAATAGAATTGAATATAATGAATCATATATTCGGATTTTTGTTGAAGAGGACAATAAAAGAGAATTGAAAGGACTTGGATATATAAAAAATATTATTGAAGTTTCCAATGATGAAGTAAAGCGAGAAGCATTAAAATTTGATGCTATAAGTAATATAGAATTTGTCGATTCAGAAAAAAAACTTCAAGAAATTATTATTCAACCATTAGGGTCTAGACCCAAAATAAAAAGTAATATTTTAGCAATAGCACACAGTACAACACCTCAAACGTTTGTAGAAAAATTGGTTGAAATAGAGAATTCGGCAAAAATACATGATGACTTATTTAATTTGATTAGTGAAATTGCAAAAATTACTAATCCATTACAAATAATTCATTTAGTTAGAAAAAAGGTTGATGCGGCAAGAAATGAAGGATTTAAAAAATACAAACATAATGTTCAAAAAATGCTAGATAATCATACAGTTACAAATATGATACAGCTTTTAAGCTTATTTAAAAAGATGGATCTATTAACAGAGAATGATATTGAAGCAAGTGAATATATTCGTTTTATTATCTATGAATCATTAATAGAAAGAAAATAATTTAAAATAGAATAGACCGTTTCTTATCCGAAGCGGTCTTATTTTTTACATTTGTCAAAACTTTATCCTTATGTCAGAAGAATCAATATTTTATATCCAATCCTTTTTTCTACAAGAAATAGAACCCTTATTGCAGCAATATTATGACTTTGATTCTTCAATGCTAATAGATGAAATCAAACATATAGTTGAAAATAGCGGAATAGATTATATAACTATCGAAAACGGAATAGCAAAAGCAGACTATCAGAAAACAGATGTTTTTCACAAACTCTGATTATCCATATAAAGACATAGCAGACGAACACCCTCAATATTTTAATTTTGAAGGAGAAGATAAGGAAAGAATTAAAAAAGACTATCTTGTATATCTCTGTTTAGACTATATGGGTTACATCTATTACAAACAGAAAAACAACCTATTTAATAACTCCATACTTATAGAAGCATTTGACTTAGAATATAAATCAGTCCTTCATAATTCTATTTATCCAGAAATGCTATCTCTATACAGGATAATACTAGAATCAAAGAAGTATAAACACAAAGGGGATAAAATAACACTTACCTACAAACAGGACAAAATAGATATAAATACAGCAGCATGGTTTCTGGATGATATGGAAGAATATTTTAAAAACCGCTTTCCAGACCTCACACTAGAAAAGATAAACAAACTGTTACCCCCTAAAGGAAAAGCAGGAAGAAAATCAAAAGACCCTTATACAATGATTATAATATGGGGAACATATCAACTATTATACAACCACCATTTACAATTCAAAGATTTCAAAGTAAAAATAAGTAATGAGATTTGCGAATTTATCCTTAAATACCTAGACTATTTACATATAGAAAATGAATTTACAGTTATTGATATTAGGGATAACTTAAAAGATATGATTAAACGCAATTATACTCCTAAATGGAATCTACCTTGGCGCACTACCTTTTCAGAAATTAAGGAAAAACAACCAGAAAACGAACTTGAAAGACTAAACCAACCACTAAGAAAATATAACCTATCCAATCTGTAATAAATAGGATAATCGCATAATTTACAGCATTTTATATTTAAAGGAGTAATTGACCTCAATTTTGGGTTTAATTACTCCTTTCCTATGCTTTGCCCTCTCCATACATTTGTATTGTCAAACGGTTGCGCAACTTACTGACAAAGTAAAATAAATCAATAATTAAAAAGAATTACAAAAATGGAAAAGAATCAAATTTCAGTATCAGAGGGTTTAAATTTCAAATTAAACATTGATTTAAGTAACGTTGAAGAATCAGAAAGATTGAGTAACCAACCATCATTAGAAATGTTCGACAGGCTTATTAAAATGGGTTATTACTTTATGATTCAACCGAAAACAAACAGTAAAGGAGAAGCATATATGTGGGTAATCGCAACGAAGAAAGGAGAAGACAGAGAAAGTTTCTCACTCTATGTAAACGACCAGATTCTTAACTATGTGATTACTTCTTTAACAGGGCGTGAATGTACAATTTCGGGAATCAATGCAGATGGACTACAAGATTTCAATGATAAAGTAAAGAATCTTGAATTTGAGTTGTATCTCGCAGAAAAGGCACAAGGCAAGACAATGAATAATACCCATACCACCACAGGGCAAACAGTTTCAAGTTACTACAACAAAGGGGTTATTATTTACAAGCCTTACCGTAATCCAGAACTAAAAGCGCACCTTAACGCTTAATCTCCAATCTAAGGGCGGGCAATTCCCGCCTGCCCTTTCTTTCAATTAACATATTAAATAATCAAGGTACATAATAATGTATCAAGCTATTTATGTGCCTTATAAAACATTTAAATTATGATGAATTCAAAATTAGGTATAGATTTTCAAGACCAAATGTATTATGAATTAAATACAGAATATTTAGAAATAAATGAAGGTCAATTTTTAGAAGATGTGATAAAAGAGATACCCACAAATACAATCCTTTCAAAAACTTTACCCGGACTTGGTGCTACTACTTTAGAAATTAAATCCAAAAGACATTCTATTATTATTGAGCCTAATGTTCCTGTAATCAAAGGAAAAGAGAGAAAACATAAAGGGGATTTATTCGGAGTATATGAAGGCGTAACAACTGATAATGTAATTGATTATTTGTTACAACCATTAAAAGAAGGAAAATTCAAAAAGCTAATGACTACCCCCGAAAGTTTCTTTAAAGTAATCAGGGCAATGAACGCCTTACAAATAGACTATTATAAAGATTATATGTTACTGTTTGACGAGTGCGATAAGATTATAAAAGATATAAGTTACAGAAGTACAATAGCTTTCCCGATTGAAGATTTTTTCCTGTTTGAGAATAAGGCTTTTGTTTCTGCAACTCCTATCTTACCCAGCGACCCACGTTTCCAGAATCAGAATTTTGAAGTAATAAAAATCAAACCTCTATTTGATTATAAAAAGAAAATGCAGCTAGTTACTACAAACAATGTCGTTTCTGTTTTTCGTAAACTATTGGAGATGTGCCAAAATAATAATAAGCCATTGTGTATATTCTTAAACTCAACCGATACAATACATTCTATTATAGATAAGTTCGGGTTAAAAGAACAATCGCAAGTTTTTTGCTCTAAAGATAGTGTTGATAAACTAAAGCAAATAGATAAGAGTATTAATGCTTATTCTAATCTGGAATTAGATAAAAAAGGAAATACTAAATTATTCCAATACAACTTCTTTACTAGCCGTTTCTTTTCTGCCGTTGATATTGATTTGGATATACAACCTATTGTTGTAATCATATCAGATTTATTTTATGCTAAACACTCTATGATAGACCCCGAAACAGAAGCAATACAAATAATAGGGCGTTTCCGTAATGGAGTTAATTCGATTATTCACTTATCAAATACAGATAGGAAACTGACATCTAAAACACCAGAGCAATTAACTAGCTATTTAGACGGATGCCACGAAATATATATACAACTCAAAAGACTATTCCAGAGTGCAACAGAAGAAGGGTGCATATTCCGGCGATACCCACCCAGTGATTCCGGTGATACCCACCCACTCACTGTGCAAATTAGTCTGACAAAATTACCGTTTTTTTCTTAAGC
>NZ_QVMO01000077.1 GCF_010501055.1 Dysgonomonas sp. 521
CATAAACTGATGGCTCCTTAATTTATCGTTAAATCTCTCCGTAAAGGTAAAAACTATATAAATCTTGTAAAAGATGAGGCAGACCGAAGGCTTACCATGAACCAAGCAAAATGGGCAGCGTAAAAAAGAAAGAAGATAAATCCCACAAAAAGAAAGAGGATGCGTCAATTTCTTAGTTTTGACACACCCTCCAGGGACTGACTGAAAGACAATGTCTCCGTAGGAGGCAAATAGCGAAAACCAGTCTCATTCGCCTCCTACGGAGACGGTCTATTCCTTTCGGCTATTGCCACGGGTTTTACCCGTGGTTATCCATATTAGCCCGCTTCGCGGACTTGTACTGCAAAAAGTGACAATAGTGACACTTTTTTCATTACTTTTCTCTGTTACCTTTTTCCTCTGATTATATAAAAGAACGCTTTATATAAGACAATTTTCTACGAAAAAACAACAGGCTGTACTATAAAAAGTGACAGCCTGTTTTTTTGCCGGATTACAAATCCTGATAGTAAAAACTTCGGGGTTGCAAACGCCGAAGGACGAGAGGACTTATTCCAGTATGCAACGGACGGAAAGGCCCGTATCTCGAGTACTCCAGTATCTAGCAAAAATAATATCATGCGTAAAGTTTAGTCTGATTTCTAGTTTGTTATCAGTATGCTTGTTTGTCGTCCAATAGGATCCTGTAGTCTCAACAAGGGGAAGACCGCCATCTCTAATTCCAGCCGCAGGCAAATAAAGGCTCTCACCAATCATAAAACCACCTTCAGTAATAACCGTTGTGCCTGTCCAGATCCATTTGTTAGCTATGGCTTGTTCGGGGCTACCAGGTCCACTGCGGTAAATAGCTTCCCATTGTTCTGTAGTTGGCACTTTCCACCCGGGAGGGCAAGGGTCGCTATTGGCTTTAGGCATCACGGCATTCTGTGTGCCATCACCCCAACGGGAGTTTTCTTCACCTCCAGCCAACCAGTCCTTCTCAGCACTACTGCCTACCAATATAAACTTACCTACCACATCAGCAGGTGCTGTAGCCTGAATATTGGTAGCCAATGTAGTTGTTGTCTCGCTGGCACGTTTCTCATGTCCGTCACTTTGGCGTCCCCACTGGTACAGGTAGCCTTTGATATCGTTGTCTACATCGTCACCGTCCGACTTCCAGGTGAAGGGGTCGAGCTTCTGGTCGGCACCCAGGTTGTAGCACATAAAGGATTGCCATTGCAGCTGCGACTGGTTACCGGTGAAGGGGATCGCCATCGCCCCGCAGCAGGCGCAGTCGCTCAGGGTAATATCCAGTTTCAGGTACTTATCTGTGCCTGTGCCGTCCGCCGCATCGTTGTAGACTACATACAGGTCGGCCTTCAGGGCATAAATTGTTGTCCGCCCTTTTAGGTCATCGTTCAGCGTTGGTTTGTAGGTTACCGCCACTTTGCAGGCAGTAGAGATGTCTTTGCCACTGTAGTCGGCTTTGGGCTCCATACCTGCCACCACCTTGCCCGATGGGTCTACATAGCCGAAGCGTACATTGCTCACGGCAGCCGAGGGGGTAAAGGTGTAGACCTGCACGCCTGAGTAAGGCGTTGCGTTTCCTGTGTAAGGCGTTGTCCCTGCCTGTATGGCGGGGTCTTGCTCGGTAATCAGGCCGAAATCGGCCTTTTTGGCTGTGCGGCTGGTCAGTGGGGCGCAGTAGCCGGTGGCATCGTTGCCCTGTGCCAGGTCGAAGCATACCTTGCCGGTGAATGTGCCTTCGCCTTCGGTAGCAGGGATGGTAAAGGGTTCGCCATCGCAGGTGGAGATCCATTTGCTGCCGCTCCAAAACTCCATACAGTTGGTGGTCGTATTGTAGATAATCAGTCCTTTGGCTAGTTCTTCTTCGGCTGTGCCAACAAAGTTGGTAGTCATTTCATTGCGCTTCGCGGTAGTCATCTGAGCCATGCGCAGGCCGGCTTTCTGGTTCGAGATCAGTTCGAGCGCCGAGAAGGTTTCGGGTGCTTTGTTGCTGCCTACGGTCACCTGCGCATAGGTATTCGTGCCCATGCATAACAGGATGGTTGCAACTGTAAGTTTTAGTAATTTACTGGTTTTCATATTTTTAATTTCTTTAAGTATTGACTGTATATGATAAAATTTTATATTCTACTGTAGGGGGATTACAAATCCTGATAGTAAGAACTTCGGGGGTGCAACCCCGAAGGACGGTAACGGAAGGGGCTTATTCCAACACGCAACGGACGGAGTAAGCGTTAGCTCGGCAATTCGACTCTTTTGTTATAATAATATTTGACATTACACGGAAATTATTCGCTTGCACTCCATTAACTGTACTACTCCAGTAGTAACCATTATACGAACTAAAGATATCGCCCTGCAAACATAGACGGAAGTCTGCTCCTGGTAAATAAAGATTTTCACCAACCATACAGCCACCAATGTCGGACCAAGTCCACATATTGGCTATTGCAGCACTAATTAATCCAATAGTCACACCATCTCCACTGAAAATCGAAGCCCACTGGTGTGGAGTTGGTACTTTCCAGCCTGGAGGGCATGGATCGTTTTTGCTCTTGGGCATTATGGCATTTTGTGTACCATTACCCCAACGGGAAGTTTCCTCACCTCCATCGCGCCAATCCTTTGTATAAGAATCGGTTGTTATAAAATTACCTATCACTTCAGCAGGAGCTGTAGCTTGATTATTGGTAGCTGGTGTTGGATATGTGATTACATAACTAGTGCGTTTCTCATGCCCGTCACTTTGGCGTCCCCACTGGTACAGGTAGCCTTTGATATCGTTGTCAACATCTCTTCCGTCCGACTTCCAGGTGAAGGGGTCGAGCTTCTGGTCGGCGCCCAGGTTGTAGCACATAAAGGCTTGCCATTGTAGCTGCGACTGGTTACCGGTGAAGGGGATCGCCATCGCTCCGCAGCAGGCGCAGTCGCTCAGGGTAATGTCCAGTTTCAGGTACTTATCTGTGCCTGTGCCGTCCGCCGCATCGTTGTAGACTACATACAGGTCGGTCTTCAGGGCATAAATAGTAGTCCGCCCTTTTAGGTCATCGTTCAGCGTTGGTTTGTAGGTTACCGCCACTTTGCAGGCAGTAGAGATGTTATTGCCACTGTAGTCGGCTTTGGGCTCCATACCTGCCACCACCTTGCCCGATGGGTCTACATAGCCGAAGCGTACGTTGCTCACGGCAGCCGGGGGGGTAAAGGTGTAGACCTGCACGCCTGAGTAAGGGGTTGCGTTTCCCGTATAGGGCGTTGTCCCTGTCTGTATGGCGGGGTCTTGCTCGGTAGTCAGGCTGAAATCGGCCTTTTTGGCTGTGCGGCTGGTCAGCGGGGCGCAGTATCCGGTGGCATCGTTGCCCTGTGCAAGGTCGAAGCATACCTTGCCGGTGAATGTGCCATCGCCTTCGGTAGCAGGGATGGAGAAGGGTTCGCCCTGACAGGTGGAGATCCATTTGCTGCCGCTCCAAAACTCCATGCAGTTGGTAGTCGTATTGTAGATGGTCAGGCCTTTGGCTTCGGCGTTGGCCTTGAAGGCGGAGGTGGTGATACTGTTGCGCTGGTCGGTAGTCAGGTGAGCCATGCGCAGGCCTCTCTTTTGATTGGAGATGATCTCCATGATAGAGAATGGCTGTGGAGGCGTCCCCGCCCCGATAGTCACCTGGGCTGCCGCTCCTGCCGCGAGCAGCAACAAGGCTAGAAAGGCTGCTGCCTGCCGCCATAAGGGCTTACTACGTGCCGGCTTGTTTTGTGTCTTGGTTGTTTTCATAAAAGTAGTTTATAAGCCACCCCCTCCCGGCCTCCCCCAAAAGGGGAGGAGACAGGAGAGATGGAAAGATGAATAATACCCTCAGAAGCAGAGGTTTTGTTTATTATAATTAAATTTGATTTGTATTGACCGCTTGCAGGGACTGGGGTGGTTTGACCGCCTCGCGCTACCTCCCCTATTGGGGGAGGCAGGAGGGGGTGTATTACGGGGAGGTATTCTTTTACGACTTTCACAAGCGGTAAAAGACCGATTGAAGACAAATAAGATAACGTTGAAGACAAACAAGACAATACGGATGTTCCCTCCCCGGATGTTAGATTTTTAATTATATTTGTTATTTCTTTTNTAAAAAGGCAAATACCCATTCCCGGACATATACCGGATGGGCACGATATATGACCTTTGTGTATATAGCGATATACTATATTCCTATAGAAATGTAGTTGTGAATACATTTGTTATTTGCTTCGTTTCTACCGTCTTTATATGCCTTCTTGCCAAAAAACAAGAAGTGTCTCCTGATGGGTTTTCGAGTCTGTCTCTTTATAAGTGACAGACAGCAGAAAATGCGCCATGCAATTGACTGTATATCAGATAGCTACAAGAGTGAAAAATGAAACAAAAAAGCTTTGTGCAACATTTGTCAAACAAAAAAGTAGTGATTTGCCGCCATCGACACCGAATAATAATCTGTATATCAATAAAATACAAGCGAATTTAAAGAGAAAAATCCGACTTTCCGTTAAGCCATTTGTAAAACATTTGTAAAACACCTGTAAATAAGCACCTTACAAGGAAAAAGTTGCGAGAAAAATGAGTGTTTGCAGATACTAAAAAAATCTTAAAAAACGGGCATTTAGGCGTGATTGGATAATAATTGTGCGGAAATAAGCAATAAATTAAAGGGTGAGATGCCCTATATTTGCAGTCATAAGTTCAACAGGTTGTCTGTCACTTATAAAGAGACGGACTCTTTTTTTGCTTTAACAAGTAGCAAATGTAAGCAAAATCTTATAGGGGACAGCAATTACTCAAAATACACATCTTAGCATTAAAAGCGGACGGTAAGGACAAGTTTCTATTTTTTGTCACTTGCTGTGCATGAAGGACTACTTTTTTAACGAATTCCATAAAATTAAATCAAATCGGGGTATATTATTGCACATTTTTACTATTTTTGTGCGATAAATTATTAAAAGCTATCATCTTATTTTTATAAATAGCTAATAATCAATAAATAAAATATAGATATGAGTAACAATTTATTAAAAGGTAAAAGAGGAATTGTCTTCGGAGCTTTAAATGAAAAGTCAATTGCATGGAAAGTAGCGGAAAAAGCTGTAGAGCAAGGTGCTACAATCACACTTTCAAATACACCCATAGCCGTAAGAATGGGCGAAACTAAGGCCTTAAGCGAAAAACTAAATGCAAAAGTTATAGCTGCCGATGCAACAAGCGTGGAAGACCTTGAGCAAGTATTCGTTCAGTCAATGGAAGCGCTAGGCGGCAAAATAGACTTCGTCCTTCACTCCATCGGTATGTCGCTCAACCTCCGCAAAGGAAGAGAATATGACGACCTCGATTACGGATTTCTTGACAAAACTCTGGATATCTCAGCTATTTCTTTCCACAAGATGATGCAGGTGGCAAAAAAACTTGACGCGATAGCTGAAGGGGGCTCTGTGCTGGCGCTTACTCATATTGCTGCTCAACGTACATTCACAGGATATAACGATATGGCTGATGCGAAGGCATTGCTTGAATCATTCGGACGCAGTTTTGGTTACGTATACGGACGCGATAAGAAAGTGCGTGTGAATACAATTTCACAGTCGCCTACGCTGACTACTGCCGGACAAGGTATCGGAGGAATGGACGCATTCTTTGATTTTGCCGAAAAAATGTCGCCACTGGGTAATGCCAGCGCGGAATCGTGTGCTGACTATTGTATCGTCATGTTCTCTGACCTGACGCGCATGGTAACCATGCAAAACCTGTTCCACGATGGAGGATTCTCCAATATGGGGCTTACTCAGGCAATTGTTGAAGATTATATCGAGAAGAAGTAAGCCTCCTAAGGGGGGACTAAAGGTAAAAAAGAGCATCCTGTCGACTGGGATGCTCTTTACATTTATCTAATAACCCAAATTTCCTGTAATTTGTCCAACATATTTATCCTTCGAAGCCTCTGCACTGACGGTCGCGGTAGAAGAACAATTGGAAGGAGCATAAAGATAGCCGCCAATACCGCCTGCAAATACATTATAGCCTTTGCCAGACACACTTCCTGATGATGTGCAATTTGACATCTTAGACCCAGAATTGTATCCGGTAATAGCACCAACATATACAATTTGACTTTCCAGACTATAGGCATGCACAGCCCCTTTTACAGAACAATTACGAATATATCCACTTCCTAGTCCTATAATTCCTCCAACATATGTATTTGAAGTAATATTTGTATTGCTTCCAGTAATACTTTTACCACTAGCAATTTCGATATTCAAATTACTAACATTTACTGAACCGCTTCCAAACAAACCCACATTTTGGGCTGAAGAATTGATCCAAATTCCGGTTATTTTATATCCCTTACCATCTAAATAAAGAGAATTTGTATTATTAATAGTTATAGGTTCCCATCCGTTAACCTTACTTTGCAAGAAAGATTTCAAATCAATATTATTCATTAATATAAAATATCCAGATCCGGATTTCCTCATATTATCTAAATGCTGGGCCGTTTTTATCTGGTATGGATTTGCAGCTGAGCCCGATCCTCCGCCAAAGTAAAAGGCCTCTTGCGTTATTTTAAGTTTTGATTCTGTAGACGAATAATCTCCACTTCCTTTAACTGTTATTATCGCCTCTCTCTTTGTCTCCGTTGTGTTGGCTGAAATGCTTACTGTCAGATTTGTATTTGTATTTCCATTCCCAGACACAGGACTTATGGTACACCAATCCTTATCACTGGTGGCAGTCCAAGGAATATTTGATGCAAGGTATATATAATTAGATGAAGAAGTATTCGCTACTTCCAAGAGCTCTTTCTCTAAAGTTATTGCTGGTTTATCTCCAGCCGCTTGCTTTATCGTTATTTTTGACTCTACAGAAGCTTGATCCCCTTTTCCTTTTAAAGTTATAATAGCTTCTCTGACAGCCTTTCCCGGAAAGTTCTCCTCAATATTCAACGATAATTGAGAGGTTCCCGTATTCCCTGATGCATAGGTAATCTTACACCATTCCTGGCTGCTAGCCGCTTCCCATGTAATATTTGAACTTATTGAAAAATATTTATTATTTGAAGTATTAGGGCTATCAAAAGTACTCTCCGAAACAGTTATAAATGGCGTCTGAGAAACCTTATACGTTACATCTTCCAAGCCCTCGCTCTTTACGGTTATTGTAGCTTCTTTTCCTTCATAAGCAGCCTTATCATCCAACGTCATCTTAAATGTATTCTTTGATATCACATTTACCTTGCACCATGCAGCATCGCTGCTTACACTCCACGATACAGCCGGCGTAACAGTAAATACATTATCATCATCTTTCGTTATGGTCATTTTTGTTGCATTGCCATTAAAGGGAACCTGATACTTTACTTCTGCACCAATTATGCCCCCTGCTGTACTCACAATATAATCCATAATATACATCCTCATATAGGTTACCCGATTGCCGCTTGTATTTACATTCACAGCAACATAACCGTACCCGGGAGTAACAGCTACCTCACTAGCCCAGTTCGAGCCCGGTATACTCGTTATATTTCCTAATCCTTTCATTTCCGTCATTCTGGAAAATTCCCAGCTAGAGCCGTTAAAATTATCATCACTTCCTATGTAGACCGAGCCAGAACATTCGGGTGGTGATAGATAAGTATTACCGTTTCCAGAACTACGCATCGACAGGGCTACCGTTCCCTCCGGATCAGCAACACTTTTATCCGGGTCAATAACACCATCCTCTCCATCATCACCACCACAGCTAACAGCAAACACTAAACAAAACACAAGTAAAGTCCGCATTAAAATTGAAAATCTCTTTTTCATAATATCACATATATTGTTGCCGCAAGTCCCTAAGAAGCGATTACAAATAAAAAAGCGTGGGACTTTAACTATATTCGTATTCGAGGTCTTAGGATACCTTTGCACCAAATAAGTAAGCCCACGCCGATTTATAGACAGCGTGAGCGTCGACTACTTACTCTTGGTGCATTTGAAATTTCCTAAGTTTCGAATACAAGAATAAAAGCTAACGCTTTTCTTTAATATGTTAATTCAGTTCTTTGTTTTCTCTTATAACTTAAATATTTACGGGTTTGTTCTACAAATATATAGAATTTTCATATAAATGACTACTTTTGATTCCTATAAATATACTAGCCGATATGCTTGTAAAATTGTACGACGAAAATCCGAATCAGAAAGAGATTGACAAGATAGTATCAATCCTGCAGGACGGAGGGTTGATTATCTACCCTACCGACACGGTCTATGCCATAGGCTGCGATGCCCTTAATGTGCGGGCTGTGGAGGAAATATGTAAAATAAAGAACATTAATCCCGCAAAAAGCAACCTGTCCATCATTTGCTACGACCTGAGCAATATCAGCGAATACGCCAAGGTAGACAACGCTACATTTAAACTGATGAAAAAGAATCTGCCCGGGCCTTTTACCTTTATACTGAATACAACATCATCTTTACCCAAGATATATAAAAATAAAAAGACAGTCGGAATACGTATTCCTGATAATAATATTATCCGCGAACTCGTTTATAATTTAGGGAATCCCATAATGACTACCTCCATAAAAGACGAAGACGAAGTAATTGAATACACAACAGATCCCGAACTGATTTATGAAAAATATCAGGATACTGTAGACGTTGTGATTGATGGTGGCTACGGTGGCATCGAAGGTTCTACCGTTGTAGACTGTACAGAAGAAGAACATGAGATTATACGCCAGGGCAAAGGCGAATTAATTTTGTGAAGAACTATTAAATACATATATTTGCAAAACATGGTATTTTGTAGACAAAATTCTACATCATACCCATTATAAAAATATTTATGAAAGTAAAATTTATATTTCTATTACCAATATTCATGCTGACTCTGGCAGCTTGCAACGACAGCAGCAACGATGATGGAAAAGATCCGGAAAATCCTCCTACAGGAACAGGTGAGCTGACCGATACCGAACTCACGAATAAATGGGCATACCGAAAAATGCAAAGCCTCTATTTGTGGAATACCAAGGTACCTGCTTCTCCGGATTATACAAAAGATCCTGAAACATTTTTCTATAGTATCCTCTACAGATACGGAAATGTAAACGGCGATCGCTTTTCGTGGATAGAAGAAGATACTTCAAAAAAAACAAAGGCTCTTCTTGCCGAAGCAAATCTGGGATTCGAGTATCTGCCAAGGTCATACGCTCCTGATGATAATGCAAAATCCAGTTCCCTCGGCTTATTTGTACTTTATGTATATCCGGGCTCTGACGCCGAAGCTAAAGGACTGAAAAGAGGACAGGTAATATATCAAGTAAACAAAACAGATATAACCAGTAGCAATTATGAGACAATCCTTCAGGGTGTTACATCGTTAGACCTGTCGGTATACAACAATCAGGGTAAACAGGTAACACTGAAAACAATACAGGCGAACGAAACTAAAAAATCTCCCGTGTTTATCAGCAAGGTTATTCCCGGAACCAAAATAGGCTATCTGGCATACACCGGATTTGAAAGAGGACCTGATGAAAATGATCTGGATAACTACGAATATGATATAGAACTGATAGAAAGCATCAGCGCGCTGAACAGCCAGGGAATTACCGATTTTGTGCTTGACCTGCGTTACAATCCCGGAGGCTACCTCACATCAGCTATGGACTTGGCCAGCGCATTGGTACCCAACAGGAAAACAAGCAATATTTTTGCAAAAGAAGAATACAATACCTCTTTTCAGGATTCTATTATCAGTAAATATGGAAAAGATGCTCTGAATGAGTATTTTCTGGACAAGGTATATGGCACAAACCTAAGTATCCCCAAACTTTCCCTTTCGAAGCTGTATGTACTTACTTCCAATTACACTGCTTCTGCCAGCGAATTGATTATACATGGCTTAAAGCCGTATATGACAGTTTACCAGATTGGAGAGACTACTGTAGGTAAAGACAAAGCCTCGATGACCGTAAAATCGGATAACGAAAGAATCAAATGGCAGTTACAGCCTATCATCTCGCGATTGACCGATGCCAACGGAGAAGGTAATTATATCAACGGATTAGTCCCTGACTCGGAAGTATCCGAATGGGCGGAAGGCTACACAATGCAGTCTGGTTGGTACTACTATGACGATGATGGGAATAAGGTAGACATAGTGGTTCCGCTTTTATCAGCATGGATAGGCGGCCTTACCGAACTGGGCGACCCATCCGAGCCATTACTGGCCGAGGCCATCGCTCAGATAACAGGTACACCCCGTGCGAAAAAAACCAAATCGGTAAAATCGAGCCGCGCGGCAACTCAAGTACCTAACATCAAATATAAAGAACACTTGCAGAGAATCATTATCGATCAGGATAAATTCTCGAAACTACGTAAATCAGAAGAATCTAACAACGAATGAAAGTATTGAAATTCGGCGGCACATCCGTAGGTTCCGCCGCTAATATAGCAAATGTAAAAAAGATAATAAGCGCGGTAGAAGAACCCGTTGTAGTAGTCGTTTCAGCCTTTAAGGGAATTACAGATAAGCTGTTGCTGACCTCCAGCCTTGCAGCGGCTGGCGATTATTCCTACGAACGCGAATTCAGGGAAATTGTCGAACAGCATATTACTGTTGTCGCCAAGCTGGATATCGCAGGGGAACAACGCTACAAACTGGAAGCAGAGACAAATAAACTGCTCGAAGAACTTAGCAACATCTTCAAGGGTGTATTCCTCATCAACGACCTGTCAGCCAAAACCTCCGACAAGATCGTCAGTTATGGCGAACGCCTGTCGTCCCTTATTATAAGCTATGCCTTTTCAGACTTTCAATATCTGGATGTAACCCAGCTTGTAAAGACGGATTCTACATTCGGAAAACATATTCCCGACATGGAATTATCACACAAGCTGATTCGCAATGCTTTCGATAATTCCTCAAAAAGGGTTCTGGTTGCCGGATATATATCCACATGCAAGACCACCGGAGAAATCACAAACTTAGGGCGTGGAGGCTCGGATTATACCGCAGCCATATTCGCGTCTGCCCTCGATGCCAATATCCTGGAGATATGGTCGGATGTAGACGGCTTCATGTCTGCCGACCCTAAAGTCATTAATGGGGCGCATGTGATTGAAAACCTCACATTTACCGAAGCTACCGAACTTTGTAACTTCGGGGCTAAGATCATTTATCCGCCGACAATTTTCCCTGTATATCATAAGAATATACCTATCCGCATTAAAAATACCTTCAAACCGGAGTCGCCGGGCACCTATATCTCACACGATGGGGATATAAAGAAAGGCAAGGCAATGATAAAAGGAATTTCTTCCATATCCGACACATGCCTTATCACTGTGCTTGGGCTCGGTATGGTAGGTATCATCGGAGTAAACTACCGCATATTCAGGGCACTTGCAAATAACGGTATCAGCGTGTTTTTAGTATCGCAGGCATCATCAGAGAACAGTACATCTATCGGGGTGCGTACGGCCGACGCCGATCTGGCAGTCCATGTACTCGAAGAGGAGTTTGCGAAGGAAATCGCACTGGGAAGCATCAACCGTGTACAGTTGGAAACCGACTTAGCCACAGTCGCTATTGTCGGCGAAAACATGAAATATACACCGGGTATCGCGGGGCGCCTGTTCGAAACACTGGGCAAAAGCGGTATCAGCGTCATTGCCTGTGCGCAGGGAGCTTCCGAGGTAAATATATCCTTTGTCATCAAGAACAAGCACTTACGCAAAGCCCTGAACTCTATCCACGATTCGTTCTTCCTGTCAGATTATAAAGTGCTGAACCTTTTCATTGTAGGTATAGGCACTGTAGGCGGAAACCTCATCGAACAGATAAGACAGCAACAACCAAAACTAATGCAGCAATATGGCTTAAAACTGAACGTTGTAGGAATAGCCCGTGGAAGAAAAGCCCTTTTCTGTCGCGAAGGCATTAATCTGAACAGATACAAAGAAGAACTGGATGAAAAAGGTATCCCAAGTTCGCCCGACATCCTAAAGGACGGCATCCTGAATATGAATATATTCAATGCCGTATTTGTAGATTGCACCGCAAGCGAAGATGTAGCCCGTATATACGACGACCTTCTGTCGCACAGTATTTCAGTAGTTACCGCAAACAAAGTGGCGGCATCTTCGGCATACGATAGTTATGCGAAGCTGAAAAATACTGCCCGTGAAAGGAATATAAAATTCCTGTTCGAAACAAACGTAGGGGCAGGATTACCAATTATAAACACGATGAACTCCCTCGTTAATTCGGGAGATAAAATCGTAAAGATAGAAGCGGTACTATCGGGAACCCTGAATTTTATTTTCAATACGATCAGCGCCGATATACCTTTCAGCAAGGCAATCTATATGGCAAAGGAAAGCGGATTCTCCGAACCTGACCCACGTATCGACCTCAGCGGAATGGACGTTATAAGAAAACTGGTAATACTTACCCGTGAGGCAGGCTACCGTGTAGAGCAATCCGATGTAAGTAAGAACCTCTTTATCCCGCAAGAATACTTTGACGGTACAATAGAAGAATTCTGGGCAAACATAAGGGAACAGGACGCCATCTTTGAAGAAAGACGCGAAAAACTGGAAAACGAGCATAAGCGCCTGCGCTTCGTAGCCAAATATGAACGGGGAAACTGTGAAGTAGGATTAGAAGAGGTAGGACAAAATCATCCGTTTTACGACCTGGAGGGCAGCAACAATATCATCCAGATAACGACCGAACGGTACAATGAATATCCAATGATAATAAAGGGATATGGTGCCGGCGCAAGCGTTACGGCTGCCGGGGTATTCTCCGATATTATCAGTATAGCCAATGTGAGGTAAAGAGTCCTCTTAATCTACTTATAAATAGAAAGATGCTCAATGATAATGATGAAACTCCCTTCCCTATTGATTCGGAACTTCTGGGTAAATGTATCGATGAACTCAACCATCAGAACCGGGGTCGCGATATAATAACAATAGAATCAGTGATATACAAAACAACCCTGACCCAAAAACAAACAATAGCCGCCTGATTAGGGAACAATCAAAAAAACAAAAGAGGATGTGTTGCACTTTCAACACATCCTCTTTTTTATTTAATTGAGCAACAATCCCTTAAATTCATCGAAACTATTACCTATCTCTATACTCTGTTTCTCTCCTTTCATAAAGGCTTGTAGCTTTTCGGGTATATCTACCTTCTTGCCTATGATGGACTCTACTGTTTCCAGAAACTTGGCTGGATGCGCCGTTTCCAGAAAGATACCCGTTTCATCAGCTTCAAGTTGCTCCTTCAATACCTGATAGCCGCATGCCCCGTGAGGATCGAGCAGATAGCCTGTCCGGTCGAAGGTATTTTTTACTATCTCTCTGATTTCCTCATCGTTATACCATTCACCCAAAATATCTTTCCTTATCTCTTCTACCGATTTGCCATACAGGTCGAGTATGCGCACAAAGTTGCTCGGGTCGCCCACATCCATTGCATTGGCGATAGTCTGTACAGACGGGCGCGGGTTGTATTCCCCTGTTTGCAGGTATTCGTAGAAAATGTCGTTGCTGTTATTGGCTGCAATAAATCGCTTTACAGGCAATCCCATACGTTTGGCGATAAGTCCGGCCGTAATGTTGCCGAAGTTGCCACTAGGGACGCAAAAAACGACATTCTGAGCCTTCCCCTGCCTTACCAGCTGGGCATAAGCATAGAAATAATAAAATGCCTGTGGCAGGAACCGCGCTACATTGATAGAGTTAGCTGATGTAAGGTTCAACTTGCTGTTCAGTTCATCATCCAGAAAGGCAGTCTTGACTAGAGCCTGGCAGTCGTCGAATGTACCGTCTACTTCGATAGCCGTAATGTTCTGTCCCAATGTGGTAAACTGGCATTCCTGTATAGCGCTTACTTTTCCTTTCGGGTATAATACATACACATGGATTCCGTCAACACCCAGAAATCCGTTGGCAACGGCACTCCCAGTATCCCCGGAAGTTGCTACCAGCACCTTTACATCCTTTTGCCCCTGCTTCCGGATAAAGTATCCCAGCAGGCGTGCCATAAAGCGTCCGCCAACATCCTTGAAGGCAAGGGTAGGGCCGTGGAACAGCTCCAGGCTGTATATATTGTCGTTTACATGCACAACAGGTGTGTCAAAGTTCAGCGTATCATATACAATCTGTTTGAGCGTATCTGCTTCTATATCTTCTCCAAAGAAGGCATCGGCTACAATATACGCTATTTCCTGAAAGCTCATATTGCCGATATTATCATAGAATGATTGAGGCAATACCTTTATCTTTTCAGGCATATATAATCCCTTGTCGGGAGCCAGCCCTTTTACTACCGCTTCCTGCAGGCTTACATCCGCAGATTGTTTGTTTGTACTGTAATATTTCATATTCATTAAAACATTTGAGTCGCGAAAATAATAAAATGAAAGAGAAAAATCAACTAAAAGAACTTTTATTTAATGAATTAACCTATATTATATCAAATAGTTGCCGTCATCCCTTCTGTTTTGTAAATAGTCAAGTGGATGGGGCTTGAACCCATATCCTCCGATTTTGCTATCGGCGCTCTTCCATTTAAGCTACCACTTGAGAGAGTTCCTTTTCAGTAAACAGTAAAGTGACAATTGAATTGAAAATCGACGGAACGAAGCGTAGTCAAATGTTACTTATAAGATAAATTTAATCCATAAAAATAAGGATTATTTTCTGTTATTTGAAAATATAAATAATTTATTGATGATATATTCTTATGGCTATCAGTGATTCTTATGAGCCCCTTTATTATACAGAAAATAGTCTGCCTGTATATCTTTACTTTTCAGATATTCTTTATCTTTGTGGTAGTCTGAGAATATTTAATTGACTATCAGCAACTTTTGAAGAATCTCGCATGAAACGGGCAGTAGATAAGTAAGTATAAAGTGCTTAGATACACTTAGTTTTTCATGCTTTCAAATAACTCTGTTATCTGTTTACAAAGATAGAATTTCCATACTAATTAGCAAAGGATTGAAATGGTTTCTTTCGACTATAATAAACACAAAAGGTTTCCCGAGTTGGAAAACCTTTTGTGTTTTGGGACTTTACGGGAAAATTATTATTTTACTCTTTTCTGGGAATAACATATTGTTCCGTCCGGTGAAAGAAAAAAATCGAATGTTTCTGTTGCCCTCTTATTTGCTATTGCTTCGTCAATAGTGTAAGTACAGCGAACGACAATCACCAAAATATCGTTTGCATCCCTATTCTCATACTTTGCAAGCCCTTCTGGAATACTTTTTCTAAGCGCATCAATCTGTTTGTTAGTTTTGTCGATACTGGACTGATAAGAGTCTATCATCACTTGCGATGGTCTGCTGGCAGCCTTTGCCTTTTCGATGTTTGCATTAAATACGCTGATTGTTTTATCAAGTGATGCCAGTTGTTTATCCTTTTCAGCATTAAAACTATCGGTAATAATTTTGATACTGTCGGCAATGCTTACCTGCCTGATTTCTTCCAGTTTGTCAGCCTTAAAATTAAGGTCGATTTTTACACCTTTGTCTGTTTGCACAACATCGGCAATCAGCTTTTCATATTTGCTTGTAGTACCTCCACAGGAGAGTAACAGTGCGAACAATGGCAACAATAATACTCTTTTCATATACCTTGATGTTTAATTTGTATTTTGTTTTTCAGAAAATCCATACATATCATTTGCTCTCAGTTTTAGGCGGTTTTTGCGGTCTGCCTCCTCGTCTGTTTCTGGGGATTTCAGAAGCAATAGCATCTTTTAACTCAAATATCGCCACGTTGGACTGTTCGTTGTATTTAGGCACAATCCTAAAGCGTAGCGTTTTATCCCAGTCAACCACAGGCCAGATTTCGCGTATAAGCGTAGAGCAACCTATTTGCAATGAGCCGTATTTAGCGTATGTTGCCCCGATTACCGGAAAACCGTCCGGATCATCAATACTCGTAGGTTCAATTATAATTGAACGCTTACCGGCATTCCACAAAAAACGTATTCCGCTTGGTTTACCGATTAGGCGAAATACAGCATTAGAAATGAAAATTCTACCTTTTTCCCATTGTATATCAATATACGGGCAGTCTTTACCGTATGTCAGCTCAGAATCAGGTATGCTTCTATAATCTTCCATTAATTTGCCTCCTCATTTTTATTTTCGTTTGAATCGACTTTATCTTCCGCTTGCTTCTTAGACGGCATTTGCGGAAGTGTAATTTTCACAAACCCTTCAGGTACATCCTCAAAAGTCTTTACTATCTCAACTTTACTTTCCTCGTAGGTTTGTCCGTAGTTCCCCTGCCAATGCTGCGGTAGGAACGGAACACGTTCGCGACGTTTCGGATTATCAGGGCTGGGTGCCGAAACACTCAGGTAAGCTTCTGCATTGATGAGGTCAAATACGAATATCTTCTCTCCTTTACAGGTAAGCAATGTGCCTAACACTTTGATAGTCGTATTAATGTTCCATTTCATATCATCAAAAAGCTGTGCGGTAAAAACCTTGCCGGTAATCTTCCTTGTCCCTACCTTACCTTTCTTATCTATCTTACTCCATTGCACTGAATCTTTCTCGTCCTCCATGCAAGGTTTAGCAATCATCAGCTTCTTTTTAGAGTTTATCAGGATTTGAATAAATCGGCACTCATCGAGTTTTCGGATTGCGCGAGCATTGAAATTAACTGAACCATATTTCAAAGTAACAGCCGGGCAATTTGCTTTCGAGAACAATTCCCGTCGAACGACCTCGTAACCGTCATAATCAAACCGATCAACTTCTCGTTCGATATAGGAAATCTTACCGTCCAATACGGGTTTAGTGTAAGTTTCTTGCGACCGATTTTCTGCGCTTTCGTTATTACTCGCAACATTGTCGTTATCAGGGTTAAAAAGGTTTTTCTGCATATCATTCATGGTGTTATATTCTTCAATAAATCAAACTCTGCCAAACTTTTCTGGCAAAATTCCGTAAGTTCGACTATCTGCCCTGCAAGCGAATCAGTCGGTCTACTCTCGTGCAATGCCTGCCAAAGACCATCAATATCAATCTTGTGTAAACCGCAGGCGGCAATGTTTTCATAATAGCCATTGCCATAGCGTCCAACATATTTATCGGGCAATATGTATGTGTCTTTTTTAGAGGGTATTATTTCTGCGTTTTGCAAATCGAAAAGCATAATGTACTCACCGTTTTTCGTTCTCCGTGTACCATATATGCGGTATCGGTATTCAGGCGCAAGTCTTGCGGATTCTAAGGCGATGGGAGCAAAATGTGAGAGATGGACAGGTTTCGCAATTGATACTTCATTGATATATTCAGCAGGAACTTCGCTGATAGTAGTTCGAAGTGCCAGAATCGCTTGCGACGGATGAAACAAAATTTCCGCTTTATCCGTTCCGAGTGCTTTTCGGCAAGCTGAATTGAAGATAATCTTATTGCCTTTTATCGAGCAAGACGGTTTTGTTCGGTCATCAAAGGAAATAGTCGAAACTATATCGTAAGTTCTTAAATCGAATATGCTTGCTTTATCGGCAAGGATGCTGATTTCTTTAGATTCGTCTTCTTCATATACAGAATATGATACTTCCGAATAATCGTCCAACAAATAGCCTCGCACATTTTTACTGACAACCACAAAACCTTTTAACGCGCCTTCTGCAACAGCTTTAAGTAAAGGTATTCCTTTAGAGTTGCCATTTCTGTTTTTTATTATTCGGAGTGCAATATCGTATGCCAACGGCGGAACGATTGCTTCGTGATGCCCTGTGGCATAATACTGGTCTTTTTCTCCCTCGTTCTTTTTGGATTTATGTGTTTTGTAGTTTATCGTTACCGTCTTTCTGGCTCTCAAATCTCCTGCATTTTTTTCATTAGACAATAAGGCAATGACACCATTTGCTTTCCAGCGCACATTGCCCAGTTTGCTTTTAAGACCAAGCATATTCAATGTTTGTGCTATTTCGCCAAATGAATACCCCAGAACGGTCATTGCATAGCAAAGTCTTACGGTTTTGGCTTCTTCTTTGTTTATAATAAGTGGATTTTCACGCCCCTTTTCTTTGTCAAATCCGAGAATGGGGAAAGCATAATACTTTCCTTGCGCAAAAAGGTTATCTACCGCCCACGTGACGGCTTCGCTTTTAGCGCGTGATTCTTCTTGAGCAAACAAGCCAAGAAGTGTAATGATCGTCTCGCCGGATGTTCCAAAAGTGGACATCCTATCTGTCTCGAAATAAATTTCAACCGGTGGATTAAGAGCATTCAACATATTCACATAGTACAATAAATCGCCGGTGTTTCTTGCAAACCGTGAAATGCTCTTTGTCAGGATAATGTCTATTTTCCCGGCTTGGCAATCCTCCATCATTTTTAGAAACCCTTTCCTTTTTTCTACGCTGGTAGCGGTAATCCCATCGTCCTCATATATCCCTGCAAACTCATAATCCGGTTTGTTTTGGATATACGTTTCGTAGTATTCTTTTTGCAGAATAAGCGAGGTCTCTTGACCAGCAGAATCGGTAGAAACACGCACATAGGCAGCCGCACGCATCTTCTGTCCGCGTGCCAGCCTCCGTGCTTCGGCAGGAACTGCGGGATAAATCGTCACATTTCCCTTTTGCTCTGGAGTTCCGAATGATGCTTTTTTAGTTGTTAGGTTATTACTCATAGGCTGTCTTTATCCTTATCCTTATCTTTTTTCTTTCCGCCCGGCTTAAAGTTCTCCATCCGTTTGCGTATTTCTTCTCGCAGACGGTCAAGGAATGGTGTGGGCTGATTGCGGATACGCATATCATAAAAATTCCGGGCGATATTGTTGCCGAGGTCTATATTGAATATACTTTCGAAATAAGCGGCAATTTGTATTAGTGGCACTTTCCCATTGTTGAAACAGCCTTCGGTATCTAATGCGTAGATTAGTTCGATAAGGTCGGTTTTGCTTCCCGTCCAGCTAAGTTTTACTTTTGGAAAAGAAGTATTGCTGGGTTTCTGCATATAGTTATCCAACGATTCCAGTTCCGAAAGAAGATATGCCTGCAACATGTCGTTTGCAATAATCTTAGCAGCTTTAAAATCTGCGTTAGTAGAAAACTGCGGATCACGCTCGTAATAAAACGTTTCGAGATATTGCTCCGTATCCGGTTTCCCGCGAACAAAATAAGCAGCATCGAGATGAGTTGCTCCAGAACGGTAATATCGATAAAAGTCTAATATCTTGTCATTGAAATCCTGAATTACATCTAATTTCTTTTTCAGGTATTCTTTTTGTGCTTCCACACTGGCAACAGGGCGGTGCATTTCTGTATTATAAACTTTCCGATAATAGATAAGGTGACAGAATATCTTAGGTTTTACCTCTTTGAAAAATAATATTTCTTCAGCTTCGTCTTCAAATCGGTATGCAATAATAAATTCTTTTAACAGGTCAAAAGCATTACCAAGGACGTGTGAGGCATCAAGCGATTTTTTCAGGATATTTTTATCCTCGGCTTCAATCTGCTCAATTTTCCGCCTAATATCTTTTTGGAGTTTTTCGACAAAATCTATCATGGCATAAATATTTTAAGTTATTAGTCTCTTTTCTATACTACAATAAAACATGTTATTCAATCTTAATATGTGATCTATATCTCTTTATGAAACAAGAATAAGGTACTTTGTTCCAAATGTCTGTTATTTAGCCACAAAGCTAACTAAAAACAGAAAAGAGGAGGGCTACACTAAAGTGTGGTTTTTACGTTATGAGATGAAAAAACGCTATATGAAGACAACTTTTTTTGAGCTATACATGGTATATTTGCAAAATATTTCGATTGTATAATCACGAATAACGATATTTTAAATAGATACAGGAAGAAGAGTTAAATTGTATGAGAAGATTATGCCTTTTAGTTACAGTCTTTTTGACATTCAATAATTACATCATGGCGCAGGATAGTGAAAATAATAACATTAAGTACTTTCTAAATGAGGGACGTAAAATAAGCTATCGTGATAGTGGGTACGGTAGTGCGACCATTGTTTTAGTTTCCGGAGGAACACTTGGTCTCGAAACATGGAAAGATTTTCAGGAACTTTTGTCAAAATACGCCAGAGTGATTTCTTATGACCGAAGCGGGCTTGGGAATTCAGATTATGTTCCTAACAGTAAGTCTATCAACTATCTGACAGCGGAGCTTGATGCGGTAATAAATAATCTCGACATTGATACTCCTGTTATTTTAGTAGGACATTCCATCGGGGGCTATATTGTTAGGAAATATGCGGAATTATATGCAAATAAAGTGAAGTCACTTTTTTTGATCGACACCTATCATGATTTGTTTTTTAAAGAGCTTAAAAGTTCACTAAAAGAGGAAGCTTGGAATGATTATGTGGGTAATATCATAAACGCGAGAGATAATACACCTGTCGGTATTTCCGATGAATTTGATTTCCAGTTGAAGTTATTGGAATCTGATGATAAATATTCCATACCCTTGAACATCCCAGTATTTTTATTTACATCTATTAAAGAAACACCGATTGAAGAAAAGTTTGTAGAATTCAACAAAATGGCTTTTAAGGTTCATCTCGAACTAAATAACCAGTTAGCAGAAAAATACGGGAATCTTCGCCATATAGTTACCAATAAAAGTTCCCACTTTATCTATTTAGATGAGCCTGAACTGATCATCAATGAGATGTTAAATCTGATTGACAACAATTTTCAGAAATAATGCTATTAATTTAAGAATAACATGACATTTGAGGAATTACGTAAGGAGTTTATAATCAAGGATTCGGACATAAAACCAGAGCTTCTTGATGATTACATGAAAGTTTTCGATTCGTTTTCAAGAACTACACAGTTAAGCTTCTACGTTATAGATGCCCATAAAAAAAGGTTTATCTACGTTTCTGACAATCCTTTGTTTTTGAGTGGCTATACACGGCAAGAGGTGCTGGATATGGGTTATGATTTTGGCAAGAAGGTGGTTTCCGAGGAAGATCAAAAGCGAGTGTCCTTATTTAATTGGCAAGTCTTCAATATTTTTCACAGCTACCCGGTGGAGACCAGATTAAAGATGTCATTTAGTTTTGATTATAGTTTGATACAACCCGACAAACGTAGTATCTTGATAAATCATAAAATGACACCCATATGCCTGTCCGATTCCGGTCAACTTTGGTTAGCCTTATGCGTAGTAACGTTATCGACTAAAACTGCTCCCGGAGCAATAACAATTATGTTAGACGGGGAACCTTTAGACTTTAATTTTTATTCCGGAACATATAAAATGATAAAAAAGGAAGTGGTGTCATTGTCAAGAAGAGAAAAAGAAGTATTGCAACTTTCCGCCCAAGGAAATAGTAACGAGCAGATAGCTGCAAAACTATTTATTGACATTAATACGGTTAAATTTCATAAGCGAAATATTTTTTCAAAATTAGACGTAAAAAATATTACCGAGGCTATAACATTTGCACAAAACAATGGCACTCTATGATATATTTCTTCCTCAGAGTTTGGTGGAGTGTTTTACAGAAGTAAAATAACGGGATATTTCATTCTATTTTAAACGATTACTCGTATACAGCAAAAGCATTATATACCCAATTGGGTGTTTTTGATTTTACAATATCCAAAAGCGGATTACAGCCAGCTTTACCCACTTTTGAATTTTCTACCGAAAAAAGAACAAATGTACTAATAACGTAATATGTTATATAACTGCTGATTATAAGAAAACCAAGAAAGAGAATACCCAATCTCCTACTACAATATCGTGTAAATAAATATCTTTCCATAGTGCAGTAAAACCCCTATAATCAGCACAAAAGAAAATAATCCGAAAATAGTGTACTAAACTTGTGAATACACGTAATTTATCCTGCCGACCTTTGCCATGTATCAATAAAACAAAGGATTATGGGAATAGTAATTATGAAATCGGGCGATTTTCAGGCACTCATGGACAGGATAGAGGCCATTGAGAAATATATCTATCAAGTAGAGCCAAAGCAACCTCCTTTACAGGAAATCTGGCTGGATAATGAGGTCGTTTGCTCTTACCTGAAAATCAGTAAGCGTACCCTTCAACGCTATCGCAGTAATGGGGTGATTACCTATTCGCTAATAGGTAAAAAAACGTATTATACCATTTCGGAGATAAAGCGATTACTGGAAGAAAAACGCATCCAACGCAATGTGGGTTCGTTAGATGAATTGGCCGCCAAAGGATTGATGACTTTACCAAAAGACTAACCATGTATATAGATAAGGAACATTTCGACGGTTGGATGCGGCGTATTATGGAGCGTTTTGACAAGCTCGAAAAGATGCAATCACCCGCAACTGTGCAAAGCAGGACACTTCTTCCCGATGGCGATATGCTGTTGGATAACTTCGACCTCTGCCAGATGCTAAACGTCAGCAAGCGCACGTTACAACGCTACCGTTCTTCCGGCGAGTTACCCTTTCAGATGATATACCACAAAACCTATTATAAGGAATCCGATGTTATACGATTTATTGAAAAACATTTCAGCAGTTTTAGGAACATGAATAAGAAAAACGGTTAATTTCTTCGTGTTTTAATATAGTTCATAATTGGAAAGAGCCGCCCGTCGTGATGACGAAGCGGCTCTTAATCTTATAGCTTAATTCCTTTGGATACAGGGTTCTCAACTTTGGGCGGACTGCTGCTTACCGTTCCAATAATAACACGCCCTCCGGAGTTGTCTGCTATTTCCCTAAGCCGTGCAGGAATGAAAGGCTGCCCGTTACCCTGCGTAGGTTGGTGATTATCTTCCAGGAATTGCTTTTTATCGACTGCAACCTCATTTACAGGCTGCCCTTCGCTTTCTTCTATCGGTTTGAGGGAAAGCTGTATCTTCCGGTCTAACTCCTTAAATTCCTCCCGTAAAGAAGCCAATTCCGGTTCTTTGCGCCATGTGCCTTCAACCACTTCTTTGAGTGTTGGAATATCTTTCGACAGTTTTTCATTCTCCTTTTGGAATTTTTCAAGCGTTGGTTCAATGGTTCCGAGTGCATTGATAAAATTCTGTGCTGCCAAACGTGGATCAGAGGCAAGATTACCGTAGTTGTACTGATATAGGTAATCGCCCTCGCCCCGAACATAGAAACGGTTCTGCACCATATCAAAACCTTCTTTCTGTGTGGTTTCACTTTTAACAAGCAGGTCGAAACCATACAAGCTGCCAATCTTATCAAACTCATTTCCGGTGCGGGCAGTGTCGGCAATATGATTCAGGTGTTTGCCGATAAACTTAATATCGCCGCCCTGAACGCCATCCAGTTGGATAGGATTTTTATACGAACCGTCCTCATTTAATTGTACCCGGCTTTTGAAGTTCTCCAAGTCTTTACCGATGCGTTCAACCAAACCGCTGTTCTTCTCCATTTTCTGCAAAATATCATCCAACTTGTAACGGCTGGATGATTTACCCCTCACAAATGCCTGCCGTTCGCTTTCCAATGTGGTGATTTTCTTTTCCAGACGAGCTTTCTCCAGCAATTCCGTATTGCCGGAAAGAATAGCGACATATTCGGAAAAGTTCATACCTGTTTTCTCATCCATTGCACCCTCGTCAATGGTACGTGCGCCCATATTGTTGGTCTTTAACTGCCGGATGAAAAGTTGCTTGTTATGGAGCAATCCGAATTTATAAGCATCCAGTGACTTTTCAACCGCATAGAGAACAACATCGACCTTATTATCGGCGTAATATTTAGCAACTTCATTGCCTGTACGAATGCCTCGTCCGTCGCGTTGCTCCAGGTCAGAGGGCCGATCGGGTAGGTCAGCTCCCTTACAGGAGCTTTCCCCCCTAAGAACCGTACGTGAGCGTTTCCACTCATACGGCTCAAGCAATTCTAAGTTTCT
>NZ_QVMO01000078.1 GCF_010501055.1 Dysgonomonas sp. 521
TTTGGGTGGATATCTGCCGGAATGGCAGATTTTTAGAACCGATTTCTAATGGATTTAGAACCGGATTACTGGGTGGGGATGCTCCGGATTATGCAAGATGATATGTCAACAGTAGATGGAGTAGGATTATCTTCCGGATGGGTATGCCATTCTCCTAAATAGAATCTTGTATGATTAGAAGATTCAAATTCACGCTTGATTATCTCGTTTGCTTTATTGGCATTGCGTATACAACCACATTTAGAGGAACGATCTATTAGCATGCATGGTTCAGAGACTCGATTGATACGGTAATATTTTTCATTAATTTCCGAGCCTAATAGTATACCACCGTTTTCATTACCTGACATCTGACACATTGAGTTCAACGCTTCTATAGCTTCCATCGTCACTTCCATTGTATAGTCAATCATGCTTACAGATTCAACTCTTGTACTTCTCCCAAGTTGATTAATGTCGGATCGACAGTCAGTTTGATGTTTTTTTCTATTGCGATATGTATGTTTCCTACCCATCGATAACACTTTGATTGTTGGGGTTGTTGTATAAGTTGGTTTATATGTGGATAAAGAGCTGACAACAAAAGAGTCACATCATTACCCGAGTAAAGAGAATACTCTCCATTACAGCCAGCATCTCTTTTCGTAAAACGATCTGCGTGAGCTATATATTCAGTTGGTTCGAGTAAATTGTGTTTATAAAGCATCCTTTCTTCATTATTGTAAAGATTGAAACTTTCAGGTATCTGTTCCGGATTAATATACACTAGATGCCCTGCAATGCCGAAGGGTTCGAGCCAAAGTATGAATGTTGGAATTTTAATATGTCCGTTACGCAGAGTGTCTATGATAAACTTCTCTGTCATTGCATCACCTGTGCAAAGAAAAAGAGCTGTCTGGGTATTAATGACTTCGCTATTATTTATAACAATGTTTTGAAATGTATCATTATATGTATTCACTCCTCTTTCTGGACGAATAGAATACAGATAATCAGCTACTGCATCCACCTTGTTTTGGTAGATGTAATGAAAACCTAACAAATGCCTCCCAATGTTTTCAGGTTGTAGAGTTTCTGCATCTATCAACGTAAAACTGGCATTATTCCAACCACTGAGAAAATATGTTAGATTTGAACCCACACTGCCGAGTCCGGTTATAACGAATGATTGTTTTGGCATCTCTGTCCCTGCTGTACGCATAGCTATACGATGAGAAGAATACAACGAACCATATTGTCGTTCTAACAATAGGTTCTTCTTTTCAAATCGCAATAAAAAATCACATGCAGTAAGTTTATCGGTGCGAAATCCTTTCTTTTTTGTATTCACTTTGTCTATGTAAATACCACCCATTGTTGTTTCTGATAACTGAAAGACTATGATTCCACCATAAGCAGCATTGATAAAAGACTTAATAGCCCTACGGTCTTCAGCAGAAGAAGTACACTCTAAAAGCTTTTGCAGCGTTAGGCTGTATGAAGCCTTATCTGGTACTATGACACTCTTTACGAATAAAGCTTCCGTTTCCATTGCTTTATGATGATATTTCAAATAACGTTCAATATTTGATTCTTCATAATCTTTAGGAAGTAGGAAGGCTCTAGTTATTGTCTTAGGCTTCTTTTTTCCTAAAACATTTTGACTGTAAAGCAAAGTTTTCAAAACACAAGTTTCAACAGGAAAGTTTTCATAAATCAACCAATAATCAGAAGTTTCTGGCTCTCCATCATACATTCGCCTCCAATAACTATTTATCTCCGCTTTGAAATCGTCCACATTTTCATTCTTCACCCCCTGCTCAATTAATTTTTTCGACTGTTTCAAGCAATATCGTATAACTTCATAAGGGTTGTCAATAGGATAGCTCGCACCATCTGGCATCAAGCATAGCTTGCCTCCGACGCTTTCTACATGAGGTAAATATCCGAATGCTTTGTTAGGGAAGTATATGTCTGGCAATGTATAAGGAAACGATTTTAGAAATCCTAAATACAACTCTATCTCCTTGACTTGATCATTTACATCTATCTCTGTTATAACTTTCCATTGTTCAGCATAATAATCCGTACGAATATCAGGGATTTCGTCTACACGCCTTACGTCTTCTATTTTATAGAGTTGTTCAAAGCACGGAGTTAATATGCCTGTTAAGTCATGCAAAGCGACTGTTGTTCTTTAGGGTTCCTGAAAATGATTTTGCCTGTGCATCTTCGTCTTCGTTCTTGGCTGTACTACAAGAAAATCTATCACCAAAATGTTTCTGCCATTTCATACAGGCTTCATGAGGATTCTTACTTTCAATAGCTCGAGTCGCATCGTTTTTGAAGGCTTTGAGTTCAGCAAGAAATTTGTCTTTTCGAGTTTTCTTATAATGTTCAAATAGATCTTCATAAGGATGCGTTGGTCGCCAACAATGAAAACCATCATCTTCACTTAAAGCATCGTGCATCGCTGTTAAAAGATCGCGCATGGCAATATCTTCACGGGAGTCCACATTATCCTTATAGTATTCAGCCGCAAGCATTGTCATAATACAACCAGTAGGCATCTTAAAGTCTTTTTCATTGTTAATATATTCACTCCAAGCTTTTAGATAGCGTACTAATCTCCGTAGCATCGGCTTTTCCGCACACTCTTCACAGAACCAGTCTATTAATTCACGTGGATCAGATTCCATCCAAGGGTCTTTGCGATGAGCTAATTGTGGATGATCATCACCATCTACCATGAAGTAAATAGGCAGATCTATATGATGTCCGTCTGCATAAAGCACTGTAATACAAGGAGCATTATCCTCTGCACCTTTTGTTGTATGATTTTCAACCGCTTTTAAGACTTCCTTGTGATACCACTCTAAATCTTTACGTTCATCTTCTGATTCGCCAACAAAGTAGATGCCATCATCCAGATCGTAGGCTCCTAATCCATCCTCATCCTTAATAGGAGTGAGTATTGTGTGCATGGCATATGAGCCTTGCCAATGAAAATTCGGTTGTATGTAGTCTCCATGATTATTTTTGAAATACTTCCGAATTCGGTCACGCAGTGCATCACGGTTAGTTTTTAATGTAGATCGTCTTTTTTTTGTGGCGTTTATGGTGTCATGAAACGCATTGAATTGTTCTTGATTATTTGCCATATTCGTTTGGATTTATAGTTTTTGTCGTTGTGAAAAAATATGCTATCTCTGATTGCATTTTTGCATTTACTGCTGTATTATCAGCTTTTTTACGCAATAACTTCAACGAAGCCGGGCTAGCGTTGTCCATATCTATAAGAGAAGCTTCTTCTGCAGAAAGAGGAAGATTAGCAATACGTTCAAAATTAAAAGGGAAATTTAATCTTCCTTTTAGATGCTTCAAAAGGCACATAGCTGATTTTGACTGTCCTATGGAATATGCATCAAAAAGAGCATTTTTCCAATCAAGAAAATCACGATTCACCTTTTTGTGCACTTCGCCCTTCTCTTTTTCACAACTACTTATAGATAAGATTTCAAGTCCATTTATACGATTATCGTCGGCGAATTTATAGAGAAATTCAGTTAAACCAACCAAAATGGGATTGTTAGCCCACAAACCTCCATCTACAAACTGATCATCTTCTATTTCCATCATGGGAAAATAAGTTGGAGCAGCAGCTGTTGCCAAAGCAACATCTACATAGCTTTTTTTATCGTCCTCAGTAAAGTTTGAATAATCTTTCTTAAATATACGAGGAATAGCAGTATTGGTATTATATGAAGGAATACAGAGGAAATTATTGCTTTCTTCAAGTTTTCTCGAACCAAATACTTCTTCGAGTGCTAGACGCAAAGGTGTAGCTGAATATTTTCCTCCAAATGCAGCTTGTCTTGCAATCAGAAGTTTATCTCCATGAGGGCGTTTCTTTAATTTCTCATTAAAAATTGCAGGTCCCTTTTGTTCATAAAAGGTAACAACATCCTTCATTGGAATTTTAAGAGAAGCAGCTAAAGCTATGATCCCACCAGTAGAGGTGCCACATAGCATATCGAAACAATCTGAGATTTTTACTTTAAAAACCTCCTCAAATTTTGCTAATAACTGTGCTGAGTAGAGCCCCTTAATACCCCCACCGTCTATACTGAGTATTTTGAACTTTTTCGGTTCTTCCATGTACTATTTTAATTATTGTTTGATACATGCATTGTTCCATACAATCTTAGTGCCAAGGCGTTAAGAAAAGTGAATTTGGTTAGGCTAGTCATATATAAAATACAAAAAATGCCAAACGCCGTCATTCCAACTGTCAATCTGGCAGTCACATCATCTGGGGCTAGCAAAGATAAAGAAAGAACCATTTCCACTTTCCATCAAATCCAAGAGAGGGCGTGCGAGATACTTATGCTTGATTTTCAATGTGTTTTATATCATCCAAACTATCAGTTTCTGTCTGCGAAGTTATTTGAATACAATTCGCATTTTTACTCCATCGAAGTTCATAACTTAATGCGATATAAGCAGCAACAGACTTATCTAAATCATCAGTACCATTATAATTTGAAGCAATAGTTTGCTTTAGGTCATCATTCCTAAACAAATCAACAACACTTATGTAAATTTTTTCTTCAGGATTACCTATTGGTTCAAGTACATATTTATCCTTTGTTTCTTTAGATATTTCATGTATTCTTAGCTCTGGGAGGTTGGATTTTTTTAGTAAAAATAGAGATTGCTCTACATAAGGTAACCCCAAATAGCCAATATCTATTACATCAATACCCGTAAAGGAATATATCTTATTCGCTTTAAGCACAAATTCATTTTTGTGCTTATCCATTCCCATGTAAAAGTCCAAATTAAATCCTATTGAAGCAATAATATAGTTTTCTTTATCTTCGATACTCAACCTCTTTACTGCCTCAAAAACATCAATGCTAGAAATTTTATATATCCTGCTCTTTCCAAGTGTGGCAAAAGACATAGAAAACAAATATTCCATTTCCTGAACGACTCTGCCAGCTAAGATGGAGTCATAGTTGAGATGCGATACGTCATCAGTCCAAGCTCCCTTATCCATAATCATAGCATCCATATGTCCAATATAGTTAGAATAAGGGAAGTTTGTTTCTTCAACAATTCCAGAACTTAGTAAGGGATGGATTCGCCCTATAGTCTTCCTTAGTATTCTCAACGTAGATTCTTTGAATTGTGTTAAATGGGCAGGGTCAATTTCGCGTTCCTTTTCGATTACAGGTATTTCTTGTTTGATGCTATTAATATAATCGCTCAACAATTTAATTGGATCTTCTTGCTTTCTTTCAATATAGCTTTCCTTTTTCAAAAAACCATCAAATTGCAAAAGTTGAATTACTTCATGCTCTTTAGAAAAATAGTTTTCGATAAATCCCTCTAACTGTTCTATTCTTTCTCTCATAAAATTAGCTTCCCTCACCGTTTCTGGCAGCCTCGGAAAATCAGATAATTGTATGCTGTAATAATCTGTTTTAAAAGTTGAGTAAATATCGTATTGTCTTAAAAATAATACTGCAAAATATTTTTTTAGCCACATAGCCATAGTGCCATTAGCACTAATACTCGAATTGTCTGGGAAAGAATACCTCTGAATGTAATGCATCGGAGAAGACCAATCGCCTTTAATAGATAAATAGTCAGACATTAGCTCTGTCATGGTGTTTGGAACTAATTTGTAAGACGCAGGCATTGATTGAGTAAAATACATAACCTTAGCAAGCAAAGCATATTTCTTACAGTAAAGTAAAAGTGCGCCGAGCATATAATGAAATTCTTTAAACCTTTCTTTATGGATTTTGATTAAGCTTTCATCAATGTCATTTTCAGAATCAAAGTAATCATTTCTATAATCAGATAGCTGATAAGTCATGTACTGATGAGCGTATTTCCAATACGAAAAAATCATATGATCGTTGTTATAAAAGAGGGCTTTTCTTAATTCAGTCCAAATCACACCATAAGTCTTTTCACTAAAATAGACATTCTGATTGTTGGCAATTAGTAATTCCAACATTAGAGCTCCTCCTAACTTAGGAAATGGATACTCTTTTTGTCTTGTTATGAGTAGGTCATTAGCTTTACTGATGATGGTATAATGTATCTCTGGATATTCTACCTTATACTCTTCATCTCTATTTATGTTTTCGTAAAATAAATTAGCGATAAACTCTAGTGCTTCAAGTTGTAGGCGTTCTTCATTTTGCTTTGTGGAATAATAGAAAATATGAGAAATAGCCACAGTCCATTTGTCGTCTTTCTTTTTTTTATCTTTTTTCTTGTAGTGGTTTAGCAGTTTCAATGGAGAGTCGTATGTTTCAATTATATCTTTCATTCCAAATAACGAACATACAAGAGAGATGGTCGATAAAAACAAAAGAGCAAAAGCTGAATAATCTAATGCACTATTGATGAAATCGATACCTGTATCAATCCTCGGGATTTGCAACAAATAAATGAAGAGCATTATAAGTGATGTGGGAAGAGCATATTTAAATGTTCTATAACGAAATTCTTTATCAAACAAATTGGCAATTTCATCTGATGAATATTTCGTATTAATAATATTTCTCTGACCAGATAATATAGGAAATGCTATCGCTAAAATCCCCACGATAAAAGGAATACAAGCAATAGCTATTGCTTCTGGATAGCTGGTCTCTGTTAATCGATTGAATAAGTCTTCCATAAAAATGTTACTATTTCACACTCCCAATAAAATTATAATCACAATGCTTAAAGTCATACACCTCAACACCAACCAAATCCGCACCAATCAGCGTTTTTCTGTATAGCCGTTCCATATTCATGATGTCCGACTTCGCTATCTCCGTCATTTTATCCAACGCATTGAAGTAGAAACGTCCGTAGGCTATGTTGCTGATATAGGAACTTCTCGCTTGTCTGCGTTTATTAACTTCGTTCCCGTATTCCTGTGTAACCGGGACAAACCGGGACGGTTCATAAGAAGTGAATGCAAAATTATAATCTCCGTATTTCATGAATCCCAAATGCTGATGTTCGATGAAGTTAATCGGATAGCCGTTTTTAGTAAAATCATATTTGTCGATTACTACCTGATTGTCTATATAGTAGGTTAATGTAAAATTGAAATTATTCATCATATCCTCCAACTGCTTGGTGTATTCAGCTTTGACTGAATTAAATTCAAACTCGTTCGCTTTGCATTTTTGATAGAGATCTTTGTCTTTAAGGCTGATGAGGAACAGGACTTCTTTATCTGTTACAGGAAGCTTGTTTACTCGGAGCGTTAGTGCCAGAAGCAAATCATCACTCAGAAACTTGGCATCCGGATATAATCTTTGCGCCGGCTTCGCAACTACTTCCCCTTTTTCGATGGCATTGTTTATATCAATGAAAAACTCCTTTCCGGTTGAAACTTCACGTACCGTAAGGGTGGCTTCCTTTACGGAAGAGGTGTAGGTTCTATCCGTATTCTTTATTCCGGTAATCTCCAATTTAGACAGACCTATATCTTCTTTATAATTTTGAAGATAGTTTCCCGTCATTGCCTTTATGAAATTATACTGGAATGTAGAAGGTTTATATCCGGCTTGAATAACATCGCCAACTTTCAGTGTCGTTCCATCATAAATTTGAACTGAGTTTTCTTGTGCTTGTATTGTACCAGCCAAAAGCGATAAACAACAGCAGATGTAAAAGAGTGTTCGATTCATGTTCTTGATTTTTAGTCTTTAATCCCGACAAAGATACTGATTATCATAAGATTTCCCTTCATAAAAATCAAGTTTTAAACGCTCATACTACCACTGGAGTGCCAAACACTACCACTCGTTTGTAAATCAGCATTTTAATCATTTTTTTCGTCCTATTTTCGCTGCCGAATTACATTAATGTTGATGTAATTATTAAACATTTATTTTATATGGATAAAAATCTGAATGACCAGGAAGTGTTACTGGTAGTAGAAAAAGACAGTAACGAGCTGAAAGCCGTTACAGGGTTGAATGATGACGGAACACCAAAGACCGTCAAACCCGAAGCAAAGAATGAGCCGGATTTCTTAAAATTCGAGAAGAACAGCGATGTATTGGAAAACTTCTTTTCCAACTTCATGCGACAGGCAAAAGAACCTACCCACTTCCATTTTTTCAAAGTGCCGTTGGAGAAGATGGGAAATATGGTTATCGGTATGCAGGAATTATTGAAGAACCCAGAGAATCCGACTAACAAACAAATGTTGGACGAACAGCGGGTTATGCCCGAGAACTTTGCTTCGAAGCAGTATCAACCCATCGACGAATCCCGCATTAATTGGGAGCAGTTGGAGAGTATCGGTGTTACACGCGATCAACTTGTCAATACTAATTCGTTGGACAAGATGCTTAATTGGCAAAAATCTCCTGTATTATTTCCCATTCAGGGAGATATAAGCGGAGTCCATATCCAGACCGATGCCCGTTTGTCTTTCCGTGAAAATGCCGAAGGAGAACTAAGCCTCCGGGTACATTCCGTTCGCCTGCAACCGGAACTGGATGTTCCCCTATATGGGACCCAACTTACAGAAGAAGACAAAAAGAACTTATTGGAAACAGGTAATGCGGGGCGATTGATTGAGTTTAATGTCGGTAAGGACAAAACAATTAATGCTTATGTATCAGTAGATAAGCTGACTAATGAATTAGTTATTCTAAATGCCGAAAAGATAAAAATCCCCGATAAACTGAAAGGCGTAGATCTTACCGAACAACAGAAGCAGGAACTTCGTGAAGGCAAAGGCGTGTACATTGAAAATATGGTTTCTAAAAACATGAAACCATTCAGCGCAACCGTACAGGTCAATGCCGATAAGCGGGGATTGGAGTTTCATTTCCCTGATGCACAAAAACAGGCTCAAAATCAAAGTGAAAAAATCAAGCAGGGAGAAGTACCCAATACCTTCCGTAAAGTCAAATTGAGCGAAGACCAAAAGGAAAGTCTGAAAGATGGCTATACGGTTCATATTTCCGGCATGAAGGACAAGAAAGGTAAAGACTACAGCGGCTATATGACACTGAACAAGGAACAGGGCAAGATTGATTTTATGTTCCCCGGCCAGTATAAGGAGGCCTTGAAGTCCGGTCTTGTTATTCCAGATAAACGTCATAAAGTCCAAGTTGCAGCCAATAACGAGGGTGTAAAACCAGAAGCGACAAAAAAAGTGAACGAGCCGATGAAGGAAGGTCAAACACAGCCAACCGAAAAGCAACAGGAAAAACAAGAGAAGAAAGAAGAACAGGAACAAGGCGCACCCAAAGCATCCAGAGGTCGTAAAATGTAATTCCTCATTCAATTATCCACAAATTAATTCAAAGTAAAAATGAACGATATTAAAATTGCAATTATTGCCGAAAAACCGTCTGTGGCAAGAAGCATCGCCGAGGTAGTCGGTGCAAAAACAAAAAAGGACGGTTATCTGGAAGGTAACAACTACATGGTAACGTGGGCTTTCGGACATTTGGTGCAACTCGCACTGCCCGAACACTACGGGGCGAAAGGATTTTCAAGGGATCATCTCCCGATTGTTCCCCATGAGTTTATGCTTATACCACGACAAGTCCGTGCGGATAAGGGATATAAAGACGACCCGTCTGCCCTGAAACAACTAAAAATTATCGAACAGGTATTCAAGCAATGCGAGAAGATTATCGTAGCAACCGACAGCGGGAGAGAGGGCGAATTAATTCATCGCTACATCTACGATTATCTGGCTTCTGATGTCTATTGCGAACGTCTTTGGATTTCATCATTGACCGAAAAAGCCATCAAGGAAGGTTTGATAAAGCTGAAGCCGGGAACGAAATACGACAACCTTTATGCGGCGGCAGAAGCCAGAAGTCAAGCTGATTGGTTAATTGGAATTAATGCTTCCCAAGCATTAAGCGTTGCTGCAGGCAATGGCGTTTATTCGCTCGGTAGAGTCCAAACACCGACATTGGCGATGATATGCAGCCGCTATCTGGAAAACAAAAATTTCAAACCCGTACCATTCTGGCAGATGCAGCTTGTTACTTCTATTCAAGGAAAGAATGTAACCGCAGCAGGAAAAGATAAATTTTCCGACCACGCGGAAGCAACCGCCGTATATAATAAGGTACGCTACGCTGATAAGGTTTTGGCCGTAAAGGTGGAACGTAAGGAAACGAAACAGGAACCACCGCTACTGTATGACCTGACTACGTTACAGAAAGAAGCCAACAGTAAACACGGTTTCTCGGCAGATAAAACGTTATCCCTTGCCCAAAAGTTGTATGAGTCGCAATATCTGACCTATCCACGAACCGGAAGCAGGTATATTTCAGACGATATTTTCCTTGAGGTCGGCAGTTTGATTGATAAACTGAAAGGATACAATCGGTTTGCTTCTTATGCCGGAAAGCTATCGGATATGAATCTCAACATTCGTCCGGTGGACGATACGAAAGTAACCGACCACCATGCTTTGCTTATCACGGAAAAGTTGCCGGATAATTTACCGGCAGACGAGCGCATCATCTATGAAATGGTAGCCGGACGAATGCTGGAAGCCTTCTCTTCTACTTGTACCAAAGATGTAACGACCGTAACATTCGGAATCGACGAAACCATGTTTGAAGTCAAAGGCTCAGTAATGAAGCGGAAAGGCTGGCGTGAAGTCTTGAATGAGAAAAGCGACGACGCGGAGGATGCGACAGAACTTCCCGGAATAAACGAAGGTGAAACCTATCCCGTATCTTCCATAGACTTGCAGGAAAAGCAAACCAAACCCAAGCCGCTTCACACGGAAAGTTCCCTGTTAGGAGCAATGGAAACTTGTGGCAAGGATTTGGAAAACGAAGAACAACGACTCGCCCTGAAAACTTGCGGCATCGGAACGCCCGCCACTCGCGCGTCCATTATCGAAACCCTTTTCTCGCGGGATTATATCCGTCGGGAGAAGAAGTCACTTGTTCCGACCGACAAAGGACTATCGGTCTATGATATTGTCAAAGACAAACGGATTGCAGATGTGGAGATGACAGGCTATTGGGAAGATGCTTTCCTGAAAATCGAGCGGGGAGAACAGCATGCGGCTAATTTTACCAAAGGCATTGAAGTCTATGCTCATCAAATTACCGAAGAACTGTTGAATCTTGAATTGGCATTTTCCGCCAATTCTTATACTTGCCCCAAATGCGGTAAGCAAGGGCTTAGGTTTCTTACCTCCGTTTGCAAATGTTCGGATGAGGCTTGCGATTTTGTGATGTTCCGCAACTGTGGGAGCAAGAAACTGACCGATGATATTTTTATCGAATTGCTCTCCGAAGGGAAAACCCGTCTCATCAAAGGTTTTACCAGTAAAGCCGGAAAACGCTTCGATGCTTACCTTATTCTCAATAGTGAATGTAAGGTCGTTTATGAGTTTCCCGAGAGGAAAGGCGGCTATAAACGAGGAAAATAACTATCTTTGCCACAGATTCTACGAGAAGCATAAAACTGTTTATACGGTGGCTTTGAGTTAATCTGTGGATAAGGCATTCGGGCTTGAATAACCCGGATGCCGTTTTCATTTTTCCCTTTCCTTTCATTTTTATCCACAAATTAATTCAAGTCATATATGAAGAAAAAAGATAAACAGGAATTATCCTACTATGGGCTTCTGCTGCTCTCATTCTTAAAAGAGAGTCATCCCGATAAAGCAAACGATCAGGATTTTATTTTCCTTCGCTCCGAACTTGCAGCCGAAAGTTACGCTGCTGCCATTGCCGATGGATATACCCAACTATCGGCAGAAGAAATAGCATCTTCCATTCTTTACGAAGGACTATTATTCTCCCGATACGATACCATCCGCAACGTACTTGTCAATGAGTTTACCATTGTTCCATCAGAAAGGATAAATAGTCTTGCGATGGAATTACTTGTTCCGGCGGAAGAAGTGTTTTCCGAATATCCCATCGACGATTCATTTGCAAACTCTCCCGAATACACATTATTATATACCGAACTGGTTGGATTTATAGATTTATGGAGGGAGGAAAATGAGCTTTAATAAAAAGGCTCATTTGAGAGCCAACATAGATGCAATCCGAATCGCCCTGAGTCTTGAGAAGGAAAACCGCAAAGTGACAGAAGCAGAATTGCAGGTATTACAGCAATATAGCGGTTTTGGAGGATTGAAGTGTGTACTTAATCCGGCAGCGACTCTTGCCGACACCGCTTCTTGGGCAAAATCGGAGATTGAACTCTTCCCCCTTGTATCGGAATTACATAGTGTGCTTCGGGAGAATACGAACAGTGAACGTGAATACCGACAGTATATGTCGAGTATTCAGAACTCTGTCCTTTCCGCTTTCTATACGCCAAAAGAAGTTATCGGCAGTATTAACAATGCTTTGCAGGAAAAAGAAATCATCATCGACCGCTTTCTCGACCCATCGGCTGGTATCGGTGCATTTCCCTCCGAGTTCAAATTGGCGAACGATGCAGAAAGTATCTGTTTTGAAAAGGATTTACTGACCGGAAAGATACTTTCTGCTCTTCATCCTGAAAGTAAAGTGAATGTTGAGGGATTTGAACGTATCGAGGGACAATACAATAATTATTTCGATGTGGTTGCCTCCAATATTCCGTTCGGAGAAATGAAAATTTTCGACTCTGAATATAGAACAAAACAACCGAAAGTCTATCAGGACTCGACCAACTACATACATGACTACTTCTTTCTCAAAGGCCTGGACTCGGTAAGAGAAGGTGGTATCGTTGCCTTTCTTACTACACAAGGAGTAGCCAACTCTCCCAAGGGTCTTCCGGTAAGAACCCATCTGATGAGTCAGGCTGATTTGATTTCAGTCGTTCGGTTTCCGAACAATCTCTTTATAGATAGTGCCGGAACAGAGGTGGGAAGCGATTTAATTATTTTGCAAAAGAATACCGGGAAGAAAATCCTATCGGAAAAGGAACTGGATTTTGTAAACACCCACAAAAATGAAAAGGGAGAATCCATTAATAACCTCTTTGCAAACAACAAGCTTGATAGAGTGGTCCACACTAAAGTGGTTGAAGATACCGATATGTACGGCAAGCCCTCTTTTGTTTATCTACACGATGGAGGAACGGAAGGTATTTCGAGTGATTTGCAAAAAATGCTTGTAGAGGATTTTTCCCAACATTTGGACTTGCAGCGTTACAAATCTTATGCACAAAACACATCGGAACAGTTACAATCACAAACTGAAACTAAACCGATAATTGCGCCACAGGCGGAAACCGTCAATCAAAAAGACGAATCCCATTTCCCTGATGACCTCGATCCTTTTTGGCAAGCTCTCGAAGATCATTGGTTCTCTGACGAAAAGGCATTTTGGAATAACGAAAAACAAACACAGTCAGTAACGACAGAATATGAAACCGCACAACACGGCAACAACTACCAACCTACCCAAGAGGAAATTGAGGATTTTGCTGAATTTGTTGCAGAATCAGACAGAAAACTTTTTAATGAACGTCCACCTACTCCTGAAGATTACGGAATAAAGGAAGAGAAAGCGAAGCCGGAGGAATCGTTGGAAATTAATGTATCCGATCCGATTGTGTCGCTCTATGACCTATGGGGCTTTTCCGAAGAAGAACGAACACAGGTTAAACCCAAGCGAGGACAAAAGAAAGCAACAACGACACCCCAAACCGTACAGAAGGATTTATTCGGGAATCCTGTAAATGAACGCCAAAATAAACAGACTAAAGCCAAAGAGATTTCGACTCCATCGCAAGAGAAACCGACAAAGGAAAATAACTATCCCGTTTCCGATGCTCGAAAAGAGGAAGCCCGAAAACAGTGGGAAGAATATATGAAGCCTCGCCCTTATTCGGGAGAACTAAAAGATTATCACAAAGAGGGTACTTTGGTAAAAGAAGAGAATGGACAAATTGGTGTTCTTAAAAAGCGTTACCGGGACAGTGCTGAATTCCATCCTTTGGATATTCCACAGCTACAAAAAGGAAAACTCGAAAAATATATAACAATACGGGATAGTTACAATGAACTGTATGATTTTGAAGCCAAGAATTTAATAGAAGATGCCGATTCCCGCAAGAAACTCAACGATTCTTATGATGATTATGTGCGTTTGTACGGCAATCTGAATGACAAACGAAATATCAATACGCTTAAAATGGATGCAGGGGCAACTGCTATTCTTGCCCTTGAACGAAGTATCGATGGCAAACTTCAAAAAGCGGATATATTCGACCATCCCGTAGCATTTAATCCCAACGAGATAATATCGGCAAATACTTCGGAAGAAGCATTGATAGCTTCGCTCAATAAACATGGAGAGTTCCGAATGGATTTTATGCTTTCCTTGTTAGAGAATAAAACACCTGATGAATTAATTCATGACCTTGAAGGGAGAATCTATTTCAATCCCATCATTCAGAATTTCGAGATACGGGATAAGTTTATTGCCGGAAACGTGGTTGAAAAGGCAGAAAAAGTTGAACGTTATTTAGCCAATCATCCCGATGATATTCAGTCGCAAAAATCACTTGCAGCCTTACATGATGCAAAACCGCAACCTATTAGATACGAAGAATTGGATTTCAATTTCGGGGAACGCTGGGTTCCTATGAATGTGTATGAAAAGTATGCTTCTAAACTATTCGATACGGACGTTCGGATAGACTATCTTTCGTGAAAGTAATCTTGTCTATTGAAGCAACTCCAACACTTTTGTCTTCTCCCGACCAGTCGAGAATGTTCATCGACACTTGGGCTTGCACAGACATAGTTGCAACTCCAAGCAGGAGGATTAATAAATAAAATACGTTTTGTTTCATACCTGTTTGTGTTTTATATGGTTAGCTATTTTATAATGTTTTAATCCATCTTGAAATTAACGAATCCTTGTTTTTGTTCGAGGGTCATATTGAAGAAACGCTGTTCTTTGTTCAATGAATGCATAGCTGTCATTTCCTCATTACTTAATTCAAAGTCGAAAATGCTTATATTTTCCTTGATATAATCGGGATTGGTTGCACCGGGAATTACAGAAAATCCTTCCTGAATATGCCAACGAAGAATTATTTGTGCAATCGTCTTATTGTGCACTTCTGCTATTTTCCCTATTACGGGGTCAGAAAGCAGCCCTTTATCTCCGTGACCTAACGGATACCAACATTCTATTGCTATGTTGTAAGGCTTTACTTTCTCTCGTATATCTTTACGTTGGGCATAAGGATGACATTCTATTTGTAGTGTGACAGGCTTGATTTTCATATTATCTACTATTGCATGGAAAACTTCATCGCTATCATCAAAATTGCTGATTCCTAAAGCACGTACTTTTCCTGCCTCTACAGCTTTTTCCATATCTTTCCAAGCACCGACAAAATCTCCGACTGGCTGATGAACATACAACAGGTCAATGTAGGTTGTTTGCAAGCGTTCCAGCATCTTGTCAATCGCTTCCAATGTGATGCCTTCTCCATATTCAGACGGCCAAAGTTTACTTGTAATCCATATTTCTTCACGAGGAATGCCGCTCTCTTTGACTGCCTCGCCAACGCCGGATTCATTTCTGTAAGCATGAGCAGTGTCGATATGTCGATAACCATTTTTGAATGCAACAAGGCACGCTTCTTTACAGCCTTCATTCGATGCGGTGAAAGTTCCAAGACCGAATTGAGGCATCTCAATACCGTTATTCAATTTGAGTTTGGGTACGCTGATGTTTTGCCCTTGTGCAGATGCAAAATTGGAAGTAGCTAATAGTAAAGCTATTGCTACTGCAAACAGGTAATAAATCTTTGTCTTCATTTTATTATTTGTATTTAGTATTATATATATATCCCCTAAATAAATACTTATCTGCAAATTTACCGCTAATGCTAAAAAAGGGCGTTTCTCTATGGCTCAAACAGCATTTCTTAAAAGCTCATTCCGTTAATTATTAACAGTTGTTTGTATATAAGCTTCGTTAAACTAAAAAATTAGAGATTCAAACTTACTCCTGTCATAAACGTTGCTTTAGGCATTGGAAAGCCAAGCATTGTTTCATACTTTTGTGCCAATAAGTTATCTCCTTTCACAAAAACATCCATCCACTTCAATACTCGATAAGAAACCCGTGCATCAACCAGTGTATAGTTAGTTGTTTGTGCATCATCTCCGGTCGATAAATATAGTTTATCAATAACCTGTGCTCCTGCACTCAATGTAAACTTACCCGGGGCGTAATTTACTCCTGCATAAAATTTATGTCTTGGCGATCCGGTAATAGGAGTATCCATATGTAAATAGCTGTAATTGCTATTTACAGAAAGATTATGCAATATGCGATAGTTCAAACTGAACTCAATTCCTTTATTGGCAAATTCCCCTACATTCTGGTTTTGTGGATTTCCATCGACCGTAACAACCTGAACAATATTATCACCCTCAATATAATACAGGCTCAATTCCATTGAGAGACGGTTTTCCAACAGGCGTTGGGTAACGGTAAAGTCATAACTCCAACTGCGTTCAGGGAGCAAATCTTCATTTGCTGAAGCATACATATAGAGTTCGCGCATATTAGGAGTACGGAAGCCTTTCGATACGGAAAATTTCAAGTGTGTTTGTTCCGCAGCTTTGAATGAAATTCCTGCTTGTGGAACCCATTCATTACCGTATAGCTCATGATTTTCCAAGCGTATACCTGCATTGAACATAAATCTACCGAGCATTTGGTGTGCGAAAAGATAACCTGCAATTTCACGGAGCTTAACATGGTCGGCATAGACCTCTGTTTCGGGATCACGATAAGCATTACCCCCATATAATTTTACATCAAAACCTCCTGTAATACTATTTCCTTTGAACAAGTTTACCGATTGATAGAGATTCAATCCACCCATATAATCGGTTGAGTTGAAAAGATACGGACGAGGTGTACCACCGTCAAAATAACCATCATTTATCTTGTGTTTACCCCAGTTATAGTAGAAATTCATTGCACCATTGGTCTTTTCGTATTTATTTTCAAGGGAAAGTCCTGACATTCCACGCAAGACGTCAGTTGTTCCGTCTAACATCGGTCTGCCTTCTGTTCCAGGATTATTGCCGTTTGCTTTGGATATGTTTACGTTTCCGGTTACTTTCCATTCTTTTGATAATTCATAACCCAATTTCGCATATCCGCTCATGGATTCAAAATCGGAATTAACACGATGTCCGTCTGTACTTTCATAATTTCCACTGATAACTCCCGAAAATTTCCCGCTTCGGTAACTATCTGTTATTGAATATCGTTGTGTGCCGTATGAACCTGCCATCAGACGAACATTCAATCTGTTCCCGTCTTCCATAGCTTTACGGGTAATAATGTTGATTGCTCCGCCCATTGCATTTGAGCCATATAATACTGAAGCTGCACCTCTTGAAACTTCAACCTGCTGTGCTTCCGAAGCGATATAAGCATCTGCAATCGGATGTCCGTAAATGGTTGCATATTGTGGATGTCCGTCGATAAGAATAAGAACACGTCCTGCTCCGCCACCAAATCCACGTAAATTGATACCTCCTGCTGCACCTGTGGATACGCCATATCCGGCTATTCCCCGTGAGGTAACAAAAAGACCAGGTACTTGCTGCATGAGTACAGGCAATAAACTGGTTTCTTCACTTTGTTCTATTGTGCTTCGATTAACCACGCTGACCGGAACAGGCATCACGTCACGGGATATGGGAACTCGTGAACCTGTTACTACCACTTCGTCCAAATTATGGGTTTTTACTGTGGTTGTGTCTGCAATTTGCTGTGCTTGAACGACTGTTGACAGTAGAACACAAATTCCGATTATACTTAATACTTTTTTCATGTTACAAACTTACGAGCGATAATTCATCCTGTAAATAGACAGATTACAGAATTTCATACCACTTTTACTGATTATATTATTTATTAATGGAAGAATTTCTTCTTCGTAAATCTTTTTACTGATTATTCGATAATGAGGATCGTATGCAATATTGTAAGCATCGCTATGGTGTCCTATATATTTTCCTTCTTCAAGCCTCGCATCAATCTCTTTTTTATCCTCGTCATAATTAGGTAGAGACAGGTTCATTGCCTTAATTATCGCTTCTATTTCAGACCATTCCTTTTGCCAATCTTCAACAGAGAATGGCTTTACAGCGTTTGCGCTACGGATTAAGGCCTCTAACAGGGCATCACATGAAATTATCTCGTTTTGGACAATTCCAAGATTCACACGGTAGAAATTGTGTTGCCAACCTGTCGGTTCAGCAGCCTCTGCGTATTCTGCCAGGCAATAAGTTAACTCATGATGCAGGTAATGGTGTGCCTGTTCTACGTCTTCTATCAAATGACCGGGACCAAACCTGTCCTGAAAGAAATTCTTATAGATATCTTTCAATGTAGATTCCGGATATTTTTCCATCTGACTTTTTATTGCGTTGCGTACATCGGCGTTGAAGCTGTCATTATTTGAACAAGACAAGAAGGATAGTAAAGACATAATTGTCAATATCGAATATAGTTTCATCTTAGATTTATTTTGATTTATAGCATATTCCGTATTCAATTCATTACCATTGTTGGTGGGTATCCATATTGTTTTTTGAATGCAGTAGCAAAATGTGAGCGGTTCTTAAATCCAACCTCTGCATAAACCTCCGACACTGATTTGCCTTCACTTTTAAGCTTTTCATTGGCAACCTCTAATCGTTTCTGAATCAGCCATCGTTGCGGGGGTATATCGCTTATTTTTTTGAAGTCGCGCTTGAAAGTAGCCAGACTACGTCCTGTGTAGGATGCTATTTCCTCTAAAGAGAACTCATACATGTAATTATCGTTGAGAAAATCAAGAATGTCGATCTTCCAAGGTTCAGTAAAATCGAAGAGTGTCGGATAGAAACTCTTATCCACATTCAGCAATGTGAGAACTCCTTCTTGTTGCTTTAACTTCATTACTTCTTCCAATGGCTCCACTTCTGAATTAAAATACGGAAGCATAGAAATGAAAATACTTTTGATATTGGGTAGCGAAGGTAGCTTTATAACTGATGTTTCTATCGGCTCTATATCAGCAGGGATAGAACTGTGGTCCAGTGATTGATAATAATTGCGCAGAAAACTCTGGTCAAAAGCCATTGTAATACCTTTGTATTGTTCTGATCCAGCAGGTCGTTTGTAAAAGTTCAACCTATGATCCCGACGAACAAAAACACATTCTCCGGCTGAAATTATTATTTCTTCATTTTTAACAATATCCTTTAAGGCAAGTTCTCCGGTAAAGATGTATATCATAAAATGATAACGACTCCTTTCATAGCATATCGCTTCATTATTAAGATAATGAGCAAATACAACATTATAATAGTTTTTATGGGATAACTCTTTTTTGTTCATATAGATATGTTTCTAACTATTTATTTATGAGTAAATATCAGGCAATCGCATTATCAATCAATTTAAAACCTTTTCCGTGGATGTTCATAATTTCTATTTCGGGATACTCTTTGAAATATTTTCCTAAGTACATGACAAAAATTTAAAGATATCAATATCATTCTGATTATTAGCATTTAACAACACTTGCATTATGTGATTAAGTCCATATTTGAAAA
>NZ_QVMO01000079.1 GCF_010501055.1 Dysgonomonas sp. 521
TTTGCACAGGGTAACGGTATCGGGGGTATTACCGAAGCTACCAATATGGTAACATCGTATTTCGATCCCGGCACAAAATTGATTTACGCCATCGGTGCGGTCGTAGGACTTATCGGCGGAATCAAAGTCTATAACAAGTTCTCTTCGGGCGATCCCGACACAAGCAAAACGGCTGCAAGCTGGTTTGGTGCTTGTATCTTCCTGATTGTCGCCGCCACCATCCTACGCTCCTTCTTCCTTTAATCGCTCAAGCTATGGAGCATAATATTAATAAAGGCATAGGCAAGAGCGTGGAATTTAAGGGCTTGAAAAGTCAGTATCTATTCATCTTTGCGGGCGGTCTGTTGGCTGTATTCGTGGTCTTTGTGATTATGTATATGGCAGGTGTAGACCAGTGGGTCTGCATCGGCTTCGGCGTTATCGCCGCCTCCGCTTTGGTATGGCTGACTTTCAACCTCAATGCGAAATACGGGGAGTACGGATTAATGAAAGTGCTGGCAAAACGCCAGCACCCCCGCTACCTGATAAACCGCAAAAATTCCCGCCGCTTGTTCAGCCGACCTAAAAAGAAGGAGGTGCGCGATGCGTAATGTAATGAAAGCGGCTACCATCGAAAGCAAGTTTCCGCTGTTGGCTGTGGAACACGGCTGCATCATATCCAAAGACGCGGATATAACGGTAGCCTTCCGTGTCGATCTGCCGGAACTATTCACCGTTACCGCCGTAGAATATGAAGCCATACACTCGGCATGGGCGAAAGCGATTAAGGTTTTGCCCGACTATGCGGTTATCCATAAGCAGGATTGGTTCGTAAAGGAAACCTACAAACCCGAAACGGACAAGGAAGATATGAGCTTTTTGTCCCGCTCGTTTGAACGCCACTTCAATGAACGTCCCTACCTGAATCATAGCTGTTTCCTGTTCCTGACAAAAACGACAAAGGAGCGTATGCGTATGCAGAGCAACTTTTCAAGCCTTTGCCGGGGAAATATCATACCTAAAGAGGTAAACAAAGACACGGCTACCCGGTTTTTGGAAGCGGTCGGACAGTTCGAACGCATTGTAAACGATTCGGGATTTATAAGTCTTACCCGCCTGACTTCGGATGAGATCACAGGAACGGAAAGCCAGCCCGGATTGGTGGAAAAATACTTTGCCCTCTCGCTGGATGATACAACCTGTTTAGAGGATATGGAACTCGGAGCAGACGGGCTTCGCATCGGAGCAAAGAAAGTATGCCTGCATACGATTTCCGATGTGGAGGACTTGCCCGGAACAGTCGGGACGGATATGCGCTATGAAAAGCTATCCACCGACCGGAGCGATTGCCGATTGTCGTTTGCAGCACCCGTAGGGTTGCTGCTCTCATGTGACCATGTGTATAACCAGTACATTTTTCTGGACGATTCGGCAGAAAACCTGCGGAAGTTTGAGAAGTCTGCCCGCAATATGCAGTCCTTATCCCGCTATTCACGCGGGAATCAAATCAATAAGGAATGGATAGACAAGTACCTGAACGAAGCACATTCGTTCGGGCTTACATCCGTCCGGGCGCACTTTAATGTAATGGCATGGTCGGAAGATGCGGAGGAATTGAAACATATCCGAAATGATGTCGGTTCGCAGCTTGCCCTTATGGAATGCAAACCCCGTCATAATACAACGGATGCGGCTACACTCTATTGGGCGGCTATGCCGGGCAACGCAGGGGATTTTCCGAGTGAGGAAAGTTTCTATACGTTCATCGAACCTGCCCTGTGTTTTTTCACAGAGGAAACCAACTACAAAAGTTCACTTTCGCCTTTCGGTATAAAGATGTGCGACCGTGTGAGCGGTAAGCCCCTCCATGTGGATATATCGGATTTACCTATGAAGCAAGGGATAACCACCAACCGAAATAAGTTCGTGTTGGGGCCATCCGGTAGCGGTAAATCCTTTTTTATGAACCACCTCGTTCGCCAGTATTGGGAACAGGGAACGCACGTAGTTCTGGTCGATACGGGTAACTCCTATCAGGGACTTTGTGAAATGGTACGCCGGAAAACCAAAGGTGAGGACGGCATCTATTTTACCTATACCGAAGAAAACCCTATCTCTTTTAATCCATTTTACACAGACGATTACAAGTTCGATGTGGAGAAAAAAGACAGCATCAAAACGCTGCTTTTAACCCTCTGGAAGTCCGAAGACGACAAGGTAAGTAAAACGGAATCCGGCGAACTCGGTAGCGCGGTATCGGCATATATCGAGCGCATCAGGGCAGACCGGAGTATCGTACCCTCGTTCAATACTTTCTATGAGTATATGCTGGGCGATTACCGCCGGGAACTGGAAGAAAGGGAAATCAAGGTCGGCAAAGAGGATTTTAACCTCGACAATATGCTGACTACCCTTCGCCAGTATTACCGGGGCGGGCGTTTTGACTTTCTGCTCAATTCAGAGCAAAACATCGACCTTTTGAATAAGAGCTTTATCGTCTTTGAAATTGATTCGATTAAAGAGAATAAGGAACTTTTTCCTGTGGTAACGATCATTATTATGGACGCGTTCATCCAGAAAATGAGGCGGTTAAAAGGTGTTCGTAAACAGCTTATCGTAGAGGAAGCATGGAAGGCTCTTTCTTCGGCGAACATGGCTGAATACCTGAAATATATGTATAAAACAGTCAGAAAATATTTCGGGGAAGCCATTGTCGTAACGCAGGAGGTGGACGATATTATCGCTTCGCCCATCGTGAAAGAGGCAATCATCAATAACTCCGACTGCAAAATCCTCTTAGACCAGCGCAAATTCATGAACCGTTTTGATGTAATCCAATCGCTTCTCGGTCTGACTGACAAAGAGAAAGGGCAAATCCTTTCTATTAATATGGCAAACCATCCCGGCAGGTTTTACAAAGAAGTATGGTTCGGGCTGGGCGGTGTTCAATCGGCGGTGTATGCTACCGAAGTAAGCGGCGAAGAATACCTGGTGCGCCCGTAAAAGGGAATTTGACGAATGTCGCTTTGGCAAGCGACTGGGCAAGTGTTTAGAATGCCCATTAACAACCGCTTACCGGAGGGGGAAACCCCAAAAGGGAACATAGCACGTTGGTAAAGCCATAAGTCAGCCAACTGTCAGGCTGCGACCGAATGGCAAGTTAAAATGATAGATATGAGGATAAAGCCTGTATTGGTTGAACGATAGTCTGAGCAGTCTTATCTTGGGCAATGACGGAAGACAGTTAAATAATTCTTCGGAATTATACCGTCATGTTGCGGTACTACACTGATGAGAGGTAGCAGGAGTAGCTTAAACTTACCGCAAGGCAACTACCATAAGTAGTAAAGGACAAAAGTCGTATCCGACAATCTATCGAGCCAAATAGTTGTCAAATTTCTAAACGGGGATTGCCTAAACCGGAAAGCCAGCCCAAAAGGCTATGGGGTCTGCCCCTGAATATCCGGCATGGCAACGGAGCTTCCATAGTAGTCTGAGCAGGGTAACGTCCTGTACATGGCGAAGGGAAGCAGCCAATTAAGTTTAACAATTTAAAGGAAAATGTGAGAGACATGAGAAATCCAGAGAATGTGTTGAACAGTCTGAGTAAACACAGCGGTGATTCAAGCTACAAGTTTGAACGGCTGTATCGAGTGCTGTTTAACGAAGAAATGTTTTATGTAGCCTATCAGAATATTTACAGTAAAATAGGCAATATGACGGCAGGAGCCGATGGTAAAACCATTGACGGAATGAGCATTGACCGAGTTAAACAATTAATTGATAGTCTTAAAAATGAGACTTATCAGCCTAATCCGTCCAAAAGGACATATATACCTAAGAAAAATGGTAAAAAACGTCCGCTTGGCATACCCTCTTTTGATGATAAACTGGTACAGGAAGTAGTTAGAATGATACTTGAAACAATTTATGAAGGCAGTTTTGAACATACTTCGCATGGGTTTCGTCCCAAACGAAGCTGCCATACTGCACTTATAGATATACAAAAGACATTCACAGCCGTGAAATGGTTTATCGAAGGTGATATTAAAGGTTTCTTTGATAATATTAATCACAATGTATTGATTAATATTCTTCGGGAACGAATCGCCGATGAAAGATTTTTACGGCTCATCAGGAAGTTCCTGAATGCCGGTTATGTCGAAGATTGGGTATTTCATAGAACGTACAGTGGAACTCCGCAAGGTGGGATTATTAGCCCGATACTGGCTAATATCTACCTCGACAAGTTCGACAAATACATGAAGGAATACATTAATCGATTCAATAAAGGGGAAATAAGGAAAGGCGACGCTCGATACAAGCTTTACGAACAGCAGAGGTACCGACTGGCGAAGAAACTAAAGAATGAAAAAGATGTAAAGGTAAGGGAACAGATGACCTCTGAAATTAAGCGGCTACGGGAAGAACGGAACAATTATCCGGCACGTAATGAAATGGACAGCAGTATCAAACGGTTAAAATACGTGAGATACGCAGATGACTTTCTGATTGGAATCATTGGTAGTCTGGATGACTGCAAAACAGTAAAAGAGGACATTAAGAATTATTTGAACGAAGCTCTTAAACTGGAATTGTCAGAAGAAAAGACACTGATAACCAATGCACAGAATCCCGCCAAATTCCTCGGATACGATGTATTTATCCGCAGGAATAATGATTTACGCAAAGATAAGTTCGGTAGAACAGTCAGGGTATACGGGCATAAACCAGTCTTGTATCTGAATTTTGAAACGATGCGGAAGAAACTTTTCGACTATAAAGTCGCAAGAATTGCGGTTGTAAATGGGAAAGAAGTTTGGAAGTCTATCGTCAGAACGTACATGCTGAATTTGGATGACCTGGAAATAGTCAGCCAGTTCAATGCCGAAATCCGAGGGTTCTACAATTACTACTCGATAGCTAATAACAGCTACGTTATCAATTCTTTCTATCACATTATGTCATACAGCATGTATAAAGTATTTGCAAATAAATACAAATCATCTGTAAAGAAAATCCTTCTGAAATATAAAAAGAATAAGGTTTTCCAAGTGGCATATGAAAATAGCAAGGGTAAAACACTTTACCAATCATTCTATCGCGATGGTTTCAAACGCAAAAAGGTTGCAGGGAATATTTACTGCGACACTATTCCACGGACAGTTTCCATAACAGGCGGACGTAACAGCCTTATGGAAAGGCTGAAACTCCAAGTCTGCGAATTATGTGGTGCTACCGAAAAACTCGAAATGCACCATGTCCGCAAACTCAAAGACCTAAAAGGTAAGTCCGACTGGGAAAAGAAAATGATAGCCCGGAGACGAAAGACTTTAGCTGTCTGCTCGAAGTGTCATGCAAAAATAGACCCCGACCGACGAATCAGGCTGAATTAATTGGTGGAGAGCCGGATACAGGGAGACTTGTAAGTCCGGTTCGGGGGCGAGTGCTCGGAAACCTACCATAGAAATATGGAAAGGCGCTGGGTACTTAGCCTACACCTATACGACAGAGGAAACCGAAAAGATGGAAGTCTTCAAAAAAACGGACGAACTGGACGGGAATTATGAACTGGCGATTAAACAGCTCGCCGAAAGTAAACGCAACTAAAACGAGAAGCCATGTTCAGCAAATGTAATATAGCCGACCCTTGCGCCGCATATCAGGATTTTCACCTGCGGGAGATTACGGGGCGTTGGGTAAGCCCGGACGGTGCGCCTGCGGTAAGAATTTACCGCAACACTTCCCGCAAGCGGGGAGGCATCCGTATCGAACTTACTTACAACAACCCGCAGGTGGTCTGTGATTGTACGGTGTATTGCTTGTTCGGTTTGTACTACATCGACCTGTACGGGCGTATCGGAATTGCTTATGACCGGGAGCGGGAGGTCTTATTGCTTTCCGCTTTCGGTGAATATGTCCGGGCAGAGGATTAGTCTTTCGGGCTGATCTTTTCCCCCAAGTAAATAACAATTAAAAATATATAGCAATGAAAAAGATTCTTTTAAGCCTTGTATTAGCCGTTAGTTTCTTCGGCTTTGAGGCAAAAGCACAATGGGCGGTCATCGACCCCTCAAACCTTGCTCAAAATATACTGACGGTTTCCAAAACGGCTACGACTGCATCCAATGTAATCAACAGTTTCAAGGAAATGCAGAAGATTTATAACCAAGGCAAGGAGTATTACGACAAATTACAGTCGGTACATAATCTGATAAAGGATGCCCGCAAGGTAAAGGAAACGGTAGAGTTGGTCAGCGAAATATCACGGATATATTCTACCAACTTCAATAAGATGCTGACGGATAAGAATTTCACCCATTCGGAACTGGAAGCCATATCGAACGGATATTCCAAACTATTGAAAGAGAGCGGAAACCTGCTGTCGGATATAAAGAATATCGTTTCAGCCTCCAACGGGCTTTCCATGACCGATGCCGAACGCATGGCAATCATAGACCAGATACATACCAAAATGGTGCAACACCGCAACCTTGTGAGCTACTTTTCCAAGAAAAGTATCTCCGTCTCCTTTATCCGCAGTCAGGAATCGGGCGATATGGAACGGGTACGCTCCCTGTATGGTGATCCATCCGATAGATACTGGTAAGCCATGATGTTGTTAGCAATAGATTTTGAAAACCTGCATCAGATTTTACGGAATCTGTATCAGGAAATGATGCCCCTTTGCGGCGACATGATCGGTGTCGCCAAAGGGATAGCGGGTCTGGGTGCGCTGTTCTATGTGGCTTCCCGCGTATGGCAAGCCCTCTCACGGGCAGAACCGATAGACGTATATCCGCTGCTTCGTCCCTTTGCGATTGGCTTGTGTATTATGTTCTTTCCCACAATCGTACTCGGTACAATTAACGCCGTAATGTCGCCTGTGGTAAAAGGAACACATACCATACTGGAATCGCAGATAACGGATGTGCAGGCATTACAGGCGGAGAAAGACGCGCTGGAATACGATGCACGGGTACGCGAGGGCAAAGCATGGTTGGTCGATGACGAGGTTTACGACCGGAAAATGGAAGAATTGGGAATCTGGGAAATGGGCGAGATTATCAGTATGTGGGGCGAACGCAAATGGTACGACATGAAAATGTGGTTCCGGCAATTAGTCCGGGATTTCTTTGAACTGCTGTTCAATGCCGCAGCCCTTACGATTGACACTTTACGCACCTTTTTCTTAGTGGTGCTGTCAATCTTAGGGCCGCTGGCATTTGCCCTCTCTGTTTATGACGGTTTCCAATCCACGCTTACCAACTGGCTTTCACGCTATATCAGCGTGTACCTATGGCTACCTGTCGCCGATCTGTTTTCGGCTGTGCTGTCTAAAATTCAGGCACTCATGCTACAAATGGATATAGGGCTATTGAAAGACCCGTCATACGTGCCGGATGGCAGTAACGGTGTGTATATAATCTTTTTGATTATAGGCATTATCGGATACTTCTCTATACCGACCGTTGCGGGCTGGGTAATTCAAGCCGGAGGTGGTAGCGGTACACGCGGAGTAAACTCGGCGGCAAGTAAAGGAGCTGCCCTTGCCGGAGGTGTAGCCGGAGCCGCTGCGGGGAACGTAGCCGGACGATTATTAGGCAAGAAATAAATCAATATGCCGATATGCCAATGTACTAATAAAATAAGAATAAAGGCATTGGTATATTGGCTAATTATCTCATTAACAAATTAAAAATATGGAGTTCAAAAGTTTAAAGAATATAGAAACATCATTCAAGCAGATACGCCTTTTCGGTATCGTGTTTCTGGTGTTGTGTGCCGCCATTACGGGATATTCCGTATGGTCGTCATACAGCTTCGCCGAAGCACAACGCCAGCGTATCTACGTGTTGGACGGGGGCAAGTCTTTGATGCTTGCCCTCTCGCAAGACCTTTCACAGAACCGCCCTGTCGAAGCACGGGAACACGTCAAGCGGTTTCACGAACTGTTCTTCACGCTCTCGCCCGACAAAAAAGCCATTGAAAGCAATGTGAACAGGGCGTTGTTCCTTGTCGATAAAAGTGCTTTCAAATACTATCAGGACATGGCGGAAAAAGGGTATTACAACCGTATCGTTTCGGGTAACATCAATCAGAACGTACAGGTGGATAGTATCGCCTGCAATTTCGATGTGTACCCCTATACGGCGGTAACATACGCCCGGCAGATGATCCTCCGGCAATCGAACATGACCGAACGGAGTTTGATTACCCGCTGCAACCTGATTAACTCGGTACGCTCGGACAATAACCCGCACGGTTTCACTATGGAGAAATTCGAGATCGTGGAAAACCGGGACATTCGGGTAACGGAAAGGTAGGTGCGGATATGATACGGAAAATAATTCAACGTGTAAACGAGTGGTTGGAAGACCGCTTGCGAAGTATTGTCAGACCTCTAAGCCCCGATGCACGGGTAATCTTAATCGTTACGATGCTAATAGTATTCAGCGGGCTGTCTATCTACATGACTGTTTCTTCCATTTACAATTTAGGTAAAGACAAAGGACGGAAATTGCAGATAGAGCAGATAGAAACCCTGAAACTGCAACAGCAGCAAAGGGATAGTATTAACAATCAAAACAAAGTTTATAATGGAACAGGAGAATTTGAATAAAGGAACGCCACCGCCGGAAACGGCGGATGCTCCCGTAGCACAACCATCCACGCCGGAAGGGAAAAAAGAGCCTCTGAAACGACCTAAAAAAGAATTGACGATAGCGGAGCAGCAAAAGCGTAAAAAGATGCTGATAATGCCGCTGTTCTTCCTGATTTTCGGCGGTGCGATGTGGCTGATCTTCGCTCCTTCGAACAAAGACGAAACTAAGGTCGAAGGGCTGTCGGGCTTGAATGCCGAACTACCCGTACCCAAAGATGAAGGGATAGTCGGGGATAAACGCAATGCCTATGAACAGGAAGCCATGAGGCAAAAGGAACAGGAACGGATGCGTTCTTTGCAGGACTTTTCGACCATGTTCGACCAAGCGGAAGAACCAAAGCAGGCAGAATCCAATCAGCCGGAGTATTACGAAAACCCGTCTGCCCGGCAAACGAAACCTGTAAATAACTTGCAAGCCTCCGCAAATGCCTATCAGGATATAAATAAGCAGTTGGGAGAATGGTACGAAGAACCTGCCGGGAAGAACGCACAGGAACTCGCTGTCGAAGAGCGCATGAGTGAACTCGAACGCAAGCTGGAAGAAGCCGAAGCACGGAAAGCCGCAGAGGATGAACAAACGGCACTACTGGAAAAATCCTATGCGATGGCGGCGAGGTATATGCCTCCGCAGGCAGGACAAACCGAAAACAGTAACGCTGTTCCCTCTACGAAAGACAAGGTAAATGTTCAGCCCGTAAAGCAGGTGCGCCACAATGTAGTTTCACTACTGGCTGCGCCGATGTCGGACGATGAGTTTATCGAATCATTCAGCCAGCCCCGTAATATGGGATTTTTCACTGCTGCCGGAAACGAGGGCGTGAAAGACAAAAACAGCATCCGTGCCTGTGTGAACCAAACCGTAACGCTGACAAGCGGACGAGAAGTGCAAATCCGGCTGTTAGAGCCGATGCAAGCAGGAAATATCCTTATCCCTGTAAATTCGATTGTTACCGGGGCGTGCCGTATCGGTAGCGAACGAATGGAGGTTACAATTAATTCTATTCAATATGCAGGCAACATTATTCCGGTTGAACTGCAAGTGTACGACACGGACGGGCAAAGGGGTATCTCCGTACCCAACTCCGATGAGATAAAAGCTGCCAAAGAAATAGCCTCGCAAATGGCACAATCGGCAGGGTCGAGCATTACGATTACTGATGATGCGGGCTCGCAGTTTGCCGCCGATATAGGGAAAAGCCTTATACAAGGCGCATCGCAGTATGTGAGTAAGAAAATGAGCGTGGTTAAGGTTACGCTGAAAGCCAATCATAAACTACTACTGCTTCCTAAAACAGAGTAACAAAATAACAAATGGGTCTGCGACCCCCACTAAAAAATCAATGTTTAACGAATTAAGAATTAAAAGTATGAAACGAATCTTTTTGATGTTCACCCTTGCGGTGAGCGTATTTGCAGCCAACGCGCAGGAAGTAGACAATGATACGGCTACCGTAATAGAAACTAAACCCACAACGGGCGACTACTATCAGGGCTTTACCCGTCCGCTGACTTTTGACCGGATGATACCGCCCTATGCGCTGGAAGTTACGTTTAACAAGACCGTTCACGTTATTTTCCCTGCGCCGATTAGGTATGTCGATTTAGGGTCGGCAGATCTTCTCGCGGCGAAAGCGGACGGAACGGAAAACGTGTTGAGAGTGAAAGCCGCTTTACGGGATTTCAGCTGTGAGAGTAATCTGTCCGTCATTACCGAAGATGGTGCATATTACACGTTCAATGTTAAATATGCGGACGAACCGGTAAAGTTGGCGGTGGAAATGACCGACTTCCTGCATGATGGGGAGGCAGTGAACCGTCCGAACAATGCCCTTGCCGTCTATATGGAGGAATTGGGACAGGAATCGCCGTTACTTGTCAAGCTGATTATGCAGTCCATCTACAAAAATAATGACAGGGAAATAAAGCATTTAGGCAGTAAGCGTTTCGGAATACAGCATACGTTAAAAGGTGTTTATACCCATAACGGGCTGTTGTACTTCCACCTGCAACTGAAAAACTCATCTAACGTGCCGTTCAATATAGATTTTATCACGTTCAAAATCGTAGATAAAAAGGTCGCCAAACGTACCGCTATTCAAGAACAGGTGATCTGGCCGCTTCGAGCCTATAATAATTTGATGGTAATAGGCGGTAAGCGCACGGAGCGCACGATTTTCACCCTGCCGAAATTTACGATTCCCGATGATAAAATGCTTGTTATTGAGCTGAATGAGCAGGAGGGCGGCAGACATCAGCGGTTCACGGTCGATAATGCCGATTTGGTACGGGCAAAGGTTATTAACGAATTGAAAGTGAAATAACCATGAGGCAGCTATCTTTTATTATGGCGGTTGTGTTGTGCCTGGTCTTTACAGACCAAGCACACGCACAACGTCAACTACCGGGTATGCGGGGCATACAGGTAACATCGGGAATGGTGGACGGTATCTATTCGTCTGCATTAGATAACGAAGCCGGATATTGCTTCGGCGCAGCAATGGCTACTTATGCGAAGAATGGTAATAAGTGGGTATTCGGTGCGGAGTTTATGGAACGGTATTATCCGTACCGGACAATCCGCATTCCGGTTTCACAGTTTACCGCTGAAGTCGGTTACTATCTGAAAATCCTGTCCGATCCGTCAAAGACTTTTCTGCTTTCGCTGGGTGGTTCTGCCCTTGCCGGGTACGAAACATCGAATTGGGGAGAAAAGACCCTGTATGACGGTTCTACGCTCCGGCACAAAGACGCATTTATCTACGGTGGGGCTATCACGCTGGAACTGGAAACCTATCTGTCCGACCGTATAGTATTGCTCCTGACAGGGCGCGAACGCATCCTGTGGGGCAACTCTACGGGGCATTTCCATACGCAGTTCGGTATCGGGCTGAAATTTATAATCAATTAAACATAGAAGTACAATGAAAAAGTTTTCAGCATATTTTTTATACACGCTATTGCTGGGTGCAATAGTCTGTGCCTGTTCTGACGATATGGATATTAATAAGGTTTACGCATTTGATCTGGTTACTATGCCGGTTCAGAAAAAAATCGTTCAGGGAGAGGTAGCGGAAATCCGTTGCCGGATCGTAAAGGAAGGAGATTATCAGGACACGAAGTTTTTTATTCGGATGTTCCAGCCTGACGGAGTAGGCGAACTCCGGTTGGATGATGGACGGGTATTGTTGCCGAACGACCTTTATCCATTGACAAAAGAAACATTCCGAATGTATTACACTTCGCATTGTTCCGACCAGCAGGTAATTGACGTGTATATCGAAGATAATCACGGGCAGGTGGCACAAAAAACTTTCTCGTTTCAGAATGACAAGGGAGAGGACGAAACGGAAGAAAATACGGACGATGACAATGATAATTTGTAGTTATATCGTATTCAATGCCCTGTGCTGGCTATGTATAGCCCGGTCGTTGATGAATGCCCCGACAGACGTAGAGCTGTGGGGAGAGGAAATAGACTAACAGGAAAGCACCCGGAGTATTTCGGGTGCTTACTTTCATTCAAACAGACTATGAAATATATACTAATGTTCTTTATCGCCTTATTGTATTTGCCTGCATCAGGGCAGCCGGGCGATTCTCTAAACAGGAAACCGGAGATAGAAAAATTCACGGAACAGGTTTATTCTGCAACGGAATTTCGGCTGATAGCGGATTCGCTGAACCTATCTATTGACGAGCTATGCAACTATCCCGTGATTTTTCCGATTAGAAAGCCGGAACGTATTTCATCGGGCTTTGGAATGCGGTATCATCCGATTTACAGGGTGTGGAAATTCCATACAGGGATTGATATATCAAGCACTAAAGGTACTCCCGTGTATGCCTCCGGTAACGGTGTTGTAACCCGAAAGGGGTATTGTTCGGGATATGGAAATTATATTGAAATTCAGCATACAGGCGGTTTCCGTTCATTTTACGCACATTTAAGCAAGACAATGGTAAATGTCGGCGATTCGGTAGAGATAGCCCGGAAAATTGCTTGCGTGGGTAGTACAGGGATAGCAACGGGCAACCACCTACATTATGAAATACGGAAAGGTAATCGCTTCCTGAATCCGACCGGATGGTGCTACCTGTTGTTTGTAATGAAAATACAGGAGGTAAAATACCAAAGTAATAAATGAAACTTCTTATATTTACGAAAAATCAACAGATTATGAACTACATAGAGAATAATTTACAAGCCGGGGAAGAAATAAAATATGTTGCAAAGCTGCATTTCTTCCTGTTTGTGCAACCGCTCGTCCTTCTGTTATTGGGATGGTGGCTGTATGGTTCTGAAACAGGTGTACTGCATTATGGCGGGTTGTTCCTGTTATTTATTGGAGTGGTATCTCTCGTGCAAAGGCTACTCGTAAAAATAGGTTCGGCGTATGCCGTAACCAATAAACGTGTGGTACTTAAAACTGGTGTTATCAGCCGCAAGGCGGTAGATTTGGTTCTGGCAAAGTGCGAGGGATTGCATATAAAACAAAGCGTTTGGGGACGGATATTCGGATTTGGAACGATTACGGTTACTTACGGTTACTACCGGAGGCATTACAAGTTCATACCCTTATATTGCCGATCCGCTGGCTTTCTGGAGGGAGATAAATACACAAATAGGGTAAGCGAAAGTGCGAACTTGTTGATGAATAAACAACTTTGGGTAAGTTATTGAAAAACACTTGATAATATTTCTTTGCCAAGTGCTTTTTTATGAGTATTTTTGCGATTATTTTAAGTTAAATTTTAGCGTATCTATGGAAAGAGACATTGCCATAATGAAAATTGTTCTTAATAAAGCAAGAGAATCGTTATTGAGTGCAGAGAGTCCTTTTGCAGCTGCTATAACATTGAATGATGAGATTGTTACGTTGGAAGGAAATAATACTAAAAAAACAGGAAACCCTTTATTACATGCAGAAATAATGTCTATTCAGAATTTCTGTGAGCATTTTGGTAATGATAAATTTGCGGATGCTACCATTTATTGTAGTTGTGAACCCTGTATCATGTGTTTTTCTGCAATCCAAACGGTTGGTATTAAAAATATAGTATTTGGTGCTAATATCTCTGATGCAATTAAATTTAACTCTGGAGATATTAACGTTACAATTAAGAAATTAAATGTTGACTTAGGTTTGGGAGTTAATATAAAAGAACATGTGTTACGAAACGATTTCGTACATTTATTTGAAGAATTTACTGATAAATATGGTGATTTATAATATTTAAGCTATACCATGAAAAACTCAAACTCAATAAAACTATCCAATCGATTAAGACAAGTCGATTCTTGTGGTATTTCGGCAACCAGAAAAGGAAATATTCCTACGTTTTGGAAATCTGCAAAAGGCTCAAATATTCTTGATGTTGATGGAAATACATTAATTGATTGCACGTCATGTTTTGGAGTATTGGGAATAGGGCATTCGCATCCCGTATTAGTTGATAGCATTATTGATCAAGTTTCAGCACTTTCTCATGTAATGTGTGAGATAAATCCATACGAAGTATATTTGTTGGCGTTAGAAAAAATTAAAAAAGCAGTTGGAAGACAGGAAAATTCTCAAGTACTATTGACAACATCAGGCTCTGAAGCAATAGAAGTAGCCTTGAAGTTAAGTTATGCATATACAAAGAAACCGGGTGTTATATCTTTTTATGGTGCTTTTCATGGACAATCCTTAGGTGCATTATCTGTTACTAGCCATAATTGTTTTCGCGATCCATTCTTTCCCTTAATTCCCAATAATGTTACATTTGTTCCATATCCTAATTCATATAGATGTAATAAAGGGAATGATGATGAATTGTTAAAAGCCACTATTGATCAATTAAATGAAATTGTATCAGGCGAAATTTCTGGAGGACTCCCCATAGGCTCTGTGATAGTCGAGCCGATGCAAAATGCAAGCGGGTATATAGTACCCCCGAAAGGTTTTTTGGCGCAATTACGAAAATTTTGTGATGAAAAAAACATATTACTAATTACTGATGAAATTTTCACTGGGTTTGGTAGATGTGGAAAATGGCTAGCTTCTGATTATGACGGGATTATAGCCGACATTACTTGTGTAGGAAAGATTATGGGAGGAGGACTTCCTTCTGCAGCGTGTATAGCTTCTTCAAAAATAATGGAAGCTATTGATTACGAGGGATTAGTCCCTTTGCATGGTAGCACTTTTCAAGGTAATCCGCTTTCATGTAGATCCATAATTTCTACAATTGAAATTTTAGAGCAAGAAAGTTTGTTGCAAAAATCATTTGACAATGGGGAATTCCTTAGAAAAGAACTTTCTGAAATTCTAAAAAATGTAGATGTAGTAGGAGACATTAGAGGTATGGGGTCTGCTTCTGTTATTGAGTTTGTTTCAGATAAAAGCAATAAGGAAAGAAATGCGCCTGAAGCTATACGCTTTAATCAATTTTTATTGTCAAACAATATATATACATTAATAACAGGTGTTCCTTTTGGTAATTGTGTTGCTTTTTGTCCTCCATTCAATATGCCAAAAGAAAATTTTACCCATATATTTGATATTTGCACAAAGTATGTGAAAACAATTTGATATTTTCAAACACACATTCTGATAATGATTAAAATAAAATAACACATGAATCAGAAAATAATTTTAGATGGATTTAAGTATTTAAATTCAATTCAAAATGTGGATAAAGGTATTCCAGCAACAAAGGAAGGTGATTCTAGTGGATGTTGGACTTCTGCAGAAACATTAGAAACAATACTTTTGTCTCCATACAATGATTACAAATATTTTTTATTCGCAAAAGATATTATAAAATTCCTACTAAATACCCAGATTGATAAAACAATAGATAAAGGTTCATGGCCTTTACTGAAAGGTAGAGATAGAGGATCTGCGATGGCTACTGGCCATGCTGTATCGGCATTATCATTAGCAAATGATATCTTTAAAGATGATGTACAATTATCACAAAAAATTTCTTCTTCGATAAACGATGCATTAATATGGCTTAATAATACTCAAAATAAAGATGGAGGATGGGGAGTTGAACCTTCTGATAGTGGAAATGGTAACCTTTCAAGAGTGATAAGTACAGTATATGTATTAAGAGGATATATTACACATGGATTTAATTATGACAATAATAAAACAGTTAGAAGTGCGATTAATTATATTAAAACATTAAAAAAAGATGATGCTGGCTTTTCTGGTGGGATTGGAGGGGAATCTGATCCATGTTACACGGCAAGAGCTATTATTGCACTTGTGAAAACAAAAGCATATTCTCCTCAAAATAAATATATCAAAGAATCTATATCGTACATTATTAAGAATAAAAATAATAAAGGAATTTGGAATTTAGATACTGAGCCATATATTCCTGATAATTCATCAGGACAAGTAGTTTACAATAGTAATACTGTAGCGGATGTACTTGAGGCGTTATCTGTTACTGGTCGCTACAATAAAAATGCGCGTAAATTAGAGTCATGGTTTATGAAAACACAAGAGCATGATGGGAAATGGTATTTAGGAGCAAATAAACGCTCCCATGTTTCAACATGGTCAACTAATGAAGCTTTATATTCTTTAATTTGCACAGAATTATATTTTACCAATGTAAAGTATCCATACATCATGAAACTCATTGCATGGTACAAAAAAGCACTGATTTCGTTATTAATTTTATTATTTATTTCGTTAGTACTTCCTGTGAATATTATATCATTGAGTTGGATTATTAATTTGTGGGATAAAATCCCGGAGAATTGGCAAAATATAATATTGGGAACGATTATATTTGGTACTATAGTAAACCTATTTTCAGCATATATTACAAAGTATATGCCTTGGAAGAAAAAAGAAAAAGTATGAATAATTTTAATGAGGCATATAAAGATAGAAAAATGCTCTTTGGATATAATGCTACAGAAGAACTTATGTATGTTATCAAGCGTTTTGGCGTTAAAGGGCATGCATTAGAATTAGGATGTGGTGACGGAAGAGACACCTATCATATGCTTATAAACCAATTTACCATAGATGCAATAGATGGTTCTGCTAATGCAATAAATAATCTTCTTATGCGAGAAGATATAAAGGAATTTTTACCACATCATTTAAACGCTTATGTTGAAGATATCCAAAAAATGATTTTACCTACAAAAAAGTACGATTTTGTTTATGGGATCACGATTTTAGATCATATTGAGTCTGTTTTTCATAAAAAAATCATAGATAATATATTTGATTCTTTAAAAGAAGGAGGTTTCTTGTTTCTAAAAGTTCATACTGTAGATGATGATGGCTATATTAACAAAGAAACAGCTAGTGAATTTTCGGGACAAATAAAACATTTCTTTAACAGGAATGAAATGTTAGATTTATTCAAGAATCATGGAACTATTACATTTTATCAAGAATTTTCAGAAGAAGATCTTGATCATGGGCAGCCACATAGACATTCATTTGCAAGTATTTTAATTAAAAAATAAAAAATCATGAAATTAGTAGATTTAGTACCAGAATTTATCGTAAAAGATATTTCGAAATCAATTGAATTTTATCAAAACAGTTTGAATTTTGAAGTCGAGTTCGCAGCTCCAGATGAGCCTCCATATACTTGGGCTCAGTTAAAAATTGGTGATCGGAGAATAATGATGCAAGATCATAAGGAAACACAGAACGAAATCTCAGAATTTCCCAATCAACTATCATCGACAGCTCTATTTGTTCTAAAATATGACAATGTTGATAAAGCAAAAACATTGTATAATTCTTTACAGAATAAAGGAGTACAGTTCTTTTCAGATTTAAAAGAAACCGATTATGGAACTGTGGAATTTGGCATATTCGACCCAGATAATTATAGGATTATAATTTCAGCAGAATAATAGACAAGAGGGTCAGATTGTTAAAGCGATTTTATTCGAAGATATTTTCGGATTTCATTTGACTTTTTAATTACCAAGAGTAAAATAATGAACTTTTGGCATTTTACTGTTTACAAGTATTATTAAGACTGTTATAATATACAAATGATTATTGCCAGAAAATTTGAGATTTCGATCGCGTACTATTCAAAGGAAAAGAACAGTTTGTCTGGTCTTAACTTAAATGTCATTGTGGGATTTGAGGGAAGTATAGACGTGAAGACAGGTATGATTATTGATGTTTCTTTGATAAAGAAAATAGTATCTAGTAAACTTGATCTTTTTGATCATACATGTATCTCAAATAATTCTTTTACAAAGTATGAATTTTTCAAGCATCTAACAGATGCTTTTTGGAATATTATATCAAGTATTGAATTTGATGGAGTTGCATTAAAATGCATATCAATATCAGAAATGTTTGGGCATAAAATAAAGAAAAAAGCAAATGAACAGAGTTTTTTTATTGAGACATATTTATTAAGTGACAACATCATCCCTATTTCTCGTATAATGGATTTAGATAACTACTTTGTAAATCCAATAAGATTTGAAATAGCATCTAAAAATGAACCCGTAATAAATGATTATATTAATCAATATAATCCAAATAAAATTGATTCATTTTCTACAATATGTACATTGTCAGATCAAATACTTAAAAATAACCTGTCGGTAAAATGGCTTTTGCTAAATGGCTTGTTTGAAATATACTTCAAGGATAAATTTATATTTATTACAATGTATCACTTTTTTGATTTTTCGCATAGGCTAAATAATCCTAATCTTTCCTATCGTGAAAATATTGATCTTTTTGGTAAATGCAATGAACAACATGGGCATAGATATAGGATAGGAGTTACTTTGCAAACAACAAGAAATACTTTTATTAAAGATAAGGAATTGCTAAAAATATTAATTCAATCGCTTCCTAATACTCTTTTAAATATAGGAGACATGATTACGACCGGTGAAAATATTCTTCTATATTTTAAAGATCAAATTAAGAAAGCAACTCATAAATCTACTTTTGACATTTCTCTTCAAGAAACTCCTAACAATTATTTCTTCCTAGAAGTGAAGGATGATATTAAGGCTTATATAAAAGATTAGCCATTAATCCGGCTTTTTGCTTCTTTTTCTCCCGCATAACGCCTTGCTAATGGCTCATGGAAAAAGAAGTCTGGGCAAAGTTTCCCCTCCCCGAATATACTGTTGTCATATCATTGTCTATTTATAGGGCGGGAGAAATCCCGCCCCTTGTTAATACTTGGTTTATACCGCTACTGCCTCCGCTTTGGGTTGTACTTTGGGTACGGTAACAATCAGTATCTTATCCGCTTGCGGGATCGGGTTTGCCTCTTTCTTCTCGGATTGGGTCGGATTGGGTTGTTCCTTGCCTTTCGGCTTGGTGGTTTCCGACTTCGGGGCGGTGGCGTTCACTTCCTTTTTGACGGCTTTTTCGGCTGTTTTAGGGGCTTTCTCCGTCTTGGCTGCATATTCCGGCGATACCCACCCAGTGATTCCGGTGATACCCACCCACTCACTGTGCAAATTAGTCTGACAAAATTACCGTTTTTTTCTTAAG
>NZ_QVMO01000007.1:0-18215 GCF_010501055.1 Dysgonomonas sp. 521
TGGGTGGATATCTGCCGGAATGGCAGATTTTTAGAACCGATTTCTAATGGATTTAGAACCGGATTACTGGGTGGGGATGCTCCGGATTATGCATACATTTCGTTTGTTGTAGACTACACTTAGCAATAGAGTATATATATGGCAGAATACTATGATTTTTAATTCGTTATTTATTTGACCTTGTAGGGGCGAACCTATGCGTTCGCCTATTTCTTTGGGCAGACACATGGGGCTGCCCCTACACAGTCCATAAACATTACGTTATTGTGGAATCGAACAGTAATTTCCTGATAATAACCAATTTACGATTAAAAATCTAAAAAAAATGGAAGGGGGAGATGTAGGGGCGAACCTATGTGTTCCTTATTTCTTTGGGCAGACACATAGGTCTGCCCCTACACAGTCCATAAACATTACGTTATTGTGGGGTTGAACAGTAATCCATTGATAATAGCCAATTTATGATTAAAAATCTGAAAAAAAAAATGGAAGGGGAGATGTAGGGGCGAACCTATGTGTTCGCCTATTTCTTTGGGCAGACACATGGGGCTGCCCCTACACAGTCCATAAACATTACGTTATTGTGGGGTTGAACAGTAATCCATTGATAATAGCAATTTATGATTAAAAATCTGAAAAAAAAAGAGGAAGGGGAGATGTAGGGGCGAACCTATGTGTTCGCCCATTTCTTTGGGCAGACACATGGGTCTGCCCCTACACAGTCCATAAACATTACGTTATTGTGGGGTTGAACAGTAATCCATTGATAATAGTCAATTTATGATTAAAAATCCGAAAAAAAATGGAAGGGGAGATGTAGGGGCGAACCTATGTGTTCGCCTATTTCTTTGGGCAGACACATGGGGCTGCCCCTACACAGTCCATAAACATTACGTTATTGTGGGATCGAACAGTAATCCATTGATAATAGCAATTTATGATTAAAAATCCGAAAAAAAATGGAAGGGGAGATGTAGGGGCGAACCTATGTGTTCGCCCATTTCTTTGGGCAGACACATAGGTCTGCCCCTACACAATCCCTGTTTTTATCATATTCCTACAAATTTATCTAGTATATGAGCGTCTTTCTCTCCTTGGAAAGACTACAATTCATAACTCATAATTCATAACTTATAACTCATAACTCTTTCAAACATGGCTAAATACACGGAAAAACTAACAGACAAAATCGTATCGCTAATAGAAGAAGATACCTACACGGTTGCCGAAATATGTAACCATCTGAAAATAACCCGAAAGTCGTTCTACGAATGGAAAGAAAAGAAGCCGGAATTCAGGGAAGCGGTAAATAAAGCTATCGAACGCCGTAACGAAACATTGGGAATTATAGCCCGCAACTCCCTGAAACGCAAACTTGAAGGCTATACCCTGACCGAAGTGCGGACTACATATATCCCCGACAAGGACAATCCTGACAAACTAATCTTAAAATCGCGCATAGTAAAAGAAAAGGAATACGCACCCGATACCCATGCTATACGGCTGACCCTGCTGCCAAACGATACAAAGCCAATGGGGGTAAAGGAGGAACCTGCTGCCCTGACAATCATCGTGCGCGATACAAAAACAGCCGAACAGCTGAACTTGCTACAGAATAACCTGATGCATCCTAAACAAAAAGGAGAACCTTACCATCCCGCGCCCGGTACGGAATCTGCAGAGAAAACAAGTAACAGTTGCGAGGAGGTTGCGGGCCAAGCCTGCACCGGCAACAACACGGCAGACATAAAAGACGAAAAGCGTGCTGAACCCGAAGTAAAAGCCGAAAGCCCCGATGACCTGGTCTGTGTGGATAGGAATGATGTGCCACCGGGCTACCTTTTCCGTGTAATAAAAAGAAGCGAGCTTAGGCCGGGAGAGGCATATAAGAATTATGCGCCTTTCTCCGGCGTTAGCCTTCCCCAACCTAAACGAAAACCTAAAAGCCCTGATGATTTGGTAAGGGTAAGGAGGGACAGTTCGGGTTATACCTGTATCATAAAAAGGAGTGAGCTGATGCCCGGAGAAGCTTTTAAGGATTATGTGCAGGACAAAAAGTAACAATTGGAAACGATATGAGATGTGTCACCTTTGTCACTTTTTAACAATCAACAATCAAAATAGAAAAATACAATGCTATCGTAATTGAGCCTAGGGAAACGCCTAATGCGGTCAAGCTAAGGGTTTTTCACCTCTCTGTCATGCTAGGAACGAAGCATCTCTTGTCGTCAAAGTGCTTTTAAGAAAAGAGATCCTCCACTATCGTTCAGGATGACAGGGTATAAGATCTCCTTCATTTGAAGGCATTGGGCAACAGAGTAATAGATTTAAAATTTGTATGGATATTTTTTGTCATATACTCAGCACTTTTGTCACTTTCTTACAAAGCGGGCAAAGATACTCAGCGGAAGGTTCTTTCCCGATCTTTCAGGTATAATCAGCTCACCAAACCAACGCTCTTTGACATCAGGGAAATAATCTTTTATCAGGTTTTCGGCTATCACGGCGGAAAAGCCCATAGAGTACAGGTTCAGTATCAGGAAAGAGGCCGAGCCTTCGAGCAACTGGCTGCAAAGCGACATCAGTTCTGCTATGTTCTCTTCCAACACCCATTTTTCGCCGTCAGGGCCACGGCCATAAGCAGGAGGATCGAGTATGATACCGTTATATTTCTTCCCCCGTTTTACCTCTCTGCGGCAGAATTTGAGGGCATCCTCCACTATCCAGCGGATATTGTCCAGACCGGAGGCCTCCATATTCTCGCGCGACCATGTGATTACCTGCTTTACAGAATCTACATGGGTTACATCTGCGCCCGCGCTTTTGGCCGCTATGGAAGCACCACCTGTATAGGCAAAGAGATTCAGTACTTTCGGTTCGGTAACGTCGAGTTCTTTTATCGTGTCGTAAATAAAATCCCAGTTTTCGGACTGCTCGGGGAAAATACCCACATGCTTAAAGGAAGTAAGCCCCAGACGGAATTTAAGGTTCATCTCCTTATACCGGTAGCCTATGAACCACTGGTCTGGCATTCCTTTCTTCTGAATCCATACGCCTTTGTCGTTGCCGTCTTGCGCAGCTTTGCCCTTTTCTTTCCTGAAAGTAGCATCGGCACTACTCTCCCACTCTACTTCGGGCAAGGATTTACGCCATACGGCCTGCGGCTCGGGGCGCCGGATAATATATTTACCGAAACGTTCCAGCTTTTCGTAATCGCCCGAATCTATCAGTTCGTAGTCTGTCCAATGTTGTGGTGTGAGTAATTGCATGTAAATGAGTTATGAGTTATGAATTATGAATTATGAGTTAACAGTATACAAGATACGACTTGCCTACTTATTTATACAGTACATCACAATATTCTATATCCTGCTGTAGGGCATCCCTTGTGATTGCCTTAAATAAGGACAAGCGAGCAGGGACACGCCACCGCCCCTACATAGCTTACTAGCCATATTTATTTTTGTCAGGTACTGTGCTTATTCATTATTTTTTCTTCAAAAATGCATTCAAAAGCTGCTTGGCGATAGGAGCTACCACGGTCGTAGCCATTTTACTCCAGAATCGTTTATTCTCGGCAGCGTTCTTCTGGTCTATTTTAGCCTGTTCGCGTTGTGCCCTTTCGGCTTCTTTTTGTGCCTGAGCCTGTGCTTTAGCCTGTGCGGCCTGCTCCTTAGCCTGAGCGGCTTGTTCTTTTTCACTTAATACTCCTTGCAAGCGCTCTGTAAGGATTTCATAAGCCGACTCCCGGTCTACCGCCTGTGCATAATGCCTGTAAAGCAGCGAACTTTGCGTCATCTGTGTGCGGGCTGCTACGTCAAGCGGCCCAATCTGGCTTTCGGGAGGCAGGATGTATGCCCTCTCCACCATATTAGGGCGGCCTTTTTCATCCAGAAAAGAGACTAATGCTTCGCCCGTACCAAGGTCTGAAATAGCCTGCTCGGTATCGAACTTCGGATTTGCACGGAATGTCTGGGCGGCTACCTTTACGGCTTTCTGGTCTTTGGGCGTATAGGCACGCAAGGCATGCTGCACACGGTTTCCCAGCTGCCCCAGTACCGAGTCGGGTATATCGGCAGGAGTCTGTGATATGAAGTAGATACCTATCCCTTTGGAACGGATAAGGCGGACTACCTGCTCTATCTTTTCCAATAACGCTTTTGGCGCATCGGTAAACAGCAAGTGCGCCTCATCGAAGAAAAAGACAAGTTTCGGTTTATCAGGGTCTCCAACTTCGGGCATTACTTCAAACAGTTTGGTCATCAGCCACATCAGGAATGTAGTGTAAACCCTTGGCGAATTCATCAGTTTATCAGAAGCCAGGACATTGATGACACCCTTCTCTCCCACTGTCTGAATCAGGTCGTCTATGTTCAGGTTCGGTTCACCAAAGAAGCTGTCGGCTCCATCATGCTCCAAAGCGATCAACCCGCGTTGGATGGCGCCGATACTGGCTGTAGAAATATTACCATAGCCTGTGGTATAACGATTGGCATTATTGCCTACATATTCCAGAAGCTTTTGCAGGTCTTTGAGGTCTATGATTTCCAACGATTCATCTTTAGCTATCTTAAAGATAATGGTCAGAACGGCAGACTGCGTATCATTCAGCGATAAGAGACGGCTCAACAAGAGAGGCCCCATATCTGCCACTGTAGCCCTGATAGGCGCGCCCTGTTCTCCAAACACATCCCAAAACTGAACGGGAAAAGCCTGGAACCTGAAGCCCTTATCTGCCAACTTATAAGATTCTACACGCTGGGTAACACTTTCCTTATTTCCTCCAACTGCAGCCACGCCTGAAAGGTCGCCTTTAACATCGGAAGCAAAGACAGGCACACCCATTTCGCTGAAAGTTTCGGCTAAAGTCTGTAGTGTTACGGTTTTCCCCGTACCCGTTGCCCCTGTAATAAGCCCGTGGCGGTTAGCCATTTTGGGAACTAAGCAGACCTCTTTTTCTGAGGAGATAGCTACAAAAGCTCTTTTTTCGTTGTCAAACATTGGATTATATTTTTTAAGTTTGTTTTCTCTTTCTTATTTAAAGTAAAATGACGCGAAAAAGTTCGTGAATGTTATCACAAAAATAGTGATTTATTGTAATTGTACTGAAAAGATTAAGAGAAAGCTTAACTTTGATAAAAAATAAATTATTGGGCATACCGTACAAAATATGGATATGGGCAGAAAATAACCCGCTGAAAGCAATTCTTATTGCTGGTATCTTTGTCCGTCTGCTGGTAGTATTTCTATACCGGCATGTGACGCTTTACCCCGACAGTGAAGACTATATAGTTCTGGCTGAAAGGATTTTAAGCCTAAACCTATCCGGCTATGAAGGGCAACGCTCTCCGGGATACCCGCTTTTACTCGCTATAGGCAACATATCCCACATCGTAACATGTAGCATGCAGCTAATAGCAGGGACGGTTAATCTATTGTTATTCTACCGGTTAAGTTTATCATCAGGATTGAGTAATAAAGTATCGCTAATTACCACCCTCCTGTTATGCTGCTATATACCCGCCATATTTTTTGAAGTGGCTATACTGACCGAAACAATTACGTTATTAAGCATCACGCTGATATTTTACCTGTTTGTGAGAATCAGAATAGGGCAGTCGAAACAGTATATACTCCTGAGCCTGACATGTGGCTTTCTGGTATTGATAAAACCGTTCTATGTATTCCTGCCTCTACTGTTGTTCTTATTTTCTCTATCAGGGAATACTTCTATCAAAACGGTGTTTTTCAAATCCATTTATATAGCAATCGTTCCGGTTATCTTCTTTCTGGGATGGTCTTATGTGAACAAAGTGAATACCGGGCATTTTACTTCCACCACTTTCTACGGATTTAACCTTGCCCAGAATTGTGTCAGTTTCGCAGAAAATACTACCCCTGAATATGCGGAAATAGGTAATATATATGCGAAATACCGGGACAACAGCGTATCGGACAAAGAGGCTGCTATGACTATCTGGGAGGCGTATCCCGAACTGGAAGCCAAAACCGGATTGTCATTCCCCGGCCTGTCGGAGAAGCTATACGACTATAGCATCGCTACTATCAGGATGAATCCGGCTGCATATATCAAGCAGGCATTCGTATCATGGCGCGACTTCTGGAAAACGTCCTTATACTGGGAATATGACAGTTTCGCTATTTCGGGAGCAAATGATATTGTACTCTATATCTGTTATGCCGAAAGGGTTTTGCTACAGTTAATAAAGATACTGTTCGTCCTGCTTATCCCATACAACATCATTTCGGCAATCAGGAAAAGGAGAGTTGAACCTCAAGTCGTAATTTCAATCATTGTTTTCACTGCCTCTGTTTTGCAAGCCATGATAACTTATGGTACGAACTCCCGTTTTAGTTTTCCGTTCGAGATGCTTGTTGTTCTGGCAGTTATACTCAACCTTAGAAACATCCGGATAAAGAATAAACGTTTTATATAAAGCCAACTGTGACTTTTTTTGATTATTCGCGACATATTATAGAAAAGAAAAATTAAACATTATAACCTAATTTATGAAACACTTAGAATACGCTCTTGGAAAAGACAATCAATTTTGGAAATATATAATAGTACTGTTAGTCAGCCTTATCGCATCCAACTTTATCGGTATAATGCCATATATGATTACAGCTGTAATCATCGGGACATCGAACGGACTACAGGCTGATGCTGTTTTGATGAATATAATGGACGCAAAACATATAGGTATGTCGCCCAATCTAAGCCTGTTCCTTTTACTAATAGCTTTTGTTGTCGCATTCTTCACATTGATTCTCTTCATAAAGCTTCTCCATCATCAATCTATTCAGGAAGTGATAAATGGTACTAAAAAGATAAGGTGGAACAGGATATTCTGGGGGACAGGAGTATGGGCAGCCCTCTTATTAATTTCATTTATTGTAAGCTATATATTAAGTCCAGACAACTTTGTTTTACAATTTGACCTTTCTACTTTTATTCCCTTGTTCTTCATCTCTATACTGATGATTCCGTTACAAACATCTTATGAGGAACTTACCTTCCGCGGATACCTTGCCCAAGGGATAGGACGCGTCACAAAAAGCCGCTGGATGGCACTGCTTATTCCTGCTATACTTTTCGGTCTGATGCATGTGGCTAATCCTGAAGTAAAAGAGTTTGGCTTTTGGATTATGATGCCTCAATATATTATGTTCGGTCTAATATTCGGACTGGTAAGCATACTCGACGATGGTATCGAATTGGCTCTGGGGATGCATGCGGCTAACAATATATTCCTAAGCCTGACCGTAACCCATTCCTCATCAGCTTTGCAGACATCGGCAATTTTCAATCAGAAAGAAGTAGATCCTACATACGGCCTCATAGAACTTATAGTATTCAGTCTCATCGTTATTGCATTCTTCTATAAGAAATATAACTGGAACTTTTCTGTATTGAATAAGAAGATAGAAACGGATAAAGAAGATACGGAAACTGTAGCTATTGATTAATTGCTTGTGGGATTTTCAGCATTCCTTCCTTCGAAATTGCTGTATAAATAGAAACTTATGCATTAAAAATCACTACTTTTGCATATTAAATAATACAGAATATATAGGTCTGAGACCTTTAAATTAATTGATAGTGATTTCAGTAGAAGGACTGACAGTAGAATTCGGATGTTTTACCCTCTTTGATAGTATTTCGTTTGTAGTAAATAAAAAGGAAAGGATCGCCCTTGTAGGAAAAAACGGGGCGGGAAAATCCACTATGCTCAAAATATTCGCCGGGCTACAACCTCCTACACGAGGCAGTGTGTCCGTCCCCCGGGATGTAACAATTGGTTACCTGCCCCAGCACATGACGTTAAAAGAGGGGAATACAGTGATGGAAGAGGCAGCGTTTGCGTTCTCCCATATCCAGCGGATAGAGACCGAACTGGAACAGGTAAATAAGCAGTTAGCCGAACGTACCGATTACGAATCGGAAGCTTATCATAACCTGATAGAGAAGTCAACATACCTGAATGAGCAATTTCTGATGTCGGGAGGAAATAACTTCGAAGCCGAAATAGAGAAAACGCTGACCGGACTTGGTTTCAAAAGGAGTGACTTTATCCGCCAGACCAGCGAATTCAGCGGAGGATGGCGCATGCGTATAGAGCTGGCAAAGCTTTTGCTGCAACGGCCTAATGTACTATTGCTGGATGAGCCTACTAACCATCTGGATATCGAGTCTATACAATGGCTCGAAACATTCCTTTCCACACGAGCCAATGCGGTCATATTGGTGTCGCACGACCGTGCGTTTCTCGATGCCGTGACACAACGCACAATAGAAATATCACTAGGGCGCATTTACGATTACAAAGTACCATATTCCAAATATGTAGAATTAAGGAAAGAGCACCGTGAACACCAGATGCGGGCTTTCGAGAACCAACAGAAGCAAATACAAAAAACGGAAGAATTTATCGAACGTTTCCGCTACAAGGCAACGAAGGCAGTACAGGTACAATCACGTATTAAACAACTGGATAAGCTGGAACGGCTGGAAGTAGATGACGAGGATAACGCCATGCTTAACCTCAAATTTCCTCCTGCGCCACGTTCAGGTTCTTACCCGGTCATTGCTGAAAATGTAGAAAAAAGCTATGGCGACCATCTTATTTTCAAGGACGTAACGCTGACTATCCACAGAGGGGATAAAGTAGCCTTTGTAGGGAAAAACGGCGAGGGGAAATCAACCTTGGTAAAATGTATAATGAGTGAAATCGACTTCAAGGGAAAGCTTGAACTGGGACACAATGTCAAAATTGGGTATTTCGCTCAAAATCAAGCCCAATTACTAGACGAGAACCTGACCGTCTTCGAAACAATCGACTATGTAGCCACTGGCGATATCCGCACGAAGATACGTGATATACTGGGTGCTTTTATGTTCGGGGGAGAAGCTTCGGATAAAAAGGTAAAAGTATTGTCCGGCGGGGAACGTAGCCGTCTGGCTATGATACGCTTATTACTTGAGCCTGTGAACCTGCTTATTCTGGATGAGCCTACCAACCATCTGGATATGCGTTCGAAAGACGTACTGAAAGACGCCTTGAACGAGTTTGACGGCACAGTGATTGTCGTATCGCACGACCGAGATTTCCTTAACGGGCTGGTAGATAAAGTTTATGAATTTGGAAATCAACAGGTAAAAGAACATCTGGGTGGAATCTATGAATTCCTCGAAAAGAAAAAGATGGATAGCCTGAAAGAACTCGAAGTTTCAACAAATACGATAAAGGAAGCCGGCAAACCTACCGAACAACAATCAGCAACCAAACTATCGTACGAAGAGCGGAAAGAGCTTAGCCGCCAAATCAAACGGATAGAAAAACAGATTGCCGATATAGAGCAGTCTATTGAAAAGAAAGAAAGTGAAGTGGCAGAAATAGAATCCCGTCTGGCAACTCCAGAGGGTGCAGCCGACACTACCCTCTTCGAAAAACATGGCTCGCTAACCAAGGAATTGCAGGATGACATGTCAAGATGGGAAGAACTTGAAGAACAGTTAGCAGTTAGCAGTCAACAGTTAGCGGTTGATAGTTGACAATGGACAATTAATTCATAATTCATAATTCATAATTCATAATTCATAATTCATAATTCATAATTCATAATTCATAATTAAAAAGTATGAGAACCTTATTATCAACATTGTTGTTATTGTTTACAATGATCCTATCGGCACAAGAAATAGAGGAAAACATACTCGAAAACAAGACTTACATCGAGCGTATGGCTTATTTCAAGGCAAACCCGCTGAAAAAGGGGCAAATAATCTTCTTAGGAAACAGCCTTACCCAAGGCGGAAAATGGGATGCATATTTCCCTAACCAAAAGCCTGCAAACAGAGGTATTGCAGGAGATAATACCTTAGGTATGCTCTATAGACTGAATGAAATAATAAATGCACAGCCGGCAAAGTTATTCCTGCTTGCCGGAATAAATGATATTTCACTGAACAGGACAAATGAAAAGATTATGACAGGTATCAGGTCTATTATCTATCAGCTAAAGTCTGGTTCTCCCGGTACAAAGATATATGTGCAAAGCCTGTTGCCTATCAACAATGATAGAAACATCTATAAACGGATGCTGAATAAGGAGAAGCAAATAGATGAACTGAATAAGGAACTACAAAAGCTATGCGCACAGGAAGGGATTACATTTATCAATATCCATCCTGCATTTCTGGGTGGAGAAAGGCTACTCGATGCCAAATATACAACAGACGGGCTGCATCTCAACAACAATGGATATACTGTATGGGCAGACCAGATACGAAAATATGTAGAAGAGTGATGACAGTTAACAGTCAACAGTCAACAGTTAGCAATAGACAATTAATTCATAATTCATAATTCATAATTCATAATTCATAATTCATAATTCATAATTCATAATTCATAATTCATAATTCATAATTCATAATTCATAATTAAAATATCAGATATATGAATAAAATCTTATTTTATCTCCCGATTGCCGCTCTCGCAATTACACATGTAAGCTGTAAACAAAAGGCAACGGCACAAGACTCTAACAGCGATACCGAAAACATCGCGGCAAAATTTGATATCGCCAATCTGGATACTACAGCTATCCCCGGCAACGACTTCTACCAATACGCCACAGGAGGTTGGGCAAAGGCAAACCCGATAAAAGATGAATATGCCCGCTACGGTTCATTCGACCAATTAGCAGAAAGAAATCAGGAGCAGGTAAAAGGCCTGATAGAAGAACTGGGCAAATCAAAACATGCACAGGGTTCAGTCGCTCAAAAGATCGGGGACTTATTTGCAATGGGTATGGATAGTGTGAAACTGAACGCCGATGGAGCAAAACCATTGCAGCCCCAACTGGATAATATAAATAAAGCAACCACAATAGCCGACATCGTAAAACTGACAGGAGAATTAAGAAAATACGCAAGGTCTCCTTTCTTCGGGCTATATGTAGGAGCTGATGACAAGAACAGCTCTATGAACATCGTCCAGCTATATCAGGGTGGCTTAGGATTAGGCGAACGCGATTACTATGTAGCGCAGGACTCTACATCCGTAGCCCTTCGGGACGGTTATCTCAAACTGATAAAAGCCCAGTTCGTAAATGCCGGTTACAACGAAGGCGATGCGCAGAAATCAGCCGATGCCGTTCTGAAAATAGAAACGGCTTTAGCGAAAGACCACTTCAAAAAAGAAGATACAAGAAAACCTGAACTGAACTATCATAAAATGAAGGTTGCCGACCTGAACAAATCCGTTGCGGATTTTGAGTGGGAATCCTTTTTTGATGCGGCCGGAGCAAAAGGCTTTACAGATGTAAACGTGGCTCAGGTAAAGCCTGTCGCTACTGCAATAAATTTGATCCATTCACTTCCTATCGAAGAGTCTAAAGCATACCTTTCATGGTGTTTAATCAATTCCGCTGCATCTTATCTTAGCGATAACTTTGTGAATACAAACTTCGACTTCTATGGAAAACAGTTGAGCGGACGTAAAATATTGCAACCACGCTGGAAACGCACAGTAAGCACAGTAGATGGAGCTTTGAGCGAAGCTGTAGGCCAGATGTATGTGGAAAAATACTTTCCGGCAGAAGCGAAGGAAAGAATGCTGAAACTGGTTAAGAACCTACAGGAAACGCTTGGCGAACGAATCAACAACCTGACGTGGATGAGCGATGTAACGAAGGCGAAGGCACAGGAAAAACTGAATTCATTTACAGTAAAGATCGGTTATCCTGACAAGTGGAAAGATTACACAACCCTTGAAGTTAAGAAAGATTCTTACTGGGAAAATATTGTACGTGCCAGTGAGTTCGACTACAATGAAATGATAAGGAAGATAAACAAACCCGTTGACAAAAGCGAATGGCACATGCCTCCGCAAATGGTAAACGCTTACTATAACCCTACAACGAATGAGATCTGCTTCCCTGCCGGTATCCTGCAACCGCCATTCTTCTATCTGAATGAGGATGACGCAGTAAACTACGGGGCTATTGGCGTTGTTATCGGTCACGAAATGTCTCACGGGTTCGACGACCAGGGCTCTAAGTATGACAAAGAAGGAAACCTTGCTGACTGGTGGACAAAAGATGACTCTAAGAAGTTTACAGAAAGAGCACAGATACTTGTCCAACACTTCGCTAAGATTGAAGTACTTCCGGGTGTATTCGCCAACGGAGAATTTACCTTAGGCGAAAATATCGGAGACTTCGGCGGCCTGCAAATATCATTCAATGCTTTTGAGAAGACTGAAGAAGCCAAAAAAGGCGAAACGATTGACGGGTTCACTCCTGCTCAACGTTTCTTCTTATCTTACGCCGGAGTATGGGCAGGAAATATACGTGACGCTGAAATCCTCCGCCGTACAAAAACAGACCCTCACTCTCTGGGAAAATGGCGTGTAAACGGAGCGCTTCCTCATGTAGATGCCTGGTACAAAGCATTCAACATAACAGAGAAAGATTCTCTTTATCTGCCAAAAGAAAAGAGAGCCGACATCTGGTAATAAAAAATACGGCTAAATGTAGTGAAAGGTTCGGTTCTGCCGGACCTTTTCTTTTTTCATCCGGATCATATTGTTAATTTAAGCCTTCTCCAATATTCTATTTTTTGTCATGTACTGTGCAAAAGTGACAGTTTTTTCATTACTATTATCTGTTACTTTTTTCCTCCAACTATATCAAAGAACGCTTTATATAAGACAATTTTCTACGAAAAAACAACAGGCTACTACAAAAAAAGTGACAGCCACCCCCCAATAATCAACCTGTCCCGAAGGGACTGAACATAGATAACCACGGGTAAAACCCGTGGCAGGGACAGACCGAAAAACATGTCTCCGTAGGAGGCAAATAGCGAAAACCAACCCCGTTCGCCTCCTACGGAGACGGTCTATTCCTTTCAGCTTTTGCCACGGGATTTACCCGTGGTTATCCGGATTAGACCGCTTCGCGGACTTGTACTATAAAAAGTGACAAAGGTGACACTTTTTTCATTACTTTTACCTGTTACCTTTTTTCCTCCAATTATATCAAAGAACGCTTTATATAAGACAATTTTCTACGAAAAAACAACAGGCTGTACTACAAAAGGTGACAGCCACCCCCCAATAATCAACCTGTCCCGAAGGGACTGAACATAGATAACCACGGGTAAAACCCGTGGCAGGGACAGACCGAAAAACATGTCTCCGTAGGAGGCAAATAGCGAAAACCAACCCCGTTCGCCTCCTACGGAGACGGTCTATTCCTTTCGGCTTTTGCCACGGGATTTACCCGTGGTTATCCGGATTAGACCGCTTCGCGGACTTAGATGCCTGACTGTAAAACAGAAACAACAGGCTGCTGCAAAAAAGTGACAATTGAATTGAAAATCGACGGAGTCAAAATCGGCAGAGCGAAGCGGAGCCAAAGGTGCTTAGTACATGATAAAAAATATATACTATCATTCTAACCCTTCCCCCTTCGGGGACTTCCCTTTATCAAAAGGGAAGAGTGCCTGACGGATCAAACGGCATCTGTCTTCGCTTTGCGACTCTCCCCTCACTTCTCCCTCTCCTTTTGGGGAGGGCCGGGGTGGGGTCGGGAGTGCCCAAAGGGCGAGGGGTTGAACCTTAATATTCTATTTTTTGTCATGTACTAAACAAAGGTGGCACTTTTTTCATTACTTTTCCCTGTTACTTTTTCCTCCGATTCTATCAAAGAACGTTTTATGTCCCGGAGGGACGGAACATAGATAACCACGGGTAAAAACCCGTGGCAGGGACAGGCCGAAAAACATGTCTCTGTAGGAGGCAAATAGCGAAAATCAGTCCCGTTCGCCTCCTACGGAGACGGTCTATTCCTTTCAGCTTTTGCCACGGGATTTACCCGTGGTTATCCGGATTAGACCGCTTCGCGGACTTAGAAGTCTGACTGTAAAAACAGAAATAACAGGCTGCTGCAAAAAAGTGACAATTGAATTGAAAATCGACGGAGTCAAAATCGGCAGAGCGAAGCGGAGCCAAATGTGCTTAGTACATGATAAAAAATATATACTATCATTCTAACCCTTCCCCCTTCGGGGACTTCCCTTTATCAAAAGGGAAGAGTGCCTGACGGATCAAAAGGCACCTGTCTTCGCTTTGCGACTCTCCCCTNGGAGGGCCGGGGTGGGGTCGGGAGTGCCCAAAGGGCGAGGGGTTGAACCTTAATATTCTATTTTTTGTCATGTACTAAACAAAGGTGACAGTTTTTTCATTACTTTTACCTGTTACCTTTTCCCTCCGATTCTATCAAAGAACGCTTTATATAAGACAATTTTCTACGAAAAAACAACAGGCTGTACTACAAAAGGTGACAGCCATTCCCCAATAAACAACCTGTCCCGGAGGGACGGAACATGGATAACCACGGGTAAAACCCGTGGCAGGGACAGACCGAAAAACATGTCTCCGTAGGAGGCAAATAGCGAAAACCAACCCCGTTCGCCTCCTACGGAGACGGTCTATTCCTTTCGGCTTTTGCCACGGGATTTACCCGTGGTTATCCGGATTAGACCGCTTCGCGGACTTAGATGCCTGACTGTAAAACAGAAACAACAGGCTGTACTACAAAAAAGTGACAAAGGTGACACTTTTTTCTTTACTTTTCCCTGTTACCTTTTTCCCTCTGATTATATCAAAGAACGCTTTATGTCCCGAAGGGACTGAACAAATGTGACACCTGTCTAATATATCAAAGAGCTCTCTTATATTAGATATTTTTATACAGAAAAGATAACAGTCAGGAGTTCACAGCGGGTTCTTTTTCTATCAGTTTTTCAAACTCTTTACGGCTTCCTACAAAGGCATTCAAATCCACCATCGTATTAATGCCTTTTACTTTTCCTTTATTGGTATATTGCCAGAATAACCAGCCGCGCCCGTCCGGCAGCTTGGGCTTCGACACTATATCCCTTATCCATATAGGGTTTTCAGGGAACTGATTGACCAAATAGTTCTTATAGAACTCATTTGTTGTATAAATGAGGACTTTACGCTGATAATGGTTTTCAATAATCTCAAAATATTTGGCGATCTCGGCGATAATATCTTCTTTTCGGTTTGCTTCGTGACAATTACCGCCATATTCCAAATCTATAATGGGGGGTAAATCTATGCTGTCTTTGGGCACATAATGGATATAGTTCCGTGCCTGCTCGTCCCCGTCTTTACAAAATGTAAAGAAATGGTATGCCCCCACAGGGATATTATGATGTATAGCTTCGCGCCAGTTCTCCTGAAACAGGGAATCTTTATGGTTTCCGCCTTCCGTCGCCTTTATAAAGGCAAACTGAACCGCCTGTTTATCGAGTATTGCCCAGTCTATCCGCTGCTGATGGTGCGATACATCTATACCCTGTACAGGATATTCTTCGAACGACGGATAATTCATACGGATATAGCCCTTAGTATAGGCATAATAGAATCCCACGGAGGCAATAATGGCAATGAAAGCCATACCGGAGAGAGAATATATGATAATCTTCTTTTTCATATTAAGATTAAAGTTAATATGATATTATTACTTTAAGATAAGATAATACACACTTTTTTCTTTCGAAATGCAGAAATTATATTTATTTTTGATAAAAATTACTAATCTTCAAAAAGTTGCATTATGTCAGAATTCAATCAGGAAAATCAAAATTATCAATCTTCTCCTTATCAAATGAATTATAATCAGATGGATAATCTGGATGAATTTTCCAGACCCAAAAAACCTGACAACAACCTGGCTCTCTCTATAGTAGGTACTGTATTGGGCCTATGTTCCCCATGCTGTATCGGACTGATATTGGGTATTGTCGCCATCGTATTTTCTACTCAGGTAGATTCAAAATATAATATGGGAGACTATCACGCAGCCCAAGGCAACGCGCAAAAAGCTAAAATATTCGCTTTGATCGCTATCGGACTGTTTGCCCTGAACCTGATTTATCTAATCGTAGTACTTATAACAGGAGGAATGGATGCTGTAATGGGTTCGTACAAGGAGTACCTTGATCAGATTAACTAATCAGAGAAATATATTATATTTATGAGGGTGTGTCAAAAGTAAAATTACACTATCAAAGTGTTACCCCCTTTATCATTGGCTCCGCTTCGCTCTGCCAAACGCTGTTTCTGAGTGTAACGAAGGATCTCGACCCTCCGGACACGGGATGTCTCACTCCGTTCAGCATGGCAAAGAGATAGAAAAAACTTTTGACACACCCTCATTTCTTATATGAGAAAATATATTGGCTACATTATAACCATAGCGATTCCGCTGATCGTTGGTTTTATCTACTACAGATATTACGGTACTACGGGCGACATCTGGAGTAAACAATGTAGTTTTCATGAACTGACAGGATTGCAATGCCCCGGATGCGGAGGCCAACGCGCCTTTTATTTTCTCCTGCATGGGGATATATTACAAGCGCTGAGGTATAACCTCCTGCTGATAATTATACTACCGTTTCTGCTCTATATCTATTTCCTTTTGGCACAGGTATATATACTGAAGAATAAGAATTATCTCAAATACTTTAACTTTTCGGGAAAGATCGGATACATCTTTATAGCGGTATTAATCGTATTTTTTATCCTAAGGAACATACCGGCATCGCCTTTTTCTTACCTGTCGCCACCGTGACCGGCAAAAGAAAAGTAGCTTTCGCCACCCTTCTCTACAATATTTTCTTAAACCGTTCGAGGAACACGTCCGCCTGCGCGATAGTCAGGCAAAGAGGAGGCAATAAACGGAATACATGCGTTCCTGTAGCCCCTGTAAACACCTTTTCTTCGAAAAGCAACCTGGAACGCTTTTCTTTGACAGGCTCGTCAAATTCCATCCCTATCATCAGCCCTCGTCCACGCACGTCCTTTATCTGAGGGAATTTCCTCAACTCCTGCATCAGGTATTCGCCTACATTATACGCGTTATCTATCAGCTTTTCATCTTTCATTATGTCCAACACCGCGATGGCCGCGGCACATGCCAGATGATTACCGCCAAAGGTAGTACCCAATTGCCCGTACACAGCCTTAAACATAGGATTAATCAATACGCCTGCCATCGGAAAACCATTACCGATACCCTTTGCCACGGTTATTATATCCGCTTCTATTCCGGCATACTGGTGGGCAAAGAACTTGCCGCTACGTCCGTACCCCGATTGTATTTCGTCCAGAATAAGGATAGTTCCGGTTTGGGTACACACTTCACGAAGTTGTTTCATAAAACTATCGTCCGGTATCTGTATTCCGGCAACGCCCTGAATACCTTCTATCAGCACCGAAGAATATTCTTTTGTAGCCAGTTCCTTCTTTACAAATTCAATATCATTGAACGGGGCAAATACATAATTCGGATTTATATTCACAGGCGCCAGATACGCAGGGGTATCCGTTGCCGCTACGGTAGCCGATGTACGCCCGTGGAAGGCTTTCCTGAAAGCCATTACCTTTTTGCGCCCGTTATGAAAGGATGCCAGCTTTATGGCATTTTCGTTGGCCTCCGCGCCTGAGTTGATCAGAAAAAGGAAATAATCGGGATAACCGCATTGTTCGCCAAGTTTCTGAGCCACTTCTTGTTGCAGTTTATTAATGACGGAGTTTGAATAAAAGCCCAGTTTATTCAACTGGCCGGTCAGCTTTTCCACGTAGTAGGGATGTGTATGCCCTACCGAAATCACGGCATGGCCTCCATAAAGGTCAAGATATTCATTCCCCTTGTCGTCGTATACATAACAACCTTTCCCTTCTACGATATTGATATCGAATAATGGAAATACATCAAATAGTTTCATTTCTCTCTTATATATTTAGTTACTTATGCGAATTAGTATTTGCTTTTATTTAAATTATATGTTCAATTTCATTAGTCGTTTTACATACGCTTCGCTCCTGTGAACGTTGTTTGTCGTCACTCGGCATAACATGAATTTTTAATTCAGTTCTGCCCTCGCTACTTAAAACGTTCTTTTAATTTTTATTCTGCGCGCAATCACAGATTGCTTACCTTACTTTTGGCCAAAGCTCCAAAAGTAAGCAAAAAAGCATTGCGCCCCGCTTTGCCGTACGACCCACCATCGGTTTGCCGGCTGAATGAAGTGATGAAAGATTCATCATTGCGATAATTGGCAGACGATGCTTAAAAGCGCCCGCACT
>NZ_QVMO01000007.1:18261-106882 GCF_010501055.1 Dysgonomonas sp. 521
GAAACGGGATGTTGTCCGAGCCGCAGGCGAGTTTCGTCCCGTTTAGCCGGCCAGCCGTTGGTGGGTCGCCGAGGGACAAAGCACTAGCCTTTTGCCTTCTTTTGGGCAATGCCAAAAGAAGGGGCAAGCCCGGGAGGGCGCGGCAGTAGCGAGCTTCGGCCAAAAGTAAGGTAAGCAATCTGTGATTGCGCGCAGAATAAAAATTAAAAGAACGATTATATTAATCATATTTTCAACTACTGATTGACATTACTTATATTATTTATCAGTTCTATCAATCCCTCCTTATTGATAATGTACATCCCCAGCCGGACATCGGACACTCCTTCTTTCAATTTGTAAGTATATGCCGGATGGCCGTCTTCTTGCCGTATATCAAAATACCCGAACTGGATATTGTCTTTTGGCTGTAATTCTTCCGCCGCCTCAACGATATGTGTGGAGATTACAAAAAAGGAGGTTCTTATCTTGGATAATGCCGAAACAATAGCCACTGTGCCATCATAAGCATCCTTTACGTTCGTTCCCCTGAACAATTCATCGAAAAGAACCATCATCCGGTTATTCGACTTCAGTTTTTCTGCGACATCCTTGATCCTCATTACTTCGGCATAGAAATGGCTGTAGCCGGAATTTAAGTTATCCGAAATATTTATTGTCGTACTTAGCCCCGACAATATCCCGAATTTCATTCCACTGGCCGGAACAGGGAAACCTACATGAGCCAGATATACCGCTATACCGAGCGCTTTCAGGAATGTAGACTTGCCCGCCATATTAGGCCCTGATATAAATAACAGATTGGAATCAACATCGAAACGGACATCATTGCCTACCGCCCCTGCCAGGAAAGGATGGAAAAGCCCCTGTATATCAAGGACGGATTGCGTATCGGGTAATATCTCCGGGTATTCCATCTGATGTTTTTCGGCTGCTTTAGCCACGGCGAAAAAAGCATCGTACTCGTACACCAGATTAAGAAAAAAGAGAATATGTTTCTTATCGGTATTACGAAACATAAAATCAAACCTCATTATATCATAAGATTTGTATCTCCTCATATCCAGAATCTCTTTATACTCCGGTTTGGAAAAGATAGCCAGTACTTCTTCATTATTCTTCAACAGATGAGCCGGCGCATCCGTTTTTGACATCTTCTGCGAAAGGGAAAGCGAAAAAGCATGTATATTTTTCAACAGGTCTATTGTAGAGGTCACACCTTTCTCTGCAAGATAGTATTCGTTCGCATTCGTACTGATTTTATCTGCAATCATCCGCTCTATAGCTGTAAACCATGAAGGCATCCGCGTAGGATGGTCGGGCTGCCGGAGATAGAACTCGGTAAAATCCAAAGCATCCTTATCCAGGCTCAGCCCTGCCGGAAAATGTTTTTGCAGGAAGGCTATGGACTCTTTACGCTCCGAAATTTGCCTGAAATCGGCCAACGGATTAGACAAGAACTCATATAGCTTACGTCTGCCGCCAACGCATTGAGTATGATTGAACAGACCGAAAACAGACGTACCGTCTTTTACTGTTTCAAATATTTCAAGGTCTTTTTTAGTCTGGTAGTCTACTTCAAATTTCATCTGTTTCATGATTATAAGGTTTTGTCAGTTCTATACAAAATAGATGCTTTATATAGCTTTTTTCCATAAACCTTATTATAATTCCTTCATATATCCTACAATGGTTTTCATTGCCGTATCCCAGTTCAGGCGTGTTTCGAAATCATTGTAAGCTGACAAAGCCAGTTCATTATAATATTTTTTATCCTCAAAGACCTTGTATATATGCTCAGCATAATCTTTCGGAGATACATCCGGACTAAGGATAATGCCATTTGTATCACTCACAATGGAAGGAATACCGCCTGTGGCTGCCGATACACACGGAACTCCATAAGACATAGCCTCGGAAAATACGATAGGCGTACAATCTGCCCGTGAGGGGATAAACAGGAAATGGCTTTGTAAAATCAGGTCTTCCACCCTTTTCATGCCTTCGGGGGTAGCTTTACTGATTCTTCCATGATTGATGATATAAGGTGGCAGATTATCCACAGGTAAGCTATCTATACCAACAATGTGTAATTCGGTCGGCAGATGCAGTTCTTCATTCAGATATTTAACGGCCTCAATCGTAATATCCCCGCCCTTGCGAAACCAGTCGACGCCAAGGAAAAGAATTTTACAAACATTTTCATCCCTCTTTTTCACAGCGTCTTTTATCTCATCCAAGGGCAAGTAGGTCGATATATTTGCACCGAAAGGAACAATCTTTACTTTAGCCGGATCTGTATTATAGTCTTTTATGGCACTATCTGCTGCCCATTGCGAACTATAGATAGCCAGACTACTGGTATCCAGTGACAGTTGCTCCATCCGGTTACCCTCCTTGATATACTGCGAGCTGAGATTTGTAAAATAGTCGTAATAATTAATCATAGACGCAAATGTAGCATCTGTATAAAAAACCTTATGCTTATCTGTTTTCAGATAAGACATCAATGTGGAACCTGGAGAAAAAAGGATATCGGCAGACGGCTTTAAACGAGCAGCAATCTGACGGGCATAACTCTTCCCAAATTCGGGAGAACGGTCTGCCCTATATATTTTACTACCTCCAAATAACCTGTTCTTTACTTTCAGTGAGAATGTCCAATCTTCCTGCAAATTTGTGATATAATCGACATTTGCATTCTGCTCCAGCTCTTTTGCTGTAAAATAAACAATACCTGACCAGTGCTTGATATCTATTGAAGGAAAATTGGTTACGTATGTTACATTCATAATCTATTCTTTTAAGTAAAGATAAAAATTATTTTATTGTCATTGGCTCCACTTTGCTCTGCCAAACGATGTTTCTGAACGAAGTGAAGAATCTCATATAACAAATATAGACGGGATGCTTCCTTCGTCAGCATGACAAAGAGAAAATAATCTTAGAGCCTGTTTGAATTTTAGCGAAAATTTTTATTACAGGTTCAGGTCAATAGTTCTTAGCAATTTTTTTATGCTCTTTTTACCGTATTTTTGGCTCCGCCGATTTTCAATTCCCTTTTTACTCTTGGTTTAGCCCGCTAATTAGCTCCGCTGACTGTTGGTTCGGCTAGCAAAAATGATAAAATCCATCTAAAAATAGCTATAAAAAAAATTTGCTATAAAATTTAAACAGGCTCTTACTTTAAAATGCAGAAGCTTTCAAGTTTAGTCCGGTGGTCTCCTCCAGCCCGAATATCAGGTTCATATTGTGTACCGCCTGTCCCGAAGCACCTTTGACAAGGTTATCTATACAGGAAAGAATCAGTAGCTTATTGCCATGCTTTTCCAGATGCAATACACATTTGTTTGTATTTACCACCTGCTTCAGGTCGATATTCTTATCGGATATAATAGTAAACGGGCTATCCTGAAAATATTCTTTGTATAATCTCTCAGCATCCTCTATCGTACCATCATAATTGAGATATGTAGAAACAAAAATCCCTCGTGTAAAATTGCCACGTACAGGGATAAAGTTAATCTCCCCTGCAAAATCCGCCTGCAACTGGCTAAGCGATTGCTTTATTTCAGTAAGATGCTGATGTTCGAATGCTTTATAAACGGATATATTATTTTCGCGCCAGCTAAAATGCGACGTAGCGGAAGGTTTCACTCCTGCGCCTGTAGAGCCTGTAATAGCATTGACATGGATTTCAGAATTTAGCTTCCCTGCCTTAGCTAAAGGTAACAGACCTAGCTGTATAGCTGTTGCAAAGCATCCGGGATTGGCTACATAATAAGATTTGCTGATTTCGTCTTTGTTCAGTTCCGGTAATCCGTAAACGAATTTATTACCTTCTGCCTTGTGCCGGTAGTCCGTAGACAGGTCTATTATCTTCAAGTGAGAGGGTATCTCGTTCGCGTCCAGAAACTTTTTGGTATCGCCATGTGCTGTACAGAAGAACAGTACATCTATTTTGTCATAAGGCAACTGGTCGGTAAAACTCATTTCTGTTTCGCCCAGCAGCCCACTATGTACATCCGTCAACTTATTTCCGGCATTGCTCGTACTGTTTACAAATATGAGTTCTACCTGCGGATGATTGAGTAATATCCTTATCAGTTCGCCGGCGGTATAGCCCGCGCCACCTATTATTCCTGCTTTTATCATTGTTATTTTATTTAACCTCAGAGTAAATTTATTTAACCACGGAGTAAAGGGAGTAACACGGAGTTTTTATAGAATATACCTCCTTATGCCATCCTTTAGTGATTTTACATTAAAATTCATTAAGAAACCGATTTCTATATCGGAAAGCTTCATATAGGTCAAAAGTTGCGCGGTATGAATATCTATCAACTCTTTCACTGATTTCAATTCTATGATTACAATTTCCTCAACTAATAAATCTATACGATAGCCTGCATCAATCTCAATTCCTTTATATTTGACAGGCAATTCTATTTGCTTTTCCACAGATAGCCCGCTTTCTGTTAATTCATAAAATAAGCATTCTTCGTAAACCTTTTCAAACAACCCCGGACCTAACTCAGAATGCACCGCATATGCACATTTTAATATTGTACCTGTTAGTTCTTCTTCTTTTATCATACAGACTCCGTGCTACTCCCTTTACTCCGTGGTTAATTAACTCTTACTAAAATTAGTCCTCTTTTCCGTTTTTCTTCTGCACACTATGATAAATCTTATTTGTCATAGCGTATATTTTTGTAAAACCTTTTGCGTCATCCGAAGTCCATGCTTTATTCATTTCGCCATATTCACCAAAGTCGGCTTTCATCAGGTCAAAGTCGCTTTCCACACCTACAAGTGTATAATGATAAGGTTTCAGTTCAATAATAACACGTCCTGTAACATTACGCTGCGAACTATCGAGCATCGCCTCAATATCACGCATTACAGGCTCAAGATACTGTGCCTCGTGAAGGAACATGCCATACCAGTTACCTACCTGATCTTTCCAGTATTGCTGCCATTTGGTAAGCGTATGTTTTTCGAGCATTTTATGCGCATTGATAATGACAAGCGGAGCGGCAGCCTCAAAGCCTACACGTCCTTTGATACCTATAATAGTATCGCCGATATGCATATCACGCCCGATAGCATAGGCCGATGCAATTTCCTCTATCTTCTGAATAGCTTTTACCTTATCTGTGTATTTTTCTCCGTTTACAGCGGCTATTTCTCCTTCTGCAAAGTCGATAGTCAATGTTTCCGAACCTTGTTTCTCCAATTGGGAAGGGTATGCTTCTTCGGGCAGGGTCTGGTCCGACTTCAACGTTTCCTTGCCTCCGATACTTGTACCCCAAAGGCCTTTATTGATAGAATATTCCATCTTTGTGAAATCAGCCTCATAACCATGCTCTTTCAAGTAGTTGATTTCATATTCGCGGGTCAGCAACATATCACGCGTAGGGGTTATAATCTCGATACCGGGAGCAAGCACATCGAAAGTCAGGTCGAAACGAACCTGGTCGTTACCTGCGCCTGTACTACCGTGCGCTACGGCATCCGCACCTATTTCTTTCGCGTAATTAATAATTGCAATTGCCTGAAAAATACGTTCCGAACTTACGGAAATAGGATATGTACCGTTACGCAGCACATTTCCGTAAATCATATATTTGATGCTCTTTTCGTAATATTCCTGTGTGATATCGAGGCTCACATGCTTAGCGGCACCCAGTTTATATGCTTTTTCTTCTATAATTTTCAGTTCGTCGGGCGAAAAACCTCCGGTATTGGCTATTGCTGTATAAACCTCATAGCCCAGATCGGCTGATAAATATTTGGCACAAAAAGATGTATCTAATCCCCCACTAAATGCTAAAACGACTTTCTTTTTCATTTTTTCAATTGCTTCTTTAAGTCTTTTATGATTGATTTTATTTCTTTCTTCTCTTTCTGCTTTTCGGGATCGAAAAGCATCGCTGTACAAATACAGTATTTACGTTCGGTACGTGTAAGCACATCATAGTTTACACACCCCTGGCAACCACGCCAGAAAGCCTCATCATCAGTCAGCTGTGCGAATGAGACAGGCACATAACCAAGCTCCGTATTGATTTTCATTACGGCAGCTCCGGATGTCAACCCAAAGACCTTCGCTTCGGGAAACATAGCCCTTGCCAATGAGAAAGCGTGCTGCTTGATCTTCTTTGCCAAGCCATGCTGCCTGAACTTTTCGACTACGATAAGCCCGGAGTTTGCAACATATTGCTTGTTGCCCCACGATTCGATATAACAGAACCCGGCAAACTCACTACCATATAACGCTATAATAGCTTTGCCTTCTTTTATTTTCAGCTCCAGGTATTCGGGACTACGTTTTGCAATCCCCGTGCCACGTACTTTTGCAGCGGCTTCTATTGTATCCAGTATAGTTTGCACATATTCGAGATGGTGCTCGTTGGCTATCTGTATTGTGATTTCTTCTTGCTCCATCGGTTTTTCTATCACAAGTTCTTCTATATTGTTCATCTTAGTAGGTCTATTCTAAATTTGCTATAAACGCAGATAATGAAGCCACAACTTCTTCCCTGCTCACATTCTCTCTGGGTATCAGCAATATGGTATCGTCGCCGGCTACCGTACCCAATATATATTTCGAAGCCTTATTATCTATCTCTCCGGCGATCCCCATCGCGTATCCCGGACGGGTTTTTATCACTGCCAACTGTCCCGAAAATTCGATGCTGGCAAATCCCAATGAGGAAAGAGGCGTTTCATCCTGCATAGCCGCTATATTTTCGGATAACTGATATGTATATCCGCCTTTTGAGGTCGGCACTTTTATTATTTTCAATTCCTTTATATCACGAGACAGTGTTGCCTGCGTTAGCTCGAATCCTCTCTCTATCAATATTTTGAGAAGCACATCCTGACTACTGACTTCATTTGTCTGCAATATTTCCTTTATAATTTTATGTCTGAATCTCTTTGTCATACGTGAATAAATATACAAAAACAATGCAAAAATATACACAATATTGCATATTAAAAAATATTAATGATAAAAAATATATAAAAATATTGATGGATGACTATTTTCTTTCGATACGGATGCCATTGCGGACTCTCGTTCTTTCGGATTTGCAATCCAATGAGACGGAGATGACAGACTTCACCCTATGTTTACAGTACATACTTTACCTCTTTAAAAGCAAAATGTCTTTCGGCATTATCTTTTGTTTCCAGAACAAGGATTCCGGAAGGTTCTATGTCTTTTATACGGGCTAGGAAATCGGTTTGCCCATCGTTGTAAAGGTGATAGCCCTCCCTTCTGAAAAGGGATCCTTTATAATGTTTTACAACTTCATCGCTTTTTCCGGCTTTTATCGCATCATAATACAATGAGATGTTACTCAACACATTGTCCAATATGTGCTCCAAGTTGTACTTAATCCCAGTAATTTGTGCCAAAGACACAGGATTAGGCGCATTACTTTTAAATTCTGCCTGGTTGATATTTATCCCGATCCCCGCTACAGATTGCCCTATGCTGTCGTCGATGAGCGTATTCTCCAGCAATATACCGCAAATCTTTTTCTCTCTCCAATAGATGTCATTCGGCCATTTTATACTAATGCCGTCTGTGTATGTTTGCAAACAACCGGCGACAGCCAGCGAGATTGCCTGAGAAAGTATAAACTGCTCCCCCGCCTTTACCATACCGGGATAAAGGATAGTGCTAAACAAAAGATTCTCGCCAGCCTCCGATTCCCAGCTATTTCCGCGTTGTCCCTTTCCCGCAGACTGGAAATCGGCCCAAACGACAAAGCCTTCATCCGGTTTTTGCTCCGAAGCAAGCTGTTTCAGGTAATTATTGGTGGAGTCTGTTTCTTTAATATGGATTATTCCGGCCACGGCTCTTCACTGTTTGGCAGATTATTATACTCCGCTTGCTTTACTTTCGGCAATTTTTTTATCACTTCATCTACCGAGTGCTGTATCAGTTCTACAATGAGCGTGTCGGGCACATCACTTTCAAGAATAATCGTATTCCAGTATTTCTTATTGGAATGATAACCCGGCATTACCCCTGTATATTGCTCGCGAAGTTCGATTGCCTTTTCGGGATCGCACTTCATATTCAGCCAGAACTCGCCGTCTCTGGATTCCAGCCCCATATAGGCGAACATCTTATCCATTACTTTATAGACTAATACATCTTCTCCAAACGGGAAACCTTCCGTAGCACCTTTTACAGACAGGCAGGCTTCACGGGCTTCTTCTATATTCATAACATTCTACTTATCTAAGTAATGCGAATCAGGGGTTGAAAGCAGCTCAACTCCTGCCTGAAAGGCAGAATCTTCCTAACCGTATGCAAGCGCAGCGTAGCTTACGCAGCAAGGGGCAATTACACTCCCCCTGCCCGAAGCGGCAGGACACACAGTATGTCCTGTCTTTCAGACAGCTGGTATTGCTCATCCTTTTTCCGCAGGTCAATGACCCGCGGTTATGAAGATTTGGCTTTTCAAGCCATTTCTCAACTACTGATTGGCATAAGTAACTATTTAAATTTTATACGAATATTTTATTATACCTTTTTCTTCGTTCATTTTTAGCCTGTTTTAGGCTGTTTTTTCCTTTCACTCAACTCAACCAGCGGTCACAGGAGCGAAGCGTATGTAAATAATCATCTCTAAAACATCTCTAAAAATTTGAACGAATAAAATTTAAACAGTTACTAATTTACCGGAGCCATAAAAGCATCATCTATATGGTCTATCTCAAATTTCCTGCCATCCCACATTACCGCAATTATATCGAAACGGGCGGGCTGGTCTATATCGTTTTCCCTGAGGTAAAAATCAGCAGCCTCAACAATCCTTCTGATTTTTCCTTTCGACACCGCGTCTTCGGGATTTTCCCAGTAATCGGAACTGCGGGTCTTTACTTCTGTGAAAATAATAAATTCTTCATTACGGGCAATGATGTCTATTTCATATTTGTCACAGACCCAATTGGTATCAATAATCTCATAGCCATTTCGCCTGAGATGGGCAACAGCTACTTCTTCTCCTTTTTTGCCTAGGTCGTTGTGTTGAGCCATAATTCAATATGCTAATTAGATAATGTGCCAATATGCCAATTAATTAGCAAATGATTACATCGCTTTGCGCCATTGGCATATTGGCACATTTTAGACTGTTAACTGTAGACTGTCGTAAATTGGAACTAAGGATGCTGTGTCTTCCGTCAAACAATATTCTACAGAATCCTGTAAGTTATTCGCTTCAAGCCGCTTGATATGTTCCGTGCGATTAATATACTCCCTTACATCCGGCTTCGCTTCTTTCCACATTGATAAAGCAACCTGCACAGCATCGGAGGAGAAAACATATCCCCTGTCGATCAGCCTTGCAGCCAACGCCCCGCCAAAAAGTGTATCTTCTATGTTGAAACGATTGTTCCATCCGGCACAAAGTACGATTACATCTTTTTGCTTATTTACGCAAAAGTCTGTCAGGGCACTGATATTGGAGAACGCGCCGATAGTCAGAATATCCGCATCGCTGGCGGCATCGATAGCTTGGGTTCCGTTTGTAGTCGTGAAAACAACTTCTTTTCCTTCTACAACTTCTTTTGCATAATCGAACGGAGAATTACCGAAATCGGCGAAGTCGCAACGTTTCACATTACGCTCGGCTCCTACCAGATAGCCTTTGGCCTTGTATGCCTGCGCCTCTTCGATGGAGGCAACGGGAATGATGCACTTCGCCCCGTTCTTCAAGGCGGCACACATGGTTGTAGTTGCCCTGAATATATCTACCACCACAACTATATAATCATTGCTGTCAGCATAGTAAGGATACAGTGCCGGAGAAAAACAAATATCTACTTTCATCCTTTTACAAAGCAGCTTTTATACGTATCAGTTTTTCCATCAATCCTTCAAGCTGGTCAAGCGGAAGCATATTCGCACCATCCGACAAAGCATTAGCCGGGTCGAAATGTGTTTCGATAAACAATCCGTCTACACCTGTAGCAATACCCGCCTTACACATGGTTTCTATCAGTTTGGGCTGGCCGCCGGTTACTCCTGACGCCTGATTTGGTTTCTGTAAACAATGTGTAGCATCCAGCACCACAGGGAATCCAAACTCTTTCATTTCGGGTATTCCACGGAAATCGACAACAAGGTCGGAATATCCGAATGATGTTCCCCTATCAGTCAGGATCACATTGTTATTGCCCGAATCCACTACTTTTTGTGCAGCAAACTGCATACCGCTTGGTGCAAGGAATTGCCCTTTCTTTATATTCACTATCTTCCCTGTTTTTGCGGCGGCAATCAGCAGGTCGGTCTGGCGGCAGAGGAATGCCGGTATCTGTAATACATCTACATATTCGGCAGCCATAGCGGCATCATGCGTTTCGTGTATATCAGTCACTGTAGGTATCCCGAAAGTATCTCCTACCTTGCGGAGTATTTTCAACGCTTTTTCGTCACCTATTCCGGTAAAGGAATCTACACGAGAGCGGTTTGCTTTTTTATATGAACCTTTGAAAACATAAGGTATATTCAACCTGTCGGTAACTGTCTTTACCTTTTCGGCAATGCGAAGTGCCATTTCTTCCCCTTCGATAACACATGGACCTGCCAAAAGGAAGAAGTTATCGTTTTTTAAGTCTGATATATTCATTTTTTATTTGTTTGATCACTAGCTCAAATACTTAGTAGCTGTTTAAATTTTATTCGTTCAAATTTTTAGAACTGTTTTAGAGATGCTTTTTTCTTCCTCGAAACGATAATAGCGGGCTATTTGAGTTGAGAGAAAGGAAAAAACAGCCGAAAACAGACTAAAAATGAACGAAGAAAAAGATATAATAAAATATTCGTATAAAATTTAAACAGTTACTTATCAAAGGTACAAACATTATACCATTTTGAGAAATTTTATTCGTGATCTAAAAGGAAAATTTGTTTGCCCACGTAAACTTGGTGAAAGGTGAAAGGTGAAGGGAGTAAGTTGTAGGAAATAGCGGGTATCTTATTATAATAACTCCTGAAATGCTGTATATAACAGATATTTTTGCGTTTTCCGTAAAAACTATCTATATTAGTCTACACTTTATGAAGGAGACAATTAACTATGGATTATTTATTAGGTAAACTCCAACAAATCGGAGTTCCGGAATCCGACATTGACGCATTAAGATATTTCAGACAAAGGGGAGTGTTTACGTTTGCAGATGAGAATTATCCCGATCGATTCTCAGAAGATATGTCTGATGGGAAAATACCCCTGATACCATTATTCCGTGATTGGGATTCTAACTATGTATGTGTATATACAGATGGCCCCTTGAAAGGAATGGTGTGCATTGAGATTCATGATATGAGAGACCTTGCTCCGGTAAGCAGGACTATCAAAAATTTCCTGAACGCGGCAAACAGATTATCGGATGAGGACGCGGAGTACTGTTATTATTACGACTTTGTACGCGATTATCAGGACGATCTGGACTTTCCGCTCACAGAAGGTAAATACATAGACCCGGCAGACAAAGAACGAAGGGAAAGATTGATAGAAATGTACAACGAAACGGATGATAAGGAAATCCGTTCCGACCTGCAAAATTCTATCTATGCGTTAACCCCGAAAGACGAGTTGGAAGATACCGTCTTAGTCCTACTCGAAAAGAAAGAGTATTTCTATAAAGCCATAGACCTGATAGACAGATACCGATACACCTCTGCCGTGGAAAAACTGATAACAATACTTGAACAAAGCAGGCTGCCCGCTTCGCAGAGAAGCAGGCTGAGATGGAGTATAAACCAATTAGCACCGGGAAGATTGCCGAGAAAGGCGTGGTGGCAGTTTTGGAAATAAGCAATGAATAAACGAGAGAAAACATATCAGCCATAAGATGAGTAACAGCTCTATAAAATTGATTTAGAAACTATACAATTATTACTTAACAATGGATGCAAAACAATTATTCAGGGCATATCAGAGTAAATATTATTTAGCAAACTGGCTTGATGAAGACGGGGAAGTGGCGCAGAGTGAGGGCAAAGTAAAATGGCATTATTGCGGGGTTAGCAAAGATTTTAAAAGTGAAATTGTAAATCAGGCAATAAACAATATGTTTACAGATGATGAAGTCTATCTGTGCATTTCATCCAATAAAAGTTCATTGGTTCCAAAAGCGCTCGCTGTCAAAGAAATTGATAATATCCTTCACAAGAAGGAAATCGGCATAATGAACCAATCATGTACAAAAATTATGCACTTCACTCTATATGGGACTTTCAAAAATGGAGTAATCAGAGAGTTCCCCAAAAGTCGGCTGAGACCCGCAGGACAACCTCTGAAGGTAGCATTCCATGCAAATATAACAGAAAAGAGCACACAGAAAGTTTCTGAGATTATTAGAAGCCGTTTTGGCAATCTCGAAATGGAGTTATGCAATGATTATGGAGGGTGTATGGAACATCTCTGGATAGATGTAGAATTGATTGAAAATCGCGACCCTTGGCCATTCCGTTTTCAGAAAAGGGTTGACAACCCAACTTCGTATACAGAACATTACTCCTACAACGTAGGTCATTATAGCGTTAAGCCGGATTTTGAAAAACTAAAAGGATTGTTATCCGATGATGCGATTTGTGCATACATATTCGGATTATTGTATGAATCTACCCAAATTTTAGTTGACAAACAGAAGAAACTGGAAGGATTTAATGCAACGGCATTCCGAACTGATTTTTTGTCCGCTTGCAAAAAGTTGGGATGCTGCATCCGTTAATTCCTTTATAAGAATGTAACTGCATAAAGAATAAAAACAGCCCCTGATAAGGAATGTGAGTGAAATAGAAATTCATTTTTGTTAAACACTGAATATTTATTGTTTTTCGATAAATATTTATTATTTTTGCAATGTGAAATAAATTAAAAGATCATTATGAAAAGAATTTCAATCGTATTCCTTCAGGCAGTCATCGTGCTTATCAGCTTGGTAGCACTTGCCTTTTTGATTTGGTTTCCCTTAACAGAGGGAAGAGCCACAAACTTAGACTTGTTCAGCATTTACTCCGACAAGTTCATTTTGTATGGATATGCAGCGTCGATTCCTTTTTTTGTAGCGTTGTACAAAGCATTCAGATTACTTGGATATATCGGACAAAACAAAGTATTCTCTGAAAATTCTGTCAAGGCCTTAAAAAGTATAAAATATTGCGCAATCGTATTAAGCATATTAATTGCAGCAGCAGGACTATACATAAAGGTATTCCACAGCAAAGATGACGACCCCGCGGGTTTTCTTGCCATGTGTATCATGACCACTTTCGTTTCTGTTGTAGTTGCAACTGCGGCTGCAATATTTGAAAAAATATTGCAGAATGCCGTAGATATGAAATCTGAAAATGACTTGACAATTTAAGGTATGGCAATTATTGTAAACTTAGACGTGATGATGGCAAAGCGAAAGATTTCTCTTAACGAACTTTCAGGAAGAGTTGATCTTACATTATCTAACCTCTCTATCTTAAAGACAGGGAAGGCAAAGGCTATCCGCTTTAGCACCTTAGAGGCAATATGCAAAGCATTAGACTGCCAGCCGGGTGACATATTGGAATATGTAGAGGATTAAGAAGCGGTTTGAATTATATAGAAACAAAGGTAAAACTCAAAATTATGAGGAAATAAGAAAAACATATTTCTGAATAAAAAAACAATAAATTGTTTGCAATATTCAAAAAAGTATTACTTTTGTACTCACATTCAAAACAAGAAACATTAGAATGAAGAATTTTTCTTATACATACTTTTTCTTTTTTTACTTTTACTTTAAAAGGTAAGACAGGATTTTGTATGAGAAAATTGAAATGAAATAAAGCAATATCAATATATAGAATCCTGTCAGGTATGACAGGATTTTTTTTATAATTAATTACAGTATGAAAAGAGTTGCAATACAAGGAGGACTGGGTGCCTATCATGGGATAGCCGCGGAGAATTTTTTCGGGGAAGAAGTAGAAATCGTCCCGTGCATCACTTTTCGAGACATCTTTGCCACCATCAAAAAAGAGCCGAACACCATCGGCATTATGGCTATAGAAAATACAATAGCCGGCAGCCTTCTGGGCAACTACGAGTTGCTCAAGGTAAACAAACTGCCCATAGCAGGAGAATACAAACAGCGCATCTCCCACTGTCTGGCAGCCCTGCCCGGCAAGACGATCCATGACATCAAGGAAGTGGAATCGCATCCGATAGCACTGATGCAGTGCACCGAATTTCTGGACACGCTCCCGGGTGTGAGAATCATAGAGCATGAAGATACGGCTCTGGCTGCAAAGGATGTGGCTGAGAAGAACCTGTCGTCTACGGCTGCAATATGCAGCACAAAGGCTGCCGAAATATACGGACTGAACATTTTAGCGAGGGGAATTGAGACTAACAAGCACAATTTTACTCGCTTTCTTATTTTTGGGAATCCGTGGGTGGTAGACGAACTGCAAAAGAATGAGGTTTTGAACAAATCATCTATTGTATTCACCACGCCACACAACGAAGGCAGCCTGTCGAAAGTATTATCCGTATTTTCTTTCTATGGCATCAACCTTACCAAGATACAATCGCTGCCTATAATCGGGCGTGAATGGGAATACCAGTTCTATGTAGACCTGACGTTCTCCGACCTGACCCGCTACAAGCAATCGCTACAGGCAATACGCCCGTTGACAAGTGATTTGAAAATGCTGGGGGAATATCCAGATGGTAAACAAAGCCCCCTTAATCCCCCAGAGGGGGAAACCCAGAGTAAAGAAATATAATTATTAACTAACTAAACAGACACCCTCTCTGTATTTCCCCTCGGGGGACTAAGGGGGCTCGAATATGGATACAATAAAACCCGCCAACCGCTTAAACTCAGTTGAAGAATACTACTTCGCAAAAAAGCTGAAAGAAGTAGCCGAAATGAATGCAGCCGGACTGAATGTTATCAGCCTGGGAGTAGGTAGCCCAGACCTGCCGCCTTCGGAAGAAACGACCAAAGTTTTGAATGAATATGCTTCAAAACCCGATACGCACGGTTATCAGCCGCATGTGGGTATCCCTGAATTCAGAAAGGCAATTGCCGGCTGGTACAAAAGGACATACAACGTCACGTTAGACCCTGCCAAGGAGGTACAGCCGCTTATCGGTTCCAAAGAGGGTATCTTGCATATCTCGATGGCTTTCCTCAATCCCGGCGACGGCGTACTGGTACCTAATCCGGGCTATCCTACATATAGTTCTGTAAGCAAGCTGGTAGGCGCTAATATCATAAACTATGACCTGGACGAAAACAGGAACTGGCAACCGGATTTCGATGCATTGGAAAAAATGGATTTATCCAATGTGAAGCTGATGTGGATTAATTACCCGAATATGCCTACCGGGGCTAATGCCACCCCCGAATTATTCGAAAAGATTGTAGCCTTTGGCAAAAAACACAATATCGTTATCGCGCATGACAATCCTTACAGCCTTATACTGAACAAGAAACCATTGAGTATATTTCAGGTGGAAGGAGCAAAAGATGTTTGCATAGAGCTCAACTCGATGAGCAAGTCACATAATATGCCGGGGTGGCGTATCGGAATGCTTGCATCCAATGCACAGTTTATACAATGGATTATGAAAGTGCTGACCAATATCGAAAGCGGTATTTTCAAGCCTATGCAATATGCAGCAATTGCAGCCCTCAACAATTCACCGGAATGGCACGAAGAAAACAATATAAAGATATACGCCGGTCGCCGCCAGTATGCCGAAGCCATTATGAACCAACTGGGCTGTACTTTCGACAAGAACCAGTCGGGCATGTTCCTGTGGGGCAAAATCCCCGCACATTACAAGGGCAGTGAACAACTAGCCGATAAGATGCTGTACGAAGCGAAAGTATTCCTTACTCCCGGATTTATTTTCGGGGATAAAGGAGAGCGCTATATACGCATATCGCTTTGTTGCAACGAAAAGATGCTGAAAGAGGCATTGGAGAGGATAAAAGAAGCCCCCTAACCCCCGCAGGGGGAATTTCTCTTCTATGAATGAAATGATTTTTAATTTATCTATTATAGGGGTTGGGAGCGCCCACCCCAATAAGATGCAAAGTAGAAAAAGTAACAGATAAAAACAGGCAAAAAGATGTCACTTTTGTCACTTTTTAGCATAGTACATGACAAAAAATATTTCACATACATTTAGAAACTGTTTTATTCCTACAAACCATCATAAGATTTGCTATAAAATTTAAACAGTTACTTAGAATAATCAAATAAACAACGAATCAATATGAAACTAGAATCAATTTTATTACCGGGTATCGACCCCAAACGCCCCCTTGTGATTGCCGGCCCATGTAGTGCCGAAACAGAAGAACAAGTAATGAACACAGCCAAACAACTGGCTGCCGATGGTATAAAAATACTGCGTGCCGGAATATGGAAGCCCCGCACCAAGCCCGGTGGTTTTGAGGGAGTTGGCAGCGAAGGGCTGGCATGGCTGAAAAGAGTAAAGCAGGAAACAGGCATGTACGTTTCTACCGAAGTTGCCACGCAGAAGCACGTTTATGAAGCCCTCAAATACGGAATAGATATGCTTTGGATAGGTGCACGTACTACAGCGAACCCGTTTGCCGTACAGGAAATAGCGGAAGCCCTTCAGGGTGTGGATATCCCCGTATTGGTAAAGAACCCTGTAAACCCCGACCTTGAACTTTGGATAGGTGCGCTGGAACGCCTGAGCAACGTAGGGCTGACCAAAATAGGAGCAATACACCGCGGGTTCAGCTCTTATGATAAAAAGATATACCGTAACCTGCCCCAGTGGCATATCCCAATCGAGCTTCAACGCCGATTTCCAGACCTGCCGATTATCTGCGACCCAAGCCACATCGGAGGAAAACGTGATTTGATACAACCTTTGTCGCAGCAAGCTATGGACCTGAATTATGACGGACTAATCATAGAAACTCACTGCGACCCCGAAAACGCGTGGAGTGACGCGGCTCAACAGGTAACTCCTGCCCGGTTGAAAGAAATACTGAGCGCACTGATTATACGTGATGGCAAACAATCTACAGAAGACCTGTCTGACCTACGTAAGCAGATAGACGAACTGGACGACCAGTTGCTCGAACTTCTGGCAAAACGTATGCGCATCTCCTGCGAGATAGGGACATTCAAGAAAGAACACAATATGACTGTCGTTCAGACCGACCGCTATGATGAGATATTACAGAAACGTATCAATCAGGCCGAAAACATGGGCATGAATCCTGATTTTATGCATACAGTTCTGGAGGCGATACACGAAGAATCTGTAAGGCAACAGGTCGTAATTTTGAACAAGTAAACACCCGGATATGAAAATACTAATACTCGGAGCCGGAAAAATGGGCTCCTTCTTTACAGATGTACTTAGCTTCGATCATGAGGTTGCTGTTTTTGACATTGACCCCAAACGGCTGAGATTCGTATACAATGTGGTGCGAATGAGCAATCCGGAGGAAATAAGGGACTTTAATCCGGAAATCGTCATCAATGCGGCAACTGTAAAATATACGATACAAGCATTCGAAATGGTCTTGCCATATCTGGACGAAACCTGTATATTATCCGACATAGCGTCTGTAAAGACAGGGCTGAGAGAATTCTATAAAAAGACAGGAAGGCCTTTTGCCTCTACGCATCCTATGTTTGGGCCTACTTTCGCTAATCTGACCGATTTAAGTACACAGAGCGCGATAGTGATATCAGAATCGAACCACTGGGGGAAGATATTCTTTAAGGATTTGTACAACAGCCTTAAACTGAATGTATTTGAATATACATTCGAAGAGCATGACGAAACAATCGCCTACTCGCTTTCCATCCCTTTTGCTTCTACATTGGTATTCGCCTCGGTTATGAAGCATCAGGATGCTCCGGGAACAACATTTAAGCGCCACATGAATATAGCCAAAGGGCTCTTATCGGAAGACGATTTCCTGTTGACAGAGATTCTTTTCAACCCCTACACTCCTGCTCAGGTAGAAGGTATACGCGCAGAATTGAAGCACCTGTTAGGCATTATTGAAAAGAAGGATAGTGCCGAAATGCTAAAATTCCTGACCAAAGTAAGGGCTAATATTGCCGAAAAAGTATAACCAACTAATAATCAAACAGAAAGACCGCATTAAAACAATGTCCTCCTGCGGTCTTTTCGCTCAAAGAGCATTCATCAACCTTACTTTAAAAACCACTCACGGTTGTATAAACCCAACCTTATTTCTTATGCCGGAATAGCCATGCAGCTAAATCCTTTTCCTTAAATGCACTATCCCAGCTATTATGGTTAACGCCTTCGTATTCTGTATATTCCACATCACAGCCTAACGATTTAAGCGCTTTATAGATATCCCTTGAGTTTTGTGCAGGAACAACAGAGTCGTCGCTACCGTGGAAAATCCACACAGCGGTACTCTCCGCATACAGCGGCAGCTTGGTCAAATCAGCTCCTCCACATATAGGGAATGCCGCGGCAAATGTATGAGGCATTCTCCATATTAACTCTAATGTACCCATGCCGCCCATAGAAAGGCCTCCGGCATATACCCGGCTTACATCCACTTTACCGGACGAGAGCCAATTATCCACAAGGGCCATAAGCGTGGTCATCGGCTGTGTAGGCACATCAGACACCCCGAATGTCAATGTCATCTTATCCGCTATCTGGTGCCTTACCACATTTGCCCAATAACTGTCTGCCGGGCATTGCGGCACTATTACGATGGCCGGATCAGACACATGGAAGTTATCGATCAGGAATTGCTCCCCATGTGTCAGCTGTTTCTGGTTATCGTTGCCGCGCTCCCCTGCCCCATGCAGGAATAGAACCAAAGGGTATGCTTTTGTTTCATCATAATCCTGAGGGAACATTACCTTGTAGGGCAATGTGTACCCGTTTACCATAAAAGACGCGGGCTTGAACTGGGCATAGCCTAAAAAGGCATAGACGAGAAAAACGAATGTAAAAAGACTCTTCTTCATAGTTACCATACTTTTAATATTGCTGCATTAAAGGTAATTATAAAGCCTCAGTTCTTACCCATTCCGACGTACCATTCTCATTTATAGCTTCTATAGCAAAGTAATAGGACTTTGTCTTATCCATACCCGGATAATAATATTCATTGGTATTGTGCACCATTACACAATTGTACAGTTTATCGGGGTCTGTGCCAATATAAATATTATAAGCATAGGCATTATCTACAGGTTGCCATTTGAGCCAGCCGTTGCGCCTGTCCGTATCATCATTACGCAAAGCTACAAATTGCTTCACAGGCCCGGGCTTCTGTCCGGCACCATAGCCAAATACCCGAAAGCCTGATACAGCAAATTTACCTGTAGGCATGTGGACGTTCTCCATTTTAAGATAACGGGCTTCCACAGGTTTCTCAAGTTCTACATAATCATGCGGAACATCTTTTTTATTCTGACTCTTATCTACTAATTTTTTCCAGTTTTTCCCATCCAGTGAGCTATATACGATATACTGATGATATATTCCGTGCTGCTTTCCCATAAATTCGGCATCCTGATCGGCATAGTTGATTTGGATACCGTGAACGGTAGACACTTCTCCCAAATCTGAGATCAGCCATTCGCCTTTACCGGCTGTTTTCGCGCTCCAGTATGTCTTTATATTCTCATCTACCAGATTGTTTGCAAAGAAAGTACCCAGCGTGGAAGAAACCTGAACAGGCTTATTATAGTTCAGGAGCATCCAGCCGGTAAAGCGGCTTTCCTGGTGGTCTGCCTTACCATTGGAGATATAATGCGGATAATCTCCGAATGCTGTATTGCAATACATGACATCGTCTTTGTCGAACCCGGCAGGCCATATACCGATACGGCGTTCAAAGTTATTTTTCACATTGATAACCATTGTAGATGTATGCCAGTAATTACCCCAGTTATCCTGAAAGGTTGCGCCATGACCTGCTCCGCGGATAAATCCGCCGGCCTTCATACTGAGTGGCAATGAGACATGCTCGAAAGGCCCGAGAGGATTATTACCGATGGCGACACCATCGCCATAATGGCTGAATTCTGTTCCGGGACCTCCCCACTGCAAGTAGTATTTACCATTGTGCTTAGTCATCCATGCCCCTTCCATAAAAGGCTTGAGGAATGTATTGTCCATGTGTTCGCCAAAACGGTGCCACCCTATTTTATTATCATCCAGAAGCAGCATTTCTTTACGTGTACCTATAGGGCGAAAGGTTTTCCTGTCCAACTCTATCCCATACAGGGGGTATGTATTACTGCTGCCGTTGTACATATACAGGCGGCTGTCATCATCTACGAAGAAAGCCGGATCCCAGCCTCCTATATCGAAATGCTCGACAGCCTTAGACCATCGATTTTCTTTGGGGTTCGTACTTACCCATATAGGGAATAGCCGTGAATATGTGGAGCCGAACACACACAGGGAATCGCCTTGCACCCATGCGGCCGGAGCGCAGAGGTCGTCCCATTTATTAGGGGTATTGTCAATGGCCTCCTGAGTAAGGAAACGGCGTGAAACGAAGTTCCAGTTGAGCATATCGCTACTCCACCAATATCCGCTCTGATTGGTGGAGAAAAGATAATAATCCCCTTTATAATTTACAATTACCGGATCGGCGGAAGTCCTGTGTTTACCCCATGTTACAAAATTGGGGATAGGACCATAACCATAATCTACATTGACGGGATTACAATATGTCTTTTGCTGAGCCGACAGGCATAATCCTGAAGAAAGCAGGATAACAAGAAATAATATTCGATAAAGATCTTTCATGGCATTTATTAAAAGAAACAGCCTGAAGGCTATACATTAGGGAATAGCCCCCAGACCTACAAAATATTTAATTTAAAGAAGGCGATTCGAATCCCAGCCTCCTAAGTCCTTTCTGAACATCGGGATGACTCATAAAAAGTTTCCAGATCAACTGTGAACGGTAGTTTTCTATCATTACGGCAACAGGCCCCTGATCGATAGCCAGATAACGCTGAGGATACCAGTTGTCCGTTTCGCTGAACGCGTCATAGAAGCCGTATTGTCCCCATACCTTATCTCCCATGCTATACAACTTACGCATTACCTTCATCGATTCTTCGGGTGTATAAACGATAGAAGATAACGCCGCTGTAGGGGCTATAACCCCAAGGTCTCCCTTCTCGTCCGGCTCATGGGCCGAGTATCCGTTGACGGAGTAACTGGCAGTCAATCCCCAGCAGTCTTCGCCATAGCCTTTGTAACCTTTCGGATTACTGATACAATACGCCCTGTTGATAAGTGTATAGTTCTTCATTTCCTGAAAATAGTCGGCATATTTATCCTTCAATCCGGTCGGATTTAATCCGAGGAATGAGTAATGAGCCCAGAACAAAGGCCCTACGCCACTATTGCTTTGGTATCTCATATTCAGAGTATAATCCTGAAGCTCGTGCGGCCCTATTATCTTTCCGTTTTCAGCCCAGCCTTCATGATATACCTCAGCAGGAGTACCATGAGTAGGAGAACAGGCAGCAAGGATATACGTAATCAGGCATTCATTATAACCACGGATAGGGAAGTTCATATCCCACGAATGGTCGGGGCTCCAGTGCCAGTACAATACGTTTTGTCCGTTACGGTGCCAGTTCCAGTCCACATTACGCCATATTTTATCTATACGCGCGGCAAGAGCTTTTTCAGCTACAGAACCGCTGATATAATACTGATGCGCTACCAGCAAGCCTTGCAAAAGGAAAGACGTTTCAACGAGGTCTCCCCCATTGTCCTTATCGCTGAATCCTTTTACTTTTCCTGTTTCGCCATCCCACCAATGCGGAAATACGCCATGAAAAGAATCAGCTTTCTCAAGAAAAGAGACTATCCGGGTCAATCTTTCGAGCCCCTGCTCGCGCGTCACAAAACCTCTGTCTATTCCGGCAACGATAGCCATTATGCCAAATCCGCTTCCGCCCGATGTAACAACATTCTTATCGTTTTCCGGATATACACCATCGACATGAAAACGTTCGCGAGCCATCCCGCTCGTTGGCTCGGCTCCATCCCAGAAGTAATTAAATGTTCTGTGCTGGACACTGTCAAGCAATGCGTCATCTGTAATGGCTAGCGCAGATCCGGATTGTTCCCCGGACGGGTTTTCCGATTTGTTTTTACAACTGCTCACACCAAGCAACAATATTAAAATGAGGGATACATATATTGTTTTCATTATATATATACTATTTTAATTCTTTTAAGCATTTAGTCCAGTGTAAATCTTGCCGATTTAACATCATGGCTATTACCTCCAATCATTACATCAAAATCACCCGGCTCGAATACATATTCAAGGTCATAGTTATAAAACTTCAACAGTTCAGGTGTTATCTTAAAACTAACATTCTTCGATTCGCCGGCTTTGACAGATACTTTCTCAAAACCTTTCAATTCTTTTACAGGACGGGTTACGCTACCTACAAGGTCGCGGATATAAAGCTGAACGACTTCCGCCCCGTCATATTTACCGGTATTGGTAACAGTTACGCTTGCAGTCAGTTCGCCGTTACTGCTTATCCTTGTCGAGCTTAGCTTCACATCGCTATATTTAAATGTGGTATAACTCAATCCGTATCCGAAAGGATAAAGCGGTTCATTGCTTACATCCAGATAATTACTGCGGAATTTTTCGAACCATTTGCCTTCCGCTAACGGACGGCCTGTATTTTTATGGTTATAGAATAATGGAATTTGCCCCACATTCTGAGGGAATGTAGCAACGAGTTTGCCGCTTGGGTTTACATCGCCAAACAGTACATCGCCAATAGCATAAGCCGCTTCGGTACCACCAAACCAAACATTAAGAATTGCCGATACGTTTTCATTTTCCCACGTCAGGGTCAACGGACGGCCTGTAAACAATACCAGCACTACCGGTTTACCTGTTTTTACCAGTTCTTCCAGTAATGTTTTCTGAACATCGGGAATACCTATTGCAGTACGGCTGCTAGCCTCGCCACTCATCTCCGAAGATTCGCCCAATGCCGCCACAATTACGTCAGCATCCTTGGCTACGGCCAACGCCTCACGTAACATTTCCTCATCGCTGCGCGTTTCCTGATCTCTGTTCAGAGTGCGTCCGAACATAGTAGCATGTTCTTCGTACTTCGCGTCTTTTACCAAGTGGCTTCCTTTGGCATATACCACTTTGGCGTTCGCTCCGGCTACTGCCCTAACACCTTCTACTACAGTTGCAGGCTTAGTCAGATCCACGGCAACGCTCCATGTTCCGGCCATATTGGAACGGGTATTTGCCAACGGCCCAACAACAGCGATCGTGCCTCCTTTTTTCAAAGGAAGTGTATTGTTCGCGTTCTTCAGCAGAACGAAACTTTCCGATGCTATTTTACGGGCAACGGCACGATGTTCGGGTGTGAATATCTCTGTTTTCGCACGGTTTACATCACAATATTTATATGGGTCTGAGAAAAGACCTAACTTATATTTCGCTTCCAGTACACGGCGGCAAGCCTGATCGATTTCCGCCTGTGTTACTTTGCCTTCTTGCAGTGATTTACCCACTGTGGATAAACCTTCGCTAACCATATCCATATCTATTCCCGCTTTTAACGCGCGGGCAGATACAGTTTGTAAATCGCCTATACCGTGGTCTATCATTTCGCTGATACCGGTATAGTCTGTTACAACGAAACCATTGAATCCCCATTGTTTACGCAGCACATCTGTCATCAGCCATTTATTGGCTGTAGCAGGTACACCGTCCACTTCGTTGAAGGAAGCCATTACACTGCCTACCCCTGCTTCTACAGCTGCCTGATAAGGATACAGATATTCGTTGAACATACGTATGCGGCTCATATCCACCGTATTGTAATCGCGTCCGGCTTCGCCTGCTCCATAGAGGGCATAGTGTTTCACACAGGCCATGATATTCGAGTTTGTCGCATACATGCGGTCTCCTGTTCCCTGATAGCCACGAACCATCGCTTTAGCTATCTGTCCTCCAAGAAACGGGTCTTCGCCATTCCCTTCCGAGAAGCGTCCCCAACGCGGGTCTCTCGAAATATCTACCATCGGGCTGAATGTCCAGCAAATACCATCGGCACTCGCCTCTATTGCCGCTATACGTGCAGACTGTTCTACCGCGGTCATATCCCAGGTAGCAGCCAGTCCTAATGGTATAGGAAACACCGTTTCGTAACCATGAATAACGTCCATTCCGAAAATCAACGGGATTTTCAGGCGGCTTTCCTCTACAGCTACACGTTGTACTTCCTTTATTTTTTCTACACCTTTTATATTGAATAGTCCTCCGACCTGTCCTTTCTTTATCTTTTCAGCAATATTGCTGCTCTTAGCCTGTCCTGTGGTGATATCACCGGAACTAGGCAGATTTAGTTGCCCGATTTTTTCTTCGAGCGTCATCTTGCCCATCAAGTCATTGATGAACTTGTCCATTTTAGGGTCTTTATTCTGGCCTTGCATATATCCAATAACCACAAAGGAAGCCAGAAAGACCATTAACAGTTGCCTTATTTTCATTTTACCTTATATTTCAGTTATACCTTAACTCCTGATTTCGAAATAAGAGGGTGTGTCATAAGTAATTTCCACTTTCATTTTGTCATGTTGAACGGAGTGAATTGAAAATCGACGGAGTCAAACTCCCGTATCCGGAGGGTCGGGATTCTTCATTGCATTCAGAATGACAAAGAGAGTAACAATTTAATAGACTGTTTTTACTTATGACACACCCTCACTAATAATTGTGATAACGAACAATCCTTATTGATAATTCGGGTTTTGTTTCAAAACACCGTTAGATTTATCTATTTCTGACTGAGGAACAGGAAGAAGAGCATGTTTATCCTGATAGTTGGTCTTACCGGCAGCGTGCAATACAGCCTTGGCAGTACCCCAACGTACCAAGTCGTAGAAACGGTCTGGTTCGAGAGCTAACTCAACTCTTCTTTCATGCTGGATAGCCTTTCTTAATTCTACTTGGTTTGTTGTAGTTACCTCCGGCAATATGCTGGTACTCGCACCTCTTGCATGAGCTCTTACCATTTCCAGATATTTCAATGCATCTGTAGTGTTAGCTAATTCGTTAGCAGCTTCAGCAGCCATTAGAATTACATCAGGATAACGGATGATACGGATATTTACCCAGAAACCTTCACGTGTATATTTAGATCTCATAGAAGGGCTAGTATATGCTTTCTTATTGAAATACGCGCCCATAGCTTCAGATACAGGAGACTCCCCGTAAGGTTTGTTTGTATTTTCAGGAGTGATTTCTTCACCCGGTTTCCTGAAATAAAGGAGTGTAGCATCTTTTCGTGGGTCACCCTCTTCGAAAGCTGTACCAACTTCTTTTGTAGCCATGTGCCAGCCCCAGCCGAGGTTCCATTGTCCGGCGCCTCTGACTCCCTGTACCTGACAAAACTGGCTACCGATATCGGTACTTGCAGGTTTTGCCGCAGTAGACGTACATTGCAGTTCGAATATAGATTCGCCGCAGTTTTCTCCGGCATCGGTGAATACCTGATCGACAGGTGTATTCAGGTTATACAAGCCGGAATTGATCACATCCCTGGAAGCAGCCAGCATATTATTCCAGTCGTTACGCATCATATATGTCCTCGCGTGCAAAGCCCTGGCAGCACCCCATGTTAAACGGCCTGTATATTTAGTTTCCCATGACTGTGGCAGATTGGCTTCGGCGAAAGTAAGGTCAGCGTCTATCAATTGATAAATCTCGGCGGCCGTATTCTTCGGTATATTCGCCTGTGACGCATCTGTTATCGGGAAATCGATCTTAGGAACTTCTCCCCATGCCCTTACAAGGTTGAAGTAACAATAAGCCCTGAAGAACTTCGCTTCTGCCTCAAGGCTATATAAGTCCTTATTATCCATCTGACGAAGCGTATCGATCACTGTATTACAATCATGTATGATCGAATAATTGTGATTCCAGTATGTTCCTAATATACCGTTAGACGGAGTGTATTCGAAGTTGTCCCAGAAAGCGGCGTTATCGGGCCCGTCATTTTCGGTACTCCCTTTTTCCGAGTCTTCGGAACGGAACATGTGTACGGCAAACGCCGGGATTCCTGCAGTTATATTATAACTTCTCATCTTGGAATAAACACCAAACACCTTTGCTTCTATACCTCCACTGGTATCATCATCCTCAGTAAAGCTTCCCTGAGGACTCTTGTCCAAGAAATCGCTACATCCTATAACAGATATTGCTAAAAAAGCAATTATAGCAGCATATATATATTTATTAAATACTCGTTTCATAATATTGTTTTTTGTCTATTAAAATGTAAGATTTAAACCGAATGTATAAACTGCAGGTACCGGGTATGGATTGGCATCGATACCGAATGCTGTGGCACTACCACCTATTTCGGGCGAGTATCCTGTATTGTTTTTCCATGTCTTAGGGTTCTGAGCATTGATATATACTCTCAAAGATTTCATTCTTAATTTTTTCAACATATCGGAACCGAAAGTATATCCCAACTGTATATTCCTGATACGGAAGAAGCTACCATCTTCTACAAAATATTCGGACGGATAATCTTTTCCGTTTATAGAACGTTTCCTGTCCAGTATAGGCTCAGAGTTTGATGTACCTTCGCCATGCCATCTGTTCATCCTGTTTTCGAGGTAATTGAACTGAGACCATTCGTAGATGTTCCATGTACGGTATATTTCATTACCCTGCACACCCATCATGTCTACAGACAGGTCGAAGTTCTTATATCCTGCATTGAACGAAACACCATAAGTGAAATCAGGAGTAGGGTTACCGATCTGGGTTCTGTCGGCAGTTGTAATTTCTCCGTCTCCGTTTACATCTTTAAACTTAAGGTCTCCGGGTTTTACTGTTACAAGTTTGTTTGCAGGAGAGTTGGCGATATCGCTTTCCGACTGGTATATTCCTTCAACTTTGTATCCGTAGAAGTAGCCGATAGGATAACCTGCCTGCGTGTATGACATCATAGGAAGCCCGGAAGTACCATCTGTGATAGTATAGCCATCCTGAACCAATGATATGACTTTATTCTTGATAGTGGTAAGATTTGCGCTGATACCGTATCTCCAATCGGAACCAATCCGGTCGTTCCATGACAATGATAGTTCCACACCCTTATTCTCTATCTGTCCCAGGTTACCCAGGCCAGGAGTAGTGCCTGTAATACCCGGCACTTCCGCCAACAGGTCTTTTGTGTTCTTCTTGTAATAAACACCTTCAAAATTCAGCCTGTTTCTTAAGAAATAAGCTTCGAGACCAGCTTCCCATGCTTCTACTTTTTCCCATCTCAAATTCGAATTAGGGAGGTATTGCTTAGAATATCCCGGAATAATGTTATCTCCGAATACAGCAGATGTAGAATTCGTCAAAATTGGTTCTGCAGGATAAACCCTGTCCATGTTCTGGTTACCTAACGTACCCCATGAGCCTTTAACTTTCAGATAATCGAGGAAAGTAAGGTCTTTCATGAAGTCTTCTTCGGTAATAACCCATCCGGCACCAAGTGAGTAGAAGTTTTGCCACTCGTTTCCTGTATAGTAGAAGGCTGACGAGCCATCGCGACGGAATGAACCGTTGAACAGATACTTATTCTTATAGTTATATAATGCCCTGAACAAGAATGAAACAGTAGAGCGTTCCCATTGTGTACTTGCGTTTGTAGCCGCGTCTGGGTCGCCGATACTAACAAACCATTTGTCTGAATCGTTCGCTATCGGTAGTCCGTTACCTTCTCCGCGCTTAGCCGTAAGGCTAGACAAGCTATTGTAATAGGTAGTGAAACCCGCCGTAGCTGTAATATTATGGTTGTTAAAGCTATTAGTATAAGTCAACAGGTAATCGGCCTGAACTTTTGTCTCGTTCTGTTTTTGCTGTTCCACGGCAGTTTTGCCGTCGCCCATAACAACAGATTGCTGTGTATCTACATCCCATACAGTTCTTTTTGGGGTGTACAGCCTGCTATCGTAAGACCTGTAGTCCAGTGAGTACATTACACGGAAGTTAAAGTGCTTGAAGAAATTCAGATCTCCATAGATATTACCGGAGGCTCTGTAATCGACAACTTTATTCATATCCTTTTGCAACTCTACATAAGTCATCGGATTAGATACTTCATTTTTCTGGAAGCTAGGAAGTGTATTGTACAAACCTTCCTGCGCGTTGTAAGGAGAAGCTATAGGCGCGGCATATAAGGCATTCTTCACACCATTTGTATAAAGTCCCTGAGCTGTATTTAACGGTGTAGCACGTGCTCCGTTGAACTGGAATCCTACTTTCAGGTCTTTTGTGATATTGTAATCGCTACTCAGATTGATCGTAATCTTATCATATTTCTCATGTTTGATATTACCTTCTTCGGAAGTATAACCTACACCCATGTAGAATTTATTTTTTTCGGTAGAAGATGTTATACTTATATTGTTGTTGGTAATAAAACCGGTCTGGAATACTTCATCCTGCCAGTTTGTATCGTTGTTCCAGTTAGTATAATCGAAAGCAGATGCTCCCTGGTTTGCCAACTGTTCCGAATAAAGTTCTTTGAACTGTGACGCGTTCGCCATTTTGATTTTATCCACAACAGATTTGAAGCCAAAAGAAGTATTGATATTCACCAATGTCTGGCCTTCTTTTGCTTTTTTAGTTGTAACGATAATTACACCATTGGCACCTCTCACACCAAAGATAGCCAATGATGAAGGGTCTTTCAATATTTCCATTGATTCTATATCCGCCGAGTTGAGGAAGCTGATGTTATCATTAAACAATCCATCGACAACATATAGCGGCTTGTAACCATTGATAGAGTTCGTACCACGGATACGGATTTCAGGGTCTTGTCCGGCAATACCTGTATTAACCACCTGCACCCCAGCCACTTTACCTTGCAATGAAGCCAGCGGGTTAGCTGAAGGGCGGTTAGCGATATCTTCGGCCCTGATACTGGCTATCGACCCTGTCAGGTCGCGCTTCTTAGCAGTACCGTAACCGATAACTACTGTTTCGGTCAGCATTGTCGCATCGTCTTCCAACACAACATCAATTCTAGTTTTAGAGCCAACAGCTATTAATTGAGGTTTCATACCTACAAAAGAGAATTCGAGTGTTTCATTCGATTTTGCAGCTATGGAATAATTACCATCTATATCAGTAATAGTTCCGGTAGATGTACCTTGTATGCGTACAGTCACACCTATCAGGGGTTCAGCATTGTTATCTGTTACCGTTCCCGTAATTGTGTTGGTCTGTGCATGAATGGCCGTGATGCTTGCTAATACAAAACAAGCGAAGAAAACAAAGCTCCTCCGAAAAAGAGATGTTGCGTTCTTTGATTTTTCAGGTTTAATTTTCATAGTCTTACTTTTTATTTAAACACACATTTTGCAAGTAAAATCTATTATTTACGACAAGAAAAGGCTGGTAATTGGTTAAAAAATATATACTAACTGTTTCTCTGATAAATTTTGGGCGTTTATGACAACCTTGGCATTTTCTGTGCGTGATATTAGATTTGCAACAAAGGTAGAAATGGGAAGGAAAGTGTTTCGAAAAGTTAATACATCATAGATACACTCATCCGTTTTTTAACAGTACCCCCGACTCACTTTTACCTCTCAAAAATACACAACGATCTAATAAGCAAATAGTTGACACAATCAATCTATATCAAGGAAGAACTCATTCAAATTCTGTGAAGGAAGGATATTTAACTTTTTTCTTAATCTATAACGGCTGTTTTCGACCGCCCTGATAGAAAGATTCATTAAGGAGGCTATCTCTTTTGTCTCCAAATTCAACTTCAAACAAGCGCAAAGCCGGAGGTCACTATTTGTCAACTGAGGATAAAGGGTTTTCATTTTTTTGAAAAAACCGGTATGCTTTTCTTCAAATTTTAACAAAAAAGTTTTCCAGTCTTCCTCTGTATTCATATTGTTATTGAGCAAGGCATTTATTTTTTGAGAAAGAGGGATTAGCGCGCTACTCTTATTTCTGGATGAAAAATCATCTATGATAGCCTTTATTTTCAGTATCAGTTCGTTCTTCTGTATAATGAAGGATGTCTGGGTCAGGAGTTCCGCGTTTTTTTGCTCTACTTCCTGTTGAAGTTCACCCGTCAAGGTTCTCAGCCGGCGGGTTTCCCGGTTCCTGATCTTCTGTAAATGCAGGTTACGGTATCGCCTGAGAATCAATAGCCAGACAATATACATTATAGCAAAGAAGACAATGATATAAAACATGTAAGCCCAGATACTCTGATACCAGGGAGAGGCTACCTTGAACTGATAGATCAACGGTTCTGAATGATTGCCTAGATTATCGATGGTGCGTACCAAGAACGTATATTTTCCTTCCGGCAAACGGGCATAGGACACCTGATTAAGCTTTTGTGGCAAAGACCATGTATTGTCCACCCCCTCCAGCATATATTGAAAAGACAGGTTGGACGAGAAAGCATTCTCTACCGAAAAACGGAATGTTACCGTATTGTAATTATAAGGTATCTCTACCGGTTGCGATAAACTGATATATTTATATTCCCCATTCGAATTTCTTGTTCCAAGAGATTCGAGATAAGGAGGAGATAGTGCCTTTGACCCGTCTTTCCCCGATTGCCCTTTTTTATACAGCAAAAAACCATTATCAAGACAAACAAGGCTTGTGCTGTCATTCAATATGGAGATATTTTCATACGCATTTACCAACGACAGGTTCATCCCCAGATTATAACTTTCCGTAATATACGCTTCATAGCCATCGTAAACAAACTGGTAGACAGAGGCGTCCGTCAATGCCCAGAACTCGTTATTGCGGATATGTATTACCTGCCTCAGGTTCTTTACACTCTTAAAGCAATCGTCAAGAATCGTATTGGGTACAATTTTATTGGAAATATCATCATAGGTATAGAATTGATTATTGCCCAGCAATACGATACGTCCTCCAACTTTAAACATTTTCAACTTATAAGGTAATCCATCCTTATTATTCCCTCCATAGTATGAAAATGTCTGGAATCCGGACAAGTCATCATCCAGCTTACACCTGTATATCCCCCTGTTAAAATGCTCCAGCCATACATTACCTATATGGTCTACATCGGCATTAATCACAGGTTCGGAAATCTGCCTCGGGTCGTACACCTCATCTGTGGCTTTATCCACAATCTTTAACGACTGGTATGTAGATAAAAAGAGTAAGTCCCTGTCCTTGTATCTGGCCTCGGATATATTATAAACGCCGGTACGGATATCGAACAGGTCGGTAACGGAAAGGTTGTCACGTATTTCTTTCAATCCTTTATTATGGCAGCAGTACAGTTTATTGTCTATTACCTTTAGTGCCCAAACCTGTCCCTGTGTTCCGTTTATCAGCTTCATTTTAGCCAAAGCTCCGGGCTTATCCAGATTGTCGGCAGTGATATAGAAAACACCCTGATTGGTTCCTATAAATAGTTTATCGTTCCAAAGGGCAGCCCCGTATACGGCACCGGTCTTGCCTCCCTTATCGGTATAGCAACTCATATTGTCGATATACTGTATATAGGATATGCCTTTGTCAAGCGCAGCCCATACATTAGCCGCCTTGTCCTCATAAAGGGATAAGATCGTATTGTTTTGGAGAGTACTCTCGGTAGATATATGATCCAATATATTACCATCTACATCTACCTGATATACACCATTTAATATAGTACCAAAGAAATAGGTTCCCCTTGATGAAAATATGCCACAGTTTAACTCCGCAGAATTCAGTACACCGGATAAAAGGGGATTCCATTCCTTAAAGCTAGTCCCGTCATATCGGTAAAGTCCTTTTGTAGCCGTACCTATCAGGTACTCATCTGTAGAATAGGGTAATATTACACGCACATCGGTATCCCGGAAAATTTCACTGCCCTCAATTTTTGTCAGTGTTGATCCTTTTAAACGATAAAGGGGGCCTAACATTTGCTGTACAAGGAATTCATCCCTGATTTTCGACAGGAAAAGGAATCCATTTTCGGCAGGTATCCGTTTTATCGTCTTATAGTCGTACATATATATTGAAGAAAACGACTGGAAATAAACACAATCCTCCGCTATCCAGATTTTCCAGAAATCATCGTTCTTGAAAAGCGCTTTATCCAGTTGGTCGCTTAGCGATGTATAAACCAGCTTTCCTGCAACATCCCTATCCCATCGCCCAAATTCTTCGTAACTGCCTGTAAAAACCGTATTGTGAGAGAGCACAGCAATAGACCTTGCTATCAAAGAATTAGGCATACGATTTAGCCGCCATTCTATCCCGTCAAATTCCAACAGGCCTATATCATTTCCAAAATACATTACACCTTTTTCGTCCTCTCCTATCGACCAGTTCTTATTATCAGCCTTATACCTGTCTGTCGATAGATTTATCACGTGGGGCTTATTCGGAAATACTGAAATAAGAGGTAAAAAAGTAAAAAATGATAAAAGAATATATTTGATAATGCTACCCATTTTTGATTTTTGCTTTTGATTGCTTTTTACTTAGTAACTGTTAGGAAATATCAAAAATAACATATTTTTGCGAAATTTGTTTTCTTCGGGGATCGAAGATGACTGCAAAACGGTGTATCACTTCCTTTTTAAATTATCTATATAGGGAATTCTTTGATATAATCGAAGAAAAAAGGTAACAGGAAAAAGTAATGAAAAAAGTGTAACTTTTGCACAGTACATGACAAAAAATAGAATATTAAGGTTCAACCCCTCGCCCTTTGGGCACTCCCCTTCTGCGAGGGGAGAGTCGCAAAGCGAAGGCAGATGCCGTTTGATCCGTCAGGCACTCTTCCCTTTTGATAAAGGGAAGTACCCGAAGGGGGAAGGGTTAGAATGATAGTATATATTTTTTGTCATGTACTAAACACCTTTGTCACTTTTTTGCAGCAGCCTGTTGTTTCGGTTTTTACAGTCAGGCTTCTAAGTCCGCGAAGCGGTATAATATGGATAACCACGGGGAAAGCCCGTGGCAAAAGCTGAAAGGAAGAGACCGTCTCCGCAGGAGGCGAACGGGGTTGGTTTTCGCTATTTGCCTCCTACGGAGACATGTTTTTCTGTCAGTTCCTGCCACGGGTTTTACCCGTGGTTATCCATGTTCAGTCCCTTCGGGACAGGTTGTTTATTGGAGGTGGCTGTCACTTTTTTGCAGTAGCCTGTTGTTTTTTCGTAGAAAATTGTCTTATATAAAGAGCTCTTTGATATAATCGGAGGAAAAAAGGTAACAGGAAAAAGTAATGAAAAAAGTGTAACTTTTGTCACTTTTTAGAATAAATCAGGGTAATCCGCATCAAAATTCATAAAGTTGTTTTCGGGCTCGTGTAAGGGCATATTGCAATACATCCCTGCACACTTCCGATAAAGGTTGAACAATTTCATCGTTTACCCTGACTTTAACCTGAAACGTTTTGGTTTTATATTTACAGAGGTTATATTTGTATACAAATAACTAAAATCGAATATCATGAGAATCGGAATTGATCTGGGTGGCACAAATGTACGAATGGGTATAGTGGATAATGGCAAGATTGTAAAGAAAATAGCGGAACGCTGCAAAGCCGACCAGCCCGAAGAAATTGTTATAAACCAGTTGAAAGACATGCTACACCAGATAATGGTTCCTGAAATAGAAAGTATAGGGATCGGTGTTCCGTCGGTAGTTGATGCTGAAAAAGGTATTGTCTACAATGTAATGAACATACCTTCGTGGAAAGAGGTGCATCTGAAAGAAATCCTTGAGCAGGAGTTCAAAATTCCGGTTTATGTAAATAATGACTGTAACTGCTTTGCGCTTGGCGAGTATCATTTTGGAGAAGGTGCGGGACAAAAAGACCTTGTAGCGGTCGCTTTGGGCACAGGTGTCGGCTCCGGAATCATCATCGATGGCAAGTTATACAACGGCGGCAATACAGGCGCGGGAGAAATAGGTTGCATTCCTTATTTCGACTATGATTATGAGGCATATTGCAGCAGTTCTTACTTTACCCGCGTTCATGGTATGACCGGAAAGGAAGCCTTTGAAAAGGCACAGGAAGGTGAAGACATGGAGGCTATTATTCTTTGGAACCAATTTGGACATCATGTAGGCGACCTGATGAAAGTGATTCTATTCGCCTACGACCCGCGGGTAATCATTATAGGCGGAAGCATAGCTAATGCTTATGAATACTTTGCTCCGGCAATGATGGAAAGCCTCGATGATTTTCCATATCCTGAAACAGTAAAGAAACTGAAGGTATATACTTCGAAAGTGGAAGATGTAGCTATTTTAGGAGCGTCTACCTTGGGTAGTTGATAATGGACAATTGACAGTGGGTAATTATTCATTATCCATTGTCAATTGTCCACTATCAACTAAAAACTATCTCTCCCACTGCTGTAGCTCAGCTACAGCAAGTTGGTAGTCCCTTTCTGTTTCCAGATACTTATCCATTGTTTCATAATATACGGATAGTTCCAGCAGATAATTGATGAGGGAGAGTTGGCCTTTATCCAGCGCTTTCTTCAAGAGTTCCTGATTGCTTGTTACACTCAGGGCTTCCTGATATTCTTTCAGCAACAGCGATAGTTTCTTTGCTTTATCGTACTGGTTCTTGAGAGAATTTCGGAATTGCAGTTTTGAGTCATCGTGTTGCATCTGCAATGCTACAGTCTGCGCTTTCTGGTGTTTGACTGTATTCTTCCCTTCCCACAATGGGATGGATACCCCCACCGAAATACCCTGGAATGTCTCTCCGGAAGTACGTTCGCTGGTATATCCGGCTGTTATCTTGGGAAGGTTGAGCGCACGGGTCAGTTGCTCTTGCTTTTTGCTCAGGGCAATCTCCTGTTCGGAAACCTGAAGCGAAGGATTGTTATCCTTTATCTGCTCGAACCACTCGATAAAGTTCAGTGGAAAAACAAATGAAGGGTAGCTATCAACGATGGAAGACAATTCCTGTCCACCGTTTAGCCGTTGCAGTTCCGACTTTGACAGGTTCATATCCACTTCGTTTATCTGCAAAGCTTTTTCGGCGCTCAACAGGTTCAGTTTGGTCTTGTTGCGTTCCAGAATGTCTATGTTTCCCTGATCGAAACTTTTCTGGTAAGCCTCGGATAATGTTCTGGCTTGTACGAGCCTCTGCGACAATTCTTTATGCATTCTCCACTGGTAGACCAATTGGATATACAATAGTCTGGCTTCATGGATAATTTCCATACATTGCTGATTATAAGCCATATCTACCTGTACGTTCTTTCCTTCTGCCAGTTGGTTCTTGTATCGGTAGGCGGTAGGGAAGTCGAATGACTGTGTTACATTCAGGTCTATCTTATGACCTATGCCGGAAGGGCTTCCCCACAGGTAGCCGAACTCTACTTCGGGATTGGCCATATTTATACCTGTTTTGTTGCCTATCTTGTCGGCATTGGCCTTTTCCCTGTAGGCTTTCAGGGTTGTATTATTGGCTTCTATTTCTCTTAGTACAGAGTCAAACGAGTGTTGCGCCTGTACATTTATAGCCAGAGCCAATAAAAGGATATATAGTATTCGTTTCATAATTATTTATATATTGTTTCTTTGTCATGTTGAGTGTAACGAAACATCTCTTGTCACACGAGATTTTTCACTACGTTCAAAATGACAAAAGAGAGTATTCATTATATTCAGAAGGAAAAAAATCATTTTACAATCTCCTCTGTCACAGCAGGTTCCCTTTTCTTCAACATCCTGTATATTATCGGTACAATGTACATATTCAGCAATGTAGAAGTAAGTAGCCCACCCAGAATAACCTTCGCCATAGGGCTTTGTATCTCATTTCCGGGAAGGTCTCCCTGTATAGCCAGGGGAATCAATGCCAGCCCGGAAGACAGAGCTGTCATCAATATAGGATTCAGCCGGTCTAATGAGCCTTGAAGGATACTCTTGTTCACCGAATAGCCCCTATGTCCCAGGTCATTGTAATGAGCCATCAGCAGGATACCATTCCGTGTGGCAATACCAAACAGGGCAATGAACCCGATGATGGCAGGGATACTGATTTCCCCGGATGTAAACAGGATGGCGTACACACCACCAATTAACGCCAGAGGAAGATTCAGTAGGATAACGGCCGACTGTGTCACACTTCTGAACTGATTGAATAACAACAGGAATATAATCAGGATAGCAAATACAGAAGCTATCATAATGGTGCGTGATGCAGCCTGCTCGCTTTCAAACTGTCCGCCATATTCGATATGATATCCTTCCGGCAATTGAATATTCTCATCCACACTTTTACGGATGTCGGTTACCACACTGCGCAAGTCCCTGCCGGCAACATTTGCCGATACTACAATCTTACGCTGGGCATTTTCCCGGTTTACCGTATTGGGACCTGTTGAAGACGTGATATCTGCCACATAGGCAAAGGGTACTTTCAGTCCATTGGCATCTATCATCAGGTTCCTGATTTTTTCGGCCTGGTCTTTATAGCTATCGTCTACTTTCAGGGTCAGGTCGAAACTTTTTCCGGCATCATACACCTGAGAGACAACTTCACCCGAAAGCATAGTGGTTACAAAGTCTGAAAATTCAGGTAAGGTAATACCATATTTAGCCAGTAATTCCCGCTTAGGAACAATCTTTAACTGAGGGCGTTCCACTTGTTGTTCCACATTCAGGTCGGCAACGCCTTCTACATTGTCTATCTTCGATTTAATGTCATTTCCTAACGAATACAGTTTATTCAAATCGGGGCCAAACAACTTAATGGCAATATTGGCTTTAGTACCCGAAAGCATATGGTCTATACGGTGCGAAATGGGCTGGCCTATTTCTACACTGATACCGGGTATGGCATTCAGCTTCTCCCTAAGCTCGGTTAGCATATCCTCCTGAGAACGGTCTTTCAGCATAAAGGGTGCCTCTATCTCAGAAGTATTCACTCCGAAGGAATGTTCATCAAGCTCTGCCCGCCCGGTTTTTCTTCCCACAGTCTGTATTTCAGGTACACTTAGGATTGCCTTTTCGGCCATAGCACCTACTTTATCCGATTCCTCCAGCGAAATTCCCGGAAGCGTATTGATGGTTATAGTAAAGGAACCTTCATTGAAAGGAGGCAGGAAATTACGCCCGAAAGTGAAGAAGATAATAACGGCTGATAATAAAAGTAGCCCTGTTACCCCCAGAACAATCTTTTGCTTCTCCAATGCCCAGTGCAGGCTTTTCTCATATATGGTTTTCAGCTTTACAACAAAGACCGGCTCTTTTTCCTCCTTGTCTTTCTTATTCTTGCCCAAGAGGTAGCTGCAAAGCACAGGGGTTACGGTCAGTGCTACCACTGTAGAGGCAAACAATGCCACAATGAAAGCAATACCCAGCGGAACAAGCATACGTCCTTCCATGCCGCTCAGGAAGAATAAAGGGATAAAGCTGGTAACGATAATTAAGGTCGAATTCAGTATAGGCATCCGCACTTCTTTAGAAGCCTCGAATACGACAGTGAGTACACTTTTTTGCTCTTCTTTAGGCTTTTGTCTATTTTCACGCAGGTGCTTAAATACGTTTTCCACATCTATAATGGCATCATCCACCAACGAACCTATCGCAATGGCCATTCCTCCCAGACTCATTGTATTGATGGTAAGCCCCATCAGTTTGAGGGCAAGGATAGAAGTAAGCAGAGACAGAGGCAGAGCCAATAAAGATATAAATGTAGTGCGCCCATTCATCAAGAATAGGAAGAGGATGATAACTACAAAAATAGCTCCTTCGTACAACGACTTCTGTACATTGTTAATAGAGTTGTTGATAAACCGTTCCTGACGGAAAATGTCGGTAGTTACTTTTATGTCAGAGGGAAGGCTTTTCTGCAAATCCGCAATGGATGCGTCCAGTTTATCAGTCAGTTCAATAGTATTCGTATTGGGCTGTTTGGTAACAGTCAGCAAAACGGCAGGCTTAGTCCTTTCGGATGCAACCCCTAAGACAGGTGTTTTAGCTCCTATCCTGATATCGGCAATATCACTAACCAGAATAGGGCTTTCACCGACTTTCTTTATTACTGCCTTACCTATTTCGTTTACATCCGTACTTTGCAGAACACCTCTGACGATGTACTCATTCCCATATTCGTATAAGATACCTCCCGAAGCATTCTGGTTCATATTGCGGGTTACCTGTAATACCTCATCGAGGCTGACTCCATAATGTTTCATCCTGCCCGGGTCAAGCAATATCTGATATTCCTTGATATCACCACCGATAACGGTGACCTGTGCCACACCACCTGTAGAAAGCAGGCGAGGACGAATTGTCCAGTCTGCAATTGTACGCAGGTCTAATAATGAGGTAGAATCAGATGTAAGCCCAATAATCATTATCTCTCCTAAGATAGAAGATTGAGGCCCTAAAGTAGGTTGCCCGATGTTTCCGGGAAGGGCATCGCCCAAGGTAGCCAGTTTTTCGGTGACTATCTGACGGGCTTTATAGATGTCTGTCCCCCAGTCAAATTCGACCCATACAACCGAAAAGCCTGTGGTAGACGATGAACGTACACGGCGAACGTCTGTTGCACCATTCACCGCCGTTTCGATAGGGAAAGACACAAGCCGTTCCACTTCTTCCGGTGCCATACCGTTAGCCTCTGTCATGATAACAACGGTAGGGGCATTCAGGTCGGGAAAGACATCTATCTCCATATTCTTGGCTGTATACAGACCTCCGATAAGAAGAAGTACAGCGCCAATCAGAACAACCAAGCGGTTATTCAGTGAAAATTGTATTATTTTATTCAGCATAACTATTCCCTCCCTTAATGTTCATGAGCATGAGGAATAGATGCAGAGGTTGAAGCCAACTTGACATGGTAAGCACCTTTGCTTACAACCTTATCTCCCTTTTTCAGCCCCGAAAGAATCTCTATATTACTGCCATCGCTCGTGCCGGGACTTACTTCCTGCTTTTTATAAGCATCTTCGTGAACCTGCAGATAGACAAAATAAAGACCCTGCTCTTCCACAAGAGACGATACCGGAATAGATATCACATTATTACGTGATTGGCCTAACAGATATATTTCGACATAAGAGCCTGATATAACCTGTCCTATATTGTCAAACTCAAAGTTTACAGGCACATAGTATTCCTGATTACTGGACGATTTACCATAGGATACAAGCCTGCCATTCAAGTTGGCAAGTGTATACACAGTCTTATCATAAGGGGTTTTGAAGTTAGCTGATGTAATGCTCCCCAAATCTTTGTAATAACGCTCTGAGACATCTGCCCGAAGTTGCAATTTACGGTTTTGGGTAACTGTCATCAGGGCTTGACCTACTTCCACATATTGCCCTTCGTTTACCAGCTTTGTTTTTATAAATCCGCTTATCGGGGTAGAGATACCCACACCTCTGGCTGTAGAACGTTGTGCTACTGCCTGATAAGCAACCCTCGCGTTTTCATAATTCAGCTTAATCTCATTATATTCCTTTTCGGCAATAAGCTTATCTCCGATTAATGATTCGGCACGCTGAAATTCACGCTGGGCAATATCGTAGGTCGATTTAGCCTTAATGGCAGGGTCGCCATCTACAATATTTCTGGACGAAATGCTAAGGAGAGACTCACCGCCCCTCACTGCTAAGCCTTCATTTAATGATGGCTTATTGAAGGATACGATGCCACTTGATGTAGCCGAAATAGTTACTTCATCTCCTTGTGCGGATAATATCTGCCCACTGGTCTTTATCACCTGATGGAATGTTGAAGGCTGAACTACTGTTATTTCCAAACCTGCTGATTTTGCCTGTTCGGGAGAAAAGGTGATTTCATCTCCATGCGCTTCCTCTGTCGGAGAATGTCCGGCTTCACCTTCATTATGGTCGTGGCCGCATGCTTCTCCGGGTGCATGGTTATGCTCTGCTTCATGCTTATGGTCGTGGTCGCATGTTTCTCCGTCGGCATGATTATGTGTGTGTTCTTCGTGTGAATGGTCATGCCCGGCATGCGACTCTTGGTCGTGGTTATGTACATGATTGTCTGCCTTTTGAGCGGAATTACATCCCCACAGTATCGCTAGCAGACAAGCGATATAGATTATATATTGTTTCATTATTTCTTATTTTAGTTACGAGTTACAAGTGAGTTCTTTTAGCAGATTGTTGGCAAAAAGCTGTTAGCTAATGCCCTTACTGCTAACTGTTGGCTGTTAACTGTTAACTGAAATAAGGAGGTGCTCGCAAGCTTTTTACGGAGCCTACGAAAGGTGGAGTATAGTTTTCTAAATAAGGTTTTTGCCGGAGCCGTTCCCCGAATTGTGGAGCCTCTAAATAAAATTCGTTTAGAGAATATAAAGTATAGGCTAATAAAAGGCAGTTTGCACAAGGCAATATATCTTCATGTGTATTTTCTTGTTGGCAGAGTACGATTTCTTTCAAGTCGCAATCCTCAGTGTTGGAATGATGATGACCCTCTTTGCCATGCTCGCAACAACAACCCACATCTTCGTGATGTTCGGAGCAATGATGCTGATGAGTCAATTCTTCAAGAGAGAAACAGACAATCCCATCATGATGAGAATGAGGCAAAACAGAATGTGCCAATAAGAAGATATTGGCAATGATTAATAGTGTCAAAGTAATTATCTGTTTCAGTCTCATTTTGCAAAGATATAAAACATAGGTAAAACGGATCAAGCTTTTTGAATAAATCTTGACTTTTTGATATTAGATTAAGAGCCTGTTTAAAATTTTAGCGAAAATTTTTATTACAGGTTCGGGTCAATAGTTCTTAGCAATTTTTTTATGCTCTTTTTACCGTATTTTTGGCTCCGCCGATTTTCAATTCCCTTTTTACTCTTGGTTTAGCCCGCTAATTAGCTCCGCTGACCGTTGGTTCGGCTAGCAAAAATGATAAAATACATCTAAAAATAGCTATAAAAAAGATTTGCTATAAAATGTAAACAGACTCTAAACATTTTTTATAAAACAGGAGGATACAGAAGCTAATATATGTTAACTTTGCATCCGTATTACTACAGAATAAACACTTTGCAATATGAAATTTTCTTTCCTGTACTTATTATTAATAGCGACATCGCTATTTATGGCGCAATCATGTGTCGACAAAGATTACGACTGGGATAATCTGGATAAAGACGGCGTCATCAGTATTCCTCCCGTTCCTCTGGGAAACATCGACACGATATATATAAAAGGCCTGCCACAAGGCGATAACCCGTGGAATATTCCTATACCGGATGGTTCTATCGTCAAAAGCGATACGATCAAGGGATTGTTTGACGGAGATGCCGTAAAGAACTTCTTCTTTGAGGGAGCAGGTAACGTAGAAATATCGTCTAAGATAGATCTCGATCTGGAAATTAAAGGTGTAACCATCGAAATATACCTGAATATAATAGACAGCGATGGCAAGAGAAACACAGATGTGGTAATCCCCAACCAAAGCCTAACAACGACCAAAAACCAGCAATTTTCAATAAAGATCGGCAGTGAATATATGTCGTATATGCAAAATGCGCGGGACTTGTTGCTTACCATAGCGATCCGAGCCGATAACGCTACAATATGGCTGGGAGAAGACGATTACATTTACCTCAGGGAGGCAATTATCAAGACCGGAGGATTCCACTATGAACTATAAACAACTACAAATGAAACTTATCAATACACGTCACTTACTTTTGTTTATTATTAGCCTTGGCTTTGTAAACACCGGATTTTCGCAGGTGGTAAGATCCGATTATTTTATGAGCACATCTTTTCTTCGGAGCAGTATGAATCCTGCGCTACGCCCCGATCAGGGATACCTTGTCGTACCTGTTTTGCCCAGTGTAGGAGCCAATGTCCAGAGTAACAGTTTCAATCTGGACAACCTTACATTCGGGGGAGAAAACGGCAAACGCGTCACTTTTATGCATCAGAGTGTAGATGCCAACCGTTTCTTATCCAACTTATCAGAGGATAATTATGCCGGAGCCGACGTCAATATCAAACTTCTTGCCGTGGGGTTTTACAGAGGCGACGCCTTCTGGACTTTCGATTTAGGAGTAAGGTCTCATGCCGATGTGAACATCCCCAAGGGCTTTTTCGGATTATTGAAGAAAGGGTTTGACCAGGATAACCAAACCAGATATAACTTATCAAATTTGAGCGCGACAGGCTATGCCTTTATCGAATTGGGAGCATCTTATTCCCGCCCGTTTGTCGACAACAACCTGATGCTGGGTGCGCGTGTAAAAGTCTTGGGCGGGCTTGCCGACTTTGATTTCGATGCTCAGAACCTGGCTATAGACGCCGGCCCTGAATACTGGAGCGCAACATCAAAAGCGACATTAAGAGGCTCTGCGCCCGGTGTACGGCCTAAATATGACAGCAAGGACAATCTGGACGGATTCGATTTCGACAGTGGTTTCAATATTCCGGGATTCGGTCTGGGATTGGATCTGGGCGCTGTTTATGATATGAAAGATGTACTCCCTGCATTGAATGGGTTAAAGGTATCTGCCGCGATAAACGACATCGGATTTATATCATGGTCGAAGGACAATTCCATTAACCTGCAATCGCCCGAAACGGAAGTCAGGATCACGCCTAACGATTATACCTATTTCAGCAAAAACGGCTCTTCCCTCAAAGATGTTTTCGAAGACGCCTTCGATGATATAAAGCAAGCTGTAAACCTGAAAGGGGAAACCAGAAAAAGCAGGGTTACAAAATTGAGGATGAATATAAATGTAGGGGCTGAATATGAGATATTACAGGATAAACTATCGGCGGGAGCCCTGTATCATCTCCGTTTCGGAAATTATTTCAACCTGTCGGAATTCACTCTGTCGCTCAACTACCGCCCTTGTCACTGGTTTGCTACAAGCGCAAGTTATTCATTTGTGCACAGTAAATTCGACACTTTCGGGCTGGCGATGCATCTGGCTCCATCAAAAGGGGTTACCTTCTTCCTTGCCAGCGATTATGCGATACCACATGTTTCATCCGAATTCCTGCCAACGACAAGTAAGGCTGTCAACCTCCAGTTCGGTTTCAGTATTCCGTTAGGAAGCAAGAGATATATGAAAAGAAATATTTGATATAAAAATAAAAAATGGCTGTCCGGTTGGACAGCCATTTTTCTTATAATAACTAAATATCAATCCTACTTCTTATTCACTCTGAAACGCTCGTTGCCATTCCGGATAAAATCCACGATCTGGTTAGCGGCAGCTATACCTGCGTTTGTATTAGCTTCGGCAGTCTGAGCACCCATCTTCTTCGGAGTAGAGAAATACCTTCCGGCAAACTTCTCAGCCATATCGGCATGATTGCCCGGCATAATATCCGTTACATATTTGAAGTCCTTGCGGTCTTCCATCAACTTCACCATTTCAGCCTCGTTTATTACTTCTTTGCGGGCTGTGTTGATAAGCAATGCATTTTTAGGCATCTTGCTCAACAAGGCATAATTGATTGAGTTCTTAGTTTCTGCCGTTGCCGGAATGTGCAATGAAACAAACTGGCAGGTAGCGTATAGGTCATCAGCCGAGTCTACGGCTTTTACGCCTTCTTCCTCTATAGCCTCCTTTGTCAGGAACGGGTCGTAAGCATACACCTCCATGCCAAAGCCTTTAGCTACGCGTGCCACATTACGCCCTACATTTCCATAAGCATGGATTCCCAGCTTCTTACCCAGAAGTTCAGTACCCGATGTTCCGTTATAGAAGTTACGCACGGCATATACAGCCAGCCCCAGAGCCAGTTCAGCTACGGCGTTCGCATTCTGTCCCGGAGTATTCATCACACAGATATTGTTTGCCGTTGCGGCATCGAGGTCGATATTATCAAAACCCGCGCCTGCACGCACAACTATCTTCATATCCTTTGCGGCATCCAATACCTCCTTGTCGAAAATATCGCTGCGGATAATAGCCGCCTCTACATGAGCCACAGCATCCAGCAATTGCTTTTTCTCTGTATATTTTTCAAGTAAGACCAACTCAAAGCCCGCTTTTTCTATTACATTCCTGATTCCGCTTACAGCTTCGGCTGCAAATGGTTTATCTGTTGCTATTAGTACTTTCATTTATTTAGAGCCCCTCCTTGCCTCCCCAAAGGGGAGGTACCAGAGAGTATATTTTTTAGATTAATAATTTTACTTGGTTGATCAAAGTCCCCCTTCGGGGGATTTTAGGGGCTTATTTCCCCACTTTATTTTCAAATTCCTTCATCGCGTCTACCAGCGCCTGTACACCTTCTATAGGCATAGCATTGTAGATAGAAGCACGGAAACCACCTACCGAACGGTGTCCTTTCAGTTCGTAAAGTCCTCTTTCCTTTGCAAATTCAAGGAAGGCGGCTTCGTTGCCTTCATATTCCGAAGAAAGTACAAAGCACACATTCATTATAGAGCGGTCTTCCACCTGACATGTACCTTTAAACACAGGGTTACGGTCTATTTCGTTGTACAACAGAGCCGCTTTTTCTTTATTGCGCTTGTACATGGCAGTTACACCACCATTCGCTTTCAGCCACCTTAAAGTCTGCATTGCGGCATAAACGGGTACTACAGGAGGCGTATTGAACATAGAACCGTTTTCGATATGCGTACGGTAATCCAACATACTAGGTATAGGACGGTTTACCTTACCAAGAATTTCATCTTTCACGATAACGAAAGTTACCCCTGCCGGAGCCAGATTCTTCTGTGCACCTCCGTATATCAAACCATAGTTGGATACGTCTACCGGACGGGAGAAAATATCGGACGACATATCTGCAACCAATGTTACAGGAGAATTAATATCGGTATGCAATTCTGTACCGAAAATCGTATTATTGGTAGTGATATGGAAATAATCGGCATCAGTCGGAATAGTATAATCCTTAGGTATATATGTGAAATTAGCAGCTTTAGACGATGCTACTTCAATTACTTCGCCAAACAATTTAGCTTCTTTCTGTGCCTTGCTTGCCCATGTCCCTGTATTCAGGTAAGCGGCCTTCTTCTCCAATAAGTTGAATGGAACCATACAGAATTGCAGGCTGGCACCCCCACCAAGGAAAAGTACCGAATAACCCGATGGAATATCCAATAATTCTTTAAATAAATCAATCGCCTCGTCCATCACAGCCTGAAAGTCTTTGCTCCTGTGGCTTACTTCCATCAAAGAAAAAGAGGAACCGTTAAAGTCCAAAATTGCTTTTGAAGTTTCCTCTATTGTTTGCTGAGGTAAGATTGACGGCCCTGCACTAAAATTATATTTCTTCATTTTTGATATAAATTAGGGAATTAAGAACTCTTCTTTTATACGTTTTAGGACCCCAAAATTAGTAATTATATATTAAAAATAAGTACTTTAGATAGACTTTTATTAACTAAAGTTTAAATATCTTGTCAAAATGCTCTTTACTCTTATATTTTCTGGATTTTTTATTTATTATTACGCTTATCTCTATTGTTTTTATATATTTGCATATAACAAAAAGTAAGATGTAAAAAATAGATATGAGATACAAGATACAGTTTATTTATTAACTCGTTTACACCAACTTGTCAACTCAAAACATACTTAACCTTATAAACCCAATATTAAAACACCATGGCCCGAATAAAACCATTCAAAGGAATCAGACCACCTAAAAGCATTGTAGAGGTAGTAGTTTCACGACCATACGATGTATTAAGTTCGCTAGAAGCCCGTTTGGAAGCCGAAGGAAACGAGAAGTCGCTTTACCGTATCATAAAACCCGAAATCGATTTTGAAGAAATAATAGACGAACATCATCCCGAAGTATATGAGCGCGCCGTACAGAACTTTAATAAGTTTCAGGAAAAAGGATGGCTGGTACAAGATCCGGAAGAATACTATTATATATATGCCCAGACGATGAACGGGAAAACCCAGTACGGGCTGGTAGTATGTTCGCATGTGGAAGATTATATGACGGACAGAATAAAGAAACATGAACTGACACGCCGTGACAAGGAAGAAGACCGGATGAAGCATGTACGCATCAACAACGCGAATATAGAACCTGTATTCTTCGCCCATCCCGACAATAAGGAACTGGACGGTATCATTACGCGGATAATAGCCACTCCCGCCGAATATGACTTTGAGGCTACAGATGGAGTCGGACATCATTTCTGGATAATAAGCGATAAAGAGGACATAAAAAAGATAACTGAGATATTCGCGGCGATTCCAAACCTGTATATAGCAGACGGGCATCACCGTTCGGCGGCAGCAGCACTTGTGGGCGCGGAAAAAGCAAAGCAGAATCCAAACCACAGAGGCGATGAGGAATACAATTTCTTTATGGCAGTATGCTTTCCTGACAGCCAGCTCAATATCATCGACTACAACCGTCTGGTAAAAGACCTGAACGGACTGAGCACAGCTGAATTCCTGAAAAAACTGGAAGCACATTTTACCATAGAAGAAAAAGGTTCGGACATCGCACCTCCTACCGGATTGCATAACTTTTCCATCTATGTGGAAGGAAAATGCTACAGCCTGACGGCAAAAGAAGGGACTTATGACGATAATGACCCTATCGGCGTGCTGGACGTGACTATTTCTTCAACATATATACTTGACGAGGTTCTGGGTATAAAAGACCTGCGTTCTGATAAACGGATAGATTTTGTAGGAGGTATCAGGGGTTTGGACGAATTGAAAAAACGGGTGGATAGCGGTGAAATGAAGCTGGCTCTGGCCTTGTATCCGGTGACAATGAAACAATTGATGGATATAGCCGATTCGGGAAATATTATGCCGCCAAAGACAACCTGGTTCGAGCCGAAATTGCGTTCGGGACTGGTAATACATAAGCTGGAATAATAAAATAAAAGAGGGTGTGTCATAAGTATTTTTCCATATCTTTTTGTCATGTTGAACGGAGTGAAACATCCCGTATCTGGAAGGTCGAGATTCTTCGTTGCACTCAGAATGACAAAGAGAGTAACAATTTGACAGAGATGTTTTACTTATGACACACTCTCTTATTTATATTCGGTAGTGCCGCATATTCTCTCCTCTTATAAATATTGCGATATGGAATGATTATTTCCAATATAACGTACCAGATATATTCCGTTTTCGTATTGAAAAAACACATACCATTGTGTATTCCGGTTCTTCTTGTATACGGCGTAATGCAACTCTTTCCCGTATTTGTCAAAATAAGAAGGTGCTTTTTTCTTGAGTTTTCGGGGCAGTGAAATCGTGATATCACGGATCAAATCGTTTACATAATCAAAGGCCGCGTCTTCAAAACCGAAATAGTCCTTTTCGTAAAGCAATTCGATCAACTCTAAAAAATAGAGCTTCACTTCTTTCGTTAATAATACCCTCATTTATTTTTTCTGAACATTGCTCTAATTTCAGGCTCAATTGCTTTCAAAAACTCCTCACCTGTCATGGCATTCTTTATATCCTCTTCCGAAATCAAAGGTTTTTTCGCCCCTAACTCCAATTTTTTCTTGCCTCTGGTTATAATAATTTTTTCATTCTGAGCCATATCCAGATACTTTGAGAGGTTCTGCTTAAATTCTAATTCTGTGATGACTGTCATAATTATATCTGTTTTAGCTTGATACAAATGTACAAAAAACATCTCTAAAACATCTCTAAAAATTTGAACAAATAAAATTTAAACAGGCTCTAATAAGGACATTGTTGTAAACAAAGTCAACATTGGCTTTCTTTTTTTGTTATATAAAAAAGTATATTTGTCAATTAAACAAATAACATAAAAACAGAACTATGATTTTAAAACATTTTACCGACAACGACTTGTACAAGTTCTCCGTAATGCTGGCAATACAAAAACTGTATCCGTGGGCATATGTGAAATATGCATTTACCAACCGTGGAGGGACACAGTTCCCCGAAGGGTTTGCCGAACGGATGCGCGAAGAAGTAGCCTCTATGGCAAATCTGAAACTGACACAGGAAGAAAAGCAATTCATCAAGAACAAATGCTACTTTTTCGACCCTGTATTTGTCGATTTCCTCGAAGGATTCAGGTACAAGCCCGAAGAGGTAACCATCACCCAAAACGGCGGAGACCTGAGCGTTGTAATAGAGGGTTACTGGTACAGGACCGTACTTTGGGAAGTCCCTTTGCTGGCTATCATATCCGAGCTTTATTTCCGGATGACTGGGGCTGAGCCGCACGATGTGGAAGAAAAGGCCATAACAAAAGCGAAAGCTCTGGCCGGGATGAAAGCGGATTATTCGGAATTCGGTACCCGCCGCCGCTTTTCGTTCGATGTAGAAGATAAAGTCATAGCCGCATTGCAGGCAAATTCGGGAGAATACTTTAAAGGTACGAGCAACGTATACTTTGCGATGAAATACAATACGATCCCAATAGGGACAATGCCGCACGAATGGTTTATGTTCCACGGAGCGGTTTTCGGCTACCGTTCGGCCAATATCAGGGGGCTGGAATCGTGGGTAGACGTATATGACGGAAGTCTGGGAATCGCCCTGACAGATACATACACCACCGATTCATTTTTCAATTCGTTCAGCCTGAAACAGGCCAAACTGTTTGACGGAGTGCGCCACGACAGCGGAGACCCTCTGACCTTTGCCGATAAAGCGATTAAGTTTTATGAGCAAAACCGCATCGACCCGACATCAAAAACGCTTGTATTCAGCGACTCCCTGAATCTGGAAGCTGTGAAAGAAATAAAGGAACATGTAGCGGGACGCATACACGACACTTATGGGATAGGTACATTCCTGTCTAACGATGTAGGTGCGAAAGCGCTGAATATAGTAATCAAACTGACGGATGTGAAGTTACATAAGAAGGATGCTAATTTCCTACAAGCCGTTAAGTTGTCGGATGTAGCCGGAAAACATACCGGAGACCAGAAAGAAATTGATTTGAGTCTGAGAACATTAGGCTTGGAATAATAAGTCAAAATGATGAGGCCGACCTGATATCTATAGGCAGGGGACTTCTGAGGAATCCATACTTTGCATTACATGCTGCAAAGTAACTAGATGATGAAGTAAAATATCCACCTCAGTATGAGCGGATGAGATAAATCTTGGTATATTTTAACAAAAACAAAGAATAGTATAAGAATTTATGATATCTTTGTCGGAATTTATTAACTAAATAATATCACATTCATGAAAAAACTACTACTTCTCTTGCTGGTTATTCCGTTTATTTTCGGTTCTTGTAGCTCAGATGATGATGACAATAATTCCCTTAATGGTACTACATGGGAGTCTTACGAAGATGAAGGGGACGGCTATATTTATAAAAGCACTCTAACTTTTTATGAATCTACTTATAGTGGATATGGCTATGAAGAATATAATGGTAAGAAATATGAATTTCAAGGTACCGGAACATATAAGTACAATCATCCGAATGTTACATTTACTGAAGACGGAGAAACCTATACAGCTAAGATATCAGGTAACAAAATGATCGTAGGCGAGGAGGATATAATTTATACAAAGAAATAGTAAATTTATATTTTAAATAGAGTTTATATTCAATAAAAGAGTAAGATGCATATTTTTAGGAGTTTTAGTTGCCACGACTTTCAAGTCGTGGATAATAATACAGATAGAAAACGACTTTAGTCAAAACATTTTGGCTAAAGCCATTATCTGATTAGACTATTATCCTCCAGCTAAAGCAGGAGGCAATTAAATCACAGAGAATAAACCATATATAATCTTATTGAATATAAACTCTAATACTAAAAAGGCAATCTGACAAATTGCCTTTTATTTTTTCTTCTCTGCAAGTTTATTTAAGATTATGATTCTTTTATCTCATAATACTATTTATGAGATAAAAGGGTCGCTCTGGGTTGAAGTATACTATTATAAATCAATCTTCTGTTTTGCAGTCAGGGTTCTAAGTCCACGAAGTGGGCTAATCATGGATAACTACGGGTAAAACCCGTGGAAAAATCGGATAGAGGAGAGACCGTCTCCGTAGGAGGCGAATGGCATTTATTTTTGCTATTTGCCTCCTACGGAGACATATTCTTCTGCCAGTTCCTGCCACGGGTTTTACCCGTGGTTATCCACCTTCAGTCCCTTCGGGACAATAAGTTACTGTGCTTTTTAACCCTTGATTCGCATTATTTATGCCAATCAGGAGTTGAGAAATGGCTTGAAAAGCCAAATCTTCATAACCGCGGGTCATTGACCTGCGGAAAAAGGATGAGCAATACCAGCTGTCTGAAAGACAGGACATACTGTGTGTCCTGCCGCTTCGGGCAGGGGGAGTGTAATTGCCCCTTGCTGCGTAAACTACGCTGCGCTTACATACGGTTAGGAAGATTCTGCCTTTCAGGCAGGTGTTGAGCTGCTTTCAACCCCTGATTCGCATTATTTATATATCTATAGAACAAAAAATATAATGGATTGAATTTAACAATATCTAACTCAATCCATTATATTATATATACAAATCTGCCTGTATCTATTCTTCCATCAAATCCAGCACACGGTCATATCCCCATTTTTCATCTACATCGTCATCCGATGTAAATACATTCTGCCAGTTGAAGTCAACAACCTCAATCCTCTTTGAGGCGGAACCATCCCAATTTACGGTAAAGCCCTGTTCCTTCAATTGGGAAACAACCTTATTCCCTACTATTATAGCTTCTTTATCATTTTTTTCTTTCTCTCCGTAAAAGCCGATACACAGTGTTCCCGTTTCGATAACACGTTCCAGATCCTGACCGTGGTAATAACAATATCCTACAGGTTTCACTCCACTGTCTTCCAAATCCTGCCATACATCCTGTACATCATAGATGGCATCGGACTGTGTATACCCTGCATTATGCAAAGCCACAATTTTCTGTTTACATAGGTTGTCAAAAACGGTATGTAGTTTCTCCGTATCGGTAGGATGCTGCCATGTCTTACTTGCAGCCTCGTTCTTAGCATACTCTTTACTAAAAGTGTCGCGAATCCATTCTTCCGTGATTTCGCTTTCCCAGCCTTCATCTTCTACCGCTTCCAAAGCATCGGTTATAATATCTTCTAAAGAATCAAATCCTGATTTTATACTAATAAGGAAATGATCATAGAGATATTTTTCATTTTCTGTCATAGCGTAAAAAAATTAAGAAACTTCGCGAAGCCATCCCAAAATCTGTCATCCTGTGCTTGACATGGAATCCCCCCAAAAAAGGTTTATCGGGAGATTGCGGGTCAAGCCCGCAATGACAACTGTTCTATTTTATTATTGAGACAACTCCGGCGTACTTGTGTTAAAAAAAATAAGGTTTATATTAATAATCATCGAACTCTAATCTAATCGCATAATATTGGCACCAAGCTGGTTAAGGCGCACATCGATATTCTGGTATCCTCGGTCTATCTGCTCAATATTATGTATCGTACTCTTTCCGTCGGCACACATGGCAGCGATGAGCAACGCTATACCGGCGCGAATATCGGGAGAGGTCATTGTTGTAGCGCGCATAGGGCGTTTTCCCGTACCTATAACCGTTGCACGGTGCGGGTCGCAAAGTATTATCTGGGCTCCCATATCGATCAGCTTATCCACAAAGAACAAGCGGCTCTCAAACATTTTCTGGTGTATCAGCACACTACCCTTAGCCTGTGTAGCTACCACAAGCAGCACACTGATAAGGTCAGGGGTCAGTCCCGGCCACGGGGCATCGGCTATGGTAAGTATTGAGCCATCTATAAATGTATCTATTTCGTATTCTTTCTGGGCCGGAATATGTATATCATCCCCTTTTCTCTCCAACTGTATTCCCAAACGGCGGAATGTATCAGGGATAATACCGAGATCGTCATAAGCGACATTCTTTATAGTGATTTCCGACCCGGTAATAGCGGCCATACCGATGAAGCTGCCTATCTCTATCATATCCGGCAAGATACGGTGTTTCGCTCCTGACAAAGAATCAACCCCTTCGATACGAAGCAGGTTGGAGCCCTGCCCGTCTATTTTTGCTCCCATTTTGGTCAGCATACGGCACAGTTGCTGCAGGTAAGGTTCGCAAGCCGCATTATAAATCATTGTTTCTCCTTCGGCGAGTACTGCGGCCATGATTATATTTGCCGTACCCGTCACAGAGGCTTCATCGAGAAGCATATAGGCTCCTTTCAGCTTGTCCGCCGTAATATTATACACCTGCTGCGAACTATCGTACTCAAAATCAGCACCCAGTTTCTGGATTCCTATGAAGTGCGTGTCGAGGCGGCGACGTCCTATTTTATCCCCACCGGGTTTTGGCAAAATAGCTTTACCGAAACGGGCTACCAGAGGGCCTATAATCATTACCGAACCTCTCAAAGATGCACTTTTCTTGAAAAAATCGGGTGTCTGAAGATAATCTATATTAACCGTTTCGGCCTTGAATGACCATGTATCTTCGCTCAAACGCCGGGTTTCCACTCCCATTTCGCCAAGTAAGGCAATAAGGTTGTTTACATCCAGAATATCGGGTATATTTTCTATAATTACTTCTTCGGGTGTGAGCAACGTTGCACAGATAACCTGCAACGCTTCATTCTTTGCTCCTTGTGGGGTAATCTCCCCGCTCAGGCGACAACCTCCTTCTATAATAAATGATGCCATATTTCTACAGTTAACAGGGCCCCTAACCCCCGAAGGGGGAATAAGCCTCCCCTTTGGGGAGATTGGGAGGGGCTTTAATTTTAAAATATTCTTACTTCCGGTTCCAATTCTATTCCAAAGATGCTTTTTACCGCACCTTGCACTTCATTCATAAAGCGCACTATATCGTTGCCATCGGCCGAACCATAATTGACGATAATAAGCGGCTGGTTCGGGTATGTCCCTATATCCCCTGCTCTTTTGCCTTTATATCCCGCCTTATCTATCAGGAAGGCGGCAGACGTCTTTACCAAACCGTCTTTGTAGGGGAATGCCGGCAGATCAGGATATTCCGCCTTAATCTTATCTGCGTGCTCCTGTGTGATATACGGATTTTTAAAGAAGCTGCCTGCATTGGGCAGGACTTTTTCGTCCGGCAGCTTCCGTTGCCGCACACGAATGACGGCATCGCGGACATCCTGAACAGAAGGTTCTTCTATATCTTCAAGTTCCTTGTTCAAATCCGCGTATTTAGGAACATATACAAATGTACGTTTCAGATGGAAAACCACAGAAAGGATGAGATATTTATTTGTCCGTTTGAAGATACTGTCGCGGTATCCGAATTCGCATTCAGCATTCGAGAACGACAATGTTTCTCCCGTTTCCATGTCAACGGCAACCACCTCACGTATTACATCTTTTACTTCAGCGCCGTAAGCGCCGATATTCTGTATCGGGGCAGCGCCTACCGTTCCGGGGATCAAAGAGAGGTTTTCTAATCCGACAAAGCCGCGCTCTACACAGTATGCGACAAACTCATCCCAGTTTTCGGAAGCGTTTACCTCCAGAAATATATCTTCGTCTTCTTCCTCCTCGTCCGAAATCTCACGCAGGCCTTTGATATTCGGGTAAATAACCAGCCCGTCAAAATCTTTCGTAAAGAAAAGATTGCAGCCTCCCCCTATTATCAGCTTCTTCTCGTGAGGATAGTCGGATAAACACTTGCGAAGTTCTTCTATCGTAGTGGGCTGACAAAAAATCTTCGCTAAAGCCTCTGTCTTAAATGAATTGTAATTTTTTAATTGGGTTTTCGTATAATAGTCCATTTCAGGAATTATTGATTCAACATAAGCCGGATCAGCGCTTTCGCTTCAACCAGACAATTAATATAGCCAGTACGACGACAATACCAAATATTATCAGTGCTGTCTGCCAATGGCTCATTATGAATTTCACAATGAAGATAAGCGCCACCACGGCTACTACGATGCCGGCAACCTGTAGTACGCGGCGAATAGTCATCTTCCTTTTAGCTGCGCGTTCTTCTTCACTGATCGAGTCTTCTTCATCGTCCTCTTCGATGTCATCAGTTTCGGCTTTTTCGTCCGGCTGCGGCTCAATGGCGGCTGTTTCAGGTTCTATAGTTTGCTCCTGTACATAGCTTTCTTCCAGTTCAGGAACTATTTCATGTATATCCGTATAATCTTCAACAATCCGATCCTCCACCTCTGCGTCGGCCTCAGATAATTCATTATCCTCATTAATGACAGGGGAATCTTCTTCCATATCTTCATCCGCGAATTCTTCGGGGAGCAGTGGTTCCTGCTCATTAACGTCATCCCTTACATCTTCATAAGGGACATAACCTTTTGCCGCTTCCTCTTCCAAAGATGGCTCCAGTTCTTCATATTCTATATCTTCGGGCTGATATAAAGGTTCTTCCTGCCCTTCATAGATTTCCATCGGGATATCATCCGGATTGACATGGCTGTCAGCTTGCGGCACTGCTGTTTCTACATCCTTTTCTTCGGTTTCATTCCCTGCTGCGATTGTTTCTTCTTCTTTACTTTCTTCAATAACAGCAGCAGGAGGTACAACTTCTGGTTCTTGCGGTATAGCTACCGGCTCTACAAGAGGCTGCATAACCATTCTGCTGGCTTGCGCGGCTTCGGTATCCGACAAGCGGATAACAGTATCTACCCGCGAGGAGGCTACTTTAGTATCAAAATCCCCGTCTTCAACCATAGCGATCAATTCGTCCTCTATGGCAGGATATTTAATCATCAGGGATTTCAGTGCGTTTGCAAAATCACGAAAACGCTGGATTTTATCTATCTTTGACTTTACCTCTTCGCCACTACCGGCGGACAAGTCCAGCACTTTATCGGCTAATATAGATTTTAAACGTTCCATTATTTAAATTCTCCGGATTATATCTTATTTTACTATTTTACCAAAACTTTCCAATGGTTCCTTTAGCTGAATGGCCTCCGCTGTTTTCAAAGCGAGTTCCCACCAATCTGCAAAGCCCAAATCGTCATCCTGTATTCCATTGTTTATCTCAATAAGTTCTTTCCAGGCTTTACAATATAGCTTAAACGATTTCAGAAACCCCAACCGGTATCCCAACGATGTTGCTTCCGCAAAATGTATCCGGAGGCCTTTTTCCTGCGACAGGGACAATATTACCTGCTCATTATCAGGAGTAGTAAAGGCAAAAGCATTGAAGCCATCCGGTAAAAAAATCCTCATGGAATCTCCTTCCAGCAGATTTAAAGTTTTCAAAAAATCGGCAGTAATATATGACCAGTAATACCTTGTCAGGCTATATATTTCCTTCCATTCTTCAATAACAGGAGATAATGTAAATACAGCATCTTCTGCGGAAGGAAACCACATCGCAAATTCTACATTGTTTAACTTGTCCCATTCGAGTAATTCCCCTACAAGACCTCTAAAGCAGACTATCGAATTGCCACGCGAATAATCGCCTGCATTACCGGACGATATATTATCGGTTTCCATACATTTGTTCGTAGTACTTCAGATAGTCGCCCGAAGTTACTTCCTCTACCCAAGCCTGATTGTCGAGATACCAGTAGATCGTTTTCACAATCCCCTTGTCGAAAGAGGTCTCCGGCAACCATCCTAATTCTGTCGATATTTTAGTAGGGTCGATAGCGTAACGCTGGTCGTGCCCCTGACGGTCTTTTACGAATGAGATAAGGTTATCATTGATCCAGCTTATATCGATGCTGCCGTCCGCAGCTGTTTCTTTTTTCTTCAGTACTTCACGGTATTTCGGCTCTTCGGCCATAATGTCGTGTATCGTTTTAATGACCAGCTTAACAATCTCGATATTCTTACGCTCGTTATGGCCTCCCACATTATATACTTCTCCAACACGTCCCTTATGAAGCACGATATCTATCGCTTTACAGTGGTCGTCTACATACAACCAGTCGCGTACATTGCTTCCATCGCCATACACAGGCAGTTGTTTGCCTGCAAGTATGTTACGTATAATGAGAGGGATCAGTTTTTCGGGAAAATGATACGGCCCGTAGTTATTCGAACAACGTGTTATATTTATAGGCATCTTGTACGTTTCGCCGTATGCCCTTACTATCAGGTCGCCGCCTGTCTTTGCAGCGCTATATGGCGAACGCGGATCGAGAGGGGTGGTTTCGGTAAAATATCCTTCTTCGCCCAATGAGCCGTAAACCTCATCTGTAGACACTTGCAAGAATTTTACACCTTCGCGCCAGATGGGATAGTTATTATCATCCTTACCTACTGTCCAGAATTTCTTTGCAGTATCCAGCAGGTTCTGAGTACCAAGTATATTTACTTGCAGGAATAACTGAGGATTTTCGATACTTCTGTCAACATGGCTCTCGGCAGCAAAATTAACGACATAGTCTATCTGGTGCTCTGAGAAAACCTTTTCGGTAATCTCCCTGTCGCAAATATCTCCCTTGACGAATACTACACGCGGATCTTTCAGCTCCTGAGCCAGCGTTCCGAGATTTCCGGCATAAGTAAGTTCATCAAATACAACCAGTTTCGCATCGGTATGTGTTGCCAACATGCGCTTCACAAAATTTGAACCTATAAATCCGGCTCCGCCTGTAATTAAGTAAGTCATTATAATATTCAGTATTTAAGTTATTATTCGCAAAAATAAGAAAAAAACAACACTAAAAACATCCATAACATGATAATATCTGGTAAATTTATTAAACCCAATAAATCCGGTTTGAAAAAATGTCACTTTTTTGAGAAAAAATTTAACAAATAGATATTTTTTTTATACTTTTGCAGCATCCATAAATCAAAAACCCGTTTTTACAATGAAAGCAGAATTAGTATTAGAAGATTTGAAACGTAGATTTCCGAATGAGCCGGAATACCATCAGGCCGTTCAGGAAGTATTGGAATCCATTGAAGAAGTTTATAACCAACATCCTGAGTTTGAGAAGGCAAACCTAATCGAGAGATTATGTATCCCTGAACGTATTTTTTCTTTTCGTGTAACATGGGTTGACGACAAAGGTAATACTCATACCAATATGGGATACCGCATACAACATTGTAACGCTATAGGGCCTTACAAAGGTGGATTGCGCCTGCATGCTTCGGTAAATCTGTCTATTCTGAAGTTCCTTGCTTTTGAGCAAACATTCAAAAACTCGCTGACAACATTGCCTATGGGTGGAGCCAAAGGTGGTTCCGACTTTAACCCTAAAGGTAAATCGAGCGCCGAAGTAATGCGCTTCTGCCAGGCTTTCATGCTTGAACTATGGCGCAATATAGGCCCCGACACCGATGTGCCGGCAGGAGATATAGGCGTGGGCGGCCGCGAAGTAGGTTATTTCTTTGGTATGTACAAGAAGCTTGCGCGCGAGTTTACCGGAACATTCACAGGTAAAGGGCTGACTTTCGGGGGGTCGCTCATACGCCCCGAAGCTACAGGTTACGGGAATGTGTATTTCCTGCTGGAAATGCTCAAAACTCAAAATATTGACATCAAAGGTAAGAAATGCCTTGTATCGGGTTCGGGTAACGTGGCCCAATATACTTGCGAGAAACTGATAGAACTGGGAGCAATCCCTGTAACATTATCGGATTCGAACGGATATATCTATGATCCGGAGGGTATCACTACCGAAAAACTGGAATATGTAAAAGAACTGAAAGAGCTATACAGAGGACGAATCAGCGAATATGCCGAAACTTATGGTTGCAAATATGTGGCAAACGCCCGTCCTTGGGGAGAAAAAGCGGATATAGCATTACCTTCGGCAACACAGAACGAAATAAACGGAGAGGATGCTAAAAAAATAGTAGCAAACGGAATTATCGCCGTTTCGGAAGGGGCGAACATGCCATCTACACCCGAAGCGATAGAAGTATTCCAGCAGGCAAAAATATTATATGCACCGGGAAAAGCGGCAAATGCGGGAGGTGTTTCTGTTTCGGGGCTGGAAATGACCCAAAACTCGGAACGTATAAGCTGGTCTGCTGAAGAGGTTGACGAAAAACTGAAGTCAATCATGCAGAATATCCACGAAAACTGTGTGAAATACGGTACTGAAAAAGACGGATATGTCAACTATGTGAAAGGCGCTAATATTGCCGGATTTATGAAAGTAGCCAAAGCTGTAATGGCGCAAGGCATCGTGTAAAGAATAATTTAAGTTAAGATAGAACGCCGCGGAAATTAAATGTTCCCGGCGTTTTTATTTTGTGCAGGCCGCAAATTCACTTTCGTTTTTCACCACGGAGTAACACAGGGTTACACGGAGTAAATAATGCGAATCAAGGGTTAAAAAACACAGTTACTTATTGTCCCGAAGGGACTGAAGGTGGATAACCACGGGCTAAACCCGTGGCAGGAACTGGCTGGAAAATATGTCTCCGTAGGAGGCAAATAGCAAAAACAAATACCATTCGCCTCCTACGGAGACGGCCTCTCCCCTATCCGCTTTTTCCACGGGTTTTACCCGTAGTTATCCATGATTAGCCCACTTCGTGGACTTAGAACCCTGACTGCAAAACAGAAGATTGATTTATAATAGTATACTTCAACCCAGAGCGACCCTTGATTCGCATAAATAATTAATGCGAATCAAGGGTTAAATGTGCCGTTAGGCACATCATATTGGTAGAAACATGAATGAAATTCGTTTTTTTGTGCCGTCAGGTACAAAATGTGAATTGTTCTGTAGATATTGCGTACCTGACGGCACGCAATTAACCGGTTAAAGCTTCTTTCTACCAACATTCAGTCCCTAAAGGGACAAAAAATAGCACATTTAACCCTTGATTCGCATAAATAATTAAAATAAAACACACATTCATCTCCGGAGACGACACAATAAACTATTGTATTTATCAACACCTGGTCCGCATTATTTTAAAACAGTCCCCCTCTTCATCTTTCATCAAAACCCAATATCTTTATCTTATATTAGCTAACGATGCAACAGAAAAGTAACAATGGAAAAACAATGAAAAAGATGTCACTTTTGTCACTTTTTCAAATATCCGGTAACAATTAAGCAACTCAGAATAAATACATTATAAAACAATAATGTTAAAATAAAAATAACGGGGCAGTAAAAAAGTAACAACCGAAATAAAAAGATGGTTCTATAACGTTTTGTATGAGATGTATCAATTATTGGTAGAAAAAGAATATAATTGGCTCGCAGCCGTCCCTTCTGTCCTGCGTTGCGTACCTAACGGCACGCCTTGGTTTTCGAGACACAAATTTTCTACCAATATTTTATCCCTATCGGGATAAGAGCCATCCACTAGAAACGTTATATTAAAAAATATTGAGCCAATAGCTATAAAAAAGATTTGCTATAAAATTTAAACAGACTCTAAATAATACGTATTTTTGTATGAATTAATTCCTATAATTATGAATGACTGGAAAGACCGTCTGAATGTTGTGTATTCCACAAATCCGGACTTTAAATATGAGACAGAGAAGGAGGATGAACCGGATACCCTCCCCAAAGAAAAGCAACTCTTGCGCATTTCGCTGGATAAGCGTAACCGTAAGGGAAAGGCCGTCACACTGATTACCGGATTTGTAGGTACGAATGACGACCTTGAAGACCTTGGTAAATTACTGAAAGTGAAATGCGGTGTCGGCGGCTCGGCTAAAGACGGCGAAATCATTATACAGGGAGATTTTCGCAACAAAGTTTTAGAACTGCTCCAAAAAGAGGGATATGCCAAAGCACGCATCATTTAATGATGAGATAAACCTTTATGTATATAAAGCCTCTGCCGGTTCGGGAAAGACACACCGGCTGACAGAGAAATACCTGAGCCTGCTCTTTTCGTCCCCATACGCGTACAGGCACATACTCGCCGTGACCTTTACCAATAAGGCTACGGACGAAATGAAAAGCCGCATCATAGAGGAACTGGCGAATATCGCCACCGGCAGGGAATCGGAACACATCAGCTTCCTCTCGCGGGAATACAAGTACAATGAGGAACAGGTAAGGAAAGAAGCGCGTGATATATTAATCCGCATACTGCACGATTATTCGGCTTTTTCGGTAAGTACTATCGATAGGTTTTTCCAGCAGACGATGCGCGCCTTTACCCGCGAAATTGGTCTGGGCGGCGGTTACAGCGTAGAACTTGACACCGGTAAAGTTTTGGGAGAGGCTATCGATTCCATGTTATACGATTTGGAGCGCAGCGACAACAAACTCCTGTTAGACTGGCTGATACGCTTCTCGGAGGAGAAGGTGGAAAACGGCGAAACATGGAATATACGCAACGATATACAATCCCTTTCTTCCGAAATATTCAAAGAAAGCTACAAGGCGTACAGCAACCAGGTACAATCCGACATCAACGATAAGCAACTGATGACGGACTATAAGGATATGCTCTTTGCCATTATCCAGAACTTTGAAAACACCTCTCAACAGATTGGCGAAAAAGGGCTGAATATAATGACCCGCTACGGGCTGAAAGCCGAAGACTTTAAAGGAGGTTCACGTTCGCCTTTTGCAGGATTTCTGAGATGGGCCAACAGGACAATCGTGGAACCGACCAATACCTTCCGCACACTGGCCGACAACCTTGCCGGATGGTACACCAAGACTACAGACGCGGCGACACGGGACAAGATAGAAACCGCGTATCCCGAACTGAATACCTGTATTTGCGATATAATAAACCATTATGACAATTCGCTGATTTACCAGACGGCATACGAAATAAACCGGTATTTCTTCACATTGGGGATATTGGGCGATGTGGATAAGAAAATACGAGAGTACAGTGCGGAGAACAATATTATGCTCATATCCGATACTACCGAACTGCTTAACCGCATCATAGAAGGCAATGAGTCTCCTTTCATTTACGAAAAAGTAGGTTTAAGGATAAACAACTATATGATAGATGAGTTTCAGGATACATCGGGCATGCAGTGGCAGAATTTTCTCCCTCTGGTAAAAGACAGCCTGGGAAGCGGGAACAAGAATTTCATAGTGGGAGACGTAAAGCAAAGTATCTACCGCTGGCGAAATTCCGACTGGAAACTACTGGACGAACAGCTGGATAAAGATTTCAGGACAGAGGGCATCATACACGAAACGCTGGATACGAACTGGCGAAGCTCCTGCAATGTGATCTCTTTCAACAATGCCGTCTTTACCGCCGGGGCAGCACTGTTGCAGGAAACATACAACAGGTCGTTGCAGGATATAGAAAGTGCGTCTCTCAAGCCATTCCTTTCGCGAATTACAAAAGCTTATGACGAACTGTACCAGAAGATACCTGACAGCCACAAGGACAATGAGGGGCGCGTAAGGATTGAGTTTGTTGACACGGACGAATATGTATGGCAAGAATACGCGTTGGAACAACTGCCTGCTCAGATAGAGCAATTGCAGGAAAGAGGTTATAGCCTGAAAGACATAGCCATACTGGTACGCACAAAAAAAGAAGGCGCGGATGTGGCAAACCGCCTTCTGGAATATAAAAACCAGCATGCAGACTCAAAGTACAGGTATGACATTATATCAGACGAAGCGCTCTTCGTCAGCAACTCAAAGAGCATCAAGCTGATAGTAGCCCTGCTGAAATACCTGCACAACCCGCAGGATAAGTCATTGAAAGCGCTGGCCGTGTTTGAATATTTCAAATATAGCAAACAGCTTAGCGCCGAAGAAGCCCTGCTGAAATACTTCTCAGCCAAAGACGACTTGCCGGAGCATATAACCAATAGCCTGAAACATATCAGGGAACTTCCGCTATATGAAATGACGGAGGAGGTTTTCAACCTGTTTCGCGATGCGATGGAAGACAATGAACAGGTATATATCCAGTCGTTTCTGGATATGGTGCTCGATTTTACGATACGTAATTCTTCGGATCTGGATGCCTTTCTCAGGTGGTGGGACGAAACGGGAACCAATAAGACCATCTTTACACCCGATGGTCAGGATGCTATCCGCATTATGACAATACACAAATCGAAAGGGCTGGGTTTCAATGTCGTACTGATCCCCTTCTGCAACTGGGAGATAGACCACAAGCTGACAACGATACTCTGGTGCCATCCACAGTCCGAACCGTTCAACAGGTTGCACCTTGTACCCGTGAAATATTCACAAAAACTAAAGAACACCATCTTCGCATATGAGTATTTTGACGAACGGCTCCATGCTTTTATCGACAATGTAAATATATTATACGTAGCTTTTACCCGTGCCAAAAACGAATTGATAGCATTTGCGCCAAAGCCTAAGAAAGAGGACATTACGAATATCTCGTCACTATTGTGGGCTACAATAAACCAGTCCGTTCCTGCCCTGTCCGGCAATCCGTCTTATATCAACCTGAACGAGTCGCTGGATGATGAAACGGATATTTTTGAAACCGGCAAAAACTATCTGCCTGTAAAAAAGGAAAGGCAGCCATCGGCAAAGGAAATAAGAGTAGACAGCCTGTCCAGTATCCCGTACGACGAAAGGGTAAAACTCCAGCTGAAGAACAAATACTATTTCACTGACACCGGACAGCGCGACTATGGCACGCTGATGCACGAGATAGTCAGCAAGGTGCAGACTGTAAACGATATATCAAATGCCGTGGAGGCGTATTATATAGCAGGGGATATAACCACCGGTGAAAAAGAAACAATAACCCGCCTGTTGCAGGAATATCTGTCAAACCCAATCGTGAAGCCTTGGTATTCCGGCGAATACAAGGTGCTGAATGAAGTACAGATATTACAACCCAAAGGCAACTTTATCCGCCCCGACCGGGTTATGATAAATGATAAGGAAGTGATTGTCATCGATTACAAATTCGGGGAAAAGGAGAATAAGAAGTATATCCGGCAGGTAAAATACTATACCGACCAGATTCGCAAGATGGGTTACCCGGATGTAAAAGGCTATATTTGTTATATAAAACTTGGTAAAGTGACAGAAGTATGAGAAGCCTTTCGTACAAAGGATTTCGGAGGCACACCAGTCAGCAAATTAACTAAAAATCAGATTGTTTTAACATTTTTAATACTGCTATGGTAAACTATTTTGCCTGCAGCCACGTTAATATTATGTGTTTTTCATAGTATTAGATTTAAGGTTAACAATGAAGATTGGTTGTCGTGATGACAACCTTTTCTTTTTTATATAAGCAGCCGATACTAAACTATAAGATAAGAGAAACGAATCCATAATGCAGGCACTGATAGATTTCAAGTCATTATTTGTTAAATATTGAGGTTTCGAAATGTAAATATATTAATTTTGCTCTTCTATATAACGTCAAAATATCAAAATATGAGAGCAATAATATCTGTATTTATACTTCTGCTAATGTTTTCCTGCAATCAGGCAGACAAAAAGAAAGGCAATATTGAAGTAAAAGAATTCAAAATGCTGACACAGGAAGAGGTGATCGAAGGATTCGATCTGTACCGGACTATGTCTGTCAACCTGATGATGGATATTCCCGAAGCGACTTATGTAAAGGAAAATGAAGGCCAATACTCCATACTGTATATCCCTAAAAATAAAGAAGCCCTTGAACGTTACAAAGACTTCGATAGAAAGAATAATATAAAGCTGAGTACTGATGCCGCCGGCAATTCATATTACGATGAAGCTACTCAAAAGCAGATAGACCAACTTATCCGCGAAAAGCTGAGTATAAAAGACTTTTGTATTATCGGCCGTTATATTCCTCATCATTTCCTTGCAAAGGATACAGCATCATCCCAACCTGTATACAGTATCATTATCCCTTATGAAATGCAGATTTACAAACTGGATTGCAATGAATGGAAACACCTGCAAAATGCCAAGATACTTGATTTTACAGGCGTAGACCATTATCAGACGCTAAGCACTTACGATGAACTTCTGAAATCAGGGAAAAAAGCAGATTAATAAAGATCTCCTTTTGCAATATCAATAAACAGCTCGGAAAGTTTCCGGCTAACCTCTTCGGCATATCTTTTTCCTTTCTCTGCTGTCGATCTCTTCGGGTTTCCTATCCCTGTATCCCGGGATACCTTTGCCCAGTTGCGGGGAGTCCAGCCAATGCCATCCCTCAGCGAAGCAGCCCTGAAGGGAGTGTATGCCCCGTCTCCTGCAACAGACAGATCCACCAACTCCGGATGGTAATGCATCAGCACGGATGTCTCCATTTCTCCCGCATGGTCATCCTTTTCCTCAAAATAACCGGCCTGCGGAACAATAGCGAACAGGTTGCTTATCACTACCAGAAAATCAGGATAGTCAACCGCCAGATCGCGTATCATATTTTTAAAGCTGTTTCCTCCATGCCCGTTTACAATGATAAGCTTATGTATGCCCTGATAATGCAGTGATGAAACAATATCCGACAAGATAGCCTTTTGCGTTTCATAGCTTGCATGTAAGCAAAATGGTAATTCACGCTGCCCCGGATTTTGCGATCCAAGATGAATAACAGGTAATACCATGCCTTTGACATTCTCTTTTTCGTATGCCTTTATGACCGCATCTACTGACAAATCGTGAGCCAGATAACAATCTGTCATATATGGCAGATGATAATTATGAGGTTCGGTCGCACCCCATGGTTGTACCGCAAAATCGTATTTCTTACCTTTCGTATCGTTATAGATAGCAGATAACATGTCGAATTGTGTGTTCATATCCTTCATTTTTATATGATTTGCAAAGATAAGCAATTAGTTATAGGTTATGAATTTTACGGATCTGTAGTTGAATTATAAGGTATAAGGTACTGTTAAATGTAAAATGTAAAATATTATCTTTGTACCGGAAAAGAGAAAAAGATGAAAGAAAAAATCATAGAATTAAGGAAAATACTCCCTGTACCGATAGGGGAAGCCATACATTTATTAAAAGAGAATGACAATGATATAGAGAAGTGTGTTTACCTATTCATTGCCAAATCTATAAAGGAGATACAGACGCTTACTGGCTGTGACGAAGCTATGGCAAACCAATATTATAAAGCTGAAAAGTATGATTTTAACAGGGCTGTTTCGGCTGTCAGGGAAGCTATTTACGATGCGAATTACATTCCTATAGAAGGCGTAACAAAAGAAAACATTAGCCTGATATTTAAATGGTTAGACATCATCGAAGAGGAAGACTTCGGCAGGGCTTTAGATTTCAGTTACTTAAACGTTGTGCTGGATACAATGCTCCTGATCTCCTCCCTGCAAGAAACGGCTGAAACAGTACAAAAAGCCAAGGACGCCAAGGATATTATCTTTGAAGGATACTCTGATACCGACAGTCTGGACGAGTTTGTACGCCGCCACAAACGCCTCGACGACAGCGAAGAATTTCAGCAGGCTGACCGTATGATTAACCTCAGGCTCACGGTAATAAAAGAAGAACTGATGAGGCATGCCCGGAATTTGTAAAGGCTTTATCTGATAATAAAAGATTATCTGTCTTAATATCTAACTCCTCCCCACCTCTGGTGGTACTCCCCTTCTGTGCGAGGGGAGAGTTCTGTTTTTTACCCTTGGCTAAAACTCCGAACAAACGATGGAAAAGCAGCGACTGTCCCCTTTTGTTAAAGGGGACGAGCGAAGCGGAGGGGTTAGACAAGATATTCATTAGGCATAGACGGATATTCATATAAAAATAAAACGGAGCAGATGTCTTTATCTGCTCCGTTTTCAATATATACTAATAAGATTATTTCGCTATTGCTTTCAGCTTATCATTCTCCTTATCTACCTCAAAGGTAATTGTTCCGCCTTCCTTCACTGCACCCGAAAGTATCAGTTCGGCGATTTCATCTTCTACATAGTTCTGGATAGCACGTTTCAACGGACGGGCTCCAAACTGAACATCGTAACCCTTATCCGCAAGGAAATCTTTCGTTTCCTGACTAAGCTCGATAGTATAACCCAATTCGGACATACGCTTGTAGAAGCCTTTCAGTTCTATATCGATGATCTTCTCTATTGAAGTCTTATCCAACTGGTCGAATGTAATAATGTCATCCACACGGTTCAGGAATTCAGGCGAGAATGTCTTGTTCAAAGCCTTCTGAAGTACACTTCTCGAATATTCCCTGTTGGCAGCCGATTGACGGTTAAACCCGATACCCCCGCCGAAGTCTTTCAACTGGCGCGTACCTACGTTCGACGTCATAATCAGGATTGTATTCTTGAAGTCGATTTTACGCCCCAGGCTATCAGTCAAATGCCCTTCGTCCATTACCTGCAACAATATGTTGTATACATCCGGATGCGCTTTTTCTATCTCGTCAAGCAATACTACAGAATATGGTTTGCGGCGAACTTTTTCGCTCAACAGTCCGCCCTCTTCGTACCCTACATATCCCGGAGGTGCTCCAACCAGGCGCGATACATTGAATTTCTCCATATATTCGCTCATGTCGATGCGGATAAGCGCGTCGGCAGAATCAAAGAGTTGTTCGGCAATCATCTTAGCCAAGTGAGTCTTACCTACCCCGGTAGGCCCAAGGAACATAAATGAACCTATCGGACGGTTAGGGTCTTTCAGGCCGATACGGTTACGCTGTATAGCTTTCACTATTTTGTTTACGGCTTCGTCTTGTCCCACTACGGCAGCTTTCAGGCTGTCTTTCATACCTACAAGTTTCAGGCCTTCCGATTCGCCGATACGCTGTACAGGCACACCTGACATCATAGATACTACCTCGGCAACCATTTCGGCATCCACGGTTTCGGGCTTTTCCTTCAATGAGGCCTTCCAGTCGGTTTCCGCTTTATCCAGTTTAGCCATCAGCTGGCGTTGTGTATCGCGGAAGCTGGCAGCCAGCTCATACTTCTGAGCCTTTACAGCTTCTCCCTTCTGATCTATTATATCTTTCAGTTCAGCTTCGATATCTTCTATTTCCTTCGGTACCTGAATGTTTGCTATATGCATACGCGAACCCGCTTCATCCAGGGCATCAATAGCCTTATCGGGGAAGTTACGGTCTGTAATATACCTGTCGGTCAATTTCACACAGGCCTCGAGCGCACCTTCTGTATATTTTACATTATGGTGCTCTTCGTAACGTTCCTTGATATTATGCAATATCTGCAATGTCTCTTCCGCAGTGGTCGGCTCTACCATTACCTTCTGGAAACGGCGTTCCAAAGCCCCGTCTTTCTCTATATTCTTACGGTATTCATCCAGTGTAGTGGCGCCTATACATTGAATTTCGCCTCTGGCCAAAGCCGGCTTCAGCATATTAGCCGCGTCCAGTGAGCCTGTAGCTCCTCCGGCACCTACGATGGTATGTATTTCGTCTATAAACAAGATAATGTTCGGATTTTTCGACAGCTCGTTCAGGATGGCTTTTATACGTTCCTCAAATTGTCCGCGGTATTTTGTACCTGCTACCACAGAGGCCATATCAAGAGCGATCACACGCTTGTCAAACAATACGCGCGACACTTTCTTTTGCACGATACGTAATGCCAAACCTTCAACTATGGCAGATTTCCCAACGCCCGGTTCTCCTATCAGTATAGGGTTATTCTTCTTACGGCGGCTCAGTATCTGTGCCAAACGTTCTATTTCTTTCTCACGGCCTACAATCGGATCTAGCTTATTCTCCAATGCAGACTTCGTCATATCTATACCGAAGTTGTCGAGCACAGGCGTATCTGTAGCCTGACGGGGTTGCTGTGTACCAACGTTAGAGTTTCCACTGTTCATTGGTTCATCATCCTCATCGTCGTCATCGGTAAAGTCGGCGCCCATACGAGGCGACTGTTTACTATTATTGTGTAATATATCCCCCATACTCTTAATATAGGTAAATGCTCCATTGTAATCCATGTGATATTCTTCCAACAGCATCGCAGTTACATTGTCATGATCTTTGAGAATGGCAAGAAGCAGATGCTCCGAATCAGTTTCCTGACTTTTAGTCAACCTTGCTTCCAATATACTCATTTTCAATATCTTTTCAGTGCTTTTACTTAATACGACCTCGCTGTTTGGGTATGCATCCTCCTGTTGCTTTAATATGTTATTATCAATACTGTCTTTTAATTCAATCAAATCTATACCAAAATCTTTCAATGCCTGTATGGCCAATCCTTCTCCATTGCGGAGTATACCAAGCATCAAATGTTCGGGTGCCAGATAATTGGTTTGAAGACGTCCGGCCTCCTCACGGCTGTAACTCATGATTTTGCGGACTCTCTGTGAAAAATTATTTTCCATAACCACCTTTATTTGATGTTTTATGCGTATGTTACAAATATAAGATTTATTTCTAAAACCTTTTTCAGATAAAATCTTAAATAATTATCTCTTTATATTCAAACAAAAACTATGCCATAATGTTTTAAATTTTGTGTACATTTCAAGTATCCACGATATACAAATCTGATTTACAACCGCTTTAATCAAGCCATGCAGCCCCACTGCCGACATCCGCCCCTGATATGCTATCTGTTATAATGCACTTATATATCCATGCTGAAAAAGTGGCTCTGTTTTGTTTCATATACCAGAACAACTTATCTTCTGACATTGTCAGACTGTACTCATCACAATCTGCGAACCGGACATTATAGCAAATATCTAAGTACATGACAAAATCTTATATCCTGCTGTAGGGGCATCCCCTTGTGGGTGCCCGTAAACGATGACAAGCGGGCAGGGACAAGCCACTGCCCCTACATCGTCTCCAAATCGTGTTTGAATAATTTTTGTCATATACTGCGAGCAAATATATAAATTTAGAGTGGCACTGTCTTTAAGCCTCTGTATTTAATTCTATATAGTTAATGCCAATCAGGATTTGAGAAAAGGCTTGAAAAGCCAAATCTTCATAACCGCGGGTCATCGACCTGCGGAAAAAGGATGAGCAATACCAGCTGTCTGAAAGACAGGACATACTGTGTGTCCTGCCGCTTCGGGCAGGGGGGAGTGTAATTGCCTTGCTCCGTAAGCTACGCTGCGCTTGCATACGGTTATGAAGATTCTGCCTTTCAGGCAGGTGTTGAGCTGCTTTCAACCCTTGATTCGCATAGTTAACAGTTAGTTTGATAATTTTTCCTTTTATAGAAGTCTATGGATATATACAAAATTAGCATATTTAATATCACAATATATTACATTTTGATTACAAAACAATGTGAAATAAATTATTTTGATATACAATTAAAATATTTATATCTTTTTGTTTGTTTTATAAAAAATACACTTTACATTTGTAGTATATTTTTCATGGTATTAGATTTATGGTTAGGAGTGAAGATTGGTTGTCGTGAGACAACCATTCCTATTTTAGAGGGATAAGGTTTATTTAAAATGCCTATCTTTACAACGGATATGAAGGATATTTATAAAACAATTGCCAATACATCCAAAGCTACTTACACCGAGAAACGGAGCAAGTTTATAGCCTATGCCATACCTGTAATATCACCGGAAGAAGCTAAGACAGAAATAGATAAACTTCGTAAGGAATATTATGACGCACGCCATGTATGCTGGGCATATATGCTGGGAGCAGAACGCAAGGAATTCCGCTCAAATGACGACGGAGAACCATCCGGCACAGCAGGGAAACCCATACTCGGACAAATTAACTCAAATGAACTTACAAATATATTAATCGCGGTAGTGCGCTACTTCGGTGGGATAAAGCTAGGTACAAGCGGCCTGATAGTAGCATACAGGGAAGCGGCCGCCGAAGCAATCGGGGAAGCTGAGATAATAGAAAAAACGGTAGACTGCCGCATATCGTTCAGTTTCGAATATCCTTTTATGAACGATGTAATGAAGATAGTAAAGGATCTGGAACCTACTATCCTGCACCAAAGTTACGACATGGACTGCACTATGGCACTGGAAATAAGAAAAGCCCTGTTTGATGAATTAAGAAACAGATTGGAGAAAGTGGAAAGCCTGCTGTTTACAGATAAAGAGTAAGAGAGTGTGTCAAAAGCCTGTCGCTCCGTGCCTGACACGGAATCCCCCTGAAGTCAAACTTGATTATAAGGAGATTGCAGATCAAGCCCGCAATGACAATTACTCTTTTTTACTTTTGACACATCCTCCTATCTTATATCATCTAAGAAACTGTTTAAATTTTATACGAATATTTTATTATATCTTTTTCTTCGTTCATTTTTAGTCTGTTTTCGGCTGTTTTTTCCTTTCTATCAACTCAAATAGCCCGCTATTATCGTTTCAAGGAAGAAAAAAAGCATCTCTAAAACAGCTCTAAAAATTTAAACGAATAAAATTTAAACAGTTTCTTATTTTAATCTTTCAACCTGCGGAAATTCGCATCGAAGTTTGCCCTGTCAAACATTTCGTACCAGGGCCGGGTAGGGGTATAACCCTCATCATCCCACAATGTACTTGTAATCATCAGATCGGCACTGTAACGATTGCAGGCGATGGGCACATTGTGTACACGGCACTGGCGAAGCAACATCATTATGTCAGCTTCGTGCGGTTGCGGATTCAGGTCGTCAATCAGGAAAACCGCCATATCTACTTCATGGCGTACAACCATAGCGGCAATCTCCGCATCGCCTCCTAACGGCCCTGAATTCATACGGGTAATTTCAGCTTCAATCCCTTTTTCTTCAAAGGCTTCTTTGATGAGTGTTCCGGTAGTTCCGGTACAAACCAAATGATGTGTTGACAAAAAGTCCGAATTATAATAACACCATTCTACCATATCCGCCTTGCGGTGATCGTGTGCCACGAGGGCTATTGTCAGTTTTTTATTCATAACCATAGTTTTATGTATTTACACAAAGATAGGACTTTTATGTTCCATTTCGATGAAGAATCGATTAAACTTATAAAAACAAAAAGGAGATACCCGGGGTACCTCCTCTCACTATCTGATTATCTTTTATTAATTTCTTCCGCCTTTGCGCCATACTGTGCTGTAATACCCTTCCGACAGTGAGCTTACGATTACACTCTTCTTTATAGAGGCATGAATAAACTTACCATCGCCCAAATACACACCTACATGGTTTATATATTTCTTTTTGAATGTGGAGAAGAAAACCATATCACCCGGAAGTAAATCATCTTTACTTGTAATGGATTCTTTCACATTCTTCGCTATTGTGGTACTAACCCTGTCTAATTGCTGGCCAAAGACATTCTTATATATTATATTGGTAAAGCCAGAACAGTCTACTGCCGCACGGCTCATCCCTCCTCTGCGGTAACGTGTACCCAGCCAGTCGGCAGCTTCGCGATACAAATCCAGATTATTAGGATTCTTAATTGACACGCCCAAAACAGATGACAACTCCTGCATCTCTTTCTGCTCTATCATCCTTTGCTTCATTATTTCCATTGATATGGCGGCGTCAGCACCTGCATCAGCCAGCAACACCTCCGAACTGGAAACATTATATGAATGATCTTCAAGCACCTTGTCGAAACGCGGCAACGAAACAGTCTCTCCCGTTTCGGTTACCATATCGATATTTTCTGCTGATTGTACCACGGTCACAGACTTTGGAGCATGTGATGTACTGGTCTTTGATTTTTTCTTACCTGTTGTTTTCGATTTCTTAGGTGTAGTTGCCGAGATTGGCGTGAAAGCCATGGAACACATTAATAAAAATGACGATATTCCTAATATTCTTTTTGGTATTGACATGCAGTTTTATTTTTAAGCCGGATAAAAATAAATAATTCGGCCTAATAAAAGATCATTACCGCTAATCTTTTATAATATTTTAAGTTCTAAGTAACTATTTTGGACGCCCGCCTTTTTTCCATGTACGGTCATAATAACCTTCGTCTAAATGACTGACGATAACACCTCTAGAGGTTGAAGCATGAATAAAGCACCCGTCTTTGAGATAAATACCTACATGGCTGATTTTATTTTTTTCGGATGACGTTGCAAAAAAGACCAGGTCACCTGCCTGCAATTTTTTCTTAGAAATATTCTTCATCGCCATCTTAGAAAGGTAAGTTGTAGAACGGGGTATCGTTTTCTTATACACCTCCTGATAGATAATGTATGTGAAACCTGAACAATCCACTCCGTTTTTTGATAAACCTGCATATACGTATGGAACCCCCAACCATTGGGATACTTCGGCATATAAGTGCATATTGAGGTCATCGTCCTTATCGATGTTACTTAACTCAATACCCAGTTTTGTAGAAAGCTCGGCTACCTCCTTAGGGTCGTACAACAAAACTCCTTGAGGCTTTTGAACACCACAAGAAGATACAAATAAGAGTATCAATACGGAAACAGGAATATACCTGATAAGGAATCTAAGCATAGATATCATTCGTTGTTTGCTTAAAGATATAAATTATAAAAGAAAAAAGCGGCTTTCGTTTCCGAAAAACCGCCTTTTGCATATAATAAAAAGATTAATTAACAAGATTCCATCTTATTTCTTAGTACCGGCAAAAGTAATAGGAAGAGTCATTCCGGTTAGGTCCTGAATTTCTGTTACAACAATAGACAGAGACATTGCACCATTAGAACTAACAGTACCATCAACCTTTACTTTTGCTGTTTTTTTTCCACCTAAAAGAGCTACATCAACTTCAATATCTTCATTTTTCGAAGTTAATGTATAGGTATTTCCTGATTTGGTTATTGATACAGATTTTACGTCAATCCCTGTTACAGTTCCGATATTAGGTATATCCAAACTGGCCACAGACATTTTAACTGTATTATCATTTACTTTAGATAAAACAATGTTATTTGATATAGGCTCACTAGTTAAACCTGTGATATTCAACTCACCTGAATAGGTTCCTGCTATTTGTTGTGCAACACTCTCATCATCATCGTCATCACTACATGCAGTAAAAGACAGACCTAATGTGAAAACAAGCATTAATAGATAAATAAGTTTCTTGTTCATAACTAACATTTTTTAATTAATAAGTTAAAGTCTCCTCTATTATTGGACGCGTAAAGATACATTACTTAATATCTTTCCATCTATTTTCCATGCGAAATTCTTTAACAAATAACTATATTTAACAAATTCTTAACTTCTCAAAAAATCGTCTATATGTTGTGCTGTCTTACGTCCTGAGGCTATGCTGGTTACCACTAACGATTGTCCGCTGACACAGTCACCCGCACCGAATACTTTGGCTACAGTTGTTGCACGATTTGCATCAGTTACCACATTATGACGGGTATCATCGGTCTTTATATCCAGTTCTTTCAACAGACCTTCTTGTATAGGATGCACAAAGCCAAGAGCCAGGAATACAAGGTCTACTTTATGAATTTCGGGTTTGCCAACTTCTTTCATTATGTGCTTGCCATTTTCGTCCTGTTCCCAGGCTACCTCTACCAACTCTACGGCAGTCAGCTTACCATCCTCACCTATAAAGCGTTTTGTATTCAGAGACCAGCGACGCTCGCAACCTTCGAGATGTGACGAAGAAGTTTTCAGTACAACCGGAAACGGTGTAGGCCACGGATTTTCTATATCTTCCAACCTGGCAGGCTTCGGTAATATCTCTATTTGCAGAATACTGGCTGCCCCCTGACGGTTAGCAGTACCGATACAATCGGAACCGGTATCACCACCACCGATAACAAGTACATTCTTACCTTTTGCATCTATTATCTGCTCTGCCGCAACAGGCTCTTTTGCAATCAGTTTATTCTGAGCAGTAAGGTACTCCATTGCATAATACACACCTTTCAGTTCACGGCCTTCTACAGGCAGGTTACGAGGCACCTGTGAGCCGATGGCCACACAGACTGCGTCATAGTCCTTCAGTATATCTTGACCTTTTACATCTTTCCCTATCTCTGTATTTACTACAAATTTCACACCTTCAGCTTCCATCAGCTTCAGGCGGCGGTCGATAATATTCTTATTCAGCTTGAAATCAGGTATACCAAAACGAAGCAAGCCGCCGATATGTGAACTTTTCTCATAAACGGTGACATCATGTCCTTTCTGGTTCAGTTGGTTGGCAACGGCCAACCCCGAAGGGCCTGAACCGATTACAGCTACCCTCTTCCCTGTACGGTGTGCTGGTACTTTGGGCTGAATAAAACCTTCGCTAAAGGCATGCTCCAAAGCAGAAGCTTCGTTCTCGCGGATGGTAACAGGTGCACGATGAATGGACAACACACATGATTTTTCGCACGGAGCAGGGCAAATACGCCCTGTAAATTCCGGAAAATCATTTGTCTGCATCAATACTTCCGCTGCCAGTTTCCAGTTACCTTTATAAATATATTCCTGCCATTCAGGCATCTTATTTCCAAGCGGGCACCCCCAATGACAAAAAGGAATACCACAATCCATACAGCGCGAAGCCTGTTCACGCCTGTCTTCACTATTTAGAGTTTGTTCAACTTCACCAAAATCGAGAATGCGCTCCTGTACCGGACGGTATCCCGCGTCTTTTCTCTTTACTGTTAAAAATGCTTTTGGATTTCCCATTTTCTTATAAATTGCAACCCCTCCCGACCTCCCCAAGGGGAGGAGACACGAAGCGTATTTGTATAATGTATTATAATCTTTATGGCTTTGCCTTAAGCCTCCCCCTTTGGGGAGGTTGGAGGGGCCTAATAATCAAATTCTACCTGTGCGATCTTCTTCTTGATCGCTTCCAGTTTTTCATCCTGCAATACCTTTTTGTATTCGATAGGAGTCACTTTCATAAATTTCTCCACTTCGGCATTCCAGTTATCGAGAATACGTTTTGCCAGAGGACTATTGGTATAGTTATAATGATTCGTAATCAACTGGCGAAGCTCGCGGCTGTCGTATGTATCTTCTATCAATGTCAGTTCCACCATCTGCATATTGCAATAGTAATCGAAATCGTCATCTATATTATACACATAAGCCACACCGCCACTCATACCCGCAGCAAAGTTACGTCCGGTCTTACCCAAAACCACAGTGCGTCCGCCTGTCATATATTCGCAGCAATGGTCTCCTGCTCCTTCCACAACAGCAATCGCACCACTGTTTCTCACGCAGAAGCGCTCTCCTACCCGTCCGTTGATATATATTTCACCGGAAGTAGCACCATATAATAAAGTGTTACCTGCTATGATATTCTCTTCGGGTTTAAAGGTTGATGTTGCAGGGGGAACGATAATAATTTTACCACCGGATAGTCCTTTACCTACATAGTCGTTTGCATCACCTTCCAGTTTGAACGTTACGCCATGAGCAAGAAATGCACCGAAACTCTGTCCGGCAGAGCCACTGAACGTACATTGTATTGTATCGGCAGGCAATCCGTCATTCCCATATTTCTTGGCTATTTCGCCGGATAGCATAGCGCCTACGGTACGGTTTGTATTCTTTATTACTTTCGACATCACTACAGGCATAGCCTTATCGATAGCCATACGCGAAGTAGTAATCAACGACAGGTCAAGTATATCATCCAGTTTATGTTCCTGGTCTTTTACCTTATGTGTTGCATTTTCTTTTGCTTCAACAGGGAAATATATCAAGCGGGATAAGTCAATCTTCTCCACTTTCTTATTAGCATCGCTCTTTACATACTTCAGCAAATCGGCACGGCCTACAACCTCATCCAGTGACTTTACACCTAACGAAGCCAGATGCTCACGTACTTCTTCTGCAAGGAAATTGAAATAGTTAATCAGGTATTCGCTGCGTCCCATGAATTTCTTTCTCAACTCTTCATTCTGAGTGGCAACGCCTACAGGACAAGTATTCAGATGGCATTTACGCATCATTATACAACCAAGCACAATCAGTGCACTTGTAGCAAAACCAAATTCCTCAGCTCCGAGCATCGCCGCAACAATTATATCATGTCCTGTCTTTAATTGTCCATCTGTTTGCAGATATACCTGACCACGAAGACCATTCAATACAAGCGTCTGTTGTACTTCTGCCAGACCTATCTCCAACGGCAAACCGGCATGCTTGATAGAGCTGGCAGGGCTTGCGCCTGTACCTCCTTCGCATCCGCTGATAACGATACGGTCAGCTTTGGCTTTGGCTACTCCGGCAGCAATGGTTCCCACACCACTCTCAGAAACCAATTTCACACTGATTTGTGCCTTCGGGTTTACATTCTTAAGGTCGAAAATCAGTTGAGCCAAGTCCTCGATAGAGTAAATATCATGGTGGGGCGGTGGCGAAATCAAAGATATCCCCGGTATAGAGTGACGCGTTTTTGCAATAATCTTATCTACCTTAAATCCGGGAAGCTGCCCGCCTTCACCCGGTTTTGCACCCTGGGCTATCTTAATCTGTAGTTCGTCTGCATTTACCAGATATTCGGCAGTAACACCAAAACGACCCGATGCCACCTGCTTGATAGAAGAACGTGCATTGGTTGCAAATCGCTCAGGCAATTCACCTCCTTCTCCTGTATTGCTCTTTCCTCCGATGGCATTCATAGCCACGGCCATAGCCTCATGCGCTTCGCGACTGATAGAACCGAATGACATGGCTCCTGTTACAAACCGCTTCATGATAGCAGATGCAGGCTCAACTTCGGATATATCTATCTGTTTCTTAGCCGGGTCGAAGTCAAGGAAGTCACGTAAGAAAATCTTTTCAGGTTTCTTATCTATCGATTCGGTATATTCTTTAAACTTCTTATAACTGCCCAAACGTGTAGACATTTGCAGCTTCATTATCGTCTCAGGATTCCAAGCATGGTATTCTCCATTTCGACGCCATGCATAAATGCCCTGACTAACCAGTGAAGGGTCTACAAAGTCGTCTTCGAACGCTTCATAAAATGCCTCAATAGTATCACTGGCAATGTCATTGATATCAATCCCTTCTATCTTCGAAGTAGTTCCTTTAAAGTATTTATTGATAACCCCTGTACTAATTCCTATAGCTTCGAATATCTGGGCACCGATATAACTTTTCAGTGTAGAGATACCCATTTTGGACATGGTCTTGAGCAAACCTTTGTTTATAGACTTCACATAGTTTTTCATCGCTGTATGGAAGTCGAGATGAATATCTCCTTTCTTTACAAGGTCTTCTATTACAGCCAGTGCAAGATATGGATTCACAGCATTTGCTCCATAGCCGAACAGCAGGGCAAAGTGCATTACCTCGCGAGGCTCTGCCGATTCCACCACAATATCTATCTGCATACGCTTACGGCGTTCTATCAGGTAATGATGAACCGCTGAAACAGCTAATAATGAAGGTATAGCTGCATTATCAGGATTTACCCCTCTGTCGCTGAGCACAATATAGTTACTGCCGTTATCTACTGCTTTTTCCGCATTGCGGCACATTTCATCTATTGCTTTTTCAAGTCCCGCACCACCTTGTTTCGGGTCGAACAGCATTGGGATAACCTCAGCTTTAAAGCCCTTATAACCAAGGTGTACTAATAAGTCCAGTTCCCTGTTAGACAGGAAAGGGTTGGAAAGGCCTACCATTTTGGTATGTTCCGGCATTGGCTCTAAGATATTTTTGTGCAGTGAACCGATATATCCCGCAAGAGACATCACCAGTTCTTCACGAATCGGGTCGATAGGCGGATTAGTCACCTGTGCAAATAACTGCCGGAAGTATGTAAACAGGCGTTGTGGCTTGTTTGACAATACAGCTACAGGCGTATCATTCCCCATAGAGGCAGTAGGCTCTTTGCCTTCGGCTGCCATCGGGGTAATTATCTTTTCAATATCTTCCTTGTAGTATCCGAAAACCTTTAGCAGTTTAGAATAATCATCCACACTATATTTTGGGGTACGGCCGGAAGAAATATCATCCAGTGAAATACGGTTCTTCGAGAGCCATTCACGATATGGATATGCTTTTGCCAGATTTTCTTTCAGTTCGGCATCATATTGTATTGTACCCGTTTCGGTATCTACCATCAGCATTTTACCCGGACGAAGACGACCTTTTTCTTTTATTTCGGAAGGCTCGAATGGTAATACACCCATTTCGGAAGCTACTACCATTACATCATTGTGTGTCATCAGATAACGAGCAGGGCGCAAGCCGTTACGGTCAAGTAATCCGCCTGCATAGCGTCCATCTGAGAACAACAGGGTGGCAGGGCCATCCCACGGTTCCATAAAGAGGCTATGGTATTCATAAAAAGCTTTCAAATCGCCAGATATCGGATTCTTGTCATTCCACGATTCGGGAACCATCATTGCCATAGCATGCGGCAGTGATTTACCCGACATAACAAGGAATTCCAATACATTGTCGAACGATGCGCTGTCACTCATGTGAGGCTGCACTATCGGCCACAAGTCACTAATATTTCCGAGAAGGTCGGATTTGAGTACACTCTCGCGGGCTTCCATCCACAAACGGTTTCCTTTAATCGTGTTGATTTCACCATTGTGTGCCACCATACGGAATGGATGTGCCAAATCCCATGTAGGGAACGTATTGGTACTAAAACGTGAGTGTACCAGAGCAATCGCACTTGTCAGATGGGGATTCAACAAATCAGGGTAATAGTGCCTCAACTGTTCGGAGGACAACATACCTTTATATATAATGCGCTTGGTTGACAAACTGACAATATAAAATGCGCGTTTGGTATCTAAAGAAAATACCTTCGAGTTGAATATTTCCTTTTCAATCTTTTTGCGAAGCAGATACAGCTTATGTTCCAGCTCGTCCTGAGAAATACCTTCTTCACCCACTACAAATATCTGTTTGATATGGGGCTCGTTAGAGCTTGCCATCTCGCCCAGTATTTCACTATTGACAGGAACATCGCGTACAGCTAAAAGCTTTAATCCTTCTTTGTCAATATATTGGGTTAATGTTATCATACAGGATTCTTGTTCGGCCTCTCCTTTAGGTAGAAAGACCAATCCTGTTCCGTAATGCCCTTTCTCAGGGACTGGTATCCCTTGCAGTAGTATAAACTCGTGCGGTATCTGCAACATAATACCGGCACCATCACCGGTTTTATTATCGGCGTTCTCTGCTCCACGGTGAGTCATATTCTCCAAAACACGGAGACCATTCTCAACGATGGCATGTGATTTAGCACCCTTCATATGAAGCACCATACCTACTCCGCATGCGTCGTGTTCGTAGTTTGGGTCATATAGTCCGTGCTGGATTGCTGATTTTAAATCTTGCATAATTTATAGTTGATATAGTTGAAAGAATTTTCGGGTTCTATCCTAATCTAATTAGATGACAAATGTACTAATTTTCATCAATTAAATTTTCTTTTTGATTAAAAAAATCACTTTTTTAATAAAATATCTATCATTAATCGATTTTATTTAACAAAAGAATAAAAACAATAAAACAAAATATAAATATTGACAAATATCCTTATTGTATGTACTTTTACATAACAAAAGATTGAAATTATGGTTCATATACGCAAGGCTCAGTTGAGCGATATAAAAGAGATACAGTCGCTACTGAGTCAATTAGGATATAGCAGACCGGCTGAATTATGTCAATCAGTAGTTGATAAGTTAAATCTTCAATTCCATTAGTCGTTTTACATACGCTTCGCTCCTGTGAACGTTGTTTGTCGTGACTCGGCATAACATAAAATAAATTTTAGTTCTGCTCTCGCTACTTAAAACGTTCTTTCATTTTTTACATAAAGGCTATCCTAGGCTAAATACTTTAGCCGTAGCTCGCTACTGCCGCGCCCTCCCGGGCTTGTCCCTTCTTTTGGCATTGCCCAAAAGAAGGCAAAAGGCTAGTGCTTTGTCCCTCGGCGACCCACCAACGGCTTGCCGGCTAAACGGGACGAAACTCGCCTTCGGCTCGGACAACATCCCGTTTCACGCCGCCTGCACCGGGTGGGTACCCCGCCTGCGGAACTGATGCACGGAGTCGCGACGCAACGTCAAGACAGAGGCTAGACCCTATCAATCAGGCGTCAGCAAGCGCCGTCAGCAAGCGTACGGGGTACCCACCCGGTGCAGGCGGCGTAGAATGAAGTGCGGGCGCTCTTAAGCAAGATTTCCCAATCTGTAGAATGATGAATCCATTATCACTTCATTCAGCTGGCAAACCGTTGGTGGGTCGTACAGCGAAGCGGGGCGCAATGCTTTTTTGCTTACTTTTGGAGCTTTGGCCAAAAGTAAGGCAAGCAATCTGTGATTGCGCGCAGATAGAAAAGAACACATAATTTAAACAAAACGAAATACTGATTCAGGAGCAAAGGCATAGGAAAAACAATGGAAGAATACTGCACCCAAATAGCTAAAAAATCCCAGCCTCAATCAGAAGCCGGGATTCTCTCTTATATAATGTTCAATTATCGTATAAACAATAATTCCCTGTATTTAGCCAACGGCCACATTTCGTTATCCACTATCAGCTCAAGCTTATCCACATGGTAGCGGATCTCATCTAAGTAAGGAGCCACATTGTCATGATAAGCCACGGCCTTTTCGCGTTCGCTTTCGATATTATTCGCAGCCTTACGGGCGTCTATCATTTCATGGACTTTAGCGTTTACTGCGTTTACATGGGTCGAAACCTTCTCTATCAGGCGGATTTGCTCGGCGCCCAATGTTTTGTAGTCGTCAGTTATTTCCTTCAATTTAGAGACGTTTGTCAACAGGATAGACTGATAAGTAATTGCTACCGGAATAATATGGTTCAGAGCCAAATCTCCTAACACACGCGATTCTATCTGAATTTTCTTGGTGTACATTTCCCATTTCACTTCGTTACGCGCATGCAGTTCCACTTCGGACAGAATGCCTGCAAAGGTCTTGATACTTTGTTTCGAAGTATAAGCGTCGTATATAACGGGTACACTTGTTTCACAATCCAGCTTACGTTTCTTCGCTTCGGCTTTCCATTCTTCGCTGTAACCGTTTCCATTGAAACGGATCGGGCGGGATTCTTTAATATATTTCTTCAATATTTCATAAAGGGCTTCTTCTTTCGATTTGCCCTTCTTTATCAATCCGTCCACTTCTTCTTTAAACAATCTCAGTTGTTCCGCTACTGATGCGTTCAATGCCGTCATAGCAGAAGCACAGTTGGCAGAAGAACCTACGGCGCGGAACTCGAAACGGTTTCCTGTAAATGCAAACGGAGATGTACGGTTACGGTCGGTATTATCCAGAAGTATTTCAGGAATCTGACCTACACCCAGACTGATCTGTTTTTTGCTGTCAACTACGATTGCATCCTTTACTGAGCTTTTTTCAAACTTATCGAGAATATCGCTTACCTGCGTGCCAAGGAATACGGAGATAATCGCGGGAGGCGCCTCATTCGCCCCAAGGCGGTGCGCATTGGTAGCAGATGAGATAGAAGCCTTCAACAAGCCGTTATTTTTATGTACGGCAGCCAGAATATTTACTACGAAAGTGATGAAACGAAGGTTTTCTACCTTGTCTTTACCCGGAGATAATAAGTTGATACCGGTATCTGTACTCAGCGACCAGTTGTTGTGCTTACCCGAACCGTTGATCCCTTTAAATGGTTTTTCGTGGTACAATACGCGGAAAGAATGCTTACGCGCCACCCTGTCCATTACCGACATTACCAAAAGATTGTGGTCTACCGCCAGATTACACTCTTCATATATTGGCGCCAACTCAAACTGGTTTGGAGCCACCTCGTTGTGACGTGTTTTTACCGGAATACCCAAAGAATATGATTCATACTCGAGTTCTTCCATAAATTTTTGCACACGCTCTGGAATAGCGCCGAAGTAGTGGTCTTCCAATTGCTGGTTTTTCGCGCTCTCGTGGCTCATCAGGGTTCTTCCTGTCAGCGCCAAATCGGGACGCGCCATAAACAGGTCTTCGTCCACAAGGAAATATTCCTGTTCCCAACCCAGGTTGGATTGTACCTTCTGCACATCCTTATTGAAATAGTGCACAACGCCTGTAGCTGCTTTATCCACCGCGGCAAGGGCTTTCAACAATGGAGTTTTGTAGTCGAGCGCTTCTCCTGTGTAAGAGATAAAGATAGTTGGGATACACAACGTATCGCCCACAATAAAAGCAGGGGAAGAAGGATCCCAGGCCGAATATCCGCGCGCCTCGAATGTGTTGCGAAGACCTCCGGACGGAAAACTTGAAGCGTCAGGCTCCTGCTGTGCCAGCAGTTTTCCTTCAAACTCTTCGATCAATCCGCCATTTCCATCATGCTCGACAAAGGCATCATGTTTTTCGGCAGTACCATCCGTCAACGGATGGAACCAGTGTGTATAATGGGTCACACCGTTTTCGAGAGCCCACATACGCATACCCGCAGCAACATGTTCCGCCAGATTACGATTTACAGACTGACCTTTCTCGATGGCATCATTAAGCGCTTTAAAAGTTTCTTTCGAAAGGTACTTGGTCATCGCTTTGCGATTGAATACCTTTTCGCCATAGTACTCAGATGTCTTACTAGCCGGTTTCTTTACCTCAAGAGGCTTTCGCTCTGAGGCTAACGCTACTGCTTTAAAACGTAACTTTGTCATAGATTTGCTTTTATTGAGTTTTTAATATATTTTAAATTGAAATCTTTTTTAAACGACTAATTGCTTCTTTTGTATTTTCCAATGTACCGAACGCCGTCAACCTCAAATATCCTTCGCCACTAGGACCGAAACCTACGCCCGGAGTACCTACGATATTCAGGTCATTCAACAGGTAATCGAAGAACCCCCACGAAGTCATTCCCTCAGGGGTCTTTACCCAGATATAGGGAGAATTTACACCTCCGTAAACCTGAAGCCCTTCGGCTGACAGCCCTTCACGGATAATCTTCGCGTTAGCCATATAGTAATCGATAATCCCTTTTATCTGTTTCTTTCCTTCGGCAGAGAAGCAGGCTTCGGCTGCACGCTGGATAATATACGGTACACCATTAAATTTAGTTGTATGCCGCCTGTTCCATAATTTATTCAGAGAAACTCTTTCTCCGGATTTAGTATATCCCACCAATGCCTTAGGAACGACAGTATAAGCGCAACGTGTTCCGGTAAATCCGGCTGTCTTGGAGAAGCTGCGGAATTCTATAGCAACTTCTTTCGCGCCTTCTATCTCGTATATGCTGTGAGGCACATCACTTTCTGCGATAAATTCTTTATAAGCGCCATCGAACAATATCAGCACTTTATTCTTGAGGGCATAATCGACCCATACTTTCAGCTGATCCTTTGTCAAAGTTGTTCCTGTCGGATTGTTTGGATAGCACAGGTATACAATATCCACCTTTTCGGTTGGCAACGAAGGTACGAAATCATTCTCTGCCGTACATGGGATATATACCAATTTGCTCCATTTGCCGTTTGCCAGCAATTCCCCCGCGCGTCCCGCCATCGCGTTTGTATCCACATACACAGGGTAGACAGGGTCTGTTATGGCCACTATATTATCCAGTCCGAGTATATCGCCGATATTACCTGTATCGCTTTTCGAACCATCGCTCACGAATATTTCGGACGCTGAGATATCCAGCCCCCGTGTTTTATAATCATTTTCGATAATCGTATCCAACAGGAAATCATATCCTTGTTCCGGTCCGTAACCTCTGAATGTAGACGCATCCGCCATTTCATTCACGGCTTTATGCAGGGCTTCTATTATTGCAGGTGGCAATGGCTTGGTTACGTCTCCAATGCCCAGTCGTATAATATTCGCGTCAGGATGGGCGGCCTTAAATTCGTTTACTTTTCGCGCAATATCCGAGAATAAATAGCTACCCGGGAGCTTTGTATAATTTTCGTTTATAAATGCCATATATCTTTTAATGTACTAAGAGCCTGTTTAAATTTTAGCGAAAATTTTTATTACAGGTTCAGGTCAATAGTTCTTAGCAATTTTTTTATGCTCTTTTTACCGTATTTTTGGCTCCGCCGATTTTCAATTCCCTTTTTACTCTTGGTTTAGCCCGCTAAACCGGCTAGCAAAAATGATAAAATACATCTAAAAATAGCTATAAAAAAGATTTGCTATAAAATTTAAACAGTTTCTAATGAGATAATATGCCGATGTGCCAATGCAACATTACCCATTTTTATCTTACGATTTTTAATTCTTATTCATTTCTAATTGTCCAATTGGCATATTGGCACATTAGTCAATTGAAAACTCCCCTTCGAAAACCGTAACGGCCTCTCCGGTCATATATACATGATTATTCTCGCGGTTCCACTCTATCTCCAAGTCGCCGCCAAGCAGATGGATGGTTACTTTACGGCCGCACAGGCCATTCAGCACAGCAGCCACAGCGGCAGCGCATGCACCTGTACCACATGCCAGAGTCTCCCCTGCCCCCCGTTCCCACACACGCATATTCAATGTATGGCGGTCTACTACTTCAATAAACTCCGTATTCGTTTTGCGAGGGAAAACAGGATGTTTCTCAAACTTAGGCCCGATAACGGGTAAATCCAATTCTTTTATACCTGTAGTAAAAACAACAGCATGCGGATTCCCCATCGATACGCAGGACATTTCCCATATTTCACCATCAATATCCAATGGATAGTTAAGAACAGGTTCTTCGTCAACCTTTACAGGAATCAAGGCCGGATCGAGGATAGGCTCGCCCATATCCACCGTTACCCTACGCGCCTTTTTATCCCCGTCGAGCAATGATATATATTTTACACCGGCTTTTGTTTCCAGCGCAATTTCCGTTTTTACCGTCAATCCGTTATCATACACATACTTGCCTACACAGCGTGAGGCATTTCCACACATTTCGGCTTCAGAACCGTCAGAATTGAACATCTGCATCCTGAAGTCACTAGTCGCCGATGGTAATATCAGTACCAAACCGTCCGACCCTATACCAAAATGACGATTACTCAACCGCACTGCCAGTTGGGAAGGATTTTCTATTGTCTGGGACAGCCCATCCATATAGATATAATCATTACCGGCACCCTGCATTTTGGTAAATTTCAAATTCTTCATTCTCTATTTTCGATGTATATTTTAGATTCTCTTACTATATTTATATTTACGATGCAAATTTCATACAAATTATTCGTTTTTGCAAGAATTTTATAACATTTTTTCATTTTTAATAAAATAAAAAATCTTTTTGACTTATTTACGCTTTAAAAATAAAACATAAAGACACTCCGAAAGTTCAAATGATTTACAAATGACATATTTAGATTTAATATACCAACTCTTTATTTTATTTAACGACGTTTTTACATCAAAATATCTCTTATACCCAATAGTTTAAAACTATATATCAGAAAACACCTGAAACAAAAAAAGTTGCCATTAACGGGCAACCTTTCCTATCTGTACTACAATTCCATATCTGCTTTATTTATCATACGCCTCTTCGTGGACAGCCTTTACGGCACGCCCCGAAGGGTCGACCCTGTTCTTGAACGATGCATCCCACTCCAAGGCGGTAGCCGTACTACATGCCACCGACGGTACAGAAGGCACCGTATGTGCCGCGGATGCCGAAGGAAAATGTTCCTCAAACATTGTGCGGTACCAGTACTCCTCTTTCGACATAGGCGGATTTATCGGGAAACGCTCCGAGGCGTGCATCATCTGCTTGTCCGAAACTTTCTTCTCAGCCATTTCACGCAGTGAATCTATCCAGTTGTAGCCTACCCCGTCCGAGAACTGTTCTTTTTGCCTCCATGCAACACTTTCAGGCAGATAATCTTCAAAAGCCTTCCGGAGGATATACTTTTCTATCTTTCCGTTACCACACATTTTATCACGGGGATTGAGGCGCATGGCAACATCCATAAATTCCTTGTCCAGAAAAGGCACGCGCCCCTCTACACCCCATGCGGCCAACGACTTATTCGCACGCAGGCAGTCATACAGATGCAACCTGTCCAGCTTGCGGACAGTCTCCTCATGAAACGCTTTTGCATCCGGCGCCTTATGGAAATACAAATACCCGCCGAACAGCTCATCCGAGCCTTCGCCCGAAAGCACCATCTTTACCCCCATCGACTTAATAAAACGTGCCAACAGGTACATAGGCGTTGAAGCCCTGACGGTGGTAACATCATACGTTTCGATATGGTAAATCACATCACTAAGGGCGTCCAACGCTTCTTCTACCGTAAAATGAATCTCATGATGTACCGTTCCTATATATTCAGACACTTTCCTTGCAGCCATCAGATCAGGCGAACCTTTCAGCCCGACAGCAAAGGAGTGCAGTTGAGGCCACCATGCTTCGGTTCTGTTATCATCTTCTATCCTGCGGGCGGCATACCGCTTTGCGATAGCGGAGATAATAGACGAATCCAACCCGCCCGAAAGAAGAACGCCATAAGGCACATCCGACATCAGCTGGCGATGCACGGCTGCCTCTAAAGCCGCCCTTAACCCATCTATATCCGACTTGTTCTCTTTTACGTTATCATATTCCATCCAGTCGCGCTTATACCAGCGCTGCAGCCCATTCCCCCCGGCGCTGCAAAGGTAATGACCCGGCAAAAATTCGCTTACATTGGGACAAACACCCTCCAGCGCTTTCAGTTCACTGGCGACATAAAATTGCCCGCGATCGTCATATCCCATATACAAGGAGATAACCCCCATGTGGTCGCGACCGATAAGGCATATATCTTTTTCCACATCATACAGGGCAAAAGCAAATATCCCGTTCAGCTCTTCGAACAGCTCCACACCTTTGTCCTGATATAAAGCAAGAATAACTTCACAATCGGAATGTGTAAGGAATTCATAGCCGGGATAACGGCTTCTGATTTCTTTATGGTTATATATTTCCCCGTTGACAGCCAATATCAAATTTCCATCTTTACTATAAAGCGGTTGCTTACCTGTGTCTACCCCTACAATGGACAGACGCTCATGCGCAAGGATGGATTTTTCGCCACAATATATACCAGACCAGTCCGGCCCGCGATGACGAATCTTCTTTGCCATACGGAGCACCTGCCCCCGTAAGGCATCCACACTTTGTGTTAAGTCAAAAACACCTACAAATCCACACATATTTTCATTTCTAATAATTTCACAAATTGGTATAGTCCGGCAAATATATATCATTTTATTCAAATAAAAAATATTAACAATACTTTTTGATAGATATATAGTTATTTTAATTTCAAAATGACAAGAATAAAATATTTTGATTAAAATTTCGTTCTATTTGTACCAAAATCTTAGAGCCTGTTTAGTTCCTATGTTTGTATTTGAATTACGGCGATAGCAAATATGCATAAGCCCACGAGTATTATTATATTTGAGTTTGATTATAATAACATAATAATATTTAGAGCTTATGCAAGAACAAATTAACAAATTAAGTTTCAAAGGACAAAGCATTTATGCGGGCATTGATGTACATTTACGGAGTTGGTCAGTGACGATTTTGAGCGAACATAATCACCACAAGACGTTTACTCAACCTGCGGATCCGACAAGGCTGGCAGCTTATTTACATACTCACTTTCCGGGTGGTACTTATTATTCTGTTTATGAGGCAGGCTTTAGTGGTTTCTGGACACATTTCAGATTGGAATCTATGGGAATAAAAAATATAGTTGTAAATGCCGCAGATGTTGCCAGCACTCAGAAAGAGAAGCTGCAAAAAGACGATGCTGTGGATAGCCGGAAATTAGCACGGGAACTCCGTTCAGGAGATTTGTCTGGTATTCATGTTCCATGTATATCGACACTAGAAGATCGTTCTTTAGTGAGAACCCGTTCGGCTTTGGTCAAAGATATGAGTCGTTTTAAGCAACGTATAAAATCACATTTATACTTTTATGGCGTTCGATTTCCTGACCAATTTGAGAAAAGCGGAACTCATTGGAGCAAACGATTTATGAAATGGCTCAAGGAAGATATATGCCATAGAGATGGCTGTGGGAAGCATGCTCTTGAAATATTAATAGCAGAAGCAGAGCAACAGCGGAAACTTTTGTTGGAGGTAACCCGCAAAGTCCGTTCTCTTTCAAACGATGCTAAATATGCGGATAAGATAAGGTTGTTGAGGACTATTCCGGGAATTGGTTTTATCACCTCTATCTCTCTTTTGACAGAGTTTGAAAATATTAACCGCTTTCATAATACCGACCATTTGGCAGCTTATGTAGGCCTTGTCCCTAACAGGCATACATCAGGGGAGAAAGAAAATGTGGGAGAAATGACTTTCCGCGGGCATCGCCTGCTTCGCAGTTATCTGATTGAGAGTGCTTGGTTTGCTGCAAGGCTGGATCCGGCTTTGAGTCTTTGTTTCAATACCTGTTGTAGACGAATGGAATCAAACAAGGCCATTGTGAAGATTGCCAGGAAATTGTTGAATCGCATCTATTATGTATTGAAGAATGAAAAAGAATATGTGTGCTCGGTGGTTAAATGAGTCCTTGAAAACAATCAATATACTAAAGTGACCGGTAACAGTTTCTTGCAGCTATTTGTCTGCTTTTCTTAGAATACGGCACTTAAACCTATAAAACTGAAAAGGAAAATGTAGCGAACTGCTTTTAATTGTTTGTCTACTGATAGAAGGTTGTTTTCATAGGATACTTACGGAAAAGAAAAACATCAAAAAACGATGGGTTTTCTTAGCCATGAAGCGATATCAGTAACAAATAAAGGACAGCTAAAATTGCCATCCTTTATCAATATGTTACTGCGTAACGCAGGAAGTGTATTGCTGACAAGTTGCTCCCCAGCAGAGCCTGTTTCCTCTTCAACTTCCTGATACAAATGTAGTTGTTTTTATG
>NZ_QVMO01000007.1:106914-122961 GCF_010501055.1 Dysgonomonas sp. 521
ACGAAAAATAATACTCCGAATATTTGGATTACAACATAGAAGAAACTGTTTAAATTTTATTCGTTCAAATTTTTAGAGATGTTTTAGAGATGTTTTTTTACATACGCTTCGCTCCTGTGACCGTTGGTTCTTCCTTGAAACGATAATAGCGGGCTATTTACATACGCTTCGCTCCTGTGACCGCTGGTTGAGTTGAGAGAAAGGAAAAAACAGCCGAAAACAGACTAAAAATGAACGAAGAAAAAGGTATAATAAAATATTCGTATAAAATTTAAACAGTTACTTACATTATCAAAAAACAATTGACTGGAGTTCGGGGTTTAATAGTGAGTATCAAATCCTGCAGGACGGGAATAATTATATAATAAGAGAGAAAAATGAAATTAACGTATATTTATCATAGCGGCTACGCAATAGAGGGAGATGGTTTTACAATCATTGTAGATTATTACAAAGACTCATCGGATATACCCGGAGAGGGTATTGTACACAAAGAACTCTTGAAAAAGGAAGGAAAACTGTATGTTCTTTGCACACACTCACATCACGACCATTTCAACAAAGAAGTACTGAAGTGGAAATGGGAACACCCCAATGTAGTCTATATTTTCTCTAAAGATATACTCAAACACAAGAAAGCGAAAGACCGTGACGCCATCTATCTGGACAAGTCGGATACATACCGTGACGAAACATTGTTTATACAGGCATTCGGATCTACGGACTTAGGCGTTTCTTTCCTTATTAAAACTGCGGATAAGACAATATTCCATGCGGGAGACCTCAACAACTGGCACTGGAACGAAGAATCCACAAAAGAAGAAATAGACGAAGCAGAAGCATTCTATCAGGATGAACTTAATCTGTTGGCAAGCAAGGTTAAACACCTCGATTTAGCCATGTTCCCTATCGACCCACGACTGGGAAAGGACTACATGAAAGGTGCCGAACAGTTTATCAGCGCTATACAAACGGATATTTTCGCACCGATGCATTTTGCAGAAGCCTACGAACAGGCAGCCGCCTTTGCCGGATATGCGGAGAGTAAGAATTGTAAATTCATCCGCTGGAAGCACAGGGGAGAAAATATTGTGTTTTAAGTTATAATCAGACAAACAAAAGCCTCAAATTATTTAACCTAATTATTATCTACCAATACTTAATAGTTCCCCTATTTTTATTAGATTTGTATAAATGATGCCGCTTATCCGGAACATAATTTAAAAACCTAAGATTATGAAAAAGCTGATAATTCCATTATTTATACTCTTTGCATCCCTATGCGCCACAGCACAGGAAGGGCATAAACTAAATGCCGGAATCGATTTATCGTTCGGAATGCCTTATTTTAGCAGCGACCGGAAAAACCCTGTTGCCGGAGGGGGAAGTATAGGCTACGAGTACGATTTTATCTTTTTCTTTGGTATCGAAGCCGGATTCCGTTTCGGAGGATTTAACCAGAAAGTAGGATATACAGACCCGAATATTGGGCAAGGCGAATCCGGAGAAGTGTATGGAAATTTCGAGGACATATACAGGGGTACATTCTGGGCGCCATATATAGCGCCAAAACTTTATTTCCCCATCGGCTATGACGATAAAAATGACCGTGCGCGGTATGTATATCTCGAAAACAGGTTGTCATATACCCGTATGAACCTCAACCTGGATAAGATCACCAATATGGAAGGCTCGGCACATAAGTATGGTTTACAATATGAGATAAGAGCCGGATACCAGTTCCCCGTGAACGAACGGTGGGCCATTAATGCCTGGCTGGGTTACAACACATTTAATTTTGGCAGGATAAAGCCCGATGTTATCAAGTTTAAGAATTCCACACCGCTTCAGATCGGTATCGGTTTCAATTATATCATTAAACAGTAACCCCGATGAAAAGAATCATATTCCTTATAACCATCCTTGCTTTTGGCCACACTATGCAGGCACAACAGAAAGTAACCAGTATACTCGAAGTACTGAATGTAAATACGGGCGAACGCTCCACGGTAAAAGAATTCCCATATCTGATAGAAGCCCCCAACTGGACTTACGACGGGCAATGGCTGATATACAACAGCGGAGGAAAGCTTTGGAAACTCGCTCCCGCTTCTCCTGCCGAACCGCAAGAGATATACACCGGATTTGCCACCAACTGCAACAACGACCATGTGCTATCCTTCGATGGCAGGCATATAGCCATCAGTCATGGCACACAGGAAGACGGACAATCCCGTATCTATACACTTCCCATCCAAGGTGGCGACCCTCAGCTGATAACGCCATTAGCACCCAGCTACCTGCATGGCTGGAGCCCTGACGGGAAATATCTGGCATATTGTGCCGAAAGAAAAGGGAATTACGACATATACGCTATCCCCGCCAAAGGCGGAGCAGAAATGCGCCTCACCGAAACGGAAGGTCTGGATGACGGGCCTGAATATTCGCCGGATGGGAAATATATATGGTTCAACTCGGTACGTACGGGGCTGATGCAAATCTGGCGCATGAAGGCAAACGGAACGGAACAAACCCAGATGACCTTCGATGAAACCCGTAATTCATGGTTCCCGCATATTTCTCCCAATGGGAAACATGTCGTTTTCATTACATATTATAAAGGAGATTTAGAACCGGGAGAGCATCTGGCAAATAAGAATGTGGAATTGCGTATAATGCCAGCAAAAGGAGGCGAACCAAAAACGCTGGTAAAACTATTTGGCGGACAAGGCACCATCAATGTCAATTCATGGTCGCCCGACAGCAAATATATAGCTTTTGTCAGTTATCGTATAAATGAATAAATAAGATGAATAATAACCCCGAACCGGAAAAAGTAACCAGCATACTCGAAATATTCGACATTACCACCAATAAAAGTACTTTAGTAAAAGAATTCCCATACCTGATAGAAGCCCCCGACTGGACAGCCGATGGGAAGTGGCTGATATACAACAGTGAAGGATTAATTTATAAGTTATCCGTTGATGGAGGCGACCCACAACAGATAGACACGGGATTCGCTACTAAATGCAACAACGACCACCTTATATCTCCCGATGGGAAATGGCTGGCGGTAAGCCACCGCTCGCTCCCCGAAGGCAGGCCTACAATCTTTATCCTCCCAGCCGGAGGCGGTACCCCAAAACAGGTAACCCCATCCGCGCCCAGCTATATGCACGGATGGAGCCCCGACAGCAAATCATTGACATACTGTGCAAACCGCAACGGTGAAATGGACGTATATACAATCAACGCTGACGGGACGGACGAAACACGCCTGACCTTCTCGGAAGGCTTGAACGATGGGCCGGAATATAGCCCCGACGGGAATTATATCTGGTTCAATTCGGTACGCACAGGGCTGATGCAGATTTGGAGAATGAAAACAGACGGTTCGGAACAAACGCAAATGACCTTTGATGAAGACCGTAACGCGTGGTTTCCCCATATCTCCCCTGACGGCAAGTACGCAATATACATAGCGTATAAGAAAGGCGACCTTGAGCCGTACGAGCATCTGCGATACAAGAATGTGGAAATACGCATTATGCCGGCAAACGGAGGCGAACCAAAAACAATAATAGAACTATTCGGCGGGCAGGGAACATTTAATGTGAATCCGTGGTCGCCCGACAGTAAAAGATTCGCATACATCAGATACAGGACTGAATAATAAATCGGCAGAGAATAGGAGAGTAACTAAGAAACTGTTTGAATTTTAGCGAAAAGTTCTATTATAGACTCTTAATTGTGAACACTTTAAAATAAAATAGCGTTGTAAGAGATAGAATTGAAATTATTGCCTCTTTTTTATTGACGATATCCGGTTACAGGATAATTATTTATGTCAATCAGTAGTTGAAAATATGCTTGATATAATAGCTCTTTTTTATTCTGCGCGCAATCGCAGATTGCTTGCCTTACTTTTGGCCAAAGCTCCCTACTGCCGCGCCCTCCCGGGCTTGTCCTTCCTTTTGGCATTGCCCAAAAGAAGGCAAAAGGCTAGTGCTTTGTCCCTCGGCGACCCACCAACGGCTTGCCGGCTAAACGGGACGAAACTCGCGGCTCGGACAACATCCCGTTTCACGCCGCCTGCACCGGGTGGGTACCCCGCCTGCGGAACAGATGCACGGAGTCGCGACGCAACGTCAAGACAGAGGATAGACTCTGCAAATCAGGCGTCAGCAAGCGCCGTTAGCAAGCGTACGGGGTACCCACCCGGTGCAGGCGGCGTAGAATGAAGTGCGGGCGCTTTTAAACATCGTCTGCCAATTATCGCAAAGATGAGATTTTCATCACTTCATTCAGCCGGCAAGCCGTTGGTGGGTCGTACGGCGAAGCGGGGCGCAATGCTTTTTTGCTTACTTTTGGAGCTTTGGCCAAAAGTAAGGCAAGCAATCTGCGATTGCGCGCAGAATAAAAAATAAAAGAACGTATAATTTAAACAAAAGCAAATACTGATTCACATTATTTTATAGCTTTGTACATAATTATATCATATAGATATATGGAGAACATTAAAAAACAATATTGGAAATATTCCCTGATAATACTTATTGTTTTCATGGGGATTGTTCTATTCAGGGAGTTAGCTCCATTTATGAGCGGGATGCTGGGTGCTTCTACCATCTATGTAATGGTAAGAGGGCAAATGAAATACCTGACCGGGAAAAAAAATATGGGTCGTGGTACTGCGGCCATCCTCATTTTATTGGAAGCTATATTATGCTTTCTGATACCTATCTCTGTAGCTGTTTGGCTACTGGTAGGGGAATTGAATAATATAAATCTTAACCCTGCGTCTTACCTATCAGGGATACAACACTTTAACGAACTGGTGCAACAAAAGACAGGTTATAATGTGCTCAGTACAGAAAATATAATGAGTGCCGCGTCTTACCTGCCTAAAATCGGACAAATACTGCTCGATAGTGTCAGCAGCTTTGTTATCAACTCATTGGTACTGGTTTTCGTCTTATACTTTATGCTTATAGGAGGAGCACAGATGGAGAAATACCTCTATTCCTTATTGCCTTTCGATGAAGGGAATAAAAAAAATGTGATACACTCTATTAAGATGATGGTAACATCCAATGCTATCGGTATCCCTTTACTAGCCATTATACAAGGTGCTATCGCTACAATCGGCTATGTCATTTTCGGAACTCCGAGCCCGATCCTTTTCGGGTTCCTTACATGTTTCGCCACCATTATCCCATTGATAGGCACATCCTTGATATGGTTCCCGCTGGCTGTCTATCTGGCGCTGACAGGAGACTGGGTCAGTGCAATCGGGCTGGCTGCCTACGCGCTCCTGATTATTTCCAATATAGACAACCTGATCCGTTTTATGCTGCAAAAAAAATTGGCCGACACGCATCCGCTGGTAACAGTTTTCGGAGTTATAATAGGTCTGACACTGTTCGGATTCTGGGGAGTTATTTTCGGTCCTCTGTTGATATCCGTATTTATCCTATGCATTGATATATTCAAACGGGAATATCTCGATGATAAAAGGACAATCATTACACCCGATTACTACGAAGATGATAAAACACTAAACTTGTAAAATATGAAAAAAACTTTACTATTGATCGCAGCCTTTATTATGTCCGTTTCGTGTATATATGCTCAACAGGCATTAGGAGAAGGCTCTAACATTACTTCTCCGGAAGTGCACGCAGACAATACTGTCACACTACGCCTGTTCGCGCCAAATGCACAGGAGGTAAAAGTTACAGGAGACTGGATTCCGAGAGTGGACTGGAAACCCGGCATGGCAACCCTGACAAAGGACGCGGCAGGGCTTTGGTCGCACACAACGGAGGCTTTGCCATCCGATCTATACAGCTATTCGTTCTTCGTTGACGGAGTGGAAACAAAAGATCCTAACAATGTATACCTTAACAGGGATGTAGCCACTGTATCAAACATCTTTATCACAGGAAACGGACAAGCCGACCTGTATAAAGTGCAAAGCGTTCCTCATGGGTCTGTTACCCGCCGTTGGTACGATTCTCCGGGGAATAACAAGGTACGCCGCATAACCGTTTATACACCTCCGGGTTATGAAAAAGGTTCGGACGAATATCCCGTACTCTACTTATTGCACGGCATGGGTGGCGACGAAGAAGCATGGATGGCTCTCGGACGTACCTCGCAGATTATCGACAACCTGATAGCACAGGGTAAAGCCAAACCGATGATTATAGTGATGCCGAACGGTAATGTATCGCAGGAAGCGGCTCCGGGCGAATCGAGCCTCGGTTTTTACAAACCGGTTTTCCAGTTGCCGCAAACAATGGATGGAAAAATGGAAGAAACTTTTCCTGACGTAATGAAATTTATCGAAGACAATTACCGTGTATATACAGACCGCTCGGGACGTGCTATTGCCGGACTGTCGATGGGAGGTTACCATTCTTTGCATATTTCGCGTTATTACCCGAACACATTCGATTATATAGGCTTATTCTCTCCGGCGATCAATCCAAATCCCGGCGTCAACTCGAGAGCCTATGAAGATATTGAAGGCACATTATCCGGCCAGATAAGAAACGGGTATCAACTCTACTGGATAGGTATAGGCAAAACGGACTTCCTGTATAACGATGTTCAGGCATATAAGGCCAAACTTGACAAATTGGAGGCCAGATACACGTATGTAGAGACTGAAGGAGGGCACACCTGGAGCAATTGGAGAGCTTACCTCTCCGAGTTTCTGCCCCTGCTGTTTAAGTAAAATAGAAAAAGATAATTTGGAGTTTTTGTATCTCTTTGATATGCATGCATATCTTAAAATACTTTAACCACAGAGTGAAAGGAGAAACACGGAGTTTTTTCTCAATAGACCTAGTTCTTTTTCCATTACTAAATAACACCACAATACATGACAAAAATTATTCAAACACGATTTGGAGACGATGTAGGGGCAGTGGCTTGTCCCTGCCCGCTTGTCATCGTTTACGGGCACCCACAAGGGGATGCCCCTACAGCAGGATATAAAATTTTGTCATGTACTTAGAAATAACACATAAAAGTAAAGAGGCTATTCAAAAGTCAAGCACGCAATGACAATTGTGTCTTTGTCTTTTGAATAGCCTCTTTATTAACTCTATTCTTTTACCCAGACAGACAGCTTACCTCCTTCTACCAGGAAGTTTCCATCACCATCTTCGTCAATCACTACCTTATCTTTGATATTGCCTGTTAGGTCATACCATACTTCACCTTTTCGGGCGGCGCCTACATTCATCATTTTATTCCCGTCTTCTCCATTCGAGATCAATAGAGCCAGTCCCGAACCGGGATGATCCTTATCTCCCGTACGCACAAAGCCGACTGTAGCCACATGGTCGAAATAATCGACCTGATCGCCATAGGCATATTTGTGCCGTGCCTGTAAAAGAGTGTCTATGATTTCCCTGTGGGGCGATTCCTCTCCGTGTACGCCATAGTAGTCTCCGTAAAAGATACATGGATAACCGTTTTTCATCAGCAGGATCAATCCGTATGCGGATGGCTTAAACCACTCTTCCACTTCCGATTCGAGTGAACTACCCAGCTGGGAATCATGATTATCTACAAATGTAACACCCAGCTCGGCATGCGCTACCGACAAAGAGTTTTTAATCAGGTTCTGCATATCATATTCTTTCCCCTTCCGGGAAGCTTCATACATATTATAATGCAAAGGCACATCGAACAGGTCGACACAACTGCCTACAGACTCCAGATAGTTGTCCAGCGTTTCTATATCGCCGTTCCAATATTCTCCCACTGCGTAAAAATCCTCTCCTCGGTCTGCCCTTACATGTTTCAGGAACTGGCTGATAAACTTATCATCCATGTGCTTTATGGCGTCGAGGCGCATACCATCCAAGTCCAGCTCTTTGGAAACCCATACACCCCAACGGTTCAGTTCATTGATAACTTCCGGATGATTCAGATCCAGATCGTTACACAAAAGGAAATCATAGTTCCCGTTTTCTTTGTCTACGCCTTCACTCCAGTTCTTATTCTCCCCCATTACCTTAAAAACTCCGCTCCGCTTCTTTGCGTCGTCGAAGCCAACACCCGAAAAATGATACCAATGCCATTTGAAATCCGAATATTTATTATTCCGCCCGCGAAACAGGTATCCTGTCCAAGCCTGAATTTCAAACTCATCGCTGATATCCTTTGTCCGCTCTTTCGGGTCTACCTCTTTTACCATGAACCGCTCGGTATAATCGCCTTCCGCCTTATGATTCATTACCGCATCCAGATAAACAGATATCTGATATTTGTGCAACTCATCTATCATTTGCTTCAATTCGGCTTTTGTACCATATTTCGTTCTGACGGTATTTTGCTGGTCAAACTCACCCAAATCGAACAAATCGTAGGTAGCATATCCCTCATCTTGCTGCTCATCAGCCTTGTAAGCCGGGGGAATCCACACCGCTGTAATACCTATTTCGTGAAGATGCTTCGCATCATCCTTGAGTTTCTTCCACAGGTTGCCGTCATTGGGCAGGTTCCACTCAAAGTATTGCATCATTACACCATTTTTCATAAGAAATAATAGTTTTGTTTATATCTTGTATTAATAACAAGAGGCATAGTTTTTCTGCTACACCTCTTATGTTTTACTGACAATCAACTTGTTAGTTCAGTTTTTTCTTTACATCATCAGCAACATTCTTTACGTCTTTCTTTACCTCTTTAGCTGCTTCGTTTACATCTTTCTTTGTGTTATCCCAGGCGTCTTTCGCTTTTTCTTTTCCTTCTTTTATTTTGTCGGATGCTTTATCGGCTGTCTTATCAACAGACTCTTCTGTTTGTTCAACATTTTCCTTAACATTTTTCTTTGCATCATCATATCCTTCTTTGACCTTATCGGCGCCTTCATCTATTTTATCAGATACATTATTTGCAGTTGTGTCTATTGAAGTCTTTACATCTTCCAATGTCTGGCTCGCGTCACTTTTTACCTTGTCGCTGCATGAAGTAGCCAGCAATATAAGGCCGGCAGCACAGAATACACCTAAAACTTTTTTCATTTCTTAATACAATTTTCTTTTAATTTAAACCTAATTAACCACACCAAATATAATAACCGTTTATTTCGTTTATTATTATATTTTAGTTTAGTACATGACAAAAATTATTCAAACACGATTTGGAGACGATGTAGGGGCAGAGGCTTGTCCCTGCCCGCTTGTCATCGTTTACGGGCACCCACAAGGGGATGCCCCTACAGCAGGATATAAAATTTTGTCATGTACTTAGATATTTTAGATATAACACACAAAAGCGCAAAAAAGATTAAACAAAAGAAAAAAATGGCAGTAAAAAATTTCAAAACAAACATATCAAAAATAAATGTTTTATTAAGAACGTTGTAGGGGCAATCCCTTGTGGTTCCCTCATATAAAATAAACGGGCAGGGACAAGCCACTGCCCCTACAAATACATGGAAATACAACATTTCCCATTTCTTATTTGCCTCCCGGATATAAATTATCCCACCAGCCACTATCGTTTTTCAGCCATTTACTGAACCATGCCATAATGGAATTGTTCCATTCCACACGCCTCTTATAGTTCATTACCCCGTGGTTTTCGTCTTTAACCTGTATAAATTCAACAGGTTTCCCCAATATTCTCAAAGCCGTGTACATCTGAATGCTCTCTCCCATCGGCACATTCGTATCCACTGTTCCGTGAGTAAGCAACAACGGTGTGTTTATTTTATCGGCGCTGAACAATGGGCTCTGCTTAACATACATATCGGTATTATTCCACGGATAACTGTTAGCGCTGGCTCCCGAACTGTAAGTATATCCCCAGTACCCTTCTCCCCAGTAACTGCTGATGGAGCTGATACCTGCATGCGATACCGCGGCAGCGAACATATCCGTCCGGGTTTGCAGATACATGGTCATAAAACCTCCGTACGAGGCGCCTATACATCCTATCTTCGTTTCATCCACATAGCTATGTTCTTTCATAAACTGCTTAGTACCTTCTATTATATCCTCCGCCGTGCGTTTCCCCCAGGCGTTGACATGGAGGGCGGCAAACTTCTGTCCGAAGCCTGTGGCGCCGCTTGGCTGTACCACATATACCACATACCCTTGCGAGGCGAATACGTGCCCCGGATAAGGGCCTTCGAAGGTACGGGATGTAGGCATAGTTCCCCCATAGTAATATACAATCATCGGATACTTCTTCGACGCGTCGAAGTTAGGCGGCAAATAAAACATGCCTGTTATCTCTGTACCGGCCGAATTGGTAAAATTCCAACCCTCCACTTTCCCTAATGTCATTTCGGCCAGTTGTTCCTTATATGGATCAGCTATCAATGTCGATTTTTGTGTTTTCAGGTCATAGAGATACGCCTTTGTGGAATTGGAGGCACTTACTCCCGAATAAATACCCAAAAGAGCATTGTCGGCCGTACTGAATGTGCGGATAACCTCTTCATCCAATGGCAATTTGGAGAAAGATTTAGCCGAAGGGTTGTATGTGTACATATTCACACAGTCCTTATCGGTAGTACGGAAATATATCAGGTTATCTTTTTTGTTCCAAAAACCGGCATCAATACTCGGATCGAAGTCTTTTGTTATCGGTTCTATCTTTTTCGTGCCCAGATCCATAATAAAGGCTAATGCGTTGTAGCTATTCGCCATCTGCCCCTCTGCTATATTCAGCCCTATGCCGCCAAAAGCCTCTCCCGCGCCGGATATCAGCACCTTCTTTCCATCGGGAGAAAACGAAGCCCCATAGGCAAACGCCTCTTTTGTCCATAAGGTATCCACTGTCATTGCCGGCAAATCGAGTTTATACATAGAAAAATTCCTGAACGGCCTTTTTGTCACGGTTTCATCGGATATTGAAATCAATAACTGCTTGGAATCGGCGCTAATATCATTTAAATATGTAGAGTGCGAGCCAAATGTGAGTTGCTGGCTAAGGCCTGTAGCCAGGTCGTATTTATAAATAAATGAACGGTTTCCATAACCGGGCTGACGGTCTTCGGGCGATCTTAATAGTTTCAGGTCGCTCTTATTTTCGGCTTCTTTTTCTTCTTTTGTATAAAATAACGTTCTTTCATCGGGCGAAAACAGAATGCTTTCGTCCGGAATATCTTTTGCAAGCACAGCTTCCTGCATTGTAAGCGGGTCGATTGTCCGCAATTCAGTTCCCGCATCGGTTTTCGATACATAGAACATCTTTTCACTCTTAGGCATCCATGCCAGCAGGCGTTTGCTACCTTCGGTGTCTATCAGCATGTTAGTGCCTGTCTTTACATTATGCAGTTCGGCAGATGTAATACTTTTTTCGCCCAGTGTATTGCGGTAAAATATCAGTGCGTATTGCCCGTTGTTTGACAAACTGACCTTTGACACACGCTTGCCCAACAGCATATCGGAAAAATTCACAAACCTGCTATTCGTATTTGATGAAGCGAAGGTAGTATTGCTATCTTCTTTTTCATTTTCTATATCTATCTTCAATGTAGGAGGAACCTCGTCTTTAGCCGAGGCCAGCAGTTTGATAACGACACGGCTCCGCTGCGGATACGGGCTTATTGTGGTAGTTATATCCTTCTTGTCGGAACGGAAGGTACTTTCTTTCGTCTCTTTTGTAGCCGCCAGTTTTCCGTCAACATATATTTCAATCATATTGGGTGTGGTTACCCTCAGGGTACCCTTCGCAAAACGGTCAGAAGTGACATAGAAGGATATCAATTGCACTGTCGTCCCGTTTTCCTGCGGCTTTTCCATATAGAAGAACCCGTCGGCATCGGCCTTGAGCGGCCTTACAAAAACAGATTGGCCGGGGATAGTCACCTGCATTTTCAACAGATTTTTTTCCGAAAAAGATTCGCCTTTCAGGTTTACGCTGTCTATCTTCAGGGGATTGACTACCGTTACCGAAGGCGCTGTGTATATTTGACTGATAGTCAGTTTTTTTTGAGGATAAAGGCTAACTGCTATAAACATGCCGGCTAACAAGATGCACGATTTGAACTTCATATTTTAGATTTTTTAGTTTTCATGAAACACAAAGGTATAAATTATCGGGCGAGATAATGAATCGGGATAAAAATAGATTAGAGGATCTTACACTTTCTTCAATATAAACTCTATTGTTAAAATGCTATGATTATTTTACCTTTTATATGTTCTAACACATTTTAATATTATATTTGTACCACAAACAATGAAGCCTAAAATAACCAGAAGATGAAGCCCTTTACTTACTACATTATCTTTATTTTACTTATTTTCTGTACTTATTCCTGTTCTACAGATTCCCTTATGTTATATCATCCGCAGGAGGAAGAACCGGAACCTAAGCCTGAACCAGAACCCGAGCCAGAACCGGAACCGGAATATTACTGGCTATTGAAAACGGTGGGTTACCCTGATGATAATCCGGGATTCTCGAGACGTTACAGTCAGGAATTCACTTATACTGACGATGACCTGATGAAGACGATAACAAGTTCGAAAGAAAATGATTCGCCTATCGTAGTAGATTACATCAGCGACAGCAAGGTGTCTTATTCCAGAATTATCCAGCAAAATGCCACCTCTGTATATTACGATAGCCTGCTTGTTTTCCTTAACGACAAAAAACAGGCTGAATATGCACTGCATGTAAGATATACCGAGAGAACCTCGGGCGAAGAAACAACAAAAAAAATATCGATAAACGATTCAACTACATTTGTCTACGATGCCGCAGGGTATATGCAGCAACTGGATCACTACGACAAAACGGGGATTGAATCTTCGCTGAACTACTCGGAAACTTATACCGTTGTAGATGGCAACATAACAGAGGTTTCGACATCGAAAGGCTATCTGTTCCAATATACTTATGACGACAAGGAACACGCCGCACCTTCGGAGTACTGCTACGAAATGCCACGAAACACGTTCAATATGGCTACTACATGCTGGCTCATGGCAAACCTGCCTTTCTTGTCAGAACACATGGGGGCAAGGAGTAAGAATAACATTATACAGGCTGTGGTAACAAAAATAAGTGACGGTTCTACATACGCTGATATAAAATATGATTATACATTCGATGAAAATAATCTCGTATCACAAGTTGAAATGTCGGGCACAACCAAGAACAACAAAGCCTTTGAAAACTATATAACAACATTTACGTATATAGAGAAAGAAAAGAAATAAGGTAGCGAGCGTATTTATTATTTGTATATGGGCGTATTATATGCGCCCATTTCCATTTCCTGAATTCGATTTCGGGCGTGCGCAATATGCTCCTGCCCGAAAAACCAACCCTGACTGCAAGTAATGAAAAAGAAGAGAGATGCTTAAACATTACCCAGCCAGGGTTGGGGCTAAGGGGAATAGCCGTATTTTTTGGGGTTTATTACCCGTGTGATATATTCAATATCTTTCCTGTAATTTTGTCTATCCTGATCTGCAAAACACCTCCTTTCCGTCCTTCTTTTGGCGAACTTACAACAGTCCATATATTATTTTCGAGATTTATCAGCAGAGGGCTTTCGTTGTCAATCGCATCATTGCCATACGCTGCTTTCAATGCAGGTTTGGCCACAGTCAATACACTCCCGATGGTAGGCAATGCCGGTTCAGCATCGCCGGCTGGCGCCTGAGATGTGAAATTTATTCCTTTCAGCGGGTTGAACAGTTTACTTTCCAGAGACTTGCTCCTGATGTGATATAATGGGATGGAAACGATAAGACCTATGAAACATACAGCATACACACCTGACCTATTGCTCATAATACCTGTATTTATTAGTTAGTAACTGTTTAAATTTTATACGAATATTTTATTATACCCTTTTCTTCGTTCAATTTCGTTCTGTTTAACTAATAGAGGGTACTCTTACAGATATTCCATAAATGAAGTGCAGAAAATAATCGTATTTCACGAAAAAGCGCTGAAGATGAGTATCTCCAGCGCCTGTATCATATAGGCTGATGCCTGATTATTCCTTTATCAGCTTAAACAACAGCTCCGGCTCATCGGTAGTTATAAAATCAATATCGAATCCTAGCATTTCTTTCATCACAGCTTCATCATTGACTGTCCACGCATTTGTAAGCAGCCCCATCGATTTGGCTTTACCTGCCAGCCCCTTATCTTTCTGAAACAGTGAATAATGAAAATCCACCCCGTCCATTCCGGCGGCTTTCAGTTCTTCCAGTGTCTTGTCCGAACCTAAGTACAATACTTTAGCCGCGGGGTCTAACTCTTTTACACGAACAAGGTATTGCATGCCAAACGAAATATAATCGACCCAGGCCTGCGCTTTCAGGCGATGTACCAGTTGTACAACCGAATCGGCGATGGCCTTCCCTTTATTCGTGCCTTTTATCTCTACTACTAACTTAGTCTTATTCTGGGTTTTGATATAATTTATATATTCTTCGAGGGTAGGCACGAAGTCTCCGTTCTTCAACGGGGTTTCGGACAATTCCTTAGCCGTGGTTTCCTCTACGACCTTACCTCCTATCGATGGGTCGTGCGACAGTACGACAACATCGTCAGACGACATCCACACATCCAGTTCCGAGCCTTCGCACCCCAGCTCAACGGCTTGCTTCAGAGAGCTCATCGAGTTGTGGCTATAATCCATATTCCGCCAAGCCCCTCTGTGTGCGATTACTTTATTGTGCAGAAAATCGTCTTTTACCAGTTCGAAGGATTTCGATTCACTCCCACTTTTCAGTACTACTTCATAAGATATAGGAGATTCCCCTTTCAATTGTTTCTTTTTCTTCAACTTAAGATTGCCTTCTTTGTCAACTTCAAATAATCCCGAAGGGTCTTTCTCTAACGATACTGTTCCGCCGGAGGGGGAAATAATTTTACCTATTAGCGCACCTTTCTGATTAACGGGGATGGTATAATTATCCAATACCAACAGGTGGTTATGCGACTGGGCAAGCAAGACAAATATGCTAAACGATAAAAACAGGGGTAATAAAATAGCTTTTTTCATAATTAAATTTTGAGCATTTATAAAGATTTACAAATATACCAATTTAGTTATAAGATTTAAGGTAGATTGAATGGATAAATAATAGAGTTTATATTCAATAAAAGAGTAAGAAGCATATTTTTAGGAGTTTTAGTTGCCACGACTTTCAAGTCGTGGATAATAATACAGATAGAAAACGACTTTAGTCAAAACATTTTGGCTAAAGCCATTATCTGATTAGACTATTATCCTCCAGCTAAAGCAGCAGGCAATTAAATCACAGAGAATAAACCATATATAATCTTATTGAATATAAACTCTAATAAGTAATGCGAATCAGGGGTTGAAAGCAGCTCAACCCCTGCCTGAAAGGCAGAATCTTCATAACCGTATGCAAGCGCAGCGTAGCTTACGGAGCAAGGCAATTACACTCCCCCCTGCCCGAAGCGGCAGGACACACAGTATGTCCTGTCTTTCAGACAGCTGGTATTGCTCATCCTTTTTCCGCAGGTCGATGACCCGCGGTTATGAAGATTTGGCTTTTCAAGCCTTTTCTCAAATCCTGATTGGCATATATTATGCGAATCAAGGGTTAATTGTGCTATTTTTTGTCCCTTTAGGGACTGAATGTTGGTAGAAAGAAGCTTTAACCGGTTAATTGCGTGCCGTCAGGTACGCAATATCTACAGAACAATTCACATTTTGTACCTGACGGCACAAAAAACGAATTTCATTCATGTTTCTACCAATATGATGTGCCTAACGGCACATTTAACCCTTGATTCGCATAAGTAATAATTAATGCGACATTCTCTTTGTCATCCTGAGTGCTCATTATTTACCAATAAACCAAACGATAATGACGATAAAAATCTTTTCTTTGAAAAAAACTCATGGCAGTGTAGCACCAGTTCAACTAATGTTAATATACTTGCTGTTGAGTCTTGCTTCAAAGAAAGGTAGACCAAATATTGGTGATTCTCTTGATAAAAAGAATAATTCCCGGATGGTAGCATACTTGCATTTTATGCCTGTTTACTTCTTTGAGCCATGAGTTT
>NZ_QVMO01000080.1 GCF_010501055.1 Dysgonomonas sp. 521
GGTGCCCGTAAACGATGACAAGCGGGCAGGGACAAGCCACTGCCCCTACATCGTCTCCAAATCGTGTTTGAATAATTTTTGTCATGTACTGTGGAATATTTTATTATACCTTTTTCTTCGTTCATTTTTAGTCTGTTTAAATTTTATAGCAAATCTTTTTTATAGCTACTTTTAGATGGATTTTATCATTTTTGCTCGTCGGTTTAGCGGGCTAAATCAAGAGTAAAAATGGGAGAAGACGCTAAAAAGAGCATAAAAAAATTGCTAAGAACTATTGACCCGAACCTGTAATAAAAATTTTCGCTAAAATTTAAACAGGCTCTTTGTTTTAGGTATTCAAAACCAGATATAAAAGGGCAGCTAACGATCCTCCGCAGACAGGAGCTACCACAGGAAGCCAAGAGTATCCCCAATTGCTATCACGCTTACCTTTGATAGGCAATATCGCGTGCGCGATCCGAGGACCTAAATCGCGTGCCGGGTTGATAGCATATCCGGTAGTTCCCCCTAAGGACATACCTATAGCGACAATCAGTATAGCAACAGGCAGAGGACCTGCAATCTGGGCTCCGGCCGCATAAATAATACCGAAGACAAGAGCAAATGTCCCGATAACCTCACTCAGGAAATTGGCAACCCAGTTTTTAATAGCCGGACCGGTACAGAACACACCTAATTTAGCGTCGGGATTCTCTTCGGCATCGAAGTGAGGTTTGTACATCGTGTATACCAGGCAAGCACCCAAAATAGCACCCAGCATTTGAGCAATTATATAACCGATGATACTTCCCTTGAAACTTCCGGCTATAGCCAAGCCTATAGTAACGGCAGGATTCAGATGAGCACCCGAAAAAGGCGCGGATATAAAAGCTGCAACAAATACGGCGAACCCCCAGCCAAATGATATTACAACCCAACCCGAACTATTTCCTAAGGTTTTTTTCAATGAAACATTCGCGCATACTCCAGCTCCAAAAAGAATAAGTATGGCAGTGCCTATAAATTCAAATAATATGTCTTTGCCCATGGTGTTAAAATATTAAATAGGTTAATTTAGTTCTACGTGTTAATTCGTTCTGTGTGTTTTCTTTTATTTTACCCACGACTGGGAACGGTATACAGCTTCCGACCATTTTTTCTTAGCCAGATGCATATCTATTTTAGGATCGGCTTCAAATTTCGACTCTATGTGCCATTGTTTTTTTACCTCTTCGATATTTTCCCAGAAGCCTACAGCCAAACCTGCAAGGTAAGCAGCACCCAAAGCTGTGGTTTCTGTCGTTTGCGGACGGATAACTGTCTGCCCCAATACATTTGCCTGGAATTGCATCAGCAAATCATTCTTAGCAGCACCTCCGTCTACCCTCAACTCTTTGAGGCCAACTCCGGCATCCAGTATCATGGCGTTAATCACATCCATTGTCTGATAAGCGATACCTTCGAGAGCCGCGCGGGCGATATGGGCAGCGGTAGTTCCGCGGGAGATACCAACTATGGCACCACGCGCATACTGATCCCAATACGGAGCGCCCAGCCCCGTCAACGCAGGCACAAAATATACATCTCCGCTGTCTGGCACACGGGTTGCCAACTCCTCAACCTCGGATGAAGAATTAATTATTCCCAGACCATCCCTCAGCCATTGCACGATGGCACCTCCTACAAAAATGCTTCCCTCCAGCGCATAACTGGTTTTACCATTTACCTGCCATGCTATTGTGGTTACAAGGTTATTCTTTGATACCACAGGTTTATCTCCGGTATTCATCAGGATAAAACACCCTGTTCCGTACGTATTTTTCACCATCCCCGGGTCAACGCACATCTGCCCGAACAAGGCAGCCTGCTGGTCTCCGGCTATACCGGCAATCGGCACCTTGGACGCAAAGATGGTAGTTTTGGTATGTCCATAGATTTCGCTTGACGCACACACCTTAGGCATCATACTCATCGGGATATTAAACAACTTGAGCAAGTCCTCGTCCCACCCCAGTGTATGGATATTATACAACATCGTACGAGAAGCGTTCGACACATCTGTAGCATGCACTTCGCCCCTTGTCAGCTGCCACACAATCCAAGCATCTACGGTACCAAAAGCCAATTCTCCCCTTTCTGCTTTTTCCCTGGCTCCTTCTACATTATCAAGAATCCATTTTACCTTTGTCGCACTAAAATAAGCATCAACGATCAAACCTGTTTTTTCCTTTATATAAGGCAAAAGTCCTTCATTTTTCAGGCTATCGCAATATTCGGAAGTCCTTCTGTCCTGCCACACGATAGCATTGTATACAGGTTCGCCGGTTTCCCGATCCCATACGATAGTAGTTTCACGCTGATTAGTAATACCAATAGCGGCAATATTGGCCCCATTTATCCCGATCTTTGTAATAGCCTCGGCTGCTACAGCTGCCTGAGATGACCATATTTCATGCGGATCGTGCTCTACCCATCCGCTCTGAGGGAAAAACTGGGTAAATTCTTTTTGTGCAACAGAGCGTATCTCTCCTTTGTGGTCGAAGACAATTGCCCTCGAACTGGTAGTACCAGCATCGAATGATAAAATGTACTTTTCCATTTTCCTGATATTATTTTAGGTTGTAACAAAATATATGAGTATTATTTATGCGAATCAAGGGTCAAATGTGCTATTTTTTGTCCCTTTAGGGACTGAATGTTGGTAGAAAGAAGCTTTAACCGGTTAATTGCGTGCCGTCAGGTACGCAATATCTACAGAACAATTCACATTTTGTACCTGACGGCACAAAAAACGAATTTCATTCATGCTTCTACCAATATGATGTGCCTAACGGCACATTTAACCCTTGATTCCCATTATTTATTTTTGCTTATAGGGTACTAATAAATAGTGCTGTGCCAATTCAATAAATTCAGAGACCTGAGCTTCCTCCCAGACGGTATCCATTCCCATTTCCTTCGCCATGACAGAAGCTACCTCCGGCGCCATATCTATGGCAGCGCGGGCATCGAGAAATAAAGCCCTAAACCTTCGGGCTAACACATCCTCTACGGTCAGAGCCATCTCTTCACGTACCGCCCATACGACTTCTGCCGCTGTATAATCATAGCCCGGATGCAGTTTTTTGGCAAGTTCCGGCTGCTGTCGTTGAAGCTCGTTTATCTTATCTATATCACTTCCGTACACATAGTTGAAATTAGTCCTGTCTACATTTTCTTTATAACCATGTATATGCAACCCCCGGGTTACACATTCCTTACGAGGAAGATTCCCTATCTCAATGGCTTTATTCACAACATCCTCCGCCATATCGCGGTATGTAGTCCATTTCCCGCCTGTAATAGTAATGAGCCCGCTATCGGAAATAACGATTTTATGGCTACGCGATATCTCCTTCGTCTTTTTTCCGTCCGAATCTTTTTTGGGCGCAGCAAGTGGACGCAATCCGGCAAAAACAGAAAGTACGTCTTCGCGTTTCGGTTTTTTCGTTAAATATTCTCCGGCAGTCTTCAATATAAATTCTATCTCTTCTTCCAACGCATGCGGCTCCAATACAAATTCTTTCAAAGGCGTATCGGTAGTCCCCAAAACCACTTTATCGTGCCAGGGCACGCCAAACATCACACGCCCGTCACTTGTTTTAGGTATCATAATAGCGGTATCGCCTCCCAAAAAGGATTTATCAACAACAAGATGAACACCTTGGCTAGGACGGACGATATTATCTTTTTCGGGCGCATCCATCTTCATCAGATCGTCTACAAATATGCCTGTAGCATTGATAACAACTTTTGCATTCAATGTATATGCCTGTTTTCCGATCTCATCATAAACATTAACTCCGGAAACTTTTCCGGACTCACTCTTTACCAATCCGGTTACTTTTACGTAGTTAGCCACGCAAGCTCCCTGTTCAGCAGCAGTTTGCAACAGATTAATCCCCATGCGGGAATCGTCAAACTGACCATCATGGTACACAACCCCGCCTCTCAATTTATCGGTTCTTATCTGAGGTATTTCATTCGTCACCGACTTTTTACTCATCGGCAAAGAACGCCCCAAACCTCTCTTGCCTGCCAGCAAATCATACACAGTAAGTCCTATTGTATAAAACGGTCTTTCCCACCACTTGTAATTCCCGATAATAAAACGCTGGTCTTTTACCAGATGCGGCGCGTTTTTCCTCATCAAACCTCTTTCGCGGAGAGCCTCCACAACCAATCCAACGTCTCCCTGCGCCAAATAACGAACTCCTCCATGTACCAGTTTTGTACTACGGCTGGATGTCGCTTTTGTAAAATCCGCCTGTTCCAGCAAGGCTACTTTAAAACCTCTGGACGCAGCATCAACGGCAGCACCAAGCCCAGTGGCGCCACCACCAACGATAACAAAATCCCATGTTATAGATCTGTCCGCTATCTGATGTATATATTTATCTCGTTTCATTGTATTTATATTTTTATATTCACAAAATTAATTAAGAGTTTGAAATAAACAAACAAAATCGAAACTTTTTTTTATGTAATTCGAAGAAATTTACTAAAATATGAAATTATTCAAAAGCATATCGAAACCAAACAGAAGTGTAAAGATGAGTAAAATTGCCATTTATAGAAAAGCGAAATAAAAATCGAAAGATGTTATTTTCACTATTTACACTTATAAAATATTTTATATCTTTGTATCTGTTACTAACTTACAAATTAACTTATGGTATGGGGAATATAGCAAAGCGACACAAATATATACTGGAGCAGCTCAAAGATGACGGATATGTAAAGGTACAGGATCTCAGTGAAAAACTCGGAGTCTCAGAAGTTACGATTCGTAAGGATTTAAAATATCTTGAAAGCAAAAAAATGCTATATCGTAATCATGGAAGTGCCAGCAGCCTGAGTTCTATCATCTCTGATAAGCATATAGACGTGAAAGAGAAGATGCAGATAGACGAAAAAATGAAGATAGCAAAAGCAGCAAACAGGCTTCTGGAACCAAATGATAAAATAATAATAGCTTCGGGTACTACATTGCTGGCTTTCGCTAACGAAATAAATGTGAATGAAAACATAACAGTCATTACCTCATCTGTAAAAGTTTCCCTGAGCCTATGCTATAATCCCAATATCGAAATCATACAGCTGGGAGGCAGCATGAGAAAAAACTCGGTATCGGTCATCGGTCACTATGCGGAAAACATACTGGAAAGCCTCTCTTGCAATAAACTGTTTCTGGGAGTGGACGGCATCGATCTGGACTATGGCCTTACCACCAGCGACATGAGTGAGGCCAGAATAAACCAACAGATGATAGACGCCGCCCAAAAGATCATCATATTGACCGATTCTTCTAAATTCGGAAAAAGAGGGTTCTGTAAGATCTGCGACCTGAACAAGGTACACCAGATTATAACGGATACGAATGCACCTGCACACATTATTGATATGATAAGGGAGAGGGAGATAGAGGTTACACTAGTTTGATTTACACTCCATTATATAACAAAAATGACCTTATATCCATAAGGTCATTTTTATTTATTTCTTATAGTAAGGGTTTAACACTTGATATTCAGCTCCAGAAGCACATTTCTTATTTGCTCGTAAGTTGTAATACGGGTGGGCACTAGCGGTAAGCGTAACTTATTCTCTATATATCCCATCATATTGAGCATACACTTTACTCCGGCCGGATTGCCATCTACAAAAAGCAGATTGAATAATTCATTGAAACTGTGGTGTATAGTCAGGGCACTGGCATAATCGCCTTCGAGAGCCAAACGTGTCATACGGCTAAACTCTTTGGGGAAAGCGTTGCCTATAACAGATATGACGCCTATAGCGCCAAGGGTTATCAAAGGGAATGTCACGCCGTCATCGCCCGAAATAACATCGAAATGCTCCGGCTTACGTTTGATGATATCATCCATTTGCGTCATATTGCCCGAAGCCTCCTTTACAGCGACAACATTATGTAGCTCATTCGCAATGCGCAATGTAGTATCGGCAGTCATATTAACCCCCGTACGCCCCGGCACATTATATGCTATAACCGGCAATGATGAAGCTTCCGAAATAGCTTTATAGTGCTGGTAGATACCTTCCTGCGAAGGTTTATTATAGTATGGCACAACGGATAGTATCCCGTCTATACCTTCATAATCATTCTTCTTTAACTTTTCTACGATAGCCCGTGTATTATTGCCACCTTCGCCCACAATAACAGGTATCTGCCCATTGACTTTGCTTACTACCAATTCGACTACCTGCTTCTTTTCGCTTTCGGTCAACGTAGGGGTTTCCGCTGTAGTTCCCAGCACGACCAGATAATCAGTCCCGTTTTGTAACTGATAATCAATCAAGCGAAGCAAAGCATCATAATCAACACTATCATCTTCTTTAAAAGGAGTTATCAGAGCAACTCCCATTCCTTTGAGATTTATCCTAGGCATAAAGTCTATCTTTTCTTTTGAAAAGTATAAGGTCGCAGACCCGTTTATTAACAGTCCAAGTATAACATTTATTGTTAGCTATAACGAGTAAGTAACTATTTAAATTTTATACGAATATTTTATTATACCTTTTTCTTCGTTCACTTTTAGTCTGTTTTCGGCTGTTTTTTCCTTTCTCTCAACTCAACCAACGGTCACAGGAGCGAAGCGTATGTAAATAGCCCGCTATTATCGTTTCGAGGAAGAACCAACGGTCACAGGAGCGAAGCGTATGTAAATAAGCAGCTCTAATACAGCTCTAAAAATTTGAACGAATAAAATTTAAACAGTTACTAAGCGTAACATTAAACCTTATCTTGTATTTACTATCTTTCTATTTGTGCAAAATTAAGAATTAATTTATACCTCAACGCACATTATTCAGGTAATTTTTTATTTGATTGAATGTTTCCGGCAAATCCATATCATCCTCTCTCAGTATGACGAAATCGTAAGCATTATATTCTGTTTTGGATATTCCGATACAGCATTCCGATGAATTGCGAGCCAACAGATAGTCGAACACCTTGTTTTCGGTAGTGGTCAGGTCTATCAACGTATCATATGTTAGAGCTCCAAATTCCTTCAATACCGATGATGAAACAATTTGTATCATGGATATTTCCTTCGGATGGATAATCCTTACGTTAGCTGGGAATATCGTATTGTCTCCCTCGGCTTTCTGTGATGGCTGCACAGTCCACATTACCACTTTTTTTCTGTAGGACGATAGTTCTCTGCCGATGGACTCTATTACCTTCCAATCGCTGTATGAAAACAGGATAAGGATACTTTCCATACTTTCCAGGTTACGAAAAGTATGGTTTCTCCTATTTTTTTTAAAAGCAGAATCTATTTTCCATTTTACTAAAAAATCAAACATAGTAATTGAGTTATGAATTATAAATTACGGATTATATGTTATACTGTCCTCTGTTAGTAGAAAATAAATTCTGCTTTTGATCATTTTTTATAGTTTTCTGGCGCCATCGCTAATCACCACTTCATATACTTTAGGTTTGATCCTGAACTTTTGTTCATAACTTTCAGTCGCACGTTTGATGAAATCGTCATGAAGTTCGTTTTTCACCAGGTTGATCGTACAACCGCCAAAACCTCCACCCATAACACGTGAGCCTGTAACTCCGCATTGGCGTGCAACATCATTCAAGAAGTCAAGTTCTTCGCAGCTAACCTCATATTTACGGCTAAGACCGATATGAGTTTCATACATTTTCTTACCTACAGTTTCGTAATCGCCTCTTTCCAATGCATCACAGGCCTCGCCCATACGTGCAATTTCTTCAATTACAAATTCGGCACGCATATAGTCTTCCGCGCTTACCTCATTCGCTACTTCTTTCAGCATCTCTATAGTAGCGTCACGAAGCAATTCTACTTCAGGATGGTATTTACGGATATATGACGCCGCGTTTTCACATGATTCGCGACGCTTGTTATAAGCAGAAGATGCCAATTCGTGAGCCACACAGGTATTTAACAACACCAGACGGTAACCTTCCGGATTGAACGGAATGTATTTATATTCCAATGAACGGCAATCGAGACGGATCAACGACCCTTCTTTGCCGAAGCAAGATGCGAACTGATCCATGATACCACATTTTACGCCTACATAGTTGTGCTCTGTAGCCTGTCCTACTTTAGCCAACTGGAAACGATCCAGTCCTAGGTTGTACATATCGTTGATAGCAAACCCGAAACAGCTTTCGAGAGCCGCGGAAGAAGACATACCCGCACCAAGGGGCACATCGCCTGCGAATACGCAATCAAATCCCTGAACCTGCTTACCCAGCTTCATGATCTCGTGGCATACACCAAATATGTATTTTCCCCACTGCTTGATTGGAATATCATCCAGTCCGAATTCGTCCATTTCAGACAAATCCATCGCATACGCCTTGATACGGTCTGGTGTACCATTGGGCTTGATAACGCAATACATGGCTTTATCTATAGCTCCCGGCAATACGAAACCTCCATTATAGTCGGTGTGTTCTCCAATAAGGTTAATACGTCCGGGCGAAGTATACATTGTACCTTCTGTCCCGTACAGTGATTTGAATTTTTCTTTTAATAAATTTAACTCCATGGTTGATCTTTATTATTTAGGTTTATACAAAAAATTATTCCAACATTTTCAAAAAGCCATCTTCATCGATAATAGGCACTCCAAGACTTTTTGCCTTCTCCAACTTAGCCGGCCCCATATTATCCCCGGCTAAAATATAGTTCGTTTTCGAAGAGATAGAACCGCTGTTCTTGCCTCCGTTTTGTTCTATCATGCTCTTATACTCATCGCGGGAATGTCTTTCGAACGTTCCGCTGATTACTATCGACAAGCCTTTCAGTTTCTCGGTGCGCTGCGCAACAATAGATTCGCTCAGTTCGAATTGTATACCAAAAGAACGAAGTTTTTCTATGACATCCAAATTTGCGGTATTTCCAAAATATTTTATAATACTCCGGGCTATCCTGTCTCCTATCTCGTCTACCTGAACGAGTTCTTCTAAAGATGCGTTTTGAAGCAAATCGATGGAAGGAAAGGCTAAGGCCAGCTTTTTGGCGACAGTTTCGCCTACATAGCGGATACCCAACGCGAAAAGGACTCTTTCGTAAGGAACCGAAACCGAAGCGTGAATACTGTCTATAAGGTTCTTAGCGCTCTTTTCGGCCCAACGCTCCAGTCTGGATACGTCTTGCCAATTAAGCGTATATAAGTCCGCTATATTACGGATATACCCGGCATTGTAGAGATGCTCCACCGTTTCGGATCCTCCGGCTATATTCATAGCCTTACGGGTAAGGAAATGCTCTATACGCCCTTTTATCTGGGGCGGGCAACCCGTTTCATTCGGGCAATAATATATCGCTTCGCCATCATCCTTTACCAGAGGGGTACCACATTCGGGGCATGTCTTAATAAAATCGACTTTCGCGTCAAACATACCACGCTTAGTCGTATCAACGCCTGTAATTTTAGGTATTATTTCCCCTCCTTTTTCCACATATACCTGATCGTTGATATGCAGGTCTAGCTGATTGATATAATCTTCATTATAAAGGGAGGCACGCTTTACCGTTGTGCCCGACAATTTAACGGGCTTGAGGTTTGCAACCGGAGTAACTGCTCCTGTGCGCCCAACCTGATACGAAACAGACTCAAGGGTCGTTACAGCTTTTTCGGCCTGAAACTTAAAGGCAATGGCCCAACGTGGAAACTTGGAAGTATATCCCAGATTCCTTTGCTGAGTCAGCGAATTTACTTTCAGCACGATGCCATCGGTTGCCACAGGCAGATTCTTACGTTCCGTATCCCAATAATGGATGTAGGCGAATATTTCATCCAGTGTCTTGCATTTCTTTGTGGCATCGGATATCTTAAAGCCCCATTCTTTAGCTTTCATCAGGTTTTCGTAATGCCCGTCGGTAGGCAGGTCCTCTCCCAGAAGATAATAAAGATATGAATCGAGTTTCCTTGATGCTACAATTTTAGGGTCTTGTTGTTTCAGTGTCCCCGAACCTGCATTACGAGGGTTTGCAAACAGCATTTCCTCCTGTTCTTCCCTTTCCTTATTTAGCGATTCAAAAACAGACCAAGGCATCAGTATCTCTCCCCGGATTTCAAATTCGGCAGGATAATCCGAACCTCTCAACCGTAAAGGGATACTGCGTATGGTGCGCACATTTGCCGTCACATCATCGCCTTGCACTCCATCGCCGCGTGTAACAGCCTGAGTGAGTTCACCATTTACATAAGTAAGCGAAATAGATGTACCGTCATACTTCAGTTCACATACTATTTCGAAGTCGTCGTTCAACCCTTTTTTTACACGGTTATAGAAATCTGTCACTTCCTCTTCGGTATATGTGTTGGCTAACGACAACATCGGGTATTTATGCTGAACCTGACGAAATGATTTATTTATATCGCTACCTACACGCTGGGTCGGCGAATTGGGATCGAAAAACTCCGGATACCGGGTCTCCAAATCAGCCAGTTCCTTTAACTTCTTATCAAACTCAAAATCTGAAATAGTGGGTGCAGACAGAACGTAATAGTCGTAATTATGTTTGTTCAACTCTTCCCGAAGAGCGTCAATCTGTTGTTTTATGTGATTCATTCTATTGTTAAAATCGTAAGTACAAATATAGTGAAAACTGAAAGATATCTGTTGGGAGTATCGCTCCCATAAGGATATCCGAGGCGCATCCTATATTCTTACAAATATAAAAAGAAATAACCTTGATGTTAACAAAATTAGGGATTTTTCAGAATTTGGTTAATCAGTTCAACAAAATGGCTGAAAAGTAACAAATCCATAAGAAACAAGAAACATGTAGATATGAACGACTTACAATGAGTTTCTACCAATAGGACGTACCTAACGGCACATTTAGTCCTTGATTTGCATTATTGAGCTACTGCATTAAACCCTTGATTCACATAAACAGGTAATAAGGATTAAGTACAGAACACGAATTAGTTTATATTATTTTTAAATGTATATGTCTGATTATAAGCATTAATATAAATGCGAATAATATAAACTAATTTCAACTTAGTACTTATTTATCACTTATTTTTATTTATCGATTATGTGATTTAGGAATTAATGACGTAAATTTGGGCTTTATTTACAACTTGACAATCCAATGTAATGTGCAGGCGAATTTATAAATCGCCAGAATTAATAGAATATGGGAAAAATAACCTCTCTTATTGATGACATAAAATGTTTTCTAAAAACTCTTTTACCACAAAAGAAAGAAGAAAAATATCTTTTTGTAATATTATTGTTGTTTTATTTCTTGTATTCGGTCTATATTGTTTTTAGTACATCTATAGTGGATAATACGACCATTGAGACCGATATTTACTTCTCGTATGATAATCCTTTGATACTTGAACATGGACGAACCCAGATCAGCGGGCATCCGTTGCTGATGGTGTTTTACTATCCGTTTGTACTGATAGGCAATGCATTGGCTTACCTTATTACATTTAAGGCAAAAACATTGTTCTTTGTCCTGCTGTCATCTTCTATGATAAGCATGTCCTGCGTATATGTATACAGGTACTTGAGGGAAATAGCGGATATCGAGAAACCGGTATCATACCTGTTGACATTATTCTTTGCCTTTTTCTCTACAAACCTTATACTTTGTTTTACGCCTGAGAGTTTTACATTGTCGGCTTTATTCCTGGCATTCAATGTTTATTATAATTCATCTTATATAAAAAAGAAGGAATCTCCGCCTTTCGTCTCTAATATAGTGCTGGCCGACTTTATACTGGGTGGCATTACTATTACCAATGTCGCAAAAGGGATCGCCCCCGTTTTATTCTTCAAAGAGAAGAAAATGTCTGTGTTGAAGAAGATTGTATTGCTGAGCCTTATCTTTCTGGCTATATTGTGTGTGGTGCATATTTTCAGCGCGGTATTTCTGAATAAGAACTATTTTGAGTCCATCTTTATACATCGGGAATCTTTTACAGATATGTCTTTATCAGGTACTCCTTATTTCCGTATGCTTTTTATCCATTTCTTCGGCGCTCCTGTCTTTTTTTCTCACATGATGAATTATGAGGCACAGGGGACAGGCCTGATGTATATTATTGAAGGTGATTACCTCTTCTGGTGGCAATATTTATATGCAACCGTTGTGTTGGTACTGATGCTGTTTTCGTTAATCAGTAATTATAAGAATGCCTTTGTGCAGATGATATTCTTACTGGTTTTGGTGGATATTGTTATCCATTGTTTTTTGAAGTTCGGTATGGATCAGCCCTTTATATACGGTGCTCACTGGATATACTGTGTTCCACTATTGTTTGGGTGGTTATATAAAAAACTGAAAGGTTTTCCGGCAAAAGCATTTGTAGTGCTTATTTTATGCCTGTTTGTCGGATTAGTGATTAATAATTTGTACCGTCTTTCAGAATTTATTAATTTGGCGCAGCGGTTATATCCGGCAAATTGATTTCCATTAGTGTTATAATACAAACAAAGGATGAGTAAAATAAAATACTTTCTGCAATTAATGCGAATTCATCAATGGGTAAAGAATTTTTTTATCTTCCTGCCCTTGTTCTTTGCATTCAAAATGAATCAGATACCTCTTTTGATTGCAGATGTATGGGCTTTTATCGGTTTTTGTTTTGTAGCAAGTTCTATCTATATCGTCAACGACTGGAATGACATTGAGGCTGACCGCTTACATCCCGAAAAGCGTAACAGGCCTTTGGCATTGGGCACCGTAAGCCGTAAAGAAGCGCTATCCCTGATATTTATTCTCTTAGCAATCAGCGTTTCGGTTTATTTGTTTATCTTGAAAAATTATGTGGCGCTGGCACTGTTGTTGTCATACTTCGTCCTCAATATATTTTACTCGCTGAAACTGAAACATATCCCTATTATCGATATCAGTATTGTCGCGGTAGGGTTTGTTATCCGCATATTTGTCGGCGGCGTAGTGACAGACACACCTCTTTCGCGCTGGATTGTAGTAATGACCTTCCTGCTGGCTATATTCCTTGCTTTAGGTAAGCGGCGCGATGATGTGGTCATATATGAAAAGACAGGAGACAAGGTACGGAAAAATGTAGATGGCTATAATACTCCCTTCCTGAATGTAGCTATCGTTATAGTAGCCGCGATAATGATTGTCGCATATATTATGTACACGGTATCGCCGGAAGTTACGGAACGGAACGGGGATAATCTTTATCTGACGTCCTTCTTTGTATTTGTCGGCCTGTTCAGGTATTTACAGATTGTCTTCGTAGAAGAGCGAAGCGGAAATCCTACCCAGATATTCCTCAAAGATAACTTTATTCGTATAGTACTGATCTTATGGGCGGTATCTTTCTTTGTTATAACCAGTTTTTTCAAATAAATAATGATGGCTGATTCATCTTCCAAGGTTGTCGCGGTATTTGATTTTGACGGTACGCTGACAGATAGGGATACATTGTTTGATTTCATCGGCTTTTATCTGGGGATGCCCCGTCTGATAGCAGGCTTACTTTTGTTATCGCCTATGCTGATCCTTTTTAAGCTTGGTTTTATAACAAATGACAAAGCGAAAGAGAGGTTGTTCTCTTATTTTTTTAGCGGAAAATCCGAAACAGATTTTAATGCAGTCTGTGCTGATTATAAGAACAGGGTAGGCAATATATTGAAGCCGGAAGCAATAGAAAAACTTAAATATCATCAGCAAGAAGGGCATTCCGTTATCATCGATAGCGCTTCCATTGCCAATTGGATAGCCCCGTGGGCTGAATCTGCCGGGATAGACAACGTAATAGGAACGCGGATAGAAATAATTGATGGTATTATTACCGGAAAATTCGTAGGGAAAAACTGCTATGGGCAGGAGAAAGTGAGACGCTTGCTGGAACTATATCCTGACAGGGAATCATACCGGCTGTATGCATACGGGGATAGTAACGGAGACAAGCCTTTATTAGATATTGCCGATTATCCTTTCTATAGAAAGTTTAAATAAGAAAGGACTGGTTTTTACCAGCCCCTTCTCTTATTCATTTCTACATTATCCTATCAGAAACTCCATTTATTAGAAGTCTTTGCTGAACCTGAATTTGTAGTACCGCTACCACCTTTATAGTATTTGAGGGCTTCGGGCAAGTCTCTTTGTATCTGTTGGATACGCGTATTATCCGAAGGGTGTGTACTCATAAATTCAGGAGTACTGCCTCCCTGTTGAGACATACGTGTCCAGAATGCCGCAGCCTGACCGGGATCATAGCCTGCCATTGCCATAAATATCAATCCCAGCTTATCAGCTTCAAGTTCTTGTTTACGGGAGTAAGGCAACAGGATTCCATACTGAGAACCCAATCCCAACGCAACGGCCGCAGCCTGTTGTACTCCGGTAGAAGCTCCCCCCAAGGCTGTGCCGATGGCAGCTGTACCATATTCTGTCATCATTTGCTGGCTCATACGTTCATTCGCGTGCTTGGCAACCGCATGGGCAACCTCGTGTCCTAAAACAACAGCCAGCCCTGTCTCATTCTGTGTATACGGCAATATGCCTTCATATACTACAATCTTGCCGCCCGGCATACAGAATGCATTCACATCGTTGCTCTTTACAAGGTTAAATTCCCATGAATAGGAGGATAGCTCATCGGCGTAACCATTATTCTTCAGGTATGTTTCTACCGCGTTTGCAATATTCCTGCCCACTCTTTGCACCAGAGCGGTATTGGTTTTATCCGTAGATACAGGGGCTGATTTCATGAAATCGCTATATTGCTGTAAGCTTAATGTGAGAACCTCCTGGTTAGATACCAGATTCAATTGCTTCCGTCCTGTGACGGGTACACTACCGCAACCTGCCAGTAGTAACACAATCGTTACAAAAAATACTGAGAAATACTTTACCATAATATTAGTTTGTTAAGTTTGATTTATCAAAGATATTATTTTTTATTTTGTTCCTTTAATAAATCCCTGATTTCTGTAAGAAGAACTTCTTCATTCGTTGGAGCCGGAGGAGCGGCAGGTTCTTCTTCTTTTTTCTTTTGGAGCATGTTAATAGCTTTTACGGCAAAGAATATAGCTGTAGCGATAATTACAAAATCAAATACAGTTTGTATGAATGTACCATAATTTATGGTTACCGCGGCAGTATCTCCTACAGCGTGTTTCAGAACGATTTTCAGTTCCGAGAAGTTTACTCCGCCTAATATTACGCCAATAGGAGGCATGATTACGTCACTCACCAGTGATGATACTATTTTGCCGAAAGCTCCGCCTACAATGACACCGACAGCCATATCGACTACGTTGCCACGCATCATAAACGCTTTTAACTCTTTTAATACGGACATGATTATTTTATTTTGTTTGTTTAATAAATATCTTGTTTATCAGTTTAAACACAGAATCAGAGCTTTTTGTTTAGGAAAATTTTAACGTTTACAGGTTTATTTTCTTTTTGCACGCTGATACTGTCTATGCATATACTATCCGGTAGTTGCATCAGATAGGGTAAAACGGCGTAATCGGGACTGATCGAGTCCTTCAAAACCTTATTATTGTCCAGAATGTATCCGTCTAATATAATCGAATCGTTTTGTGTTTGATAGTCAAGTGCCAGCATATTGTTTTGCAGTTTTGCAAACATGCATATAGGGGTACTGTTTCTTATTCTAGCTATTAGTTCCTCATTCTGCTCGTCAGAAAAAAAGGTGTTTTCTGGGTCGGAATCGATGAATGCCCGAATCGGCTTGTAATTGTAGCTCACAGCAAAAATACCTTTATAGAAAGTACAGACAAGAAACCTGTCTCCCGATAATGTGTAATATAATATTCCGGCGCTTTTGTATTGCCTTTCTTTTGGCGGGTAATGTGGCGCGATATATTTATTCAGAAAATCTTTTATCTCCGATTCCTCTTCTTGTCCTACTTTTGCAATCAGTATTCTTTCCTTATTCTTATATTCTGATATAACAATCGGGAATGACAGGTTATCCCCAAGCATCTCTATCAGTTTTTTTAGGGACGGATCGTATATATACAGTTTATCCAGATTATATTCCCTGTTGATATTTATCACACTTACCGCTTGTGGCGATATGTAATCATATATGTTTGTAGTGAACGACTGTTTGTTTCGCTCCAGCATATTATACAACCGCCATACTCCGATAAGGATTGTGATTATCAGAATAAATAAAATAACTATCTTTATCTTCTGTTTAGCCATTGTGCTATCCTCTTCTAATTATACAAAGATATATGAAAGCTTTAGTATTAAAAGAACTTAGGTCTGTTTTTTGCTCCTCTTTCGGGGCATTTTTCTCATTGGCTTATCTCCTTGCTATGGGCGGGCTGTTGTGGTTCTTTTCGGGGAAATACAACTTTGTGGATAATGGCTATGCGGACATGGTTTATTTCTTCGACCTATCCGCTGTTTTGCTTGCATTCCTTGTTCCAGCCCTCACGATGCGCTCTTTTGCAGAGGAAAGAAAAAATAAGACGTTAGATATATTGAGAGCGAGGCCAGTAAGTGCGATTGGTATTTACTGGAGCAAGTTCTCAGCTGTATTCATATTCGTATTGGCCACATTGCTGCCCACCCTTATTTATGTATATTCTTTGTCACAATTGGCAAACCCCGTAGGTAATATCGACCTGAGTAGTATTGCCGCATCATATATTTCCCTGATATTGATAATTCTGGTTTTGATATCTGCCGGGCTATTTGGCTCGGTGGTTTCCCGAAATCAAATCGTAGCTCTTATCATATCGGTTGCGTTCAGCCTCTTTGTCTTGTATGGCTTTGACCTGTGCGCGGGACTCTTCCTTTCAGGAAAAATACAATCAGTCATATCCTCATTAGGATTATCCTATCATTACAAACTGATGCAAAGGGGGGTGATACAACTGAAAGATATATTGGTAATAGCCAATTATTCCATTTTGTTTACGGTTCTCTCCGTTTTCTTTTTGGACAGGAATGTACGGAAGTTATTTAGAATTTTATGTTTGATAATCCTTCTCAATATTTGTTTTTATTTTATTCCAAACTTCCGTATTGATTTTACGGCAGATAAGCGCTATACATTGAGTGATTATACAATTAGTTTACTGGAAGGTGTAGGTAACGAACAACCTGTAACTGTTGATATTTATCTGACCGGAGATTTAAATTATGGCTTCCAGCGTTTGCAGAACGCGGTAAATGATATATTGAACGACTATGCGCGCTATGCCGATAACAGTTTGAATATTAGATATGTGAACCCATATCAGGAAGGGGATGCTGTTTCGGATATATATAGTACGATGTCGGACAGGGGAATGCCCGGTATCGTGTTGAATGAAATGGACAGGGAGGGGAAATCGAGCCGTAAGATGATTTATCCGTATGCCCAATTGACGAGCGGAAAAGATACATTGGTTGTTTCCCTGTTGAAAAATATAGCGGGGTACACAGCCGAGGAAAATATAAACGCGTCTATCGAAGGCCTTGAATTCGAATTTACGGATGCGATCCGTCTTTTAGGGCAAAAAGAACCGAAGGAAATAGCTTTTATAGAAGGGCATAACGAGGTGCCGCAGGCTTATGTATATGACGCGGAGGATATTTTAGCGAAGTATTATTTTGTAAACAGGGGACAGATAGGAAACGATGTGAGCGTATTAGGCGGCTTTAGCGCTGTTATTATAGCGGGGCCATTATTGAAATATAGCGAAACGGAGAAATATGTCCTTGACCAGTATATAATGTCCGGAGGTAAAGTCCTGTGGCTTATAGACGGCGCTTTCTATTCGCATCAGGATTTAGCAGCAACGGGGCGTTCTGCCAGTATGAAGAATGAAACCAATCTGGATGATATGCTGTTTTCGTATGGCATACGCGTCAATCCGGATCTGATTCAGGACAGGCAGTGCGTATCTACTTACCTGATAAGTGATGATAATACGCAGTCGGCTGTTATGGTTCCAAGTTATTTTCAGCCATTGCTGATTCCGTCTCAGGATTTCCCGATAACGAAGAATATAAGGGATGTAAAAGCAGGGTTTGCCAGTTCGATCGACATTGTAAACAGCTCTCCTGATATCCTGAAAAATGTATTGTTGACAAGCTCGGCAAATACGCATCTGGTAAAAGTGCCGGAAGTAATCGACTTTGATGTAGAGAGAATACAGGATCAACAGGGTTACTTCGACCAGCAGTTTATCCCTGTGGCTGTAAGTCTCGAAGGAGAATTTACTTCTGTGTTTCAGAACCGGGCGGTGCCTGACAGTGTGAAAGCCGGAAAACATAGGACAATAAACCGTAGCAGCCATACCAAAATGGTTGTCGTATCGTCTTCTGATATTATAACAAATGATATACAAGGCAAGGGCGAGAACTCTCAGGTGTTGCCAATGGGATACGACCGTGTTTCGCAACAGCAGTTCGGCAACAGGGATTTTATAGTGAATGCCGTGAACTGGCTGACAAGTGACAACGGGCTGATGCAATTACGTGCCAAGCAACAAAAACTGTATGTATTAAATAAAAAAGCAGCTTATGAGAACCGTGATAAATACGCCATTCTTAATATCGGTTTTCCTGCTTTATTTATTTTATTATTAATGGGGTCGGTTATTTTGTACAGGAAAAGGAAATATGAAAAATAGGTAAGCTATTGAATAATGTGAATCAGTATTTCGTTTTGTTTAAATTATGTGTTCAATTCCATTAGTCGTTTTACATACGCTTCGCTCCTGTGAACGTTGTTTGTCGTGACTCGGCATAATATGAATTTTTAATTCAGTTCTGCCCTCGCTACTTAAAACGTTCTTTTTTATCTGCGCGCAATCACAGATTGCTTGCCTTACTTTTGGCCAAAGCTCCAAAAGTAAGCAAAAAAGCATTGCGCCCCGCTTCGCCGTACGACCCACCATCGGCTTGCCGGCTGAATGAAGTGATGAAAGATTCATCA